>DATFHK010000040.1:0-33411 GCA_035248505.1 Gemmatimonadaceae bacterium | reverse complement strand
AAGGCACTCGCGGCACACTGTCACAGGCGTATTTACAGTGGCAGCAGATTCAGTCCGACAATCCGCAGATCTTCGCGCTCGGCGTGAAGGAGATTTGGGAAACTCTCAAGCCGCTCGACGCCGTTGTGCACACCCTCGGCTGGCCCGTTCCGAAAGATTGTTTTGGCGGCAGCTTCATGTATCCCCTCACGCGCAATCTCATCGCGCTCGGCATCGTCGTCGGTCTCGACTACAAGCGCACCACCGACGATGTGCACGAGATGTTACAGCGCATGAAACTGCATCCGCTGTTTCGTGAAATTCTCGAGAGCGGAGAGATGGTCGAGTGGGGTGCGAAGACCATCCCCGAGGGCGGCTATTACGCGCTGCACAAGCGCTGCCATGGCGACGGTCTGATGATCGTCGGCGACGCAGCGGGATTTGTGGAAGTCGCGTCGCTGAAAGGCATCCACTATGCGATGCAGTCCGGAATGTTTGCCGCGCGCGCCGCCTTCGACGCGCTAAAAAAGAAGGACACGTCCGCAAACACACTCAAAGAGTACGACACGATGGTCGACGGCAGCTTTATCGCGAGCGACCTGCGGGCCCGGCGCAACATGAGAGTGGCGTTCCAGGAGCGCAACTTTTATCTCACTGGACTCAAGGTCGGCCTGATGTCGATCAGTGGCGGCACCCTCTTCGGCGGCAAGATCGCGTCGCACGCCGACGCCGATGTTCCGCGTGATGTCACGCCGCCGCGCGCGTTTGTGCCGGATGGCAAGCTCACCTTCGGCAAGCTCGACGCGGTGTTCAAATCCGGAAACGCGACGCGCGACGACATTCCATCGCACCTCATCGTCGGTGCCGACATCACCGCCGATGTCGCTGAGCTATACACTCACATGTGCCCGGCCGGCGTCTACGAGCGCGATGGCGAGCGTCTCGTCGTAAGCCCGGCGAACTGCGTCGACTGCAAGGCCACCGACGTACTAGGTCCGCGCTGGACTCCGCGCGAGGGCGGCAGCGGCCCGAAGTACCGACAGATGTAACGGTTAGCGGTTTGACGGTGGTAGACTGATGCCGTAATCCTCGGGCCTCGGTCAATCACCGCTCACCGCTAACCTCGTAAATATTGATTCGCTGTCGAATCTCACCCGATGCGAACGGCAGCGTATCGACGACCCGCGCTGAGAGACCTTCGTGCGCGCACTCATCGACAAAGACTGGCGCTGCGATTCGCCCGGGGTCAGCGATCACCGCCGAAGCGCCGGGTGCAAGAGCACGATGGAGGATCTCGGGCAATAGTGTCGCGTACTCGAGCTCATACAGAACATCGGACGCGAACACCAGATCGTAGCGACCGAGGTCGGAGGGAGGATGGCGCCAGTCAAACAACATCGTGCGCGCATCGGTGCCGAGATTGCGGAACACATTCGCGCGCGTGAACTCGAGCGCATCTTCGTAGTAGTCCGTCGAAAGCACGGTGAAGCCGGCACTTTTCGCCGCGATTGTGCAAAGCCCCACCCCGCAGCCGAGCTCGAGTGCGTTTTTTCCGCGACCATCGAGGTCGCGCAAGCGCGCGGCGAGGATCGTCGACGATGGCCACACATCAGCCCAATACGGCAGCCGCTCATCCTTCACGAAATCCTCTTCGCGAATCAGATCGTCGGCGTTTGCGGGCTTGAGAATCGAGTAGCTCGAATTACCAACCGGCACGTCGGCGATGACAGTCCGAAAGCGGCGCTCGAGCGCTGCCACCAGTGCGTCACCGTGTAGCACGTCGAGATCTTCGACGCGGCGATCCATCACAACTCGAACGCCGACGTTTCTTCCAGGCTTTGATCGAGCATCAGCGCGTTGACGCTCGACCCCTTCGGGACTTTGCTCGAAGTCTCGGGCACGATCAGCAGCGCGTTCGCCTTCGCCATCGACGTAAGCGCCGCCGAGCTCTGTTGTCCGGTCAGCCTCGCGCTCAAGCGTCCGTCCGGCGCCCGCGTGACGATTGCGCGCAAAAAGTGAGTCAGCTTCGCTGCAATTCTGATTTCCTCGTCGACAGTGACGCTCACCGTGCGCCGAAACAACGCTGCATGGCCGAGCATCTTGCGCAGCGCTGGGCGCACGAATACCTCGAAGCTCACCATCGCCGACACCGGGTTGCCGGATACGCCGATCCAGGGCACGCCATTCAGCAGGCCGAACGCCAGCGGTGCCCCAGGCCGCATTCTTACCTTCCAGAACTTGATCTCTCCACCGAGGTCCTCGAACACTTCACGCGTGTGATCCATGTCGCCGACCGAAACGCCGGCCGACGTCAGGATCAGATCGGAGCCCTGAGCGCTCTCCAGCTTTCGTCGCAGCGACGCTTTGGTGTCGGCGGCGATGCCGAGATCGCGCGGTATTCCACCGGCGACTCGCGTCAGCGCCTCGAGAGTGTAGCTGTTGGTCGAGACGATGCGGCGCCCTTTTTCCACCTTGTCGAAATCATCGATGTCGACCAGCTCGTCTCCCGAGCTGATGATCGCCACCTGTGGTCGCCTGAAGGTTTTTACTTTGCGGATCCCCGTCGAAGCAAGGACTCCCAGCAGCGCGGGTCTAAGCGGGAATCCTCGCTTCGCCAACGTGTCGCCGCGCTGAAAATCCTCTCCCGCCGGTCGCACGTTCTTCCAGACATCGCGCGCGTCCCGAATCTCGACACTTTTGGATCCGCCGTCGGTGTCCTCCTTGCGAATCACCGAATCCGCGCCGTTGGGAATTGGCGCGCCGGTCATGATTCGCATCGCCTCTCCGCGCTTGAGCGGTCCCTTGGCAAAATCACCGGCCGCAATCGTGCCGACAACCCGCAACTTCACTCTCGCGCCCGTCATCACCGGTGTGATGTCCGCGGAGCGCACCGCGTATCCATCCATGGACGAGTTGCTCCACGGCGGCATCGTCACTGTGGCCGCGATGTCTTCTGCGAGCACTCTGCCGAGTGCCTGGCGCAGCGGGACTCTTTCGATCGCCAGCGGTCGGATCTCTGCGAGCATTCTTTCGCTCGCTTCCGCGATCGTCAGCGCCGGGTTGTCGCTGCGCGTCCGCGCCATGACGATGTCAGCGCGTGCGGTAAGCAGCGAGCGCGGCCGCGATCTGATCGGCTACTCGCGTGACCATGGATGTCGGGCCGGTCCAGTTGCTCGCCATGATGCTGAATATCAACCGCTCGCCGTCGGCAGTCGTCACGTAACCCGACAGCGTGCGGGCGTTGGAAATCGAACCGGTCTTCGCATGCACGTTACCCTCAGCGAGCGTGCCTTTCATCCGATCCTTGAGCGTGCCGTCGATGCCTGCGATCGGCAGCGCGTTGTAGAAGACTGCGAACGCGGTATCCTGCTGAATTCGATCGAGCACGCGCACTAGCGTCTCCGGCGTCACCAGGTCGTGTCTGGAAAGGCCGCTGCCATCACGAATGACGAACCCGTCCGGTTGCACTCCCCACGACAGCAGTAGCTGCCCCACGATTTTGCGTGCGCTGTCTGCGGTTCCCATTCCGCCGCGCTCGAGACCAATGGTCTTGAGCAGAATCTCGGCGATTTGATTCTGCGATGGCTTGAGCAGCGCCGGCAGAATGTTTCGCATCGGCAACGACGTGAACGTGAACAGCGTATCCATGTGGAATGGCGTCGGCAGAATGCTGTCGAGCACGCCGGCGTCGAGCGTGATGCCTTTGCGAATCAGCGCATCGTTCAGCGCATTGAGGTACGCAGTGGCGGGATCCTTTGCCGGACCGGAGTACGCGCTGTCACGGACGGTGTCGGGCGGCGGCCGCAATGTCGTCGGCGCCATCCCTTCGTTGAAGATCAATTCGTCGACGCCCGCTGCGTAATACTCGCCGAGGTCGTCCCACTCCCAGCCGTAACCATGGATGGAGTCAGGAAAGGCATTGCCAACGCGGGCGAGTCTGCCGGTGATCTGGCGAATCCCGTGCGCGCGAATCGAATCGGCGAGCCCATCCATCACCGTCGTCGCCACACCGCGCATGTTGTCGCTGATTGTCGGATCGCCGCGTCCAATCACGATCAGGTCGCCGTCGAGCAGCGAGTCCTGCACCGGACCATCGGTGAGAAACGTCGTCTTGTAGGTGTAGTCCGGCCCGAGCAGCGTCAGCGCGGCGGTGCTGGTGATGATCTTCATGTTGGACGCGGGCATGAACAGCTTGCCCGCCTCCTTCGAGTACAGCGTGTCGGCGGTGCGCGGATTTACGATCAGCACGCCCCAGTGTCCGCCGCGGAACTCCGGCTGACTGGTCAGCGAATCGATCAGGTGCCGCAGATCGTTGCGCGGCGAACCTGGTCGCATTGCCGATGAAACTGTCACGCACGACGCCAGTGTTGCGGACAGCGCCAGCAACATCAGAGCGCGCACACGGCGCGTTCCACTGGATATTGTCTTCATTAGTCTCGGCTGTACGTCGCGCTCAGTGTATCGTCCTCACCGACCGTCACGCGAATTACTTTCGCCGGCTTCGGCAATTCCTTATCGACTCGTTCGAAGATGAATCGCGCCAGATTCTCGCCAGTGGGCACCAGCTTGCCGTCGCCGAATTCAGGCACGTCGAGATTGATGTTGCGGTGATCGAACCGGTCCCTGACCTGCTCCTTCAAGATCCGATCGAGCACGCCCAGGTCGACGACAAAACCGGTTTGCTCGTCGATCGGACCAGTGACAGTGACGTCGCACACATAGCTGTGACCGTGAAAATTCGGCCACGCGCACGCGCCAAACGTCGCCATGTTCTGCGCATCGCTCCACTCGGGCCGGCTATAGCGATGCGCCGCAGAGAACGAGGTGCGGCGGGTGAGGGAAGCAGTGGCCATCGCGATAATATGTCAGACGGGAGGCGGGAGGCGGGAGGTTGTGACCGAGGCCCGACGACTAAGATGCACTTAGTCGTCGGGCCTCGGTCTTACAGCCGCTAGTGCTCGTCGTTCAGCACGTTCGGCGATACATCCTGTCCACTTACGCCTTCGGGAGTCGGCGTGTCCGGCGGATTCCAGGGCAGGGCGTTCGCGATCGAGTTCTGGACGTCGGTCGTGCCGAACAGTTCGGAGCGCAGGTCTTCGTGGACGTGCTCCGCTTCAGGATCCTCGTTGCGTGGCCTGTCGCCGAGCAGAAGTCCTTCGTGCATCTCCTCGTCAGCGAGGTGCTCGTCAATCGCTTCGGGGCTGACCGCGCGGCGAATCGGATCGACCACCATCTCGTTGCGGAGATTCTTCAGTCCGACGAGATCGGTGACGACCCGCTCGATGATTCGGAATTCTTCCTCGGTGCCGACTCTGCCGCCCAGATAAATCACACCCGATCGAACGGCGATCTGAACGTCGTCGGAGTCAAAGGCCTGCTGCTCTTCGAGCCGATCGCGCACTAACGCGCGGAGCTCGTTGTCGCTGAGATCGTCGGTATCCCTGATGTCTTCGTAATCGCGTTCCACGTTTCCTCCGCTGCTCCCCCCTGACGAGGGAAGTTCAGGTTACCGGAAGAACAGCAGCGACGCGCCGATTGTCAGTGCCCGATTGTTCTTCCAGAAAGAGCGTTCCTGATTCGATGGTACCGCCGCAGTCCCGCTCGAGGGAGCCAGGTAGTAAGCCGTCGGATACTTCAGTTGGTAGAGATAGTCGTTCCAGTCTGCCGTCAGCTGAAACCGTCCGCCGGGAACCCACCTGAGTCCGCCACCGAATGTGAACGCAAACGGGGTGCCGAAGGTGTACGGATCGCTCTCCACCGAACAGCCGCAACTGGCGACACCGGCGCCAAGGTTCAACACCGGAATGATGTGATGAAAACTCTTCTGCCCCGTGAGGTTCAGCGCCAGATCAACGTCGTACACGTTCACTGAAACATCTTTCTTGCCAAGCTGACGCGCCGTGCCTGTTTTGGTCGGATCGATCGCTGTTCTGGAACTGTTTACATGCGACCATCTCGCCATCAGAAACGCCGGCCCCCCGACGTGAATCAGGTAACGCAAACCGAACATCGGCCCATCCTGCGGCGCGATGCCGATCGGATCCTGACCCGCGCGATAGCGCCCGCCGAAGAACGTCAGCTCCTGCGACGTCTCGATGTCGCGATACGGACTGTTTTGCGGCAGGTGTCCGACCTGCGCCTGGGCGGTGCCCGCTAAAACGACAAGCGCAAATGCGCTGATGATTCCTTTCACTTAATCCACTCCGAGGTTTTCGCCGGTCATTTCCTCCGGCTGCTCGACGCCCAGCATCGACAATATAGTTGGCGCCACATCGCACAACGCGCCGCCCGAACGCAGCGGTGTTTCCTGCTCCCAGTCCACGACGACGAACGGCACGGGATTGGTCGTGTGCGCGGTGTGTGGCCCGCCCGTATCGGGATCGATCAACATCTCCGCGTTACCGTGGTCGGCAGTGACGATCAGTCGCATGCCGGATGCCTCTGCCGCTCTGAGAACCTTCGCCAGCGATTGATCCACGGTCTCGACCGCTTTGATCGTCGCCGGAATCGATCCGCTGTGCCCTACCATGTCTGCGTTCGCGTAATTGCAGAGAATGAAGTCGAACTCTGCCGACGTGATACCCTTCACCAACGCGTCGGTTACACCGGCCGCGCTCATCTCCGGCGCCAAATCATAGGTCGCCACACCCTTCGGACTCGGCACCAGCACACGCTGCTCGCACGGAAACGGAGCTTCGACACCGCCGTTGAAGAAGTAAGTCACGTGCGGATACTTCTCGGTTTCCGCCGTCTTCAGCATGTCCAGACCCTGTGACGACAGAACTTCTGCCAGAATTCGCGCCATCGACGTCGGCTCGAACGCGATCGGCACCTTGAAGGTCTTGTCGTAGTTTGTGAGCGTGACGATGCTCACGTCGGGACCGCTCCGGACATCGAATCCGCTGAAATCTCCGCTTCCCCGCAGCAGGGCACTCACGATCTGCCGCATGCGATCGGATCGATAATTGAAGCAGATCACCGCATCGCCGTCGCGCATCGGTGCGACCGCCTTTCCATTCTCGACCATGACCACCGGCAACATGAACTCGTCGGTCTTGTCCGCGGCGTATGATTTCCGGATTGCCTCGAGTGGATCCGTCTCGTGCGCCCCTTCGCCGAGCACGATCGCGCGATACGCGAGTTGGGTGCGGTCCCAGCGCTTGTCGCGATCCATTGAGTAGTAGCGTCCCGACACACTGGCGATCTTCGCGGGCGACCCGATCTTGGCGATGTAATTGAGCAGCTCCTGCATGTAACCGAGCGCGGACTTCGGCAGCGTGTCACGTCCATCGAGAAAGGCGTGGATCGCCACTCGTTTGAGTCCCTGCCGTTTCGCCATCTCGATCAGCGCGAAGAGGTGGGTGTCGATCGCGTGCACACCACCGGCTCCGATCAATCCCATCAGGTGCAGCGTCCCGCCATTTCCCGCTACATCGCGGCATGCACCCACCAGGGCGGGATTGGTGTAGAACCTTCCGTCAGTGATGGCAGAGGAGATGCGTACAAGGTCCTGCATCACCACTCTGCCCGCGCCGAGGTTGAGGTGTCCTACTTCGCTGTTGCCCATTTGCCCCTCAGGCAAGCCAACGCGAAGACCGGAAGCCTCGAGTAATGTGCGGGATCCACGCGACCACAGATTGTCCCAGATCGGCGTGTTGGCGAGTGCGATTGCGTTGCCTTCGGTTTGCGGGCGGTAGCCCCATCCATCGAGTACTATCAGCGCGACTGGCCGCGCTCGCTGTTTGCTTGCCATTATATCAAGTAATGTAATTCCACCCTAGGAGAGGGCGCGCGAACCGAGATGGCTTTTTTCAAACCGAAAGTTGAAACCGGACCGGAGACGAGACGCCGCGCCGAGCGCGCCGGAGAAGGGGATCGGCGGCGCGGCACCTGGAAAGACTTCCGGCGCGCCTATCCCGGCTTCGTCTTCGTGCTCGGCCTTGGTTTGGCGGCGATGCTCGTCGTCGACGGCTGGCTGGTGGCGAAGCGTGTCAAGTACAATCACGACGTCGCCCAGCTGCGCGAGCACATGACGGCCGCCGAGCGCGAGCGCACCGACGCGATCGTGCAATCGGAGCAGAACAAGCTCCGCATTGCGATCGAGCTCGCCAAGCGACAGGCAAAGTTCGACAAGCGTCTGCACCTCAATGTCTCGGTCGACAGCGCTCGCATGTATCTCACGCGCGAGGGCGCGCTGCTCCGTGAGATGCCGGTTCAGTTCGGCCCTGAGCGTCAGGCTTCCCCGACCGACACCGCTCCGCCAGTCGCGATTCCGCGCGGCGAGCGCACCATCGCTGACCTGGGCGATACGAAGATCGTGCTCGACGGGGGAACGCAGATCCTTTCGTCGAGTAACACCAACGATTCGACCGCGATTCCAGCGGGTGGGCTGAGAATCAGCACCGAAGACATGAAAGCGATCATGCCGAACCTTAGTGCAGGCATGAAAGTATACTTCTACTGATGACCAGAATTTTTTCATACGGCGGGAAGACGGTCTGGATGCTCATTTCCGGATTCGTCGTCGCCGCGATACTCAGCGTGATGCTGCTCACCAATACGGCCGAGCTTCGCTACGAGCGCGACGTCAATCGCATGGTCTACAACGACAACCTCGGCGTCCTCACCGAGATCAAGTCGAAGCTGGGCATGACCGCCGACAGCCTGAAGGCGTTGATGAGCGAGACCGCAGCCGAAGCCACTAATCAGCCGTACATCGTAGTGAGCATGGCTGACCACCACCTTTGGTATAAGCAGGGCAAGGAAATCCTCTTCCAGGCACCCGTCGCGACAGGCAGCGGTAAGGAGCTCGTTGGTGGGTCGAACGGACAGTGGCGTTTCGAGACTCCCCGCGGGCGTTTGACCGTGAAAGGCAAGGATGAAAATCCAGCCTGGGTGCCGCCCGACTGGCATTACGTGGAGCAGGCTCACAAAAAGGGGTTGGGAATCGTCCACCTCGACGCAGGTGAGGCGCTGCCAACCGGCGATGGTGGGGTCATTACGACGCGAAATGGCGAGGTCGTAAAGCGTTACTCCAACGGCTCCTCCGTGTCTTTAGGAGGGGGAGTTGAAGGCAAGGAGATCGTCGTCAATGGAAATATCGTTGTGCCGCCGTACGGCACCACCGCACGCAGATACATGGGCGTCCTCGGGACGCGCCGCCTCGACCTCGGGGACGGCTATGGCATCCACGGAACTGACCATCCCGAAAGCATCGGGCAGTCGGTCAGCCACGGCTGCGTGCGCATGCGCAACGAAGACATCGAGCGCCTTTATCCGATGGTTGCCGTCGGCACTCCCGTCTACATCTACTAAAACCGAAGTCTTTTGACATCGGCAGTTGTAAGCGACAGGCGCCGTCCCACCGGCGAAGAGCTGGAGCTTCCCGATGATCTCCCGGTCAGGAAGCGTCACGTCGGCCGTCTGCTTTGGCTGGCGATCGCTGCCGTTGCCGCGGTTGGCGCGTTCCAGTTTTTGCAGGCCGCCGGTGACACCGCCGATAAACCGATCGGTACTTTCACGCGCGCAGTGGTACCGCTCGCGAATCCATCGGTGAGCGCGTTCGGCGCCAGCGGCGAAGTGAAGCTCGCGTTTGCGATGCCGGCGCAGGAAATCTCCTACCCGCTCGACGTGCATGGCGATCCAACCTCCCTGCAGTACGCATGGATCCGCGTCGGCGACACCGCGCTGGCGACGAATCCCCAGCCCCTCACTAGCGACAAAGTCAACGCGCCACCGGAAGCCGGTTTCTTTCACATGGCGCTGCTCAAAGGCGATCAACAGCGAACGGTAGATGGGTTAACGCTTGCGGTGCTCGTGCCATTCGAGGAAAAGCAGGGGGGTATGCTGCATGGTTATCGAATCGGTACCTACCTCGCCGAGCGAATTCGCGGCAAGACTCCGCCCCCGGAAGGATTTCTGGAGATCAGACCTGCTGATGTCGATCTGCCAATCACGAAGCACCTGCATGTAGGTGACTTCCTCAATCACGATCAGCAAGGAGTCTGGCCCAGCTTCGCGGCTGTAAATCCGAAGCTGCTCGACAAGTTGGAGCTGGTGATTCAGGAAATCGCGCGCTGGCACGGAGACAAGGCAGTTGCCGATGTCGAGCTGGACGTGCACTCCGGCTTCCGCGCTCCCGCCCACAACCGTCGCGTCCGCCGTGCCGCCAGCGACAGCCAGCACCAATATGGTGACGCCGCCGACGTCGCCATCGATGCGAACGGCGACGGAAAAATCACCGCGATCGACAGCCGCATGGTCGGCTTGGCCGTCGAGATCGTGGAGCTAAAGCATCCGGAGCTGGTTGGCGGGCTCGGGATTTATACGAGCGGGCACTCGAGCACGAACTACGTGCATATCGACGTGCGTGGACGTAGAGCGCGATGGCGGGGCGGGGGCTGAACTACAAACGAAAGACTACCAGCCAGCGGCCATGAGCCCGAGGGCCCGCGGCCCCGAGCCGTCACTAAATGCGATCAGAGACAGCTCGGGGCTGCCGGCCGGTGGGCCCATGGCTGCGGGCTGGTAGTCATCTTTATGTAGTTAGCGCTAGCGCGCTGTACGACTCCAGCGGAGATTAACGGAATGAACGACATCCTCCGCGAGCGCCTCATTCGGAAGCTCGACACCCTCCCGGAAGAGCGCATCTACCAGATCCTCGACTACATCGATTTTCTGGAATCGAAATACGCGCCCAAGCCCTCGGCTGCACCCAATCCGCTGAAGCGCTTCGCCGAAGGCGTCGAAGACACTCTCCGCGCCGGCAAGATGTCGGCAACCGCGATCGCCGGCACCATGAACGTGATGAACAAGGCTGTTGGCGTCGTTACGGATGTCGCCAATGCTGGCAAGTCAGTTGCAAGTGAGATCGTCGGAGTCGTATCGTCGGTGACTGCACCGAAGCCGTCCGCGACCGCGAATCCGGCGGCACCCGCGGCTCCTTCGGCGCCATCAGCGACGCAGCCGACATCGCCGTCATCAGACGTTCCACCAACGCCGCCACCTGGAGATCAGCGTAAGTGAGAACACACTCCGCGCGCTCGCATGCATCAGGCGCCAGAAAACGTCGCAGCACGACGTCAGCACCGACTGCTCGCGCTGCGCGCGGACCCGAGCGCGCGCGAACAGCGTCGGCAGGAACGGAGTCGCCCCGCGCATCGGCAAAGACCACCATCATCTCGACGATGAAGGAGCTGCCGAACTTTCTACGATTGCTCGGCGGACTGATGGCCGACAGGCGCGTCTCCAACACCGACAAGCTCCTCGTCGGGGGAGCGATCGCGTACATCCTGCTGCCGATGGATTTCATCCCCGACTACATCCCGTTCCTCGGCGAGATTGACGATTTGTTCGTGCTGGTGCTGGCGCTGCAGCGGTTGATCGCAAACGCGCCTCGCAGCGTGCTGGAGGATCACTGGATGGGCGATCCCGCGCAGCTGCGTTCGATGGATCTCGAGCGCGTGCTCGTCGCGGCGGCGTTCTTCCTGCCGCGCCGGGTGAGAAGGCGGTTGAGGACGATTGGCCGCGAGATATAGCATCCTGTTTTTGGCAGCGCTGTCACTCAGCGCCTGCCACCGCCGGACCTCGACTGACATCATGTTGTTGACGGGAAGGTGTACGACACACCTTCGCACCGCGGGCAAAGCGCCGCAGCTACCGCCGGCACCGTCGTTGCGGCCCGGATTGGGCGCGGTGATCGGAACGCTCGCCGACTCCGGCGGCGCGTTACCTTCGTTTCCCATTCTCGCCCTGACGCCGGGCGATTTCCCGAATAGCCCACACGCCACCGCCCGTGCAGACAGCCTCGGCGGATTCGTATTCGACAGTCTGCCGCCGGGCCGGTATCGCCTGTTCGTTCGCGCATTTGCGCACAAGCCCGACTCGACCGCCGTTGACGTCTCGGCGGGACGCGTCGATACTGTGGCATTGAGACCAATCTTCTTTCAGTGCGTTCGTTAAGAGGACAAGGATATGTGCAGAAACATCAGGACCCTCGCCAACTTTGAGCCGCCGGCGACTCACGACGAAATACAGGCATCCGCGCTTCAGTTCGTGCGCAAGCTGAGTGGTACGACCAAACCTTCGCGTGCAAACGAAGCAGCATTCAATGAGGCCGTCGAGGAAGTGACCGCTGCCGCGCACAAACTGATTCACGCTCTCAAAACCAGTGCACCACCGCGCAACCGCGAAGTCGAGATGGTGAAGGCGCGCGAGCGTTCTCTCAAGCGGTTTGCATCGTGAAGAGTTTCCTCGTAATTGTCGCTGCTATTGGCATGACTGCATGCTCGCATCGACCTTACGTCGAGCCGATGCCGCCAAACGGAATCGCGATCAAGTCAGCGCAAATCGGCATGTACCACAAGGAAGTCGTCACCAAGAAAGACCCGGATACCCTGGTTGCGCCCGACGCCACGATCTGCCGGGTTTCGCCCGATGTCTACAAATCCGCCGCGCTCCACAGCGTGATCTATTGCAACTGGCAATGAATCTCGGGGAGACCCGCTCCCTGCGAGGTTACCAATGAAAAAACTGCTTCTCGCGATCGCGCTGCTCATGGTCAACGCTGAAAACGGAAACGCTCAGACTCAGCCGGATCCGATGCGCACGGACTGGCCGAATCTCGCCAAGTATCAGGACGCGAACGCGAAGCTAGGTCCGCCCGCGAGCAATGAGAATCGCGTCGTCTTCATGGGCAATTCAATCACCGAAGGCTGGGGCCAGTACTTCCCGACGATGTTCGCCGGCAAGCCTTACATCGATCGCGGCATCAGTGGACAAACAACGCCGCAGATGCTTGTACGATTCCGGCAGGACGTCGTCGCGCTCCAGCCGAAGGTCGTCGTCATACTCGCCGGCATCAACGACATCGCGGGGAATACCGGCCCGTCGACGCTGGAAATGATCGAAGACAACCTCGCGTCGATGACGGAGATCGCGCAGGCGAACGGCATACGTGTCGTTCTCTCCGCGGTGCTGCCGGCGATCGATTTCCCGTGGCGACCTGGACTTGAGCCGGCGCCGAAAGTCATCGCCCTCAACAAGTGGATCAAGGACTTCGCTGCCAAACGCGGCGCGGTCTATCTCGACTACCATTCGGCGATGACGGACGCAAACGGTGGCATGCGCGCGGGCCTTGCCTCGGACGGAGTTCATCCCACCGAAGCCGGCTATCGTCTGATGGCCCCTCTCGCCGAACAGGCAATCGCGGAAGCATTGCGTAAGAAGTGACCTCCGCTGCCAAGCGGCTCACTACCGGCGATGAGATCCGTCTCATCGCCCCTTTCGTCATTTACGCTATTCTCGCGTTCGCTGCCTGGAAGCTTGGCTACTTCCGCGAACAGAAAGTCGAAGCGGCCGCAAGGACTTCCACCAGCAGCGCAGTCGTTGGCGCGGTGTTCGTGATTATCTATGGATCCGTCAGCGCGGTCGCCTTGCCGGTGACTCTACTCGCATACGGAGCGGGAGCGATCTTCGGTTTCTGGAGAGCCGCTCTCCTCGTGTGGGTTGGATCGATGCTCGGCGCGGTCGTTGGGTACTACCTGGCCCGCGGCATCTGGGCAAAGCCGGCGCGCAGGCTGCTCGGCCACTACAACGAAAAGCTGCGCTCGCTGCGCAAGGGCAACGTGTTTCTCACTGCGCTGCGCGTCCAGCTGCTGCCTGTGATCCCCTTCGGGCCGTTCAACTACGCCGCGGGCATCAGCAAGTTTGATCCGTTGCAGTTTTTGGCAGCGACCGCGCTGGGAATTGTCCCCGGCACGCTGATGGCGACGTTCATCGGCGCCCAGCTCGCCGCCGGTGTCCACGGCAAAAGCAGAATGCCTTACGTTTGGGGCGGCATCGTTGCGGCAATAGCGATCGCACTCACCTTCGCGCCCAAACTGTGGGACAACTATCGGAACAAAAGCTCCGGCAATTAGCGGAGACGTCAGTTAAATCGCGTCGCTCTCCAGAGCGCCGAGCCCGCGCCAACCAGCATTGCGATTGTGGCCACAATCAGCGCCAACGCCCATCCCGCGCGGATGTCGATTTGCGGTGAGCGCGCAACCAGCGCAAAAGCAATGATGATCGCTGTCGCGACTACTACAACAATCCAGTCCAGCGTACTGCGTCTGCGTGTCGCGTCGATGGCTCCTGCTTCACCGGCGATGCGCGCCTGGGTGTAACCCGCTCTCACTTTGTAGCGACTGCCTTCTTCCTCCGCGGCCTCCTGCCAGCGAGCGTGCTCGCGTCGGTCGACTGACGACGCTGCAATTATTCCCGCGCCGATTGCCATCACCAGCGACCCACCGACTACTTGCGCCAACACCGATCCGGACGCAGCTCGCAACTCTCCGAAAACGAGAATTCCCCACAGCAGTCCCCACAACTGATTGGTGTTGGAGAGCGGAATGCCACGGGTGATGCCGGCGTATTTCACCGCGTACTGCTGGAACAGGTCACCGATCACCCAGATGAACCCGCCGGCGAGGAGCCAGAAAAGTACGTGCCTGGCGCCGGACAGTTGTGTCCACAGTTGGCCGGCGCCGCCCGAGTAGGTCAGCGCCAGGATCGTCATCATTCCCAGCTCGCCGACAGTGAAGAACGTGACGAATGACAGTGGACTCATTCCAGTCAGATAGGCTTTGCGGTAAGGGATGTACATCGTTCCCCACAACAACCCTGCCGATAGCGCGGCGACGATGCCGCGCGCTGCATCACGAGCCGGTACCTGCGATGCAGATGCGATCGCCAACGCGGTCGCGCCTGCAAACATCAACAACGCACCGCCAATCACTCCGGCCCATCTACGCGGCTCGGCGCCGCGTAACTCTTTGAAAAAAACAATCCCCCAGATGATGCCGAGCAGGCTGTTGCTGTTCCACAATGGAAAGGCGATGCTGAGACCGACATCGCGCACGGCGAAAATCGTCAGGGTGTTGGCGACGGCCCACAGACATCCCGCCAGGATCGCCCAGACAATGAGATGAGGCGCCTGACGCAGATCTGCTGCGATGTACGCTGTTCCCTGGATGAAGGCCGGCAAAGTCCAACGCGCCAGAAAAACACCGATCACCATCGCCAGCGAGATCACCACCGGTGACAACCCGAGTGTCACCAGCTTGGTCGGTGCTTCAGCGGCGCCCAGCCACGCACCGGCCGTGAGTCCGCAGAACATCCCCACATTCTGCAGTGTGCGCAGACGCGCCGGCTCTACGACTCTGCGCGACTCGACCGGATGCTCCAACTCGATAGCGCTCACGAAATCCAGCGCAGGACGATCAGGCCCGCGATAAGGACAGCGACCGGCACCCAGAATTGGAGATCGGTCAATACCGTTTTCAGCAGACTGCGATTCTCGTTGACATCGTACATCGGCCACTCCGCTGCGGTCAGACGGGCGGCCAATGTTGAGAGGACTGGCGTCGGTGCGCAAGTGCGGCATCATTCTAGTCACACCTGCAGGGAGACCGAGTGGCGAAGAAGGAGGCCGAGCGGGACGGAACGGGCTGGCGCGCGATCGTAGCTTCTTCGCTCGATTGGGAGCAGGCCCACGGCTCACTCGAGAGCTCGATAAAAGGCCTCTCAGCCGATTTGCGTGGTCGCCGTCCGAATGGTCTGCCTCACTCAGTCTGGGAACTGCTCGAGCACATTCGCATCACTCAGCACGACCTCCTCGATTTCATCGAGAATCCCAATTACGAAGAAAAACTCAAGTGGCCAGACGATTACTGGCCGAAGACCCAGGCACCAGCAGGTGACAAGGCGTGGAACGAGACTGTCGCTGCCTGGCGCAAGGATCGCATGGCGCTCGAGCGCTTCACCACCAAGACCGACATCGACCTGACGAAGAAAATCCCACACGGCACGGGGCAAACATACCTGCGCACTGTTCTGGTTGCGCTCGATCACGCTGCTTATCACATCGGGCAAATCGTCTCGACGCGTCGACTGCTTGGCGCATGGCCCCCGCCGAAGTGACGAAGCGAAAGCGCGCCGCGAAGAGCAGGCGCCGCGTTCCCGACCTGCTGGTCCTTTCGCGCGAAGAGATCGAGCGGTACGAGCCGAGTCAGAAAGAGGTTTGCATTTCGATCTCTGACCCGTTCGCACGTCCGGCACAATTGTCACGCCGTTTTGATTCGATACTTAGGCTTTACTTCAATGACGTCGTCGAGCGTGGTGACCCCTCCGACGTTCTCTTCGCGACTGACCACGCAGCTGCGATCGCTCGCTTCATCGATAGCGCGTCCGAAGTCGACCGGATCGTGCTCCACTGCAACATGGGAATGAGTCGATCTCCCGGCGTCGCACTCGGATTGTGCGACCTGCATGGCTGGGCGACCGCGGAGCTCGAGCGGAAGCACCCAGGCTGGAACCGGTTGGTGCGCTCGGTAATGCGCCAAATGCGGGCCGCACAAGAAGCCTAACTAGCGACAACAGAAGCGCTTGCGGCGCGCCGTTGGCGGCCCCCGTTCCACCGTTCGCGGACTTTCCCATCCGCGTTCACCGAGCCATTACAGATTGACGCCAACCTTTTGAAACCGGGTAGCGTCAAAACCGTAGTGCCGGGAGCAATGTTCCGGGTTTTCCCGCTCCAAATCATCGCCCGACCACTCATTCCTAGAGCTGGCCATATGAAGCGCATCGTGTTCGCAGTACTCGCCCTCCTGTTCAACGTCGCAGCAGTTCCACTCATAGCACAGAATCCCGGCGCCAACCCGGCCGCTCAGGGTCAGCCGCCGGTTCCCGCCGGCGAAGTTCGCGGCACCATCGTCGCCGCGGATAGCAGCGCCGCTGCAGTTGCACGTCCGGCGGTCGGCGTGCGCAACAAGTCGGATGGGAAGCTCGTCACCGGTACCTACGGCGGCGAAGACGGCACCTTCCGCATTCAGGGCCTCCGCCCGGGCACCTACTACCTGCGTGTCTCGGGCATTGGCTTTACGCCGGCGAACACTCCTGAGTTCACGATTGCGCCGACAGCTCCCGTCGCCGACGTCGGCACCATCAAGCTTCAGCGCGTGTCCGTGCAGCTGCAGAGCGTGCAGATCACTGGTGAGAAGCCGGCCGTCGTCATCGAGCCGGATCGCAATAGTTACACTGCGAAGCAGGTCGCTCCCGCCGCTGCCAACGCCAGCGATGTTCTCCAGGCGACTCCCTCGGTCGAAGTTGACGGCGACGGCAAGGTTAGCCTGCGCGGCAACGAAAACGTCGTTATTCAGATCAACGGCCGTCCGACGCCGATCAAAGGCACCCAGCTCGCCGCTTATCTGAAGCAGATTCCGGCGAACATCGTCGAGCGCATTGAAGTCGTTCCCAATCCGTCGGCGAAATACGATCCGGATGGAATGGCCGGCATCATCAACATCGTTCTCAAAACCAACGCCGACCTCGGTCTCAGCGCCGGTCTTAATACCGGCTTCGCCACCGCCAGCCGCTTGAACGCGGGCGGCAACGTTGGATACCAGAGCGGGCCACTGACTCTATTCGGTACTTATGGATTCAACGCCGACGACCGTTCCATCATCGGCCTCAACGATCGCTCGCGGTTCACTCCGACGGGCGCGCCGATGGATTATCAGAATCAGGATATCGACGGCAGCACCAACAACGCCGGGCATAACTTCACCGGCAACGTCGATTACAAGCTTGGCACCAAGGACGTCGTCTCGAATTCGTTGACGTTGAACCGCCGGCACAGCAACGACGCTGCGTTGGCCGGATACGAAGATCTCGACGCGACGCAGGCATTCCTCGATCGCTACGTCATGGATCGCAATACGAAGGCGCGCGGCCTGACGTTCGATAATTCGCTGTCCTGGAAGCACACCATCACGCCGCGCACCCACGAGCTCTCCACCGAAGTTCGTTTCAATCGCTCACGCGACGAAGACAACACCCTGCTGTGGCGCGAGCCGCAGAACCAGGATGGAACGAGCGCCGGGCCGGCGATCCAGGGTGAGATCGACACCAACAACGCCCTCACTCGCCAGTTGACGGCGCAGATGGATTACACGCGCCCGTTGTGGACGAAGGCCAAGCTCGAGACCGGCCTCAAGGAAACCGATCGCTGGCTCGACAAGGATTACATCGTCTACAAGGACGCACTCGGCGATGGCAACTGGGCGCTCAGCAATCTTAGCAACACGTTCAATTTCGACGAGCAGACCCACGCCGGGTACGGAGTACTGAGCCAGGGCGCAGGTAAGTTTGATCTGCAGGCGGGTCTCCGCGCCGAGTGGTCGTCACGCAACTTCGATCTGGCCGGTTCACAGGCCGTGCCATACGACTATCACGCACTCTTCCCGAGCGGCGTGATCATGTACAAGCCGAGTGAGCAGACGCAATTCAAGGTCAGCTACTCACGCCGTATTCGCAGACCTGGCACGCAGGAGCTGAACCCGTTCCCGGTGTTCTTCGACCAACAGAACGTGTTCATCGGCAACCCTCGTCTGAATCCGGAGTACACCGATGCTATCGAGCTCGGCGCGAGCAAGACCGGTCAGCTTGGCTCGATCCAGTTCTCGCCGTTCTACCGTCACACCAAAGACGTCATTCGCGTCGACATCAACACCGCCGACACCGTCGATGGCCGTGAGGTCACCTCGGTCAGCTTCCAGAACCTGGCTAAGAGCGATTCGTGGGGAACCGATCTGAACGGCAATCTGCGTCTCGGTCCGAAACTGAACGCGCTCGCCGGCGTGAACATCTTCAAGATGGTTACGGACGGCGGCTCGCAGTCGGCGCTCGGCTCGAACGCGGTTGCGTGGTCCGCGCGCATGAATGCGACCACCAATCTGAGCCCGACCGTCATTCTGCAGGCATTCTACTTCTATCGCGCGCCGATGAAAATCGAGAAGGGTAAGTTCTCGGCCTTCCAGATGACCAACATCACGCTTCGCAAAAAGCTCGACGGGGACAACATGAGCGTTGCGGTGCGGTTCGCGGATCCGTTCAACCAGATGAAGTTCCGCATCAGAGCTGGCGACGATTACCTGTTGCAGGACACCCAGCGGCAGTTCGGCGTCAGAGCGACGTACTTCACTTTCCAGTGGAACTACGGCAAGCCACCTCGCATTCGTCAGCCGCAGCAGGAACAGGCCCCGCAGCCAGTTTTCCCATAAGCGGGAAGCGGGAAGCGGGAAGAGGGGAGAGAGATTAGCGTTTGAAAAAGCCCGGCACTGAAACAGTGCCGGGCTTTTTTTCCCTTCCCGCTTCCCGCTTGCCCCTTTCAGGCACGCCCCATGCCCCACCAATCCTGAGAACCCACCAGGAGATCAGATGGCAGACGACAGAAATAGAGGCGCTGACATCCCACACGGCACCGATGAAGAGAACTCGCAGATTGCGCGTGAGTCGGACACGAAATCGAGGGATGAGGATCCCAGTGTGCGCGATCCGCGCGACGAAGATCCCGCCGAGGGTCGCCGTGATGTAGGCAATCCTCCGCGCACGACGTTGGGTGGCATCACCGCGCCGAAGTTTGGATCAGCCGGAAGCGGAGGAGCGGAATTTGAGCCAGGCCCCGAACGCGATTGATAGCTGCTGACCGGTGGCGGCCTGCGGATCGATGGGCTAACCGATCGTTGTGCGCTGCGGGCTGGTTGCGTGCTGCGAGCGAATTGCGTATTGCGAGCTAACCGATTCGTTGCGCGCTGCGGGCTAGGTGAGGATTGCGGGCTAACTGCGGGTTACGACCCAGCCGTCATTCAGAGTTGTGCGTTGTTAGGCCACCCCGCACGCCGCAGTTCGCCCGCACGCCGCAGTTCGCCCGCATCTCGCAGTTTTTAGCCCGTATCTCGCAATTAGCCCGCAACCCTCAACTAGCCCGCAGCCCGTAACGATCTGTTAGCCCGCAACCCGCAACTAGCTCGCAACCCGCAACTAGCCCGCAGCGCACAACGATCGGTTCGCCCGTCGATCCGCCGCCCGCAGTTGGCGCGAGGGCTGGACCGAAAGCTAACCCCGCCATACCTTTAGCTATGGCAACCACAACTCGGCCGGCCTCATCGAAAAAGCCCGCGACCCCGGATCGATCCGGAAGCGGGCTTTCGCGCATTAAGGGGTCTGCGCCGGCGGAAACGATGCCGCGAGTCCGCAACGACATCGTACTGACTTTCGATGACGTCCTTTTGACGCCGAGGCATTCGCTCGTGCATCCGAAGGACGTCGACACGACCTCGCGATTCACGCGCGGGATCACGCTAAACGTTCCGTTCGCCTCGGCGGCGATGGACACCGTAACCGAGTCCGATATGGCGATGGCAATGGCCAGAGCCGGTGGAATCGGAGTCATTCACAAGAACATGTCCATCGATCGACAGGCGGCTGAAGTCGATCGAGTGAAACGGTCGGAGAGCGGGATGATCCTCAATCCGATCACTCTCACCCCCGAGGGGACTCTCCGCGAAGCAGTGGCGCTGATGCGCCGGTTCAAGATTTCCGGCGTGCCGATCGTAAATCGCGAAGGACAATTGGTCGGAATCATCACCAATCGCGATCTGCAGTTCGAGCGCAATCTCGACCGGCCGCTGCGCGAAGCCATGACGTCCAAGAATCTCGTCACGGCGCCCGTCGGGACCACCCTCGAAGAGGCGGAAGCGATACTCGGTAAGCATCGCATCGAGAAATTGCCCGTCGTCGACGATCAGGGAATGCTGCGCGGATTGATCACCGTGAAAGACATCCACAAGCGTCGCGATTTTCCGTTTGCCAACAAGGATCAGCACGGACGACTGCGCGTCGCCGCCGCCATTGGAGCATCGAATTACCGCGATCGCGCGCGCGCGCTCGTGGATGCGGGCGTCGATGTTCTGATTGTCGACACCGCTCATGGTCACTCCGAGGGCGTGCTCGAAGCTGCCGCCAACGTACGCGAAATGTTCCCCGATGTTCAGCTCGTCGCCGGGAATGTCGCGACACGGTCAGGTGCGCGCGCGCTCGTTGAGCGCGGTGTCGATGCCGTCAAGGTTGGCGTCGGACCGGGATCGATCTGCACCACCCGCGTCGTCACCGGCGTCGGCGTGCCGCAGCTGACTGCGATTTTCGACGCTGTCGAAGGTGCGGGTGACGTGCCCGTGATCGCCGATGGCGGCATCAAATATTCCGGAGACATTGTCAAAGCACTGGCCGCGGGCGCGTCGAGCGTGATGATGGGATCGATGCTCGCCGGCACCGAGGAAAGTCCCGGTGAATCGCTGTTGCTCGAGGGGCGCCGCTTCAAGATGATCCGCGGCATGGGCAGTCTCGCCGCGATGCAGGACGGCAGCGCTGATCGTTATTTCCAGGAAGGCGAGATGTCGGCGAAGAAGCTCGTGCCCGAAGGAATCGAGGGTCGCGTGCCCTACAAAGGTCCCGTCAGCGACGTGCTGTTCCAGATGGTCGGTGGCCTTCGCAGTGGAATGGGATATGTAGGATGCGCAAACATCGAACAGCTCCGCACAGAGGCGGAGTTTGTGCGCATCACCGCCGCCGGGCTACGCGAGTCACACCCGCACGACGTTACGATCACGCGCGAGGCGCCCAACTACTCGTTGTAGTAACTCGCTTGACAGTATTTCCGACGCCGCCACAACTTCTGGCGGCGTTGTAGTGTCGAAGTTCACGTTCGCGCGTCACTCTACCACCGATTTCGGAGCTTTCTAATGGGCTTATGGACGAAGAAGAGCATCGCTGTCCTGCAGAGCGAAGCAGCAGGTGAAGGCGAAGCGCACACCCTTCGACGCGCACTCGGCGCGCTCAATCTTACTACGCTCGGAATCGGCGCGATCATCGGCGCCGGCATCTTCGTTCTGACGGGCACCGCAGCCGCGCGTTACGCCGGCCCCGCAATCGTCATCTCATTTATTGTATCCGGTTTGGGATGCCTTTTCGCCGGACTCTGCTACGCTGAGTTCGCCAGCATGATCCCCGTCGCCGGCAGCGCGTACACCTACGGCTACGCGACCCTCGGTGAGTTCATCGCGTGGATCATCGGCTGGGACCTGATCCTCGAATATTTGTTCGGCGCGTCGACGGTGGCAGTGGGTTGGTCTGGCTACTTCGACGCGTTTATGCAGCAGATAGGTGTGAAATTACCGAGCGCGTTTACAAGCGCGCCGTACTATTACGCCGACGCGGCCGAGCTCGATCCGGTGACTCATGCCGTCGTTCATCCCGCCGGCTTCTCGCACGTACCCGGGGCGGTAGTGAATCTGCCGGCGGTCTTCATTATTGCGTTGATGACCGTGCTGCTCGTCATCGGCATTCGAGAATCGGCGCGATTCAACAACTTCATCGTCATTCTGAAGGTGGCGATCGTGCTGCTCGTCATCGGATTTGGCTTCATGTACGTGAACCAGGCGAACTGGCATCCGTTCCTGCCGGCAAACACGGGGCAGACCGGTCACTATGGCTGGAGCGGTATAGTTCGCGGTGCAGCGGTGGTGTTTTTCGCCTACATCGGGTTTGACGCCGTATCGACTGCCGCCCAGGAAGCGAAGAATCCGCAGCGCGACATGCCAATAGGAATTCTGGCTTCGCTTGGCATTTGTACGGTGCTCTACATCCTGATGTCTCTGGTGATGACCGGTCTCGCTCACTACACCGACCTTGACGTTCCGCACCCGGTGTTCGTCGCGATCGAGAAGGCCGGCCCGTCGCTGGCGTGGTTGGCCTCGATCATCAACATCGGCGCCATCGCCGGACTCGCGTCGGTCGTACTGGTGATGCTCATGGGCCAGCCGCGAGTGTTTTACTCGATGTCGCGCGACGGGCTGTTGCCTGCCGCCTTCAGCAAGGTTCATCCGCGGTTCCAAACGCCCTACATTCCGACCATTCTCACGGGCGTCGTCGCGGCGGTAGTGGCTGGATTGTTCCCGGTTGGATTGCTGGGTGAGCTGGTGTCGATCGGGACGCTGCTGGCGTTCGTGATCGTGTGCGCTGGCGTCATCGCCCTGCGCTACAAGTCGCCGAACATCGCGCGCCCGTTCCGCACGCCGTTGGTGCCCCTCGTCCCCATTCTGGGAATTCTCATTTGCGGCTACATGATGTACAGCCTGCCTCGCGCTACGTGGGAACGGCTCATCATCTGGATGATCATTGGCCTCGTGATCTACTTCGCCTACAGCCGCTCACACTCGAAGCTGGCCCGCGCGGAAGGCAGTGCTTGATCTTCTGAGCGTTCCCCAGCAACGACGAGAGTCGATCGAGCGTCTCGCGCAGGAGCTACGCGCGGGGCGCTCTGTCGCTATATCGACTCACATCAACGCTGATGGCGACGGCTGTGGGTCCGAAACTGCTCTAGCGCGCCTGCTCGGCCAGATGGGCATCCGCGCGAAGATCGTGAATCCGACGCCCTGGCCCGACATGTACAGGTTCCTGCTCGGTGACGATGTGCGCGACGCAAGCGACATGGGCGCGCGGGCCCTGAAGGAAGCCGATGTGCTGGTGGTGCTCGACATCTCTGATGTGAAACGGCTCGGCGTCCTCGCCGAGGCAGTTCGACGGTTAACGATTCCCAAGCTGGTGATCGACCACCACCTCCCGAGCGACGAACCGCCGAGCAAGCTATTGCTGGCAGATACGGCAGCGTGCGCGACGGGAGAACTGATCTACGACTTCGCGACGTGCGTCGGATTGGAGCTGACACCGGACATTGCGCGCTCGCTCTACGTCGCGCTGCTCACCGACACCGGCGGATTCCGTTTCAGCAACACCACCGCGCGCTGCCTGAGCATCGCTGGGCAATTGATCGCGTCAGGTGTCGAGCCCGAGGAGATGTACGGCCGTCTGTATGCGTCGATGCCGGTTGGACGTCTGCACCTGTTGCGCGACGCACTGGCGACATTGGAAGTGGATCCCGAGTACGGCATCTCGTGGATCTCCGTCGCCGCCGGCGCAGCCGAGCAATACGGATTGAAGTCCGAGGACCTCGAGGGAATCGCCGAGCATCCACGGTCGATTGGCGGAACGCGTCTGGCGGTTTTCTTCCGCGATTTGGGCCACGACAAGGTGAAGGTGTCGTTCCGTTCGACCGGCGATGTCGACGTCAACAAGTTTGCTAAGCAGTTCGGCGGTGGTGGCCACGCCCGCGCCGCCGGCGCCCTGATCGAGGGGAATCTCGAGGCGGTTCGGAAGAAGGTCATTGCCGCCGCGCGCGAGTTCCTGATGGCGTACGACAAGGAAACGGACCCGGCGGGGGAGGGGGCGGCGTGAGGCTCGCCAACTAGAGATATTTCGGTATGAGTGTTCTCCGCCGCAAACGCAGTCGGCCGCAATCAGAGATCGAGCACGATATACGTCATGAGCTCGGCGAGATTCTGCCGATCCTCCGCATCGACGATTGTGCGATAGAGCTTGACGGCTACGATCCGGAGACGGGCACCGCTGTTCTTCATGTCACTGGCGGCTGCCAGGATTGCGAAGCGTCGGCGGTAACTTTCATGCAGGGAATCGAACTCCAGCTCAAGCGACGCATCACCGAGCTCAAGTTCGTCGTCGTCAACGTCGACTCGAAAGCATGACCCCGAATCTCCAGGCTCGCGTGACGGATGCGCTGTCGCGTATCCGCAATAACCGCGTCGGCGCAAATGTTCTCGATGCCGATATGGTACGCGACATCGCTACCACCACTGACGGAAAAGTCAGGCTCAGCCTTTTTCTTTCCGCCGACGACGATGCGACTGTCGTCCGCGAAGTCAGGCAAACGCTGCAGCAAGTGCCTGGCGTCACCGATGTACGAGTCGATGTGAAAGACGCATCCCAGGTGGGCCGCCCAGGTCCCCCCAAAGCGGAACCGGACAACACCAGGGTTCGCCAGAGCGCGCCCAAAGCACCACCGCGTGCGCTGCCCGTCATGGGACAGGAGACGCAGTCTCAGCGCGCTGCGGTCCCCGCGCCGACTCCGGTGGCGTATCCGCACCTTGGCAACATCATTGCCGTCTCCAGCGGCAAAGGCGGTGTCGGCAAGTCGACTGTTGCGGCGAACCTCGCCGTGGCTCTCGCCCAGCAGGGCGCGCGCGTCGGGCTCATGGACGCTGACATTTACGGTCCCAACATCCCGCGCATGATGGGCGTCAATGCGGCGCCGCCCGTCGCCAACGAAAAAATCATCCCGCTCCAGGCCCACGGCGTCAAAATCATGAGTCTGGGCTTCATGATCGAGCGCGATCAGCCGGCAATCTGGCGCGGGCCGATCATCATGAAGATCATCAGCCAGTTCCTGCGTGACGTGCAGTGGGGAGAGCTCGATTACTTCCTCGTCGACATGCCACCGGGCACCGGTGACGCCCAGTTGTCACTGGTGCAGGCGACGATGGTTCATGGCGCCATCATCGTCACTACCCCGCAGGAAGTTGCATCGGGCGACGCACTGCGCGGCGCCAAGATGTTCGAGCGGGTTGCCGTGCCGGTCGTTGGCGTCGTCGAAAACATGAGTTATTTCATCTGCCCACACTGCACGCAGCGACACTACATCTTCGGTCAGGGTGGTGGTCAGCGGCTCTCCGAGGAGCTCGGTGTGCCGGTGATCGGCGAGATTCCGTTCTTCCCGGGAGTTCTGGAGAGTGGCGATCGTGGGGAGCCAATTGTGATCAGCGATCCCGATACCGATGCCGCGAAAGCTTTACTCGATCTTGCTCGACGCTTGAGCGGGCTGCTCCCCGCTGGCGATGCGGCCCGCGTAAACACTGCCCTTCTTTGACGCGACGGATCCGGTGCCGAGGTGCAGTTCCGAGTTGAGCTCGCCGCCGATCAGGATCACCGCCGAAATCACGTACATCCACGTCAGCAAGACCATCACCGCGCCGATGGTACCGTAGGTCTTGTTGGGCGGAAAGTGCTGCACGTAAAGTCGAAATAGCAGCGTCGCCACCAGAAAGAGAACCGCGGCAAAGAGCGAACCGACGAGAATCTGTTTCTTGTCCTGTTTGATGTACGGCAGCGCCCAGTACATCAGAAAGAGGAACGCCACGAGCAGCGCCACCGCCAGCGGGAATTGCAGCCAATCCCACAACGTGAGCTCGGCGCTCCCGAGGCCGAGTCGGTCACGCAGAAGGCCGACGATGCTGTCGCCGGCGAGCAGGACCCCGGTTACGAGTGTAATGATGATCGCCCAGCCAAACATCACGCCGATGGCGACGAGTCGCTTTTTCCACCACGGGCGCGCATCGGTCACGTCGTATGCTCTGTCGAGCGCGTCCATGAACGTCGTGAAGATGTTTGAGCCCGACCACACCGCGAGCACGAAACCAAGCGAGATCAATCCCGGCGCATTCTCGGCGAACACAATGTCCGTCACGACTTTCGAGAACAATGTGAACGCTTCTGTCGGCATGAACTGTGAGAACCTACCGAGCAGATTCGACACGATTGTCCGCTTGTCGCCGAGCAAGCTCAACATCGGCGCCAGAAACAGCACCAGCGGAAAGAGCGAGAAAAAGAAGTTGTAGGCGACCTGCGACGCGATGCCGAGGACGTTGTCCTTGAGCGTCTCTTGGGAGGTCTTTTTTAGTAGTTCAACCGGCCGGTAGCCCAGGATCACCATGGGCTAATGCGGCGGCAAGCGTCAGGCCAGTCAGGCCGTCGCTACTGCGTTCTTCCTTGGCCTCGAGCGCCAGAGCGTGAGGATGACGGCGCCAAATCCGGTGGCAGCCGCGACCAGCGTCACCGCGAACGCGAGCATGCGCAGGATGGTGCCAAGCACCGGGAACCAGGTGAACACCGCCGCGATGATCCACAGCGCGCTGAAGGCGAGGATTCCAGTATAGAGGAATTGCAGATCCTGGCCCGCCGGCGTTTCGGCTGCGCGCTTACCGGCGATTGCGATGCCCATCACTTGAGCGACGGCCAGGAAGCCGAGCATGCCGATTCCAGAGACCGCGATCAGGAAAGCGGCGACACCAATCGGAATGAAGAACACCCCGATGATGGTGATTGCGAGTCCGACGGCGATCGTTACCAGCGCCGGAATCGACAGCAGGCCGCCGAGCACTCCGGCCAGGAGTGACTTGCCGGTCTCGTTGGTCACGACTTCGACAGTGCGCTTGAAGTAATCACGCATGTAGAGGGCGACCACTGTGCCGACAAGCAGCAGTACGACCAGCCACAGAATTGCCGCGACAAGTGATCCGAGCGTCGTACGCGGTCGCCCGCCGAAGCTGACCGTCGCACGATTGTGCGTCGCTCCAACTTCTTTCACTACACCCAGAATCGATCCACCGTCATTGATCACCCGACCGCCAAGCGCGACGGCGCCGCCTCGGACTCGGCCGCCGTCGTGTACGATGACGTCGCCCAGCACCGCTGTCGCAGCGCCGTCGACATTGCCGTAGATATCGAGATTGCCGCGCAACACCATCACCGAACCGGCCGTGCTGCTGTGCACTGGAACGGTGTAATCGCCGGTGACGACCTGAGCGTACTTCCTGAGTCCCGCAAAGCGAGCGCGCATGTCCTGCGCACCAGCTTCGTGTGCGGCAGCGAGTGCCATGAGGCAGTAAACGGGAATCAGGATCTTTTTCACTTTAGGCGGCCTTTCGCTTGGCGATTTGTGCGGCGGTGCGAATGCCCGCGTATCCGCTCACCAGGCCGACGAACAGCGCCATGTAGAGCAGCATGGACTGGAGCGCACCTGCTTGCAGATAGGCGATCGTATCGGCACCGAGCACCAACGCGCCCAGCTGGGTTCCGACCGCGGCGATCGTGAAGGCGTACTGACTGACCGCGGCGCTCAGCATCGCGGTGAGGACATCGACTTCGAAGAACATGAACGCGGCTGCGGCGATGAGGGCGACGCCGACGACGGCGGTTCCGGTCGCCCGTACGACTCCCATCGGGCGGCGCTCGGCGACCGCCTGCTGCCCGCCACGGTGCAACTCCAGGTGCCTGGAGGCTACCACAGGAGATGCTTGCCGGGCGGGCTGGAGACGATCAATGCGGGCAATCACGCGATCGGCAAAATCCCGAGATGGCGACAGGTAGGGCAGTCGCTGCAGCTCGGCGGCAATGGGTACAAATTCTTCTTCGAAGTCGTGCTCGATCATGTTTGCCTCACGTCAGAGCTTACGGGCTTTGGACAGGGTTGGTTTCAGGGGTTTTGGTAAATATTTGCTTGCTTTTCAGGGGTGGACTGGGGCGTGGCCCAACGGCATCGACGGGTTCGGATTGATTGAGGACCGAGGACTCGGACCAACGGCATCGACAAGTTCGGACTGAGTGAGGACTCGGACGGCGAACAAGCGGGACCGAGGATACGCAGTCCTCTTTTGTCCTCCGTCCTTTGTGGGTCCGAGTCCTGGTCCTCAATTAGTCCGAACTTGTCGATGCCTTTAGTCCGAGTCCTCAATCAGCCCGCATTCAGCAATGCCTTTAGTCCGCCAACCTCGGTCTCTTCGACTCACTTTACATCCTCCAAATACTGCCTGAGCTCCTGCCTCGCCCTGTGGATGTACGTTTTCACCGTTCCCAGAGGCAGCTTCACGATTTCCGCTATTTCGTCATAGGAATAATCCTCGACGTGGCGGAGGATTATGCACGCCCTGTATTCAGGTCGTAGTTTCGCGATGGCCTTTTCGATCTGCGCGCCGAGCTCGCGCGATTCGAGCTCCTCGAGCGGTGACTCACCTCCGCTCGTCACGGTGACGGCAGTTGCGCGCGCCCGTTCCGCGGTGACAGCGTCGGGTGCCCCTTCGATGCTTACCGTGTCGACGTGCCGGCGGCGCAGATAATCGATTGTGATGTTGTTGGCGATCTTGAACAACCAGCTGGAGAATTTGAATTCGGGCCGATAGCGATCGATGTTGTTGAGGACCTTGATGAAGGTTTCCTGGGCCAGGTCCTCGGACGTTTCGCGATCGCGGACCATTCGATATATGAGCGAGAACACCGGGCGCTCATACCGTTTGATTAACTCGCGGTACGCGTCCTCGCGCCCTTCCTGGGCATAAACGACGACCTGCTGGTCGGAAACGTCGGTGTAGGACCGTGCAGACATGCTAGGCAAGCGCCGGAAAGATAGCTTGCCCCACGCCCCGTCGCCGGGCAACTTTCGGGGAATGCTGGCAACTGACATCGACAGCGCGACCGCCAGTGCCGCCGCTGCCGGTGGTGCGGAGAAGCGCGCGTACGTAAAGCAGATTTTCTCCGAGATCGCGCCGCGCTATGACCTCCTCAATCACCTACTGAGTCTCAACATCGACCGTCGATGGCGCAAGAAAGCCATCGCGGCGCTCGGTGTGGAGCGCGACCAAGCCGGCAACTACCTCGATCTGTGCGCGGGCACTTTGGATGTCGCGCAGCAGATCTCGATGCTGCCGGGATTCAGGGGGTCGGTTATAGGAGCTGACTTCGCCGAGCCGATGTTGCGGGCCGGAAAGGGCAAGGTGAATGGGAAGAAAGTCGTTCCGGTCGCCGCTGACGCCCTGCAACTGCCGCTTCCGTCCGGCAAGCTCGCGGGGGCGATAGTCGCGTTTGGGATTCGCAACGTCGCCGGCCTCGACGCCGCTCTGCGCGAAGCATTCCGAGTGCTGGCGCCGGGAGCGCGCTTCGTCATTCTGGAATTCTCGACGCCGCGCAGGCCGATTCTGCGCGCTGCCTACAGGTTCTACTTCGAGCGCATCCTGCCATTGATTGGCGGGCTGATCAGCGGTCACGGCACCGCCTATACGTACCTTCCGCGATCGGTGGCCAACTTCCCCGTCGAAGAGAAGCTCGCCGCACACATGCAACTCGCGGGCTTCAGCAAAGTCCGCTGGTCAAGTCTTTCGTTTGGTGTCGCCGCAATTCATGTCGGCGAGCGACCGATCAACGCTCTCGACGTCAAATGAGCCTCGACAACATCTCTCAGTTCCTGTCGGCGATCGATCGGGCCGGCGAATTGGCGCGCATCAGCGAGCCCGTGAGGGCCAAGCTCGAGCTGGCCGAGATCTCCGACCGTGTGATGAAGCAGCAGGGTGGAGGCAAGGCGCTTTACTTCGACAACGTCATCCTCGACAGCGGAGAGAGATCGAAGTATCCGGTGGTCATCAACCTGTTTGGTTCAATGCGGCGGATGTCGCTGGCACTCGGCGTCGACGATCTCGATGCCATCGGCAAGCGCATCACCGAAATGCTCGATCTCAAGGTACCGGAAGGACTGGTTGGCAAGCTGGCGATGCTGCCGCGACTGCTCGAGATCGGAAAATTTCCGCCGCGAGTGAAGGGTGGGAAACCGCCGTGCCAGGAAGTGGTGCTTCAGGGCGACGACATCGACTTGTCGAAATTGCCGATCATCACGTGCTGGCCGGAGGATGGCGGACCCTACATCACGCTGCCGATGGTGATCTCGAGGGATCCGAAGCGCGGAATTCGCAACGTCGGGATGTACCGCGTACAGGTGCTCGGTGCGCGCAGCCTCGCCATGCATTGGCAGCGACACAAAGTGGGCGCCGCGCATTGGCGCGAGATGGCGGAAAAGGGCGAGAAGATGCCGGTGGTGATAGCAATCGGCGCCGACCCAGCCTCGGTGTACAGTGCGTCGGCGCCGTTACCGCCGACGATCGATGAATTCCTGTTCGCGGGTTTTCTGCGCAAATCTCCAGTTTCGCTTGCCAAAGCCATTACGTGCGATCTCGAGGTGCCTGCCGAAGCCGAGTTCGTCATCGAGGGTTACATCGATCCGGCGGAGCCGTTGGTGGTCGAAGGTCCGTTCGGCGATCACACCGGATTCTATTCCGAGGCTGATCTCTATCCGCAGGTTCACATCACCGCGCTGACGATGCGCCGGAATCCGGTCTACGCGACGACGATCGTCGGGCGTCCGCCGATGGAGGATTACTACCTCGGTCATGCCACCGAGCGGATCTTTCTGCCGCTGCTCAAGCTCACGATACCTGAGATCGTCGATTATCACATGCCGGCTGAGGGGATTTTCCACAACCTCGTGTTTGTGTCGATTGACAAGCAATATCCCGGTCAGGCATACAAGGTGATGAATGCATTGTGGGGTCAGGGTTTGATGTCGCTGGCCAAGGTCATCATTGTGCTGGACAAGGACGTGAACGTGCGTAACGTGCAGGAGGCGTGGTGGGTGGCGCTCAATCACATCGATCCGGAGCGTGACGTGCGTTTTTCGATGGGTCCGATCGACGTGCTCGACCATTCGAGTCGCGCGTTCACCTACGGCTCGAAGATGGGCATTGACGCGACGCGGAAATGGCCTGAGGAAGGATTCACACGCAACTGGCCGGGCGTGATCGAGATGGACGCGGACACGAAACGAAGGGTCGACGAGATGTGGTCCAGCCTGGGGTTGGGCGACAACGATCGTGGGCAGCGATTCAACAAAAATGCACCGCGATAACGCACCGCTCGTTACGGCGCGCGAGGGCCAGACATTCGTCGGGCAGGGAGTGCTGCTGCGTCACGTCAATCTCGTGCGGCTGCCTCATACATTGTTCGCGTTGCCGTTCGCGCTGGTTGGCGTGGTGCTGGCCAGCTACGTCGCGCCGATCACGATCAGGGCGGTGTTGTGGGTCGTTGTCGCTTTCACTGCTGCCCGGTTTGCGGCGATGGGGTTCAATCGAATTGCCGATCGCGAGATCGACGCGCGAAACCCGCGCACGCGCATGCGTGAGATTCCATCCGGGGTGATGAGCGTACGCGAGGCGACGATTGCGGTGGCGCTGGCGTCGGCGCTGTTTCTTGTCGCGGCATGGCGCCTGAATCCATTGTGTTTGATGTTGGCGCCTGTTGCGCTTTCTTGGGTGCTGTTCTACAGCTATACGAAGAGATTCACGCGCTGGTCGCATCTCGTCCTTGGCGTTGGTTTATCGATTGCACCAGTCGGCGGCTACCTCGCCATCACTGGTCGGTGGAGCAGTCCATGGTGGATGTTGGTCGCCCTTGCGATCGCGGTCGCGAGCTGGGTATCGGGCTTCGACATCCTCTACGCGCTGCAAGACGTCTCGTTCGACCGCGAGAACGGTCTTTATTCCGTGCCTTCCACTTTCGGTGAGGCGAATGCGCTTGGCATCGCGCGTATTCTGCACTTAACTACGGTCGGGGCGCTTGCGCTTGCCGGCGTCGGTGCCGGAGCTGGTATCGTTTATTTCGCCGGAGTCGTAGTCGCCGCCGCGTTGCTTTTGTACGAGCACTCGCTGGTCAAGGTCGACGATTTTTCGCGCCTTGATGCCGCCTTCTTCACGATGAACGGCGTGATCAGCATCGTGTTTCTGGGATTCGTTTTCACCGAGCGATTGCTTCGATGACCGGCACGCCACCGATCGTGGTCGGCATCACCGGCGCTTCCGGCGCTCCTTATGCCGTGAGATTGCTTCAAGCGCTGACCGCCGCGCATCGACCGGTATCTCTGATCGTGTCGAAGTACGGCATGCGCCTGCTCGCGACCGAAGCTGGTATCGAATCGATGGATGCGTTGCGAGATACAGTCGGCATAGATGCGTGGGCGTCGTACGTCGAAGTTTTTTCCAACGACGATCGGGGGGCGGCTCCAGCGTCCGGGTCGGCAAAGACGTCGGGTATGATTGTCTGCCCATGCTCGATGGGAACATTGTCGGCGATCGCCGTTGGCGCATCCCGCTCGCTGATCGAACGTGCCGCTGACGTCAGCCTCAAGGAGCAGCGGAAGCTGGTATTGGTCCCTAGAGAGACTCCACTCAGCGCAATCCACCTCGGCAACATGCTGCGGCTGACTCGTGCCGGCGCCGTGGTGATGCCAGCCGCGCCAGGGTTCTATCACAGACCTAAGGAAATCACCGACCTCGTCGATTTCATGGTCGCCCGCATGCTTGACCATCTGGGCGTCGAGCAAAACCTGGTTTCGCGCTGGAAAGGCGAATCCCCCTAAGCTGCCGCCTTACCGTCGACTGCCATCAGCGCGAGCGGCCAGCTGGGTTAACTGACCTGTCTCGTCCTCTTCATCTCCGCCGGAAATCTTCGAAACCACGACGACAGTAGCAACAACTCGTCGATCTCGTGAGTCGGTACCTGGGCGTTCGACGGCACGGGCTGCGAGAAAATATCGTCGACCAGCTGCTTCATCGTCCGGCGATCCTTCGACGACCTCGGCTTCGTCAACTCTGCGCGCACCACACCGCGGCGAATGAGATAAACCTTGTCCTCGCCCTCGTAGCCGCGAACGGTGTAGACGAACGACAGATTCTCGACCGCGAACCGCAGTCGACCGAATTGCGCGCGCAGCGCTTCGAGTCTCTCGATTTTATCGCGGTAAACTGCGGCGCGCTCGAACTGCAGCTCCTCGCTCAACTTCTCCATCTGCGCGCGCAGCATGTCGATCGGACCGTCGTCGGAGCCGTCCAGGAAGGCGCGTGCTAGCGATACCTGGTGATTGTATTGTGTCTCTGTGCAGCCACCCACGCACGGGCCAAGGCACTTCGCGATCTCGTGACGGATACAGCCAGGCGTGCGAGCGAGCTGAAAAAGTTCTGTCTGGTCGTTGAAGAACATTTTCAGATCGCT
>DATFHK010000039.1:0-56227 GCA_035248505.1 Gemmatimonadaceae bacterium | reverse complement strand
GCTCCACGTGACTGTTCTGCCGGTTAGAACATTCCCATTCGCATCACGAGTGGTGGCAGTCGCCTGCGAGGTACCAACTGCGGTGATAGAGCCCTGAGAAAGAGCAACTGTGACGGTAGCAACGGGCGCAACGTTTACAGTAATCGACGACGTCCCAGTCTTCCCTTCGCTGGTGGCATTTATGGTTGCCGGACCCGCACTAACCGCCGTCACCAGACCATTCGCATCAACGGTCGCAATTTCAGAATTGCTCGAGCTCCAGGTAACCACTCGACCGCTCAGCGTAGTGCCATTTGCATCCTTGGTAACGGCAGTCAGTTGCTGGGTTGGTGTAATTCCCAGCGTGAGCGTTGCCGACGACGGACTGACGGTCACGGAAGCAACAGGCGTTGGCGTCACTGTTAGTTGCGCGCTGCCAGTCTTGCCTTCGCTCGTTGCAATTATGTGGGCCGTACCCACCGACACCGCCGTCACTAAACCAGTCGCATCTACTGTCGCGACCGAAGTGTTATCGGAACTCCAGCTGACCGTTCGGCCAGTGAGAATATTCCCGTTCACATCACGAGTCGTCGCCGTCGCCTGAGACGTTCCACTGGCCGTAATCGAGGCGGCTGACAGTGCGACGTTGACTGAAGCGACAGGTGCCAGACTCACTGTGATCGACGACATGCCGGTCTTCCCTTCGCTCGTCGCTGTGATCGTTGCGCTGCCAGCTGCCACCGCTGTCACGAGCCCGTTCGCATCGACAGTCGCAGCTGCGGTGTTGCTCGAGCTCCATGTCACCACTCGACCCGTCAGCGTGTTGCCATTCGCATCCTTCGTCAGCGCGCCCAACTGCTGCGTCGGCGTAATTCCAAGAACCAGGGTAGCACTGGACGGACTGACGAGCACTGTCGCAACTGGAATCGCCGTGACAGTTAGCAGCGCACTGCCGGCTTTTCCTTCACTGGTTGCGATAATGTTTGCGGTTCCTGCCGACAGCGTGATCACGTGTCCGTTTGCATCGATATTTGCGACGGCGGTGTTGTCGGAGCTCCACGTTACAACGCGGCCGGTGACCACATTGCCATTGGCATCTCGCGTGGTAGCCGTCGCCTGAGATGTCCCGCCCGCCGTAACTGAACTCGGCGACAGCGCGACACTAACGGATGCAACCGGCGCGACACTTACGGTAATCGTCGACGTCCCCGTCTTCCCTTCGCTTGCGGCTGTGATGATCGCCGAGCCGGGGCTCACGGCAGTCACTAGTCCATTCGCATCGACTGACGCAACCCCGGAAGCGTTCGACGACCAGGTGACGGCGCGCCCGCTCAAGACGTTTCCGTTAGCGTCCTTGGCGACCGCAGACAACTGCTGATTGGCGGTAGTTCCAAGTACCAGCGTCGCTGAGGCTGGATTCACCGTGACTGTCGCGACGGCGGCGGGCGTCACAGTAAGCGTTGCACTTCCCGTCTTGCCTTCAATCGTCGCCGTGATGCTTGCAGTGCCCGAAGCAACGGCCGTCACAAGACCAGTCGCGGAGACGGTCGCCACTGCGTTGTTGTCTGAGGCCCAGACAACCGTGCGACCAAGAAGCACATTGCCATTCGCGTCGCGCAGTGTGGCGGAGGCTTGTGACGTTCCGATTGCCGAGATTGTGCCGGGGTCCAATGCGACAGTCACCGTTGCCACCGGCGCCGCGCTGACGGTAATCGCGGAAGTCGCTGACTTGCCTTCGCTGGTAGCGGTGACGGTCGCCGACCCAGCGATGTGCGCCGTCACGAGTCCATTCGCGTCAACAGAGGCGACTGTAGCATCGCTGGAAGACCACGTGACGAGGCGGCCTGCCAGAACGCTGCCGTTCCCGTCTTTGGTAACTGCGCTTAGCTGTTGTGTCGGTGTAATCCCAAGTACCAGAGTCGCTGACTCCGGAGTAACTGTCACGCTGGCAACCGGAGCGGCATCGACGGTCAACACCGCGCTGCCTGTCTTACCCTCGCTGCTGGCGCTCACGGTTGCACTGCCAGCGGCGTGCGCTGTTACCAATCCATTCGCATCAACACTTGCGATCGAAGTGTTATCAGAACTCCACGTGATGTTTCGTCCACTGAGGGCTCGGCTGTGTGCATCGAGGAGGATCGCAGTCGCTTGCGAAGTCTGAACGGCGCTGATCGAGCTGGGGTTGAGCGACACCGTGATGGTAGCGACGGGCGCTTGCGTGACCGTCAGGATCGCGCTCCCGGTTTTGCCTTCGCTGGTGCCGATGATATTGGTCGTTCCCGGCGCTACCGCGGCGACTAACCCGTTCGCGTCCACCGTTGCTACTGCAGTATTGCTCGAGCTCCAGGAAATGGTTCTTCCGGTGAGTGCGTTGCCGTTGCCATCAAGTGTGGTAGCGGATGCCTGAACGGTTTCAACGGCGGTGATCGAGCTCGATGCCAGCGAAACGTTGACCGTCGTAACCGGAATGGGCGAGACGACGACGCTGACGGTCGACGACACTCCACCCATCGTGGCCGTGATCGTAGCCGGACCAGGCTTGAGCGCGGTGACGAGACCGACAGGCGTTACCGAGGCGATAGTCGCGTCCGAGGAGGTCCATGTCGTCGACCGATTCTCCAACGCGTTACCCTGAGCGTCAGTCGCCGTCGCGGTCAGCTGCGCCTGATCTCCAACTGTGAGCTGCGCAGCGCCGTTCGTGACGGGGTGCTCCACGGTACCCGCGATCGAGACCGCAGCAACAGGCAGAGGGGTAAGTATCGCGTAAACACTGAAGTGCGAGACGTCCGCCGTCACCGTCTTTGCAGCGACATCCACGACGGAGCCCGGCACCACTTGCCAACCATTTGCGGTCGCGAGATGAATCTGCAGTGCCGCCTGCTCTGTGCCGGCAGGCAGGTTCGACTCGAGGTATTTGATTCTGATGCTCACGGGCTTGGCGAACTGAGTCCCGCTGGGCCCGAAGTCGAACGGGGTACCTTTCACCACGCGTGCATCGCCGGCGTATGCGGAGGATTCAACAACTGAGATGTCAGTGGGCGAAGTCACCGCACTGGGCGGCACAATCACCCGGACATCACCTGAACGCAGGTTCAACGTGTCGCCGCCGGCCGAAACGACACCACCGTCTAGCACGCTGACCGTCGCCGATGCGCTCTTTCCATCTACGGCGGCGGTGATGGTCGCGTTTCCGGGCGCAACTCCGGTAACCATTCCGGAGGACGAAACGGTCGCCTTGGCTAGATCCGACGACGTCCACGTGAACACGCGCGACAGCGCCTGACCCGCGGCATCTTTGGCGGTCGCAGAAATCTGCATATTCTCCGCTGGAACCAGCGTCACGGTTCCCGCTGACAACGTGATAGTGGCGGTTGTCGGTGGCGGAGGCGGCGGTGGCCCAACTACGCTATCGCCACCTCCGCAGGATCCAATGATCCAGGCGAGGGCGATGGGTCGGACCGACCGATAAAGTCGAATGATTCTGGATGGGTGCGACATTAGAGCGAATCGTACCGACGCAATTCACTGCCCAGTGCCAAGCCCTTATCCGACACCGGTTTACGCGCCCAAGACGGCCAAAGTGTTGCAACCGCGCAACGTGTGAGTTGAATGGCAAACACACGTTGGCATGGCAGGACAGGTTCCTAACAGCGATTCCGGCCGACTCGGGCCGGTTACGACACTCTGGAGGGCGTCCAGATCGGTCGCAGTTGGAGAGAAATCGATCCGACGTTAGCAGGGTTCTTGATGACACCGGGCCAGACGCACACCGGAGACGAACCTGCTCAACGTTTTTGCGATTGTTTTAATCAGCCTGCACGGCCTGACGTCTCAGCCCATCGAAGGCAGTTATCTCGCCCATCTAATGAATGATCGGCCAATCCCGGCTGAACTGCGACTTCCCGCAACCGCTGGTGACACCAGACTCTTCCGGCTAGAGCAGGGCCTACTCAGGCTGAGCGCCGGCGGACGTTTCACGCTTTATTTCCGCTACTATCACCAGCTCGTTCGGCGCGGACACCAGCCAGTTCAGACGCCCGTACTGTCTGAGTCTGAAACAGGCACCTTCAAGGTGCACGAAGATCAGATTGTTCTCACTCCGACCAAAAAACGCGGATCAAAAGCGCGCCCAACCGTAACGGCCACTATTGTTGGCGACGAGATAAGAGCTGTTTACACGCTAGACACCGGCGGCACGCGTAAGCGCATCACCCTCGCGCTCAAGCGCGACGAAAGGTACTGGTGATTTCTTAGCGCTCTTTTATGGGTGTATGAAGAGCACGGCCATTCCGCTGAAGGGAGCGGTGAAGTTGACCGTGCCGCCACCCGTCACTGTGCCGCCGGACATCGTCTCTGCGGTCGACGGATTAAACCACTCCACCGTCCGTGTCCCGGACACACCGCCCAAGTTCACGGTGGTCGAGCCACCGCTCGGCAAGAATACCAGATACTCAGTTCCAGCCAGACAATAGCCGGTCGAGGCCAAGTCGCCGCGCGGAGTATCGTGTGCCAGGTCCATCCTCAATGCATAGCTACGGGCATAACCCATGTTCTTTCTGATTTCTTCCCACTTCGGATCACTCGGGTTGTATTGTGGGTCACCGACACCTGCACTGCCATCATAGCCGTCCATCAAGAGCGGATTGTGGCCACGCGTCAAACTCTTCCATGGCCAGGCTGCATTGCCGCAGATGCCGCACAAGTGATCGGTGTCCCAGAGACTGATCTTTGATCCACCCCACGATGTCGGATTGTCCACGTTCCCGTTCATGGACACCCAGTCAGCACTGCTGTTCAGGACATCGGTATTGCTCCCTTGCGGCACCGTCGGATAAGGCACTGACATCCCGATCGGGTGCTGCTTTGCCTTTGTTGCTTCGTAACTCCTGATGAAATCGATCATGTGGTACTGCCAGCTGTCGGAGCTGACCTCGCTCTCGTTGCTGATCTCGTAGAGCACGTTGTCGAGATCGTTCACGGCGTCGATCACCGCCTTCACATACGTCTCCTGAAGCGCCGTGATCTGAGGAATCGCCAAGGTCTCGCTCTCGCTTCCGGAGCCATCGCCGTTCGGGTCGCCATTGATTCCGTTGATGTTGTTCGCCGGGTTGAACGGGTGAGCGAGCCACGGATTTCTGCCTCCGCTCTTTTCCTTGTCCTCGACACTCCAGCCATTGAACAGCATGATGGAGACGTAGATCCCACGCGCTCCGGCATCGATTGCGCGCTGCCGCACTCGGGCGAGATACGCTGGATTGATCCTGGTGACATCGAATTTCAATCCACCATCAGCGGCGGTGCCGGGGCCAGTCCTCAAATAAATCGTCGGGCTGAACCAGTGATCGATCGATGTCTCCGAGCTCCAGCGCGCCTGCTCCCACATGTAGAGACGCGTGAAGTTGTGGTTGTGAGCAACAAGAAAATCCAAAAAACCCGCGTAATCGAAAGGCGCCGGCGGATTGGTCGGGCCGTTGTCCGGTATCGTCTTCCAGTACTCTGAACCGGTCAAGTACACCGGCTTGCCAGACGGGTCGGCAAAATAACGCGGGTTGACCGTGCTCGCGCGCAACGGACCGGCCGCAGTCCCCTGCACTACCGACAGAGTCGTGGAATCGCGGACGCCACCCGCCTCGGCGTGAATCCACGTGGTGCCGACTGCTTTCGCACTAGCGTTGCCTTTGGTATCGATCGTGGCGATCGAAGGAGCATCAGAATGCCACACGACATCTTTGAGCTGCTGCCGATCGCCACTCTCGTACGTTGCGGTGGCTTGAAAGACCAGTGTCGCGCCAGGGCTGATTACGGCGCCGCCGGGAGTAATTCCAAGCGAGACGAGGCGAGAGGTTTGCTCGCTGGTACTATTGCAACCGGCGATCGCGAGGAAAGCAGTTGTAACCAGTAAGGCACTGCTGCGCATGGCTATCTCGTCGGACGCTGCGCCAGCACGGCAATCGTCTGGCCCAGACCAATGCGTTCCTTGAGTCGGTCGATCGAGGTTGTGCTAAATACGCGACGCAGCCAGCGATTGAGCCTTGGTGAATTAACCACCCGCAAGAACCCGAGATTCCCCTCTGGCAACAGCGTCGTCAGTCGCCGAATCTCAAAGTCGGCCTCCGCCAGGCGACGCAGTTGCGCCGGGGAGACCCAGCGCCGGATTTGACCCGGTGCGCGTGGCGTGACATCGCCGCGCCTCTCGAACACGACTCGGTTCTGAGTAGTCAGGATGAGAAAGCCGCCCGGTCTGACGACATTGTAGATGCTTCTGAGAAAAGCCCGCTGATCGGGAACGTGGCTCAGTGTTTCCAGACATACGACGACATCGAACAAGCCGGTGAAGTCGCTCATTTGCGAAAGGTCACCGCACTCGAACCGGATGCCGGGATATCGATCCCGGGCCTCGCGTATCGACGCATCCGCGATGTCGGTGCCAACGACTTCGCCGAACTTCGCCAGCTGGCAGGTCAACCAGCCGGTCGCACATCCAACCTCGAGAATCCGCGGATGTTGCAGCCCAAGATTCTCAACCCACTCCAAGACCAGGTTTCGCCGGCGCATGGTAGCGGGATCCAATCCGGGATCGTAGGTCGCGCCACGAAACCGCGCGTTCCAGTCATTCCAGAAGTTCTGTTGCGCTTCTTCATCCGGAATGGTCACCGGCAGCGCTGAAGCTTGAGTTGGCGTGGGATCAATCCTCGTTCGGCGTCGTACCGATCAAAGCACGCATCGAATTCTTTCGGGAGTGAAACAACGCCGGACCAGGCGCAGACTGCACTTCGAAGCGAGCGACTTCCGGATAAATATTGACGACGCCCTGCGTTCCCCGATCGGTTGTCATGACGAATGACGTCGCGGGGAAAATGTGATCGTACTCGTGCTCGGCGTCGTACCGATACAGATAGACTCCGAGATAATACGTGCCCGCGCCGAGGTGCAGATCGACGTCGAAATCGCACTCGGCCTTTTGGCCCGCCGCGAGCGTGAGTGGTGGATGACCCAGCCGCTCGCTCGACGTGTGAAAGATGTCGTAGAAATCGGCGTTGAATAGCTGGATGACGACGGCCACTTTCTCGACTGGTGCTGTCGCTTCGAGTGTGACTCTAATGCGCGCCTTGCACCCGCCGTAGAACTTGCCGATTTCGCCGTCGGCACCTGAAATCGCCGCGCCGACTATCCGCACCGGGCCGCGCACCGTTCGCTCCTGATAGCCGCTGGCGGTATCGAGATAGCGTCGGATGACGTGATCGGTCGGCCCGTCAGCGATCACGCGTCCCCGCTCGAGCAGGATGCCACGCTGACAGAACTCCGCTACCGCCTGGAGATTGTGCGACACGAAAATCACTGTCGCACCGCTCTTGGCGATCGCACGCATTTTCTCCAGGCCTTTGCGCTGGAACGCAAAATCACCCACGCTCAGCACTTCGTCGATGATGAGGATGTCCGGCTCGAGATGGGCAGCGACGGAGAAGCCGAGGCGGGCGAACATGCCCGACGAGTATCGCTTTACGGGTGTATCGATGAATTCCTCGAGTCCGGCGAAGTCCACGATCTCGTCGAACTTCCGCTTCACCTCAGCGCGAGTCATCCCGAGAATGACTCCGTTCAGATAGACGTTCTCGCGCCCGGTGAGATCGGGATGAAAACCGGCGCCCACCTCGATAAGCGCCGAGAGCCGGCCGTTAACCTCGATGTCACCGCGGGTCGGGACCATGATCCCGCTCAGATGCTTGAGCATGGTACTCTTGCCGGCACCGTTATGACCTATGATCCCGAGCGTCTCGCCTCGTCTGACGTCGAAGCTGATGTCGTTGAGAACCCAGAATTCCTGCGGGGCAAGCTCGCGCTCTCTGTCCTTGCGCACGGCACGCTTGACAAGTGCTGGAATGAGATCGCGCAACGAGTCGTGCTGCTCTCCACGCCGAAAGCGCTTGAAGACATGATTCATCCTCAGGGCAAAATCACTCATGACAATTGCCTCATACGCTCTCGGCAAAGCGCGGCTCGAGGCCGCGGAAAAAGACTACTCCAAACCATAGAAGCAGCGTCGATACCACGGCGCTGTAAGCGAGCCACATCAGATCCGGCTGGCGGCCGAGAATCACGCTTGCGTTCAATGCTTCCAGAACCGGCGTCAGCGGATTCAACATGAAGAACGACCGCCACTTTCCGAAAAAGCTCGAGTCGAAGAGAACGGGCGTGAAAAAGATCGCGAAGGTCAGCACGACCTCGACGATGTACTTGATGTCGCGGAAAAAAAGATTGGCTGCCGAGAAAAGAATGCAGAGTCCGGCCGCGAACACTACCAGCAGAACCAGGAGAACCGGCACCCAGAGCAGTGCTACAGATAAGTGAGCCCCGGCGAACGGCAGAATGATGAGCAGCACGGGGATGGCGATTGCCATGTCAAACAGCGACGTCAGCACTGACGACAGCGGAAAAATGAGTCGCGGAAATTTGATCTTCGTGACCAGACTGCTGTTGCCGGCGAGACTCATCGTGCCAAAGCGCAGCGCGGATACGAAGAATGCCCACGCCAGGGCTTTGACACCGATTCCACCGATGTCGGCCGCGCTGATTGGATGCCCTGAAACCTTCGATGCGGCGAGGCGCACCACGACGCCTGCCGACGTGATGATGATTGGCATCAGCACTGCCCAAAGCAGCCCCATCACAGACTGCTTGTAGCGAATGCGGATTTCCCGCCAGGTAATCATGTACAGCAGCTCGCGACTAGCGACCAATTCCCGGAGCGCTTTAATCACTCGCCTGTCGGGTCCGCTTTGCTCGCTTGATCCTCGCACGTTCCGCGAGTAGCCAATTCGGCTTGACGGCGGCCTTGATGACTCCGCGCGCAACGTGATGCGCGAGCTCGAGATTCGATGGTAGCTTCTCTCCAATGGTTGCCAAACCTCGTCTATGGTAATTCCAGAACGCTTCCTCTCGCCCCAACACGCTTGCCTCGCCTAGTACGCGAAAATATTCGGTGCGTACCGGTTGAAGAGCGCGCTCCAGTTCGTCCGGTGACAGATATCGCGCCCCATGTTGCCGCAGTGCGAGGTACGAGTCGAGCGCGCGCCACTGAAAGCTTTCGATCTCGGTCAACACACCGCCGTTCCCGACACGCGTATACGAAAGGACCTGATGCACGAATCCAAAATCAGCTTCGGCGAGAACCTCGTAACACATATCGGTGTCGTCGTGCAGCGAAGTTTCGCAGAAGAAGGGCTGACGTTTCGCCACGATGTCCGCGCGATAGAGCAGTGTCGTCGGCGAGCCGAAAATGAAGCACTTGTCGAGCAGTTGCAGTCTGCAGGCGTCGCGACCAGATATGCACTCGGTCGGCCAGGCGATGCCGCTTCCAGACAGGCATGAACCCATCAGGAAATAGGAGCTGATGATCGCGGCCGTCGGATTCGCCTCGGCTACAATCACCATGCGCTCGAGACACTCCGGAAAGATGACGTCATCAGCCTGCACCAGCTTCACGTACTTCGCGGAAGGAGATGCCTGCCGAAGAGCGCCGTTGTAGTTGGCGATCTGCCCCACGAAGTCCTTGTTGCGGACGACACGGACGCGCGAATCTCGGCGTGCGTACGACGCGGCAATCTCTGCCGAACCATCCGTGCTTTGATTGTCCACCAGCACGTACTCGAACCGCGGATAGGTCTGGGTCAAAACACTTTCGATACACTGCGCGAGATAGTCGGCGGTGTTATAGAACGGCGTCACGACGCTAACGAGTGGTGCTCTCGTCATCTTCTCGATTTCGCTAACTGCGGCAGCTGCATCTGTTGCTGCCTCACGCGCGACGCAGCACGGCTGGCGTAGTCCCGGACCTGAAACGCGCTGCCTACGAGATCGCCAGTGAGCCTCTCGAGCAGATCCATGGTCTGGTTGACGGTTGCGGTGTCGAGCTCCGAACAGAAATGAGCAACGCCCGCGTCCGTCATCAGCGCACGGACTTTGCGCTCGTGCGACAGCGCCAGCACGGGACGACCGGCGACCATCGCCAGTAGTACTCCGTGAAGTCTGCTGGAGATGACGACGTCCATGCAGCGATAGAACTCCAGCAATTCGTCGGGAGTTGCAGCTTGATTCTTCGTGCACGCGGCGCGCGTTTCATCGTCGAGGGAATTCAGCACGTCATCAACGGCCACCATGTCCTCGGGCGCGCTCACGAAGAGGTGCGCACGATTACCCTTCGCGACAATCGCGGCGACCGTGTCTGCCCACAGCCGAACGAGGCGGCGGTAGTGCTCAGGATTGGCGTTCGGCCAGCTGCCGGGCCGCATGTAAGTCATGGGACTGACCCCGACATCGAAACCCGGACGTTTCCGGGGCAGCGGGGCGCGCGCGCTGAGCGCAAACGCCAGATCCGGTACAACTCCCAAGTCACGCTTCACGCCCAACCGCTGCGTCAGCGCAAGCGAGCCAGCGTCGCGAAGCGAGCAATAGGCCGAGCGGCTCAACGCGTAACGCAGAAAGCGGCGACTGAGCCATCCGGATGCCCCACCGTAACCGACACTCAAAAATGCGAACGGTACGCGCGCGCGCTTCGAAAGGTATGCCCAGCGTGCAAGGGCGTATGGCTGTCCAAACGCCCCGCCCCAGACATCGTCGAGCTGGCCGCCGCCCGAGGCGAGCAAGAGATCCGCGTTCTTCAACCAGCGTCGCGCGCTAATTACAGATTTGGTTTCGAAGACGATGTCTGCCGTGCGATCGGCTGCCCAGCGGGTGAAACGCCACACGAGCGGAAGCTCACTTGTGCGACGCGCGACGGATCGCGCGACCCGCACGAGGCCAGGCTCGTCGTCACGCGGCGCGCAAAACAGTGGGCGATTCAGGCCGGTCAGCGGCTCTGCCGACACTCGATGATTCACCGACGTCCGCGCTGGATGAAGCGTGAACGCCTTCAGCTCTGCGTCTGGCCACAGCTGACGTAGTCCGGCAAATGTCGCCTGCAAGACGGCTTCGTCACCCAGGTTTCCCCAACCGGACGGATACAGGACGCCGATCCGACGCGGCGCTGGACTTGTCGTCGGGGCGGTGGTAGCGAGACGGGCGAGCGTCAATTGTAGGGCCGGAAAACCGGCTTCACGGGTGAACCCACCAGATATGACTCGACACCGTCGGACAAGGCTCTCGCATAGATCTCCGCTGCGCTGTCGACCGCGTCGATCGTTCGGTCGATATCCTCATCGGAGTGTGAGTAGCTGACAACGAATGATGGAGCCAGGACCCCGCCCCGAATCAATTCCTGCATGAAAAGCGCGCGAAACGCCTGCGATGGTGCGCCGTCAGGTCCCTTCGTCGCGAAAACCAGATTGCACGAGCGCCCAAGTATCTGAAGCTGGTGTTGCACGCCGTGACGCCTGACGACCTCGACGAATCCGTTGCGCAGGCGATCTCCCTGCCGATAGAGCGTCTGAATGACGGGCTCGGCCTTGAACACTCCGATTGTAGCCATCGCGGCCGCAAGTGAGTGCGTTTCGGCGCCGTGCGTGGTCGAAAGGAGAAAAACCCGCTCGTTCGAGTGGGAGATGCCACCGAGCTCCATGAATTGCTTTTTCCCGGCGAGCGCGGCGAGTGCAAAACCGTTCGCCATCGCTTTCCCGAATGCGCATAGGTCGGGCGTGACGTCGTGAACACTCTGCGCTCCACCGATGTCCCAGCGAAATCCCGTAATCGTTTCATCGAGAATCAGAAGCGCGCCGTGTTCATCGCACAGTTTCCGGACGGCAGCCAGAAACCCCGGAATCGGAGCGATAGCAGTCTCGGCTTCGAGCACAACACACGCAATCGAATCCGGATGCGCCGCAAACAGCGACGACAGACTGTGAGCGTCGTTGTATCGAAATTTCACAGTGAGATCGCGGACGACCGCCGGAATTCCGGCAGGCATTCTCGTCGCGCCGATGAACCAATCATCCGTGGAGTAAAAAGGCTGATCCGCGCAGATAGCGACGAGATCGCGTCCGGTATAGGCACGCGCAAGCTTCAGAGCAGCGGTCGTTACGTCGGAGCCGTTCTTGGCGAACTTGACCATCTCCATTTTCGGGATGCACGACAGCAGCATCTCGGCGCATTCCACTTCGCGCGGGTTGGGTCTCGTGAAGTTCGTCCCCTTCCCCAGTTCTCCACTCACCGCCTCGATCACTGCCGGGTATGCGTGACCAAGCACTACCGAGCGCAAGCCCATGCCGTACTCGATGTACTCGTTGCCGTCGAGATCCCACGCGTGACATCCGGCTCCCCGAGCAATGAATGGAGGCGCATTCTGCGGGTACTGGTCGTCGCCCTTTGCGTAGGTATGGCATCCGCCAGGGATGATCTCGTGCGCACGATGCTGAAGCCCACGCGCGGCCGGGGACGCAGGAACTAATTCCACTTCTGTGCGAACGGTCGTCACAACGCGACTCCTTCCGCGCGCCCGACTCCAAGAGACGACGCCGGGGTTCCCGCTCCTGCTCCAAGCTTTGCGTGCCAATCGCACCAGAATGAATGGTGAGCGACGTCAGACCGCCGGAAATACGCCTCGCGATGGCGGCGGTACGCGCGCTCTGCCATCTCCAGCGTGATCCACCGTCCCGCAGTATCCTCGCCGAGCGCGCCGGACGAACCGAGAGGAAACTCCCACCGCAGATTGCGTTCGAGTTTCGGCCTGGTCATCAGACTACGCGATAAACGGTGCGTGCCGCGAATGCGGTTGAGCGGAGCTTTGGTCAACCATCTGCGCGATGCAGTGTCCAGCAGATAATTCAAAGACGGCGGGCTCGATATCGAACAAAAAGTGAACTGATCGATCAGCTTGAATGATTGGTAACCCAGATCGCGCAACTTATGGAGAGCACGCAGACCATCCGCGACAGATATCGGCTCCGCACCGATCGGACATTCGCTTTCGATCGACACGTATTGCGGTAGGGTGGATGCCGTGAGCTCGTCGAGGCACAACATCTCGTTGCCCTCGATGTCGATCTTCAGGTAGTAGGGTGTTCCGTACTGTCGTATGATCGAACCGAAACGAGTCGTTGGAATTCGGATCGAGTGATTGCTGTAACCGTTGCGGGCGGCAATGCCACGATGAAAGGAGTTGAACTCGGGCTTTTGCTCGCAAATCCAGAACTCCGCCTCACCCTCGGTCGCGGCAATGCCGACATTTAATATTTCGAGATTGCCGGCTTCGATGTCGCGGGCAAATCGCTTCCGACCTTGAGCGGCGAGTGTCGGATCGGCCTCGATCGCGACGACCTGGTGACCGGCCGCAAGATAGAACGCTGTGTCCTGGCCGATGTTGAAGCCGACGTCAAAGACGAGACCCTTCGTCGTCGGCGCGACGGATCGAGAGGCGCTCTCTGGGGTTTGCGACATTGCTTGAGGGATAGTTCCCATTAGGGTACCGTGTGTAGACGGAGCTCGCGCGAGTGAACGCGAATGTTGCGCGCTTCGATGATTTGGCCCCACAAGAAGTTGAGCGTCCAGCGCGCGCGAAATGCGGTTTCTTCATCGAATGTCAGTGCCGCTTTGAGCGCCACGCCAAATTCGCGGAAGAATTCTCTGAACAGGTGCCTCGGCACTCCAACCCAGGTCGCAACGTCGCGCGCTTGCTGGCTAGCGCCGAGGCGAAACTGTCCACGACCAAATCGAGTCGCGCGCCGCAGTATCCATTCGCGCTGCAACTGGTAGTTCCGGATGAAGTGCTCGACCTCGGCGTCCGGAACACAGCGAATGCGGTATCCAAGCCTGGCCAACCGAATAACCAACTCGGTTTCGCTCCCCATCGCGTAGTTGGACCCATTCGGTCCCACCGACGGGTCGAAGCGGACGCCTGCGGCGAACACGTCGGCGCGCACGGCCATGTTTGGTCCGTAAATATTCTCCGGGGATGCTGGACCGTCGAAAAGTTTATCGGAACTGATCGTGTAGACGGGCCCGCGCGGAACCCACGCCGTCACCCATTCTGGCGGCGCGGTTTCCCATCTAGGCAAAACGCGTCCGCCAAATACGGCATACTCCGGGTAATTGTCGGCGGCCTCACGCAGCGCTATCAACCAGTCTTGCCGTGGGAAGACATCGTCATCAGTCAGCACCACCAGATCTCCCTCAACGAATTCGAGACCGGTGTTGAGCGCTGCGTTTTTTCCCGGCGTTCGTTCGTACACATACTCGATCGGGAGCTGATCGCGAAACGAATCGAGAATTTGCCGACTGTTATCGGTGCTGGCGTTGTCGACGACGACGAGTTTCCAGCCCCCGTTGGGATGCATCAGCTGGCTATAGGTCGCGAGAACACTGCGTAGCGTGCGCGCGCCGTTGTGGGTAGCAAACAGAACTGTGAGCATCAGTTGCAGTGTCCCGCGGCCGTCCACGGCCGGGCACCTAGCCTCGAATACGTTGTCTGACTCGTCGTGCGACGGTGCCGCCGGGTTGCAGCAACGGTGCCGCGTATTTCAGCAGTTCGGACGCGGGGGTGGGTGACCCCGAGCAGCGCCTAAGCCTATGTGTTCACAGGCTTTGGGATGATGCTGACCAACTTGGAATCAGCCCTTGTGATGCCGAGCCGAATCAAGACTGTGGTGAGTGAGCCACAGGGTGTCGTGAGCGATTTGAGGGGGTGCCGACAGATGTTTGTGGCACTCACCAGACCGTTCCGCAGCCGCAACCAGGTGTCAAACCGGACCTCGGACGCCGGCCAGCTTTAGGGAATTCGTCCCGTTGCGACTCGCAAGTTGTCGATGAACATCGACTGATCGACCGGCGATCCGTCTCCGATGTACGGCGCGATGATGAACTGGCTGAATTGTATCGTCGGATGCGCGCCCGTTCGAAACACTATGTCGTGACGGTCGAGAATGAGCGTGCCGTTGAACCAGTATTGCATCACACCGTCGGACTGACCGATTCCATTCACGACTGTGTTGAGCTGAAAGTACGCTTCAACGAAGTTCCAGTCGTTCTTGTAGCCGGCGCCGGCCGAGGGTTGGAAAACAACAGGCCCGAGCAGCTGCTTGTCGTTGTACCAGTTGGTGCCGGCGTTGAAGCACTCGGAGAACATGTTGGCTTCCGACATGCCATTGCACCCGCCCGTGGATCGATTCTCGGTTACACCGACGAGGTTGTGGGGCAGCGGTCCGTAAGTGGTGTTGATCGATTTGTTGTCCTGGACTGCGAGGCGCGGCTTGCCGCCGTTCTGATAGTTCTGCTCCACGTAGAGCACCAGGTAGCCGTTTGAGGGCCCGTCCCAATCGCCATCGAGCGTACTCATCACCTGAAACTCGTGCGGGTGATAAAGCTGGTTCGATCCGACCCAGTTCGCGCTGTACTTCACGTAATAGCTCAAATAGAACGAGTTGGTCGGCGTGAATTTGTGGCGCTGCGCATTACCGCTCGTCGGCGTCGTCGCACCAGCGAGAAAGCGATACTGAGCGGAGCTGGTACTCCCCGTGATGTGCTCGGTCGTCGACAATACGACTCCGGTATTGTCGTACCATCCCCGCGACGCGAGGTTGGCGTCCTCGAAGTTCTCCGAGAAGAGTAGCGTTCCACCCGGTGGTGGCGGCGGCGGCGGTGGTGGAGGAGGCGGCGGCGGTGGCGGAGGCGAAGAAACTGTGATTGCCGACGAGCCCGTTTTCCCTGCGCAAGTCGCTGTAACCGTGGCGGATCCAGCCGCTACGCCGCTAACGACGCCGCTACTATTAACGCTTGCCACCGCGGAATTACTGGTGGACCACGTTACTGTCTGCCCGCTCATGACGTTGCCCTGAGCATCCTTCACCGTTGCAGTCAGCGTAACAGAACCGCCCGACGCGATCGAGGCAGTTGGTGGGCTGACTGTGACGGTAGTCACAACCGGCGCAGGCGCCGTGACCGTGATTGCTGCTGTTCCGGATTTCCCTGCGGAAGCGGCGGTGATCGTCGCGGATCCAGCCGCACGTCCGGTCACGACTCCGTTGGCATCGACAGTTGCGGATACCGAGTTACTGGTCGACCATGTAACGGTCTGGCCGCTCATCACATTTCCCTGAGCGTCCTTGACCACCACAGTGAGAGTCTGCGTCTGACCGACGACAACCGAAGCAGTCGCTGGTGAAACTGTGACACTCGTCACTACCGGCGGCTTGGGTTTTACCGATACGCTCGCGCTACCCTTTTTACTCGAGCTTGTGGCAGTGATGAGTGCCGATCCCTCTGCTACACCAGTGACAAGTCCGATCGAGCTCACTGTCGCCGCTGCCTCGTTGCTGCTCGTCCACGAAACCGACTGGCCCGTCAGCGGATTCCCTTGGGCGTCCATCACTGTTGCTGTCAGTGCGGTAGAACCATCGACCTCAATGTCGGCCGACGACGGCGATACACTGACGCTGGTGACAACCGGATCATGCGGCGGTGTAGGCTCGGTGGTCGTCCCCGTAACCCCCGAGCAAACGGTAAGCATAGGGACCAAAACGGCCAGCCACGATGAGCGCGCAGCACGACGTGCGATCCTGGCGATGGAGTGCATGGGACTAGTACCCCGCTGTGGACCGATCGCCGTTGCCAATTGCGGCAAATAAAAACGCCGCCGCGACACCGACGACCATGTGGTCGGATTCGCTGGCGGCTCGGCTAGCGTAGCGGAATCCCGCGACAGCCCCGTAGCTCTGCGCCGCCGTCTTTCGACGGCTTTGCTCTGAGCAGCGTATGAATGATCAACCCGCACGTTGGAAAATCAGTTTCAGCTGACCCAACGCTTGGTACGCTTCTACAAATGAGACGCGCCGGAGCGGAGTATTGTAACCTTTCTTACGCTTTGAACGCGCGTAACCGCTGTCGAAGCAGAGACACGGTTTGGGCTGCGGCCGGCAGCGGATCCGACCAGCGAAAAACAGGCTGGTACGCACCGAGCCATGAGCGCGCCCACTGCGTCACGCTCACGCGACCGGCACGATACTCCGATTGCACTGCCTCGAAGTCGTAGTAGGGAAAAACGCAGCGTCGGCCAGTTTTGTACGTAGCAACCGTGTCGACCCGCTCGCCGAGCGCGTCCTTCATTGCAAGCTCGCAAACATTCACACCGCAGCGCGCCGCGAACTCGACATACCACCACGGGCGAGCGTTTACTTCGATCAAGTTGAAAACGCCGTCTCGCTCATCGCGCTTGAACTCGGCGCTGAAAATTCCCCGATAGGAAATGTGGCGCAGCAGCAATGTCAGCGATGAAACGGCACTCGCCGCCTCTTCGACCGGAATGCTCACCATCAGAGTGCTGTTGCCGAAGTCTGGAGGGTTCATTCGCAAGCGCCGCCGGACGAATGTTGCGCGCATAACGCCATCTCGATCCACAAAACCGTCGATGAAGTAGTGATTGGTCGGCGGCCCGGGAATGTACTCCTGAAGCATTAAAGGAAGTCCCGCGTCGAGTGCGATCGAAAGCCGATTGATTGCGTCAGCCTTGTCAGAGAATTTGAACGCCTTCACACCGAAGCGCGCGAAGAATTGCTGGGAGTGCGCGGGCTTGAGAAACGCCGTCGCTAGCACTGAGTCCGGTACTGCTTCCAGATCCGTTCGCGATGACAGATCGCGTGTTCGCGGGTGCGGGATGCCGATCCGCTCGAGCGTTTCACGCAATCGAGCTTTGTCCACCAGCAGATCGAGTGCGGCAAGCGGGGCAATGCTTGCCGGGTAGTCAACAAGAACCGTCGGAGGGAGTGCGGCAACAGCCCGTGCCCAGTAGTCTGAGCAGCCGAAAAGCACGGTACGTTTCGGGAGCGATTGCACTGCCTCGGCCAGATTGGTCGCCTGAACGCCGGCCAGCCGCGCCGGCGCTGACCTGAAAAGGCGAGATCGCCTTATCATTTTCTCCGCGTCTGGCAACGCGTATATAGTCACTCCCGCTTCCGAAAGCGCTCGCAAAACACCGAGAACGGTGATACCGGACCCAAGCGCGAGAGCGGTCTGTCGATTCGGGGAAGACAATGTTAGAGCGGTTGCCCGCGCGCCTTTCAGCGCGCTTCCTGCGCCAGTCTGCCGGTAATCAGCTCGAATCCGAACTGATATGGCGATTCAAACCAGTTCGAGATGTTCACCCTCTTCAATCGCAACGGATCATCTCCCGCGCGCACGTATCCTCCATGCGCAGAGACACTGCAACGCAACCCGAGCGTCGCGATCACCGCCTGATTTTCGGACGACATGTTGTCGCGGCCGCCGAAGGGGTACGCGAACAGGCCAACATTCTCGCCGAGCTCCTTCGTCAGGCGCTCGTTGCCGCCGCCGACCTCACGTCTTGCAACTTCAGTGGGAACGGCCCCGAGATCAACGTGTGTCTGGGTGTGTGAGCCGATCTCGTGACCGGCGTCCCGCAGCGCTCTCGCTTGATCCCAACTCATCCACTGCGTTGCAATGCGTTGCTGCTTGTCCCACCATGGAACGTAGTCGGAACCGATAAAATCGGTGGTCAGAAAAAAGCATCCCCGCAATCCGTGCCGCTCGAGAATCGGTGCGGCGATTGTCGCGTTACCCCAGTATCCGTCGTCGAAGGTGATGGTTAGCGACGGCGGCAGCGTCCCCCCCTTTTCAAGACGTCGCAGCAATTCGCTGAGAGAAACGACTTCGAAGTAGCGCGCGAAGAATCGTGCGAATTGCTCAAATGCGGTGTTCGTGAGCGTGAGGGGATCGGTAGGGTACGCCTCGTTGACGCGATGAAACACTACGATCACCGCGCGTCCGCGCCAAAGGAGCCGGAATAAGCCGGTTCGAAAAAGTACCCAACCCGCTACCGTTTTGAGTTTCGCGCTAAGCCTTCGGGCAATTCTTCGAAGGGCGGATCCCTCGGCCGGTGGTAACGCCGTGGCGCCTAACGGCCTGACCGGGGACGAAAGCGAACCGGGGTCAGATAGCCAGTGACTTGGTGTAGATGACATCAGAAAATTGGATACTTGCGCTGCAAATGCAGATGGTGCGCGCAATATATGTATGTGCGACCCCCAAACGCACCGGATGTTTGCGAAGCGCAACCACTCCGGCCCGACGCCAGTGTGCCGCGACTCGCTCGCTCGCAATTGGAGACGATCGTCCTGTAGTTCGATCACCACAGGAATGGGGCAACACCGCGACAAAGGCAGTGACTTTGTGTGGGTGCCTTGCCGGACCACCTGCGTAACGAACTGCTATCACACGCTTTAGGGGAAACATCGATTCGCAGGACCAGGGAATGGAAGATGCCTTGTCGCGCCGCCGAGGAAGCCGCGAAGGCGGCGCGTTTGATGGAGTGAGCTGCTCCCGCGCATGCTTGCTCTCGACTGAGTACGCGGGAATTCCCTCACTGTGAGTCAGCGATTTCCACTGCATACGACCAAATTCGAAGGGATTTGCTGACCACCCCGCGAACCTGGGTAATAACCGGGGTTGCAGGGTTCATCGGCTCGAGCCTGCTCAGAGAGCTCCTCGCTCTGGGACAGCGAGTAGTGGGCGTCGACAACTTTTCTACTGGTCATCGCGCCAATCTCGACGAGGTTTTGGAAACACCGTTACCGGGTCCGGCCGAATTCCGGATGATTGAAGGCGACATACGCGATCTCGACACATGCCGCTTAGCATGCACTGGCGCTGACTTCGTTCTCCACCATGCAGCGCTTGGATCCGTTCCGTGGTCAGTAGACGACCCGCTAAGGACCAACTCAGTGAACGTCGACGGTTTCATCAATATGCTCGTTGCGTCCAAGGACGCCGGGGTGAGACGGTTTGTTTATGCATCATCGAGCGCCGTCTATGGAGACACCCCGGCGTATCCTCAAATTGAAGACGTTGTAGGTCGACCATTGTCGCCGTACGCCGCAAGCAAGGCGGCCAATGAGACCTACGCGCTTGCATTTCAAATGAGTTACGGGCTCGAGACGATCGGCCTCCGATATTTCAACGTATTTGGACCGCGTCAGGATCCCTCTGGAGCGTACGCCGCAGTGATACCAAAGTGGGCTGCGACACTGCTGCGCGGTGAGCGATGCCGAATTTTCGGCGACGGAGAAACGACACGCGACTTTTGTTTTGTTGCCAACGTCGTTCAGGCAAATCTCCTTGCAGCGCTCGTAAACGATAAAACTGCGACCTGTCAGAGTTATAACATTGCATGCGGTGCTTCGATCTCATTGAACGATCTTTTCGCGATGATGCGCGACGAGCTCGCCACTCATCGCTCGGAGCTTGCGACCGCAGTGCCTGTCCACCTGGGCGCGCGATTGGGAGACATCCGCTATTCCCGTGCGGGGATCGAAAAAGCTCGCGAGCTGCTTGCGTTCGAGCCCACACATAACGTCCCTGAAGGTCTCGCTGAAACACTTCGATGGTATCTCGCGCGCCAGTCGGCTGGCGAGCTGCAGTCGATTGATCGGAAGAGCGACGATTCCCAGAAGCTTGCGTCCGTACATCGTGACCGTCACTCGCTGGCACGGGCTACCGCATGACATCGCCCGAAGTACGTACCGCGCTAGTCGGTTTCAGCGATGAGTGGATGCGCCGTTCGATGGAAACGGTATTTCAGGATAAGGGTTACCGGGTTACGCGCACCGGTTCCGGTAAGGAAGCGTTGACGTTCGCTCGGCGCGGCGAGTTCGACGTCATCGTGCTCGACGAACGACTCGAGCAGCTGAGTGGCACCGATGTCTGTATCGCTTTGCGCGACGACCCCCTCTTCGATCACGCCACGCCAATCGTGATCATTTCGTCAGCACACTCTTCGCTGCCAAGCAGGACTGCAGCGTACTCAGCGGGCGCGTGGGAGTATTGCCATCAACCGGTGGACGTCGACGGACTCTTTCTCAAGCTGAATACTTTTCTTCGCGCGCGCGGTGAATTGGCGGAAAAGCAGAAAAAATCCTTGATGGACCCGTCGAGCGGCCTGTACACGGAATTCGGGCTCCAGCAGATGGCGGAGCAGCTCGAAGCGCGGGGCGTTCGCAATCACGAAGCGTTTGCATGTCTCGCACTCTCGCCGGTATCGCCGGACGGCCCGGGCTCTGCGACTGGTGATTCGACGAATTTCCGTGACCTCGCGCACGTCGTGCGCGAACAGGCCCGTAGATCGGATGTCGTGGTTAAGCGCGGTGAGACGCAACTCGCGGTGCTTGCGCCCGATACGGATGCCGCCGGTGCGCGAATGCTCGTCGCGCGATTGCAGCGTGAAGTGGAGACGCGCCGGGTCGGCACCGGCGTTCAGTTCCGCGCAGGTTTTTCAGCGGTAACAGATCTGGCGACGTCCAAAGTGGACATCAACGAGCTTGTCCATCAAGCCGAAAGCGCCCTTGCGCACATCGTAACCGCGAGCAGGCCGAGCGCGGTGGCGAGCTTCGACGAACTTCCCGGTTAAAAGGAGGTACGCCGAGCGCCCTAACCGTTCGCCCCACGGATCCGCGCAAAACTGCCGTTTCACGGTGTGAAACAGGCTGACTCGACACCTTTCCGGGCCGTGACTCGAAGCCACCCTTGACCTGATAAGAACTGGCCCCTAAGATGGGCGTCCGCGAGCCGTCGTCAGTGACGGAGATCTGATGGCACAGATGGACCCCGCAGGAGCAAATTCAGCATCGCCAATGACTGACTACTCGGACTATCGTCTTAGCCATAGTCCGATGCACTCCGCCAACAAACGCGCCTCCGAAGGCGCCGACGTTTCATCGTCCGATTGTGCCCCCCCGACAACCGCAGATAATCTGATCGCTGCGCTTCGTGTCGCAGCTGATCGCACAGCAACGTCCATTGCGCACGGCACCAAGCAGACACGCGTCGAAGTACGCGAGCGATTGAACGAGGTGATTTCGTGGGTGATCGGTACAATGCGCACCAACGGGACACTCTCAACTGCTGCGCCGGTGATTGCCCGTGAACACGTATCAACTCTGAAAGTCAACTTCCTCCAGCAACTCGAGCAGAGCACGAACCTGGATGCGCAGGAAGTTGTGAGAGCCCTGCTCAGGCTCGACGAAGCCGAGGAAGCGTGGAAGCGCACTGATCGAGGCAAGTTCATCGCGCGCCTCACCGGAGCGGACTGCGCGGACGCGGTAGTTGCTATTGCGCACGACATACGTTCGCCACTTGGTTCGATCCTCCTGCTGGTCGATTCACTTCGGCGAGCGGAACGTACTGGCTCCAATCCTGTGCGTGAACGCCAACTCGGCCTGATTTATGGTGCTGCGTTCGGTCTGAGCACAACGGTTTCGAACCTGATTGCGGCCGCGCGAGGAGATGGCCTGGTGCAGGCTGCCACAGCGCCCTTCTCGATCAGCGAAACGATGCATTCGGTCAGCGAAATTGTTCAACCGATGTGCGAGGAGAAAGGAATTCCGCTCGGCATGGAGTTCCCGGAGCAAGACGCACGCATGGGTTACGGGTCTGCGATCCAGCAGTCACTGCTCAATCTTGCGTCCAATGCAATTCGTTACACCGACGCGGGCTCAGTGGCGATGGGTTGCTCGGAAATTGGCGGCGATCGCGTCGAATTCTGGGTTGAGGATACGGGCCCCGGGATCCCTGATGACGTGCTGGAAAGGTTGTGCTACGGCTTCCCGCCAGAGGGCGTAAAGTTACGCTTCTCGAGTGCCGGTCTCGGTCTCGCGATAGTGCGCACCTTGGTCGAGGCAATGGAAAGTTCGTTGCAGGTGGACAGCGGCAAAGACGGCACCCGGTTCTCTTTTATTTTGTCCCTGCCCATCCTCTAGTAAAGCCTTAGCTCCCAACAAGTTAGGTTAACGAACCCCAGGGCGGCCTCCAGTCCGCCCTCGTATCCCCGATACGCACCCAGTCGTCTGCAATACAGACCGGACTCGGGTCAATTTGAACAGTCCGCTCCTCAGAAACCGGCAAAACCACCGAAAGGTGGTGACAGCAAAGCCGCGACGCTACAGCGCCATAAGCGCCACGCGAGTCGGGCTACCAAAGAGGAGGTTGAATGCAGCTGTTGGAACAACGCCCCCCAGTTGCGTTGATTGCGTGCAGTGACGACTGGATGAGCAGAGCGCTGGAGAACGTCTTCCAGCAACGGGGATATGTAGTCGCCCACACCCGCTCCGGCATACAAGCGCTCGAGCTCGCTCGGCTTGCGAATCACGACATCCTCGTGCTCGATGAATCACTTGCCGACATCGACTCACTGGAAGTGTGTCGAGCCGTACGGGAAGGCTCGCAATTCGACCACTCTATACCCGTAGTTATTACTTCTCCAACGCCAGGCAATCCGCGAGCGCGTCTCACTGCATACAACTCGGGCGCCTGGGAATACTGCAGCCACCCGGTCGATCTGGACCCGATTTTCACGAAGCTTGAGACCTTTCTCCGCGCCCGCGGCGAACTGCTGTTGACGCGGACTCAGGATTTCGTGAACGCGAACACGGGCCTGTACACTCCATTCGGGCTTCGCCAGCTCGCTGGAAAGCTGAGCGCTCGCGCGCAGCGCAACCACGAGGCGTTTGCGTGCGTCGCATTTTCACCGCAGGTGCTGGATCGCGAAGTCGGTTCCAGCACGTTGTGGAAAGAAGATGCCAGCGGCTTCGCGGATGTGGCGCATGTATTCCGCGAGCAGAGCCGGCAATCTGATGTGGTTGGGCACGTCGGCGATTCGCGTCTCGCCATCCTTGCACCCGACACCGATGCGGCCGGTGCCCGGCTGCTCGTCGCGCGACTGCAGCGCGAGCTGAATAACGCGTCGAGGAAAAAAGTTATCGGCGGACAGGTGCGCTTGCGCGTCGGCTTTTCAGCGGTACAGGACCTCGCGGATTCAAAGTTGAACGTCGCCGAGCTCGTACAGCGAGCGGAGAGTGCACTCGACCACGCTCCAATTCAGGGCGAGAGCGATGCAGTCGTAAGCTTCGAAGAGCTGCCGGTTTTCTAACCGCGCGCCTACAACCGCTTCACCTTCTAAGCACCAATCTTCCGAACAGCAGTAGGAAGCGCGCCCAACCGGTGCGGCGCAACGTCCTTTTCACCCGAGCGGTAGCCGCCTCCCGTCGGATTGGAAGCGAGTCGCGTACGCTCACCTCGATGATCGTACTCACACGCCGTCTCACTGCGTCTCGGACGCAAAGCTCGATGTCGTCATTGTCGCCAACGAAATCGTGGTGCGCGCCCACCGATGCAGCCAGCAGGCCGAAATCAGGATTGCGCAAAGTGACAGCGTGAGCCGCTCCATAATTACTGAGTTGCTGCATCCGAATCTGGCCAAACGCGCCGTCGGCAAAAACAACGACCACAATTGACATAGACTCCCGAGCAGCCGAGAGCAGTTCGAGCGCCGTCATTGCAAATCCGCCGTCACCCACAACCGCAATCACCGCCCTCTCAGGCGACGCCAGTTTTGCGCCGATGGCCGTTGGTATCGCGAACCCCATGCTCTGTAGATCCGTCGGCATCAGCATCCCGTGCGGTGACTTCACCGGGAAGTACGCGCGCGCCAGGATTTGGTGAAGTCCTGAATCGAGTACGAGGATGGCATCGTCACTGAGGCCCTGTCGCAACGACGCAAAAAACGCTTGCGCATTGCCGGAAGCTGATCCACCAATACGCGGCTCGACGCCCCCGGTACGGTTGGAGATTCGACGGCGCCAATCGGCGAGCTCTACATCCGACCAATCGCTGACTCGCAGATTCTCCGCCAGCAGTCGATCTATCAGCACGCCCGCGTCTCCAACGGCGGAAACCGATGCCGGATAGTTTGCTTCGAGCGCTTGAGAGCCACGCGCCAAATGCACCAGTCTATCAGACGGTAGCTGCATCTCGAAGCCGCTGGTATCGCTGTGACTCAGCTTGGTGCCGACGGCAAGAATGACATCGGCCGACCTCAGGAACTCATTCAAATCCGTAACGCAACCGGCGAAGGGATCGAACCCGAGATTAAGAGGATGCGTTTCCGAAACAACGCCGCGCGCCGACGGAGTGGTGATGATGGGAAGGCGTATCCGCTCGGCGAGTTTGAGTAAGGACACTGCCGATGGAATAACACCGGGGCCGACAAGGAATACCGGCCGCCGCGCCGTCTTTACACGGTCGACGATGCCGCTGATATCGCCTTGCGCCGACGAAGGTGAAGCGGCGTCGGCGACGACTTGCTCCGGCAACGACCGCTGGAGTTGCAGCGCCATTGATGTCACCTGCACCAACACGGGGCCCGGGACATCCGCAGTGGCGCGTGCGATAGCCTCGTTTATCGGCTCGGCGAGATCTGCGTATGAATCAGCATCGATGATCGACTTGTAGAGTGGGCGTGCGATTTCCGTCTGGGGCAGCTCCTGCTGCCTGAACATACGAGGAAGCGGATCGACGGGCGGACTTCCGACGATGTGAACGAGTGGAATCGAATCGAGGCGCGCCTCGGCGATACCACTAAGAGTCCACGTAAATCCCGGACCGGAGATTGTTACGAGGACGCCTGGTTTGCCGGTTACCCTGGCCCAGCCGCCCGCCATGAACGCCGCGCTGGACTCACTCGTGGCGATGACAGTTCGAATATCTCGTTGACGCAGGACCTCGAACAACTCGATCGTCTGGGTGCCAGGAAGTCCGAACACGCAATGCACACCAGCCGAATCCAGCGCCTCGACCATCCGCGTCGCACCCGACTGCAGTTTCACGCGATCCGAACGAATTTCGTGCACCGACTATCGCCGCCGCAAAGAGAGTGGGAATGTCGAATCATCGGCGATTGTGACAGGACGCGTCCGCAGGTAGCGGACAGTAGGCAGGCTTGTGATGCGCGATAATGGAGCGTACAGGGATCGAACCTGCGACCTCCTGGTTGCAAACCAGGCGCTCTCCCAGCTGAGCTAACGCCCCGCGGTTCGAAATATAAAACGACCCCGCGCCGAGAACTAACTACTCGTGCGCCGGGAGCGGCTCCATCGTCTTCGGATTGACCGGTACCTGCACTTCATCCCGATACGGCGACGTCATCAGCAGCACCCGCATTCGCGGGAACGCGTTGGAGAACGCCAGATAGCAGAAACCCCAGAGCCCGAGCATACCGAGCGTGATGCCGATCTCCCAGATGCCGAACGGAATGTTGTGAAGCTCGCCGTAGATCGACGGATAAACCTCGAGGTAGCGCGTCATCCACAACCCGACCACCGTGCACAGCGCAAAAAATGTCATCGTCGGCAGGAAAACCTTAGCCGCGCGCGAAAGCAGACCGAAGAACGGAAGTCCGAACATCAACGTCACCGCGATCAGAGTCGGCCAGCGCCAGCCTTCGATCAGGCGCAGTCGCGCCCAGTGGGTTTCTTCCGCCACGTTGCCGTACCAGAGCACCAGGTATTGACCGAAGGTGATGTAGCCCCAGAACGCCGTGAACGCGAAGCAGAGTTTGCCGAGATCGTGGAAATGTTTGTCGGTGATGAGATCGTAGCGCGCGAGATACCGCCGCCACGCCATCACGATCAAAGTCCAGCTCGCAAGCGCGGCGACCCAGGCTCCCATGAAGAACCACCAGCCGTACATGGTGCTCTGGAAGTGTGGATCGAGCGACATCGACAAATCCCACGACAGAACGATCCAGCCGAAGCCGAACGTGAACGCAAGAGCGACAGCAAGATAGCCTTGAATCGAATGCGTAGTGTGCAGCTCGCGCCGCTCGTCGCCAAACCCGCGCCGCATGCGCTCGCGAATTCCGCGCGCCCAATTCGCACCGCCCTCCGGCACGATGCCGACGTCGAGCCTGACACAGAGATAGATGTACCAGACGCTCAGCACCGTCAGCAGCAGCAGAATCAGAATCACTCGTGGATAGAAGAAGGCCGGGCCGAGATACAAAGCCTTCTCACGAACTTCCGGAACGCGGTTAGTGAACCAGAACACGTGGTGTCTGCCGAACAGGAAAATCAGAACCAGCAGCACGAACGCCACCGGCATGAACGCCACGTAGCCTTCGAGGAATCGGATGATCGGTCTCGACCAGCGCGCAGTCGTGATCCGCTGCGCAGCCACGAACATCACTCCGGCAGATGAAACCGTGGCGAAGAAGAGCCAATTCGTGTAAAGCGCCTGCCAGACTCGGTCCGCATTGACGAACAGACCAATGATGAAGATCAGCACACCAATCACACTGGCAGCGATGCACAGCGTGGTCAGCAGCGGCGGAGTCGGCCGATCGATGCCGACTAGTACTTCGTCGCGATTGGGAGTGTGTGCGTCGTGGCTCATTGAGTCGACCTCGCTCTCACGCTGTCACGAGCTTTCGTCGAGTCGGATCTGCCGCGAGTCGTAGTGTCGGTCGGAGTAGTTGGCTGCAATCCCTGTTGCGTTGCGGCGGTTGGCGATGGCGGTTGCTGTGTGGGCGCTGCTCCTGGCAGCAGAGTGCGAGGCGGCGAAAACGGCGCCGGCTGCTGCGGACCCAATACCGTCGCGCCTGGAACTTTGTCACCGGTTACGCCCGGCGCCGCCAGCGGTCCGACTTGCATTGTCTGGCCGTTTGCCTGCAGGGTGCGCAGATAGTTCACCACATCCCAGCGATCCATTTCTTCAATGCGGTTGTAAGGAGGCATCAATCCGCGACCGTTGCGAATCATGCCGAAGATGTAGCCATCGGTGCGCGCCTTCGTGACATCGCTGGTGAGGTTGATGCCCGGCATCCCGTATCGCGTTGCCGGCCCATCTCCCATCGCCCGCTCGCCGTGACACGGCGTGCAGTTGATCTCGAAATATTTTCTGCCGTTTGCGAGTGACGCTTCGCTCGCGGGTGTCGGGTTCCGCAGATTCGACATCGAGTCGATTGTCGCGGGAAACGCGCCATAGGAGACCTGGAATCCTGCGACGGCGGTCCCCGTCGTCGGCACCGAAAACTGCGGCTGCCCCCGCGATGGTGTGAGGGAGTCTTTCACCGGCTCCCACGTCCACAATGAGGGCTGACGCTTGAAGTCGGTAAACCACTCGCACGCGGTCAACAATAACGGTGCGACCAGTAGCAGCACCCGCGCGCGGGCGAGCGCACGGTTTCTCACGGAAAAGTCAGCGCTCACGACGAACCTCGACCGCGCCGTGCTGCGTCAGGAGTTCTTCCGCGGTGCGCGCCTTTTCCGGCGGGCACTCGACCCAGATTCCGTAATCGCCGTGACTGAAACGCGGATCATAACCGACCATCATCGTGATGCGCGGAATGCGCGCCGTTATGAACAGACCGGCAACTGTTGACAGTCCGCCGATCAAAACCATGACCTCGAATCCAAAAACCGTGTACGGCACCCATGACGCGATCGGTTTTCCGCCGACGACTAGTGGCCAGTAATCAGAAACCCAGATCGCGATCCAGTAGCCGAAGGTGCAACCAAGTAGTCCGCCGATGAGCGTATAACGACGCACCGGACTCGGTGGCGGCGCGATGGCTTCTTCGATCTCGTGGCGCGGCGTCGGCGTGAAGACCCGCACTGCGCCAAGATTCTTTTCCTTGAGCGCTTCGATCGCGTCGACGGCGGAGTCGAGATCGCGGAACGCGGCAAGAACTCCACGCATTATGCGAACTCTCCCGGAGTGTCAGGCTCGTACTCGAACGGCCGCCCCGCCGGATCGATGCCATGCTCGTGGCGCGTGCGCAGCCGCGGCGGCACGATCTCTTTGACCTCGGCGATCGCGATTACAGGCAGCTGTTTGATGAACAGCATGAACCACATCGAGAACCAGCCGAAGCTGCCGATCAGAATCGAGTAGTCGACAATCGTCGGGCGGTAGCTCGTCCACTGCCACGGCTCGAACTCGTGCGACAGCGACGGCACCACGATCACGAAGCGCTCGAACCACATGCCGATGTTGATCGTGAACGAGATGATGAATAGCCACGCCGCGCTGCGTCTCAGCTTCTGCACGAACAGAGACAGCGGCAACACCATGTTGCATGTATAAAGAATCGACGAGGCCCACCACCATTGACCCCAGATGCGATTCGCGAAGAACTGCTGCTCCGCTTCATTGCCGCTGTACCACGCCACGAACCACTCGTTCATGTACGCGCAGCCGACAAGGAGCGACGTGAAGAGCGCCAATTTCGCGGCTGCGTCGAGATGGTTGATGGTGACGTAATGCTTGACGCCAAACCACTTTCTCAGCGGAATGATGATCGTGAACACCATTCCCATTCCCGAGAAGATTGCGCCGGCGACGAAGTAGGGCGGGAAAATCGTCGTGTGCCAACCGGGGGTGAGCGCCATCGCAAAGTCGAACGACACGACGGAGTGCACCGACAGCACCAGCGGCGTCGACAACGCGGCCAGGAACAGATACGCCCGCGCGAAATGCCGCCACTCGTTGTCAGTATTTCTCCACCCGAGCGACAACAGCGTAAAGATGCGCTTGCGAATCGGGCTGATCTTTTCGCGATCTCGCAGCACCGCGACGTCTGGAATCAATCCGATGTACAGGAACGTGCTGGAGATGGTGAAGTACGTGAGAATGGCGAACACGTCCCACACCAGCGGACTCTTGAACTGCGGCCAGACATAGCGCCAGTTCGGATACGGAATCAGCCAGAAGAACTTCCACGGCCGACCGAGGTGCAAAATCGGAAACAACGCCGCGGTCATGACGGCGAACACCGTCATCGCTTCCGCGCACCGATAGATCGTGGTGCGGAATCCAGCTCTAAAGAGGTACAAGATCGCCGAGATCAGCGTTCCGGCGTGACCGATACCGATCCAGAAAACGAAAGTGATGATGTACACGCCCCACATCACCGGCGGGTTGTAACCGGCTACACCGAGTCCGGTGTAGATCTGATACATCCACGCAGTGATGCCGAGTAGAAGCGCCAGAATCGCGACGCCCAGTCCGATGAACCACTGGAGCGTCGGGCGCAGCGTACCGACGATCTCACGATCGACCTGCTCGAAATCGCGAACGGCGGGAAGCGATACCGCCGCTGTTGCAATGTTCGGCCGGCGCGGCTCTTCGGCGGGTACAGGCTTGGTGACTGTCGCCATTAGGCAGCCCCCACCGGAGCTGGATGGGTAACCTTCTTCAGATAGACGACCGCAGTATACGTGTTCAGTTCCTCGAACACGTGGTACGCGCGCGCATCCTTGGCGAGCTGCGTCACGGTCCAGTTCTCGTCCGCTGCATCACCAAATACGATCGCGCGTGACGGGCACGATGCTGCGCACGAAGTCGTGAACTCGTCAGGCTTGAGGTCTCTCTTCTCGAGCGCAGCTCTGTTTTCCGCTTCGCGAATTCGCTGCACGCAGAAGCTGCACTTCTCCATGACGCCTTTTCCGCGAACGGTGACGTCTGGATTGAGCTGCCAGTTCAGCGGCTCGGGGAACGCATACTGCGGTCGCGCCGGCTCGCCATAACCGAACCAGTTGAAGTAGCGAACCTTGTACGGGCAGTTGTTCGAGCAGTACCGCGTGCCGACGCAGCGATTGTAAACCTGGACGTTCAATCCGTCCGGTGCGTGATAGGTCGCGTACACAGGGCACACCGGTTCGCACGGTGCGTTGCCGCAGTGCTGACACATCATCGGCACGAAGCGCGTGTCGAAATTCGCGCTGCCGTCTTCACCGCCCTCGAAGTATCGCTCGATGCGGATCCACGCCATCTCGCGACTGCGCAAAAGGTTCGCGCCGAATCCACTGCGATCCGGCAGGACCTGCGGTACCTGCCAGTCCGCACCGACCGTGGGAATGTTGTTTTCAGCGTAGCACGCACTGACGCACGCCGCGCAGCCGGTGCAGCGCGCGAGATCGACGGTCATCGCCCAGCGACGCCTGCCCATGTGCGCCCAATGCTCCGGATCGTACATGCCCTTGATGTTCGATCTCTGCGTGCCCTGCTCGCCCTGCGCATCGTTCGCCACCGGCGCGCGCATACCGGGCAGAAACGCGTGCGACGCGTCGCCAGGGAGCTCTTTGCCGTGCACGCCAACGCCCTCCGGCCGCATTCCTTGCGGAGTTTCTTCTCCGCCTCCGGGTGCTTCTCCCGCAACCTCCTCGACGTTTGATGTGCCGGTGTCGTGTCCGGGACGACCCGCGCGCAGATCTGCGATCGCGATCGCCTGACCGATGCCGCGACCGTGCTGGCGCGACGATCCTTCAGTGGTCACGATGTGTGCGGACCCGCCGGCCTTGCTGACGTTCGCCTTCGTCGCCGCGAACGCAAGCCCACCCGCGCGATTTTCAGCGAGCGGCAGAACGTCGAGCGGGCTCAATCCAGCCTTTGCGTATCGCCCGGCGTGCTGCTGTCCACGGCCGGTCGCAATCGCAATGGTATCGCGCTGAATGCCGATGTACGTGAGGACGGGCAGAGTGATGCTGCCCGCTGTCGTCTGCACGGTGACCATGTCGCCGTTGGCGAGACCCATCTTCTCCGCCGTCACGGGATTGATCTCGGCGACAGTCTGCCAACAGATCTTGGTGACCGGGTCTGGAATCTCCTGCAGCCACGGCTTGTTCGCGCCGCGTCCATCCCCGATAAATGGATGCGGATACAGCACGAGATACATGTTGCCGCTCGATTGCTCGAGCGCAGCTCCCTGACGCACTGGGGGAACGGGCCGCGCAGTCGTTGCCTCGCCCAGTGTGCCGGCGGCGATCCCTTTCGGCAGTGCAGCGGCGAGCCCCGCTGCGCCGCCGGGGAAACGGCTAATCAGTAGGCTGCGGTAATCCGGAGTCGGATACTTCGCGGCGTTGGCAGGATCCTTTTTCGCTACCTGGATCAGCACATCCGATGTTGCACGAGTGTTGAACACCGGATCCATCGTCGGCTGCTGCAGTGAAATCGTTCCGCGGACGGGCTCGGCGTCGCCCCACTGTTCGAGCGGATGGTGATCGGGCAGAATGAGATCCGCCATCTCGGTGGTCGCGTCCGGATAGCTCGAGAAGCTGACCTTGAACGGAACTTTCGCCATCGCCGGACCGAAACCGACCGACCTCGGCAGCGTGAACGCCGGATTCACTCCTCGCACCATCAGCAGCGAAACGCCACCCGCGTTCATTCTTTCGGCGAGGGCGCGCATCTCGCTGACCGATGCCATGCGATCGTAGCCGAGGTGAGCCTCGTTGGCCTTGATCGTCGCGCCGGCACTTCCGCGCGATTGATTCAGCGCATTCGCAGCCAGCGCGACATCGAACGCATCAGCGCCGCTGCCACCGCCGAATACAATGCTCGGCGTCGTCGTGCTAAACTCGCGCGCGAAAGCGGTAAGCACATCGGCGCTCACCCCAGTCGCCTGCGCCGCGGCCTGGGGAGAGACCTGGCCGCCGAGCATGCGCACGATCGCCATCTCGCTTCCGGGTCTGCAATCGATCCACTGATCGGCGTTGAGGCCGGTAAGCGAACGACGTGGACCAACATAGATCAAGCGCGGTGCGTTGTTGTGATCAGCGCGCGCATCGGCCCAATCCAATTGCTGGGGAACCATCGCACCCCAGTTGCCGAGGAAATCAGCGCCGATCGAAACGATCAGCCGGGCAGCCTTGAAATCGAAGCGCGGCCAGGCGACACCATACGTCTGCCGGTTTGCCGCGATTACCGCGTGATCGGCTTCCGCATCGAAGCTGAGGTGCGCCGGCATACCATAGTTGGCGAGCCAAGCATCCAGAAATCCGGTGAAGCTTCCTGACTCGTGTTGATTGATGAATACCGCGTTGCCGGCCTGCCCGCGGCTGCGGACTGCACCAAGCTGTTGCGCGAAAATCGTCAGCGCTTCGTCCCAGTTGACGTTTTGCAGCACGCCATTTTTTCTCGCCATCGGACCGCGATAGCGATCAGGATTGTACAAACCCTGCAGCGCCGCTTGTCCGCGCGCGCACAATGCGCCGCGATTCACCGGATGATCCGGATTTCCTTCCAGCTTGATGGTGCGTCCATCGCGAGTCTCGGCGATGATGCCGCAACCCGCGGAGCACTCACGACACGTCGTCGCGTAGTAATCGGAGACACCCGGCACTGTCTGGTCGGGCGAAACGAAATACGGAATGAGCTTCTCGACTCTTTCCGACGTGCAGCCGATCATCGTCGTCGCCGCCGCGCCGCCGCCGAGAACTTTGAGGAAGTCGCGGCGTTTTACGCCTGATGGACGCGGAGCGGTGGTCGAATCGGATTCCTGACTCATTCGCTCAGTAGTGGCACACCGCGCAATCGTAACGCGCGCGGAAAGGTGGATTGGACGCACCGATGTGGCAGTTCACGCACCAGCCCATGTTGAGTGAGTTGGCCTGATAAACCTGCTTCATCGTCTGAATTTGCCCGTGACATGTCTGGCAGCTCACACCGGCATTCACGTGACGCATGTGCGGGAAGTGCACGTACTCGGGAAGCTTGTGGATGCGGATCCACGGCACCGGTTCGTTCTTGCCGGCGAACGACGCGAGCTTCTTGATCTCTGCTTTGTTGTCGTCGGTCGTACCCTGCACCACTGTGTGGCAGCCCATGCAGGTGCTCATCGCGGGTAAACCCGGATCGAACGACTTGTTGGCGGAGAAGTGACAGTAGAGACAGTTCATCTTCAGGGTATCCACGTGCACCGTATGCCGGAATTTCACCGGCTGCACAGGACTGCTGCCCTCTGACGAAGACGCACCGCTATATGCAGAAAGCATGGTGGCCAGTGCCGCAATGCACACGAATCCCGGCACTGCAAACCATCTGCTTCGCAAATTCATCCGCGAGAGTTGGTTAAAAGCGAGTTAATAAGTCGGCTTTGTGAAGAATTTCACAAGCAACCGAACGGCGGAAAAATGCCCGGACAGGTAGTGCAGCGCAAGGTGCGCGTCACTGCTGCAAACCTCCTGCCTGTCGCTTCGTGATGCGGTCGATTGTCCGAACGATCTCGATGAAGATGGCGCGCAAGAGTGCGAGCTCGCGCGAATCAGGCGCTGCTCGATAGAAGAGTGTGCGCACAGTGCGCATGATGTGTTCGTGGTAGCGCGTCTTGAAAAAGTCGATTGCGTGAAGCCCGCGCTCAGTGTCGGCAAACAACTGCTCGTACTCTTCGGCTGAAGCAGGCGGAGCGTCCTTGCGCGGCGGCGCCATCGTTCTCGTCGCATCCGCCGCCGACAGGTGCAGCTCGTATAGTTCGACCATTACTGCCTGGGCGAGGTTGAGCGATGCGTGCTCGGTGGTTGGAATGGTGACGAGGATGTGGGCACGATCGAGAATCTCATTGGGCAATCCTTTGTCTTCGCGGCCAAACAGAATGGCAACGGGACCGGTCCGCGCGTAGTCGAGCAGCTCAGCACTTGCAGCTCTTGGAGCGACGACATCGCGTTTTGCCGCGCGTCTCCGCGCGGTGAATCCAGCAACGCGTACGACACCGGCGAGCGCTTCCTCGATCGTATCGCACCGTTTAATGCGATCGATTATGTCGTTGGTATCGTGGGCGATGCCTTCTATTCGCCACGGATCGTAGTCGACCGAGTTCACGAGATAGAGATCGCGGCAACCCATGTTCTTCATCGCGCGAATGGTCGCGGCGATGTTCACGGGGTCCTGCGGTTCGTGCAAAACGACGCGAACCGAGGAGAGGATGGAGGTGCGAGCTTCTTCCACCGGCATTACGGTGCACGAGGTGAGAGGTGCGGGGAGCGCAGGTGCCTGGTACCAGGTAACTCCCAGCTAATCTGGTACCAGACAACTGTGCTACAGGTACCTCTTACCGCGTGCAGGGTAAGGGAGTTGTGAGCAGTTCAGAGTCCGCAGACAAAAAGCAAAAGTGCTGCTCTCGCTTCGCTCACGAAGTGGGAGCAGCACTTTTGCTTTTGTCGGCGAGCTTAGACGACCGGCCTTCCGGTAATCAAACGATAGATAACGACGATGACTGCGATGACCAGCAGCAGGTGAATCAGTCCGCCGCCTACATGGACTACGAAGAATCCCAGAATCCAAAGGATGAACAAGATTACCGCGATCGTCCAAAGCATGATGGCATCCTCGCAAGAAGTGAATTACACCCGGCGCGACAGACTGTGTCCCCCGCTTGGCGCGCGGCCACTCGGCCCGGCGTTATGGTACCGCACGCCATGCATGATGGCAACACGCATGCCTGTAATGTTCGCGCGCAGCGGGAAGGAGGTGCTGACTGAGGCCCGATGACCAACGGCATCTACGATCGCGGATTAATTGAGGAGTACTGACTAAAGCGCGCTTTGGTCAGCAATCAGCAATCAGTCCGCGATGATCGATGCAGTTGGTCATCGGGCCTCAGTCGCTCCCCCTACGAAACATCTGCACCAAAAAGATCACTCTGCGGAGCAGCGTCGTAGTGCACCCGGCCATCCGCATCGATTCGCCCGAACGATGTCAAACGATGCTCGTGGGCTCCATCGTCCATTATATGGAAAACCCTGACGCCCTTCGCGACAGCCGCATCGGAGATTAATGAGCGGTGACACCGCCACGGGACGGCTTCCGCACACATGATCGCGGTCGGTTCGCGTGATGCTAGCGCGACCAATTCATTCAGTGCCTCGTCGAACTCGCGCGTCTCCATGTAGTCTGCGTAGCCTCGAAATCCCGCGTTACGCCAAAGCGTGTTGTGCGAATCGCGACGCACTTTGCGACGTCCACCCAGCGCGGGAAAGTGCGTGTAGCGAATTCCTTCTTTCGCCAGACTCTCGGCCAGATTCGTTTGATTGAAGTGCGGATATCGCGCTGATGTGGGAAAGGCGCGCACATCGACCAGATGCGACACGCCTTCCCTCTTCAACAACCCGACGAACTCCTCGAGCGTTCTCGTCGAATGCCCGATGGTGTAAAGCTTAGCGGGGTCCACGCTCCACGAAGCTGCCTCCTTCGACGCGCGGTGATCCGGACGGCGGTGTGATGCCGGTCGATCCCGTCTGATGGAGTGCCTGTCGGCCAAGGAGGATTCTGGTCGCGCGCACGTCGTGGCCCATGTCGATCAGAAGTAGCGCCAGGTCGCCGCTACCCCATAGCAATCCCGCCAGCACCACGAGCCGACTCATTTCGCCGAGCAAGGTCGGAATCGCCGTCGTCCCCTGCGTCACCAGGCCGGTGATGATTTCCGACACGAGCAGGAGCAGCAGGATTATCGCCATCAGTTTGAAGAGCTTGGACAAATAGCCCAGTCCGACGTACGGCTCTAGATCCGCCAGTCGCACCGGCATCGCCGGGTCCCGTTTGGGATTGGCCGGTGTATGTCTGTGCTCCTCCGCTGGTGCCGCCAAGGTGGTTGTTTTGTCCGCCATTAGCCATCTCCTGTTCCAGTCCAGCGAGCGGGGTAGCCTCGCGTGTCGATGTGGGTGAACGGCCCGTGCGCTGACGTGCCGGAATATATGCCGCACCCTCCTATCAGCGAAGGGTGTGCCCGCTCGACGCGATTGACCGCGTCCAGAATGACCTTGCTATCTGCAATATTCACGCGCCCGTCGTGATTGAGGTCGTCCATCTGACCGTCGCCATCGTTGTCGATGAAGATGTCGTTGGCGTCCCCATACATATGTCGGCTTAGCGCGGCACGTCCGCGCGGATCGCCACCGCCCGCGTTGTACTGAGGCGTTCGAAAGCCACTCATCACGCGCACGCCGTTTGGATTGATGCCGTGCTCCTTGAGATCCTGCAGCACCAGCTCGTCCTTGTCGACCAGCTTCATGTCGACAACGATGTATTTCGGCCAGACGTTCGCCTGATCATGCGGCAGAAAATCCTTGAGTCGGAAATGCTCGGACAGCTGGGTGTTCTGATTCTGCGGTGTCACTTCGATGAAGCCGGTTGGCGGCGCATAGTTAACGCCGGGCTGACCCTTTCGCGCGGCTGGCCAGTTGCCGATGTAGTACAGTCCCAGCTTTGATCCCACTTTCTCGCTCGCCGGCCGCAGGGTGATGACGCTGAAGTCGCCAAGCGGCTTCATCGCGTTGCCGATCTTGAGCGCGATGTTCCAGATGCCAGGCTTTTTCGGCGCGGTGAGCGTCGCCGTCGATTCGGCCGCTGTGCCAGAAGAGAATGTCGCCGTCGCACCAGGCGGGAGGCTGTCGGCCAGAATCGGATTGATTGGCGATCCTTCCGGTTGAATGCGAACCCGCAGCTTGCCGCTTTCGCCCCGAGCCGGTGCCGCGAGCGCAGTCAGCGCTGCATCGGTGAGATAGGCAACCGAGGGCGCAGAGCCGTCGGTGAGTGCGGCGGTGATTGTTGCAGTCGCCGGTGTCACCCCGCCTTCCCCGCTCGCTCGCGCTTTGGCGATGGACCACGACCAGCCGATTGTGAAGAGAACGAGCACCGCCACGGCGATGGCGGTGAAAATCCGCTCAGCTCTGCCGATTCGACGGAAACGCGGCCGTCGGTCGGGAAACGCAAGCAAATACTCTCTGGTTGCTTTGCGTCGTGGAGGCGGTGAACTTGAACGTCTCTCTTCCATTCGCTGGTCTCAGACCGACTGCATGCAGACGCTCGTCGATTTCTTCCACCGACTTTCCAATCTCCACGAGCTAGTGCAGTGGGCGGGATTGTTTGGTCTCGCTGCGATCATCTTCTCTGAAACGGGTTTGCTGGTCGGTGTGTTTCTACCCGGTGATTCGCTGCTTGTTACTGCTGGACTGTTCGCCGCCACTGGACATCTGAACGTTTACACGCTGCTGCCCGTGCTCACCCTCGCCGCCATCTGCGGCAACTCAGTCGGCTACTTCATCGGCCGTACGACGGGTCCGCGCGTTTTTAATCGAGAAAACAGCTTGTTCTTCAACAAAAAGCATGCTATCCGCGCCCACCAGTTCTACGAGAAATACGGAAGAAAGACCATTGTGCTAGCTCAGTTCATGCCCGTGATCCGCACGTTTGCGCCCGTTACAGCGGGTGTTGCTGGTATGCCGTTTCGCACGTTCATCACCTTCAACATCATCGGCGCGATCATCTGGATCTGGAGCATGATCGGCATTGGGTATTTTCTCGGTAACTATATTCCAGGAGTCGACGAGCACATCGAGATAGTCATCGTCATCGTCGTTTTTCTTTCGCTGTTGCCGGGAATCATCAGCGCGATTCGTGCACGGAGAGGGAAAGGAATCAAGACCGAACCGGTTGTTTGAATGAGGACTGAGTACCGCGGACCAGGTGCATCGACAAGTTCGGACTGATTGAGGTTTACGGACGCGGACAACCGCCGAACCGAGGAGGATGTGGTCGTCATTCGTTCTCGGTCCTGTGGCCCGGTCCGAGTCCGCCATCCTCAATCAGTCCGAACTCGTCGATGCCGTTGGTCCGGGATACTCAGTCCTCAGGAAAAAAAACAGAACGAGAACCACTAGGAGACCAAAATGGCATTTACGCTTCCTCCTCTTCCCTACGACTTCGCTGCACTCGAGCCCCACATAGATGCGAAGACCATGGAGATCCACCACGGCAAACACCATCAGGCGTACGTCAACAACCTGAACGCCGCCATCGAGAAAGCTCCGGAGTTGGCGAGCAAATCGCTCGACGATCTCATGCGCAACATCAACAAGGCGCCGGAGGCAGTGCGGACCGCGGTGCGCAACAACGGTGGTGGACACTGGAACCACTCGATGTTCTGGCAGATCATGGCGCCGAAGGCGGGTGGTGAGCCGGGCGGAAATCTGGGCAACGCGATTCGCAGCGCATTTGGTGACTTCGCGAAATTCCGCGAGCAGTTCGCGGCGGCCGGTGCGAGCCGGTTCGGATCGGGCTGGGCGTGGTTGGTCAACAACGGCGGCAAGCTCTCGATCACCAGCACCCCGAACCAGGACAACCCGCTAATGGAGGGCCAGCGCGCAATCCTCGGCGTCGACGTCTGGGAGCACGCGTACTATCTCAAGTATCAGAACCGCCGGCCAGACTACATCACGGCGTGGTGGAATGTCGTGAACTGGAAGGAAGTCGAGAAGAGATTCTCGCAGGCGTAACTGCTGAGGACAACTGCAAAAGAACGGGGTGTGGGGTGCGAGTTCCTGGGTACGGGGTGTGGGTTGAGCTGACAGCGACCCGCAACCCACAACCTCAACCTCGCAACTCACACCCCGTTCTCTTGCAGTTGTCCTCGATCCTCTACCGTGCCGCTTCGCCTTCCAGGTAGGTATACCCCTCCAATCCCGCGACGTAGTCCGCAATAAAAGTATTCGCCTCCTGTCGCGTGATGTTCGTCGCGTTCGCAACTTTGCGGCGGAACGTCGCGAGCAGTCCCGATGCTCTGAACTGCACGTAGTCGAGCACCTCGGTCACCGTATCGCCGTGCACCAGATCCGTCACCTCGTAGCCTTTGGTCTCAGACAGGCGAATGTGCACGGCGTTCGTGTCCCCAAAGAGATTGTGAAGATCGCCGAGAATCTCCTGGTACGCACCTGTCAAAAAGATTCCGATGATGTACGGGTCGCCGTCGTTGAACGGGTGCAGCTCGAGACTCTTCCTCGTCGTCCGGTCGCCGATGAAGCACTCGATCTTGCCGTCTGAATCGCACGTTACATCCTGAATGGTGCCGCGACGCGTCGGCTCCTCGCCGAGTCGGTGGATTGGCATGATCGGGAAGATTTGATCGATCGCCCAGCTGTCCGGCAGTGACTGGAACAGCGAGAAATTGCAGAAGTAGCGGTCGACCATCGTCGCTTCCAGATCGTCGATGATGTCCGAGTACTCGTCGCGGTCGCGCTGAGCGATCTTCACCACCGTCGCGATCGTCGACAGGTAAATCTGCTCGGCGACGGCGCGATCGCGGAGCGTCAGGACGCCGCTGTTGAACAGCTCCTGCGCTCTTTCCTTGTCGAAGGTCGCGTCGTGATAAACCTCGCGCACTCGCTTTCGCGATAGACGCGGCTTCGACAACGAATGGAAGTCCGCCAGCATCTCGTGCAGCAGCGTATGATGATCTTCATTCAGCTCGGGCACCGCGTTTTCCGACTGGGATTCGACATCGATCACGCTCAATAGCAGCAGCGCGTGGTGCGCCGTCAACGCGCGACCCGACTCGCTGATGATGTGCGGCATCGGCAGCTCGTGCTGCCGGCAGGCCTCCGCGATGGTGTAGATCACGTCGTCGGCGTACTCCTGCAGCGTGTAGTTGACGCTCGCCTGCGAAGTCGAACCGCTGCCATCGTAATCGACGCCGAGTCCACCACCAACGTCTACGTGAGTGATGTCGACACCCAGCCCGCGCAGCTCGGCGTAGTAGCGTGAGACTTCCTGCAATCCGGCCTTGATGTAGCGAATGTCGGTGATCTGGGAGCCAAGGTGGAAGTGAATCAGCTTGAGGACATCCAGACGACCGGCGGCCTTCAGTTTGTCGACCAGCTTCACCAGCTGCGCCGTGCTCAAGCCAAACTTCGATTTCTCGCCGCCGCTCCTGGCCCACCGTCCCGAACCTTCGGAATACAGCTTGATGCGCACGCCAGCGGTGGGTTTTACGCCAAGTTCATCGGCGACCTGCAACAGAACGTCGACCTCGCTGAGCTGCTCGAGGACGATGAATACCTGGTGGCCAAGCTTCTGCCCCATCAACGCCAGGCGCATGAACTCTTCGTCCTTGTACCCGTTGCACACGATCAGATGATCGGTGTGCTCGGCGAGTCCCAGCACCGCCTGGAGCTCCGGCTTGCTGCCGCACTCGAGCCCGACGCCGGCTGTCTTTCCGAACTCGACGATCTCCTCGACGACGTGGCGCTGCTGATTGACCTTGATCGGATAGACCGTGGTGTAGCCGCCCTCGTAGCCGTACTCTTCGCGCGCCTTGCCGAACTTCTCGTTGAGGGATTCGATGCGGGAACGCAGTATGTCCGAGAACCGAAGCAGCAATGGCAGCCCCACGCCCTGCTCTTCCAAATCACTCGCCAGCTCAAAGAGATCGAGCTCGCGTTCCGGACGATTGCGATCGGGTTTCACGACAACGTGACCAGCCTCATTGATGTCGAAGAACCCGATTCCCCAGCCTTCGATGTTGTACAGCGCTTTTGCTTTCGCAACGGTCCACGGCTCCGCCGGTACGCCGTGCGGTGGCGAGGCATGGCCGTTTTTCTGGGCAGGTGCCGGCTGCGCGGGTTGCGCGGGTTGCGCGGGTTGAGTTGGAGAAATTCGGGTGCTGGTCATCTCACCATTTTAGACGAAAACGGCTTTCAGTTGTACCGCGATTATGGATAAAGAGTCTCGATCCGCCAACCATCGCCTTCTCTCGTGTAGAGATGTCGTTCGTGTAGACGATTGGGCTTGCCCTTCCAGAACTCGATTCTTTCGGGTGAAACGCGAAAACCCGACCAAAACTCGGGACGCGGCACTGGCCGCCCCTCGAATTTCTTCTCGTACTCCGCGACACGATCGTCGAGCGCCGTCGGACTCTCCAGCGGTTTGCTTTGCCTGGACGCCCAGGCTCCGATCTGGCTGAGACGGGCTCTGCTCGCGAAGTAGGCATCTGCTTCTTCATCTGCAACTTTCGTCACCGATCCCTCGACCCGGACCTGGATGTCGAGCGGGCCCCAATAGAAACACAGCGCCGCCTGCGGCTGCGCCAGCAGGTGCCGCCCCTTTCTGCCCTCGTAATTCGTGTAGAAAACGAATCCGTGCTCGTCGAACGCCTTCAACAACACGATTCTAACGGTGGGCTGCTTCCGATCCTCGATCGTTGCGAGTGCCATCGCATTGGGATCCGGGATGATCGAGCGGTCGACTTTTTCGGCGAGTGCGTAGACTTCGCGAAACCGCTCGATGGGATCCGGTGGGATCAACTAATACCTCGTCATCGTCGGATCGACATCGTCGATCCAACGCAAAATGCCGCCAGTGAGATTCCGCACCTCGGAGAGTCCGGCGTCGGCGAGCTGCTCCGCGGCGAACCGGCTGCGTAGACCGACCTTGCAATAGAGAATCGTCTCGCGGCGCTTGTCGAGCCGCGGAATTTCGTCCGCGATCCGATTCATTGGAACGAGCCGCGCCCCGGGAATGTGCCCCAGCTCCCACTCGAAGGGCTCGCGGACGTCGATGATTTCCAGGTCTTCTCCTGTGGCAAGACGCGCGGCGAGCTGACTCGGCTGAATTTCTTTCACGTCTCCTCGCTCCAGCGCCCGCGAATCAACGCCGCTGCAGAATTCATCGTAGTCGATCAGCTCGCTCAGCTCCCGCGTGCCGCACGCCGGGCACTCCGGATCGCGCTGAATCTCGATCGTGCGGAACGCCATCGTCAATGCGTCGAGAGTAAGCAGCCGGCCGACGAGCGTGTCGCCGAGGCCGAGCAACATCTTGATTGCCTCGGTTGCCTGGATCGTGCCCACCAATCCCGGCACGACGCCGAGCACGCCTGCTTCAGCGCAGCTAGGCACCAGCTCCGGCGGCGGCGGCTCGCGGAAAAGACAACGGTAGCATGGGCCATCTGCCGTTCCAAAAACCGACGCCTGTCCTTCAAACCGATGCACTGCGCCGTACACGTTTGGGATGCCAAGCAGGACGGAAGTGTCGTTGACGAGATACCTGGTCGCAAAATTGTCGGTGCCGTCGACGATCAGGTCGTAACCGCGCGCGATCTCCAGCGCATTGGCTGACGTCAGTCGCGCGTCGTACGAATCCAGGTGCACGTGAGGATTGATGTCGAGAATCCTTTCGCGCGCCGACTCCAGTTTGGATCTGCCGATCGCGCTCGACCCGTGGAGGATCTGCCGTTGGAGATTGGAGAGATCGACATCGTCGAAATCGACGAGGCCCATCGTGCCCACGCCCGCCGCAGCCAGATACAAAGCGACCGGAGAGCCTAGCCCGCCGGCGCCTACCAGCAGCACGCGCGCGGACTTCAGGCGTCGTTGGCCGTCTTCCCCCACCTGCGGCAGCAGGATCTGCCGACTGTAGCGTACCTTCTCATCGCGGCTAAGCTCGCTGTCGGAAACGCGTTCGCTGTTCACGTCGTGGTATATTGGGCGATGATAGTGTTCTCCACTTGGACGCTAACTATTAGCGCAGTCCACAGCAACGTTATTTCACGACGGCGCGGCGCATGATCTTCAAGCGATTCTACGACGAAAATCTGGCGCAGGCGAGCTACCTCATCGCAGACGAGCATACGCGCGACGCGATCGTCGTCGACCCAAACGCCGACATCGGGATATACACGCGCGCGGCGGGTGCCGATCGGTTGCGCATCGCGCACGTTACTGAGACGCATATCCACGCCGACTTCCTCTCCGGTGCGCGCGAGCTGGCCGGCGCGACCGGTGCCACGGTTCACCTTTCCGGCGAAGGCGGCGAATTCGGCTACGCAAAAGAGACGCTAAAGGGCGCCGACAAACTGACTGACGGCTCGGTCTTCGATCTCGGGGAAGTGCGCATAACCGTCGCCCATACTCCCGGACATACGCCGGAGCATCTGACTTTCCTGGTGAGCGATCTGGCTCGTGGCGAGGAACCGGTTGGTGCGCTCACGGGCGATTTCATTTTTGTTGGAGACGTCGGTCGACCGGACCTGCTCGAGAAGGCAGCTGGCGTCAGCGGCACGATGGAAGATTCTGCGCGTCAGCTTTTTCGATCGATCGCGCGGTTCAAAAAGCATCCGGGTCACTTGCAGTTGTGGCCGGGTCACGGAGCGGGCTCGGCTTGCGGCAAGTCGCTCGGCGCGATGCCGCAGACGACGCTCGGCTACGAGAAACTCTTCAACTGGGCGTTCGGGAGCATGTCAGAGGAGGCCTTCGTTGAAAAAGTGCTCGAGAATCAGCCCATACCGCCACGCTACTTCGCCAACATGAAGCGGTTGAACCGCGTGCTGCGGAAATCGCAAAAGAAAGAGGTTGCTGCGCGAATGGATTTCGATCGGTTCGAGAACGTCCTCCATGAAAACGTCGTGGTTGATACGCGACGCGCCGACAAATTCGCCGCCGCCCACGTTCCCGGCACGCTCAACATCCCGCTCGGCAAATCCTTCCTCAACTGGGTCGGTGCCCTGGTAGCAGACGATCGTGATCTGTATCTCATCGTCGACTCGGAAAGTGACGACGCTGCCAAAACCATCATCGGCGATCTATGCAAGATCGGGATGACAAACGTCGCCGGTTTTTTCGGCAGCGACGTGGTGCAGGACTGGAAACAGAATCACGGTAACGTTGAGCACGTCGACCAACTGGATGTGTCGGAGCTCAAAGCGTCCGTGGGGAACGGCAACGTCCAGATCATCGACGTGCGGAACCCTGAGGAGTGGAGTCACGGACACATTCCCGGCGCGCGGCACATCCCGCTTGCGGCGCTGCCGGATCGTGTCGGCGAAATCGATGCATCCAAACCGGTCGTGCTGCAGTGTGGTGGCGGCGGAAGATCCTCGATCGCCAGCAGCCTGCTGCTGTCACGCGGATTGACGAAAGTCGCGAATCTCCAGGGCGGTTATGACGCCTGGGTTGCGCAGGGTCTGCCGATCGAAGCGCCGGACGAACTGACGAGCGCCAGACGAAGCTGACCGGTACGAGCAGCAAATGAGTCACCCCGTATTCGTGCCGGCTCCCCTCGGAAGACGACGGGGAACGAGCGCCGCACCAGCCAGCTGGAAAGAGCGCCTCGAAGCGCTGCGTTACTTGCCGGCGCTGTTTCGACTGATTTGGCGCACTCACCACGGTTACACGCTGGCGATCGTTGCGCTTAGGGTTGTCCGTTCAACGGTTCCAGTCGCGACGTTCTGGGTCGGCAAGCTCATACTCGACGCGGTGATCGCCGCCAAGGCCGGCAGTGCGCCGCTTTCCAATGTCTGGCGATATCTGGCGCTCGAGTTGTTGATCGTCCTCGCGTCGGAGATTCTGGCGCGCGCGTCGTCGCTGATCGAAAGTCTGCTCGGCGATCTCTTCTCCAATCAGATGAGCGTCGAGCTGATGGAGCACGCGGCCAAGCTCGATCTCGCGCAATTCGAGGATCCCGATTTCTACGATCACCTCGAGCGCGCCAGAAGGCAGACGGTCGGGCGCATCGCACTACTGAGTTTGCTGCTGTCGATGTCGCAGGATGCGTTGACACTGCTCACCCTGGCGGGCGCGCTGATCGCCTACAACCCGTGGCTGCTGCTCCTGCTGGCGCTGGCCGTCATCCCGAGCTTCCTCGGCGAGACGCATTTCGCGTCGCTCGGATATTCGCTGCTGTTCCGCTGGACCCCCGAACGCAGACAGCTCGACTACCTGCGCTACGTCGGCGCCAGCGACAAGACCGCCAAGGAAGTGCAGATGTTCGGACTCGCGCCGTGGCTGACGGAGCGATATCGAGTCCTGTCACAGCGTTTTTACGAGGAGAACCGCGACCTCTCCGTGCGCCGCGGCGTCGTCAGCGCAGTGCTGTCGATCATCGGCACCCTCGGTTACTACTCGGCGTACGTCGTGATTCTGATTCGGGCAGTTCGCGGCGACATCAGCATTGGCACGCTGACGTTTCTCGCCGCGTCGTTCGGTCGCGGGCGTGACGTCATCCAGAACATTCTGTTGTCGGCGAGCAACGTCTTTGAGCAGGCGCTGTATCTGCGCGACCTGTTCGTATTTCTCGACATGCGCCCGACGATCGAATCTCCGCCCAATGCGCGCGAAGTGCCGGAGCCGATTCGCGATGGATTCGTTTTCGACGATGTCGGCTTTCGCTATCCCGGCAGCGAGCGATGGGCGGTGCGCAACGTCAATCTCACCTTGCGTCCGGGCGAGCGCGTCGCGCTCGTCGGCGAGAACGGCGCCGGCAAGACGACGATCACCAAATTACTGGCGCGACTCTACGATCCGAGCGAAGGCAAAATCACGCTCGATGGAGTCGATCTGCGCGAGTACGACCTCGCCAGCTTGCGACGCGCGATTGGTGTCATCTTCCAGGACTTCGTGCGCTACGACATGCGCTTCGACGAGAACATTGGCGTCGGAGAGATAAACTCGGTGCGCGATTCGCTGGACAAGCAAAACGGTACGCCGCAATCGATCGCATCGGCCGCCGAGAATTCGCTGGCTGCGTCGTTGTTGCCGCGTTTTCCCAAAGGTTATCAGCAGATGCTCGGACGGCGTTTCGAAGAGGGCGTCGATCTCTCCGGCGGAGAATGGCAGAAGATTGCGCTGGCGCGAGCCTACATTCGCGATGCCCAGGTCCTCATTCTCGACGAGCCAACCGCCGCACTCGATGCACGCGCGGAATACGAAGTGTTCCTACGCTTCTCCGAGCTCGTGGCCGGTCGAATGGCCATTCTGATTTCTCACCGATTTTCCACCGTGCGGATGGCGGATCGCATCATCGTCCTGCGTCACGGCCGCGTTGAGGAACAGGGTTCGCACGAGGAGCTCCTCGAGCGGGGAGGGCTTTACGAAGAACTTTTTACGATGCAGGCGGCGGGCTACAGGTGAAGCGGGACTGAGGACGCGGACTAATGGCATCGACAAGTTCGGACTAATTGAGGATTAGGACACGGACCCACCAAAGGACGGAGGACAAAAGAGGACTGCGCGTCCTCAATCCTGCTTGTCCGCCGTCGGAGTCCTCAATTAGTCCGAACTTGCCGATGCCGTTAGTCCGCGTCCTCAGTCCCCTTTTGGAATCGGAATGTCATTCCACCTCGCCAAATCGAACGTCCCCTCCGGAAATTCATCGTTGATGTGGACGTCCGCGTACTCCTCTCGCCAGAACGGCCGGCCGTTGCGAATCACCACGAACTCCGTGGGAATGTCGAAGCCCTCGATCTCCTTGTAGCTCTGCACCCTCGTGTCGCTGACAATCGTGCGCTGACCGGCGGTCGCGCGCTGGATAAAGCGAACCAGCCGCAGGTTGTCTTTGTCCACCCAGAATTGGTTTGACGTCGTGTCGCCGGCTTTGGCGCCCACCACGTACACTGGCTCGCCCTGCCACGTATCGCTGCGGATGATCTCGGTGTCCACGTGAAGCGAGTCGAGACCGCGCATCACCGTCGCCATCGGCGCGACGTAGACATCAGCCGTCAGCAACAACAACGGATTGATCGACGGGCGGAAATCGACGCGAATCCCGTTGTCGAAGGTCGCGACACGATCGTCCACTTGCACGAGCCCGCTTTTCTGGGACGCCGGCAGAAAGGCGATGCGCAGCTTGCCCGGGATCTCGAGATGCTCGTACCACTGTGAATGCCGTTCCTGACCGGTCGTCGTGTACGATGTGTTGTTCTGCAGGAAGCTCAGCGTCCGCACGTACTTCCCGTCGTATCGGTCGTGCATTGCCTTGACCAGATCGCCGGCGCTGGTAACGCGAGCGGTCGACGCAGTTCTCGAGTTGGTCGTCTTCTTCGCCGGCTCGGGAGCCGTTTCCGGCGCTGGCTGCGACCGGAAATAAGAGCAAGCGGAGATGGCGAGAGTCGCGATCAAAATTCTTGCGCGCATTGGTTAATCCCCGAGGGTGTTGCGATACATAAGTCCGTTGAACAGTAGCTTGAACGTTCCGTGTGGCTGCGATCGGAAATACGGGTCCGCACCATAGAGCACCAGTACTCCCTTCCCTACCGGAGCCTGGAGTACCTCTGTTACACCGTTCAAGTACCTTTGGCCCCACGCCCAGCCACTGCGTAGCGGACTTGGGCTGTCGATCCACACCACGCGCTTGACCCCGCGAGACTCGGCTGCCGGCAACAGCCGGAATGCCTCGGCGTTGTCGTAATAAAAGTCGGTGACTGGTCGCATGCCCTGCGCGAGCGCCGCTGTCGTATCGACGCGCATGCTGAGTATCGAACCCGGAACGTAGAATCGAGTGCGCGGCAACGTCCGTCCACTGCTGTCGACGAGTGCGTTCGCGATCGGCAGCTGCAACTGAATGCCAAGATCCGTCGCCGATCCAATCGCGAGTACCGTCCCACCCGCATTCAGGAACTCCGTCAGCTGAGGAATGGTTCTGCTGACGGTCAGATTTCCGAGACGATCGCGGTACTCCTCCGGAATGTCCTCCGGAGGAATGCGCTGCGGTTGGCGAGCACCCGGACGCACGAAGTTGACGCCGTCCGGCAGAATTAGAACGTCGTACTTGGCGATCAGATTGCCGGCATCCAACTGTTCGGGATAGACGACTTCGTACGGAAACTCGAATTGCTCGAGGATGAAGCGCGCCCAACCCGACGTGATCAGGCCGCCGTACTGATCGTAGAGCGCAATGCGAGGCGCCTTGATCGGCTTGAGAATCGACGCCGACAAATCAGTGTCGATCGGATCGAATTGAAGCCCCTTTTCGCTGGCGACGCGGGCGAGCACCGCACGAGTCCCCGGTTTGGCGCGAATGAAAAACGTGCCGGCGTCGTAGATCTTGCCGTTGATGTTCAGCGGCGAGCGCAACGAGAAGACTTCGTCGCCGTGGGCGAGCAGACGATTGACGGCTGTGAACGCGTCGTTTTCCGAATGACTCAGTACGTAGCCATCCGCCGCCGGACCGACTCGCTGCGCCAGAGGTCTCGCAAATCCGGTCACCGGCGTGAACGGTCCATCGAACGGATCGAGAATGCGATCGAACTCGACGCCCATCTGATACGCCAGCGTCCATCCGGCGTTGTCGTATGGTGGAATCGGCGGGCCACCGGGATACGCAAAGTCGTTCGGATGGTCCTGCGGCTCGAACATATCGAGGATGTGCGGTCTGAACGCCTGCGCTGTTTTCACCACGAACGAGCCGGCTGGATAACTCTTGCTGGCAACAGTGAACGGCGCCGTCGCCCGCAAAACCCTGATCCCGTTCTTGATCAACGCATTCACGAACTTGGTCGCCGTCGGGAAATCCGGCTGGTCGGCCGGAATGATGTAACCGCGCGGATCGCGATCGGCGGGGTTGTGCAAGATGTTGTTGTAGGTGGCGAGCTCCGCAGGTGTCACCACCATCTGACGGCCGCCGCCACCGCCGGTCGCCCCAGGAGGGGGCACGCTATCCTGCGGGAGCGCTGCTTCGAGTGCGGTAACCTTTTTGGGCGTGATCGTCCACGAATCTTCGCTGCCGCGCTGAATCGAGTTGCGCCCCATCTGGTAAATGTTGTAGAGCAGCGTTTCACGATAACGCGAGGCGAGATCGAGCACTGCGCGATTTGCGGTCAGCTCGTACGCGATCGATTGCGCGAAATGCCATTTCTGTGGCGCAATCGGCATCGGATAATCACCCTTTGGCAGCTGCTTCTCCGGTACCAGCGGGATCTCGATCGGCGTCGGATTACCGATCGCTTCTGTGAGCAATCCGATCATGTTGTGGAAGTAAACCGTCGTGCGCAGTCCGCCATTCCACCACGTCGAATAATTCGAACCGCTACGCATGGTCGCTCCCGCCTTGCCCTCGGCGACGAAGCGCGAATGCATCGCCGCTCCGACCAGATCGAGCTCCATCGGCACCAGCGGATCAAAGTTGTAGTTGAACGGATCACGGAAGGGCGGCGCGAAGATCACCGTGCCGATCGGACCGGTCTGGTGATGGTTGTACATGATCTGCGGGTACCACGCACGGAACAGGATGCTGTCCATCGCCTGCGTTTCGGGCTGCGACGCCATGTACGCATCGCGATTATTGTCGTGGCCGACGTACTTGTGATAGAGCCGAGGCAGCCGCGACGTCGTGCGCTTGAGCGTGTCCGATTCACGCATGTACCAGTTGGACACCAGTTCCTGTCCATCCGGGTTTGCCGGCACCAGCAGGATGATGTCGTCGCGCAGGAACCGCAGCGTCTCCGGATCCGATCGGCTCACCAACTCGTATGCCGTCTCAATGAGCTGTTGAGCGCCGAGTACCTCACTGGCGTGCAAACCGCCATCGATCCAAACGACAGCCTTGCCCTGCGACGCGAGTGTTTTCGCCTGCGCGTCGGTAAGTCCCTCCGCTAGCGCCAGACGCCGCGATATGCTCTGATATCGCGCCAGGTTCTTCTGATTCGCGGGCGACGTGATGATCGCCATCAGGATCGGCCTACCCTCAGCGCTCGTACCGATTCGCACCAGCCGCATTCGATCGGACTCCCGATCGAGTTTCCGCCAGTAGTCGATCATCTGGCTGTAGTTGGCCAGGAAGTAGTCGTCGCCAATGTTGTGGCCAAATTGGGCGAACGGAGTGGTGATGCGCTGAGCCGATGTCACGGCCGGGGCAAGCGATGCCCCGACTAGAACAAGAGAGAAAAGCGCTAGTCTCGGACTTCTCATGCTACGGGATGGGTAGAAGGCTCACGTGGACAGGTTTCGTGAGTGCACGCGGAAATCTAAGTGTCGGGCCTCTGATTACGCGAAGCCGGAGCCGTGACGATGATCCCCGTCAGCACGACCGCGCCGCCAATCAAAGTGGAAACACTGGGAATCTGGTGGATGGCAGGGATGACCGCTCCGAGGATGGTGCCGCCAACCGGCTCGCCGAGTACCGTGAGGTTCACGACGTAGGCGGGCAGAAACTTGAGAGCCCAGTTCAATCCGGTGTGTCCGAGCAACATTGGTCCGAGCGCCAGGCCGGCGAAGATGCCCATTTCGCGTGGTGGCACGGGCGCGAGGGTTACGCCTCGCACCATCCCAATTACGATTAGGGCGACGAGCGCCGCGCTGTATACGAGAGCCGCGTAGGACCAGAGACCAAGTACACGGCGCAGACGGCGACCGATCGTGTAGTAGATCGCAGCGGTTATCGCCGCCGAGAGCGCCAGCAGATTGCCAACTATAGGCTCGCTCGCGCGTTGTCCGCTACGGAAGTCAGGTGCCGCAATGATGATCGCCCCGATGATGGCTATCGCTATTCCAAGTAGCTGTTTCGGCGCCGGACGCTCCTTGAGCGCAATCGCGGAGATTGCCGCGACAAACGCAGGTTGGGTGTTTACGAGCGTGATCGACGCCGCGATGGTCGTGAGGTGAATCGATGCATTCCACGCCCAGAAATGGAGCGCCAGGCAAACGCCGGCGAGGACGGCGATCAGCAGCTCGCGGGGTATGAGTTTCCGCCAGTCGCGCCATTCACGCGTGAACAGCAGAAGACCGCCGATGATCAGCAGTGAAAATCCGAGTCGCCAGGCAGCGATGGTGATCGCATCGCTGTTCGACAACCGCACCAGCGGCCCGCCGAATGAAAATCCCAGCACCGCCAGGGCGAGTACCCAATACGCTTTCGCGCGCATGCAAAAAAAAGAGCCGGTGCATTAAGCACCGGCTCTTTTTACGATGAACCTTAGTCCGCCTTCTGGGTCTTCACCAGTCGCATCTCAGCTGCCGCGCGACCAGCGTGCTTCAGAACCTTGTCGTCGTACAGGTGGCAGTTCGGCGTGTTCTTGCCACGGACGCAGCCGTTGTAGCGGAGCAGCGCGACGCGTGTATTGGGCGCGCTACGCATCGCTTCCTTCAAGATCTGCACACCGTGGCAGATGTTGCTCTCGATGTCGAACAGGTCAGACGAGCCGCATCCCCACTTTCCGCCGTGGAGCGGCATGACCTGCATCAGGCCGCGCGCACCGACGGAGCTGCGGGCGTGCGGGTCGAGAGTGTTGTCCTCGGTGAGAAGAACACCGACCAGCAGCGCCGGATCGATGTGTTCCTTATCCGCCTGCTCGACGATCGCGTCGGCAATACGGAAGGCGAGGCCGCGGTCGTTGGTGTACTGGTTCAAGACTTCACCAATGCGGAACGCTTCTTCGGTCGGCTGCGAAGCGTCAACGACAGCCGCGGGCAGTCTCAGCATGTGACCCGGATTCGCGTACAGCGGGTGCTGCTGGGAAATAGTCCAAACCGCGCCACCAGCCAGCAGGCCGACCAGCGCAATCGCGTGCGTGGCCGTGCGCATCGCCGATTTCAGCGGCGACTCCAGCTTCGTTGGTGGTGCAGTCAAAGGCTTCAGTGACTTCTTCTTCACAGGTTCTCCTCGAATTAGCGTGTCGAGCAGACCTAAATGAGAGGAACTAGAACCCTGCCCTTCTCATCCCGGTAAGCCCGGCCCAACCGATCCGCAAAACCGTGCAGCACTTCCATATCCCGCTCACGAACGCGGTACTGAGCCGCTGTCGTCGGGAGCCGGTACGTTGCAATGCTCTCGTTCGACGGCGCTTTCTTCACCTGCATCCTTCCCTTCACCAGCTCCGCTCCTCTGGGCTTGGCGAAGTCCCACATCCTTCTACCAATCTGCGAGTTCGTCAACGGACAATCCGGATAACGCGCCCGGATGTACCGGATGAAGTACTCGTTATCAATCAACCGCTCATGATCACCGTTGGTACTCGCCTCAACGAGATTAATCGCTGCGCGCGGACCCGGCGGTGTTTGCCAGCGCTTCAGATCTTCGGCTTCGAGTGAAACCTGGATCTTGGCGCCGAGCACTGCTGCTATTTGCCGCAAAAGCTCGAGCGAGACGTTGTACTCTTCGTCATGCTCGATATTGCGGATGGTTGACGGCGAGACTGGCTTAGGCAGTCTAGCTGCAACGTCTTCACGACGGAGACCTCTGAGCTTTCGAATTCGCTCGAGTTCCCGCCCTATCCACTCGGACATGCTACCCAATCTATTTTGGTAATGCCACTACTGAGATACGTATAACGCTACCTCTATTGACGGGTTGGGTCAAGAAAAGTTTACCGAAGCGGACCCGAATCGTGATGCAAAAGAGCACAATTGTGACGGGATTGAACTACAAAGGAAGACTACCAGCCGCCGGCTGCAAGGGCCCACAGCCGCCGGCTGTTAGTCTTCCTTTTGTAGTTAGCTACTCTGACGACGAGAGATTAAACGTCAGCATCGCCGTCGCCGCCTGCTCGGCAAACTTCAAAACCTTACCAGAGTAGGTATAGCAGTTGGGCGTATTGGTCCCGCGCACGCATCCATTGTATCGCTGGAGCGCCGTGGCTACGGTGGGCGAGCGTTTGATCAGGTCGGCGAGAATGCTCACGCCATGGCAGATATTAGAGTCGATGGCGAACAGGTCCGCACTGGTGCAGCCCTTCCACTTTCCGGCGTGAAACGGCATAACCTGCATCAGGCCACGAGCGCCTACGCTGCTCCTCGCCTTTGGATCCAGTTTGGCGTCCTCGGTGAGCACCACTCCAACCAAAAGCGCCGGATCGATCTTCTTCTTGCCGCCTTCAACCACGATCGCCTGCGCGATTCGCCGCGCCAGGGTCGTGTCGTTGGTGTACTTGCGCAGTGAGTAGGCCACTTTCTGAACCTCGACCTGCGCCGCGGAATCGGTAGGCGGGGCGGAGATCGTATCAGTGCCCGGAGTGACCGCTGTTACCACCGCCGCCGGCAGATGCAGCAGTTCACCAGGTTTGACGAACTTTGGATGTTGCTGGCGTATCGTCCAGACCGTGCCGGCGATCAGAAGGATCGCAGCACCAGTGCCTTGAAGCGCAGCCCTGAGATTTCGTTTCCAGCGAGGTTCCGACTTGGGAGGCCGGCGAACCGGCACGTTCGTGAAGATGTCTCCCGTCCCCGGTTGCCGCTGGTCAAACTCGAGGTCGGCCATGCCCGCTTCGGTTGCACCTCACATGCCATACCCGGTATGGAGATTGCCCCCTCCCCTTCGCGCCCCTGCCCCTCCCAGGCTCGGCTGCCTGCCACTACACTGCTAGCGCATGAAAGAATCCGAACCGTTTTACCGATTCACGCGCTTTCTCAAGCGAGCGGTGATCGGTGTCGTAATCTTTGTCCTCGCACTACTCGCGTTCGGATACTTCTTCTTCATGCGCCACGTCGACGCACCCAAGGCGTGGGCCGCCGCCGATCGCGAGCTCCAGGGAGGCATGCTGCATTTCGGTGAAAAAGTCGAGCGCCGCGCCCGAGTCTACGTCAGAAGACCGAGTGATTACTATCGCGGCGCCAATGGAATGCTCTACGCGACAAACGACCGGCTCATCTACATCGGCATCGCTCCCGGCAGCAAGTTCGAGAGCGAAGACGCGCCAGCGGTAATCGTTTCTCAGGAGTTCCCCAACGACACACTGCTGGAAATGAAAACGGCGCGACTCTATTTGCTCACCGCCCACGGGGTGCGGGTATCGCATCCCGGCGTTCCCTCCGGAAAATTCGCCACCCTAAGCGACCAGGAGGCTGCGCTCGATTCTTTGGTCGACTACGTCAACGCCGTTCACCAGAAACAGCGGCGTGATGCCGCTGAGGAGCGACGCCTGCGGCAGGCAGTCGCCGCACTGATCAAGGAGCCGATTTACTATACGGTGAAGCGCGGCGACGCTCTTTTCAGCATCGCGCGCAAGTTCGAGACGACACCGGAGCAGATTCAGAAGTGGAACCAGCTCGAAGGCAGTCTGGTGAAAATCGGTCAGCGACTGCTCGTCAAGAAGCCGTAGCGCGGGAAACCGTAACGACCGCGCTCGCGTAATTAACTACCGCGGGCGCCACCGTAGTGCGATCCGCTTAACAGGAGTGTGCAATGGACGATCTCAAGCAGGCGCTCGAGAAGCTGCGTGAAGAGCTCACCAACGCTGGCAAGCGTCTCGCCGAGCTCGCGGAAAAAGCCGAATCTGAGTTGCCAGCCGCGGGCAAGAGAATCAATGAGGAGTATCTGCGACTGCAGGCGTTACTGGATCAGGCCGTCGACAAGCTGCGCAACAAGTAGCAAGCTGGTGCCGACTGCGGGCCGCTCACCTTCGGCGCTCGCGTATTACAGATCAACGAGGTGGGGCCGCGCCTCGTGGCCCGCGCGATAGGCGGAAAGAATCTGAATGTCGCCCACCGTCGGCGGCGCGATCGAGTAAACGATTCCCAGTCGCCAGCTCTCGTGCGCCAGATGGTAGCGGCGATAAATGATGTAAGGCGCGTCCTGGATGGCCTTGTGAATCGCGTCGTCTTCGATCTCCGCCAGCGGTTTGTCCGGAAGACAGATCTCCGGCGGCGGTTCGTCGCCAAACTCGAGACGCTTCACCTCCGCGCGTGGCGTGATCAGCCAGCACTCCATCATGCTCGGGCCGGCAATGGCCTACGCGCCGCCGGCCGCCGGAGAGTGTGTCCTCGTGTGCAGACTTTCACGGGCAGCTGATATCCCAAATCGACGGCCCGGTGGTTGTGATCGAACAAGTCTTCGACGTCTTATCGTGGGTTGCGATCGCCTGCCACGTCGGGGGCGGTCCCGCCGTAGCGGTCGCCGCAATCGAAACGCCTGGGCTCGCGACGAATCCCTGGGCGGACCCGTTGCCTGAGAAATAGCTGCCCTGAGAGTCCATGAGATAGTTCTGCTCGTAGATCGCGAAATTGCGGAGGTCGGCTTTCATCGACGCCACGTAGGCAGCCTCTTTCGTGTCGAGGTATCTCGCAATCGCGATACCGGCGAGGATACCAAGAACTACCATTACGACGAGAACTTCGACCAGAGTAAATCCGGTTCTCAACGCTCGCATGGGGGCTCGACAGAAGAGGCTGGGGTCCGCGAATACTCGGACGCCCAGCCTCTTCGCACAAGCCTTCGGTTTACTTCGGTCTACTTGGCCGCTTTCTGCGCGGTCTTGCCTTTGAAAAGGTATGCGTACTGGCCGTAACCTTCCGCCTCCAGTTGATCGGCTGGAATGAAGCGCATCGACGCCGAGTTCATGCAGTAGCGGAGTCCTGTCGGACGGGGGCCGTCGTCGAATACGTGACCGAGATGAGAATCGGCGTGTGCCGATCGAACCTCGGTGCGCTCGTAACCAAGCAGTCGATCCGACTTGGTGTGGATGTTCGCGGGTTCGAGCGGACGAGTGAAGCTCGGCCAGCCGGTGCCCGAATCGAACTTGTCGAGCGAACTGAACAAAGGCTCGCCGGACACGACATCGACGTAGATGCCGGGCTCGTGATTATCCCAGAAGGCGTTGCGGAAGGGAGTTTCCGTCGCTTCATGCTGCGTGACTTCGTACTGGAGTGGCGTGAGCTGTTTCCTGAGCTCTGAATCACTGGGTTTCACAAAAGCTTTCCTCGCGGTTGGTGCAGGAGAAGTTGCAGACGCGGTTGTCGCCCGAGTCTGCGCGGTCGCAGTTGCTGTGCACAGGAGCGCTGACGAAATCGCGACTCCCAATAGCCCCAGAAAGGCGTTCTTGCTTCCCATCCTATAGTAGTGCATGGCGGCTCCAGTGATTACACACGAAAGGTACGTCGGTTAATACGCCGTCGCGCGTTGGATGGTCCTTCTCACCTTGCACGTTGCAAGGCGACTTGCAGAATGCGGTCGGAAATCGGTCCCCAGAAACCATGAGCTCCCGCTCAAATGGTTGATTTACATGACTTTGCGCCGTGGGGTCCGGACGGGTTCGGGCATTGCTACTTAAGGAGCCTGCGACATCCAACGCTTCAGGAGATTCACAATGAGCAATAGAAAGGGTTTCACGCTGATTGAGCTTCTGATCGTGGTCGTCATCATCGGCATTCTTGCCGCGATCGCGATTCCGAAGTTCGCCAACACGAAGGACAAGGCTTACGTCGCTGCGATGAAGTCGGACCTTCGTAACATGGCTACGTAT
>DATFHK010000038.1:0-2802 GCA_035248505.1 Gemmatimonadaceae bacterium | reverse complement strand
CTACGTCAGCGATCGCGCGCACCTCGTTCTTCCTTACCACAAGCTCGTCGACAGTCAGAGCTCGGCGAACAAGGAAATCGGAACCACCGGCCGCGGCATCGGACCCGCCTACGAGGACAAATTCGGTCGCCGCGGAATCCGAGTGCTCGATCTGCGGAACCCGCAGCGTCTGAAGAAACTCATCGAGCGCGGCGTGGCGCACGCCAACATTCAGCTCGCACTCGCGGGATCGAAGCGCGCCGACGTCGACTACACCCTCGGCGTACTGGAGAAGTTCACCAGCCGGCTGCTACCCCTGGCTGAAGACGTCGGACTGAAGATTCATCGCGCCATCGTTGGTGGTGCTGCCGTCCTGCTCGAGGGAGCGCAGGGGTCGTTGCTGGACATCGATCACGGGACGTACCCCTACGTGACGTCGAGCAGCACCATCTCCGGCGGCGCGTCCACCGGCGTCGGTATCGCACCGGGCGAGCTCGATTCGGTGATTGGCGTGGTAAAGGCGTATACCACGCGCGTGGGTAACGGCCCGTTACCCACCGAGTTCGATGAGCCGCTGGCGTCGGAAATCCGCAAACTCGGTAACGAGTTTGGCGCGACAACGGGCAGACCGCGCCGCTGCGGCTGGTTCGACGGTGTCGTCGTGCGGTACGCGGCCCGCGTCAACGGACTCACCGATCTGGCTGTCACCAAACTCGACGTGCTCGATACTATCGATCGAATTGGACTCTGCACCGGTTACGAAGCCGACGGCGAGGTATACGAGGAGTTCCCGGGTGATCTCGATCTGCTCGAGCGCGCGACGCCTCGCTACGAATGGTTCGAGGGATGGAAGACGAGCACCGCCGACGCACGCAGTCTCACCGATCTGCCGCGTCAGGCGCGGCGCTACCTCGATCGCATTCAATCACTCGTCGAAACGCAGATCACTTACGTCAGCGTTGGCACGCGTCGCGATCAGATCATCGGTGTGGAAGCGCTGCCAACGGGTCCCGTCGGCGTCGCCTGATCGATAGATCAACCTGATGGCGAAAGACGCGGATCTTGTCATCGTGGGCGCTGGACCGTGCGGCCTGGCCGCGGCGGTTTCGGCGCAGCGTGCCGGGCTGACGCCGCTGGTGCTCGAGAGCAACGTCGTCGTCAGCACCATCGAGTCGTATCCGATCTACGTGCGATTCTTCTCGACGGCGGAAAAACTGTCGATTGGCGGATTGCCATTCGTGATTGCCACCGAGAAGCCGACGCGTCGCGACGCGCTCGCCTACTACCGCGCAGTCGTTACGTACTTTCGCATCCCGATTCGGCAGCGCGAAAAAGTTGTCGCCATCCGCGGGAAAGCCGACGACTTCACTGTGGTGTCCGTCAATGCGGCCGGAGAAGAGATCTTCACGCGTACCGGAGCGGTCGTCGTTGCGACGGGTTATTTCGGATCACCCAACCGGATCGGCGTGCCGGGCGAAAATTTGCCGCACGTCACTCACGTCTATCGCGAGGGCCACGAGGCGTTTCAACAGGATGTCGTCGTTGTCGGCGGCGGCAATTCCGCGGCCGAGGCCGCGCTCGATCTGTGGCGCTCGGGTGCGCGCGTGACTCTCGTGCACTTCGGTCCGACATTCGACAAGAAGATCAAACCATGGGTGCTGCCAGACTTCACCAATCGCGTGAAGGAAGGCCAGATTCAGGTTTGCTGGGACAGTCGCGTCAAGGAGATTTATCCCGACGAAGTGTTGCTGACGACGCGGAACGGAGAAGAGCGACTCAAGGCGGACCGCGTGTACATCATGACAGGATTCGCACCCAGTCTCGATCTGCTGCGCGAGTCGGGCGTCCCGATAAGTTCGAAGACTGGAATTCCCGAACACGACTCCGACACGCTCGAGACCAACGTTCCCGGATTGTTCATCGCCGGTGTCGTCGTCGCCGGCTATGACGCAAACAAGGTGTTCATCGAGAACGGCCGCTATCATGGCGACCGAATCGTCGCGCGTTTGCTCGGTCAACGTGCGCCGGCGGAGCCGAGGCTGAGCGCGGAGCTCGATACGTAAGGATTGACCGAGGTCATCGGCCCTCGGTCTACTCTCATTTTCCCGCTAATTTTCCCGAATGCCGAATCACCCGGACGTAATGGACAAGCTCGTGTCGCTCGCCAAGCGACGCGGCTTCATCTTTCAATCATCAGAGATTTACGGCGGCACCGGTTCGGTTTGGGATTACGGCCCTCTCGGTGTCGAGCTCAAGAAAAATCTCAAGGACCGTTGGTGGCACGCGATGGTTCGTGCGCGCAACGACATCGAAGGTCTCGACGCGGCAATCCTGATGAACCCGCGGGTGTGGGAGGCCAGCGGACACGTCAGCGGCTTCGTCGACCCGCTGGTCGATTGCCGCAACTGCAAGAAAAGATTTCGCGCCGACGACCCGCGCATAAAAGGCACGCCCGGCACGCCCGACGCTCAGTGCCCTTCGTGCGGTATGAAGGGCACGCTCAGCGAGCCGCGCCTGTTCAATCTCATGTTCAAGACGTTCATGGGCCCCGTCGAAGATTCCGCGTCAGTCGTGTATTTGCGGCCGGAGACGGCGCAGGGCATCTACGTGAATTTCCTCAACGTGCAGCAGTCGACGCGGCAGAAGATTCCGTTCGGCATCGCCCAAATCGGCAAGGCATTTCGTAACGAGATCACGCCCGGCAATTTCATCTTCCGCACGCGCGAGTTCGAGCAGATGGAGATGCAGTTCTTCGTCGAGCCTGGCACCGACATGCAGTGGTTCGAGTACTGGAAGGCGCAGCGCATGGAATGGCATCTCGCT
>DATFHK010000037.1:0-7810 GCA_035248505.1 Gemmatimonadaceae bacterium | reverse complement strand
CTGATCCTGCAACACTACACCAGCACGAATCCGGTTTGGATTCACCGTCGGAATAAGGATCGTGAATGCAAGCTGCTTCCCGTTTTTCGCCCGCAGACCATCGGTGCCTCGCACCCAGCCAAGTGAGTCGAGCAAATGCGCGGCGCGCAGAGAGTCGAATGGCAGCTGGAAAAGCGCGGGATCGGTCGTCGGATAGGCGCGCACCGTGGGACCGACGGGGACGGTCGCGAAGGTATCAAGGAGATTCCGTGCGAGCGCGCGGCGGTCGGTCGCCATGGTAATCGCGCGCCGCAACTCGCGGTCTTTGAACAACGGGTGCGGTTTACTCGTGTCCGCCGGGTCGCGGAGATTGAATCGCATGAACACATAATCCATCCCTGGTCGCACCAATACGCGCAGCGCGCGATGCCGCGAAAGTTCGGCGAGATCGCTCGGCCGTAGTCCGTCGAGTACATCCGCATCTCCGCGCCAAAGTCGCGCAAGCGCGCCCGTGAACTCAGGCACTATCGACCAGATGACTCGATCTACTTTGGCGCGACCCCGGTAATTCGCCGTATCGGCGACGATCTCAACGCTTTCGCCCTTCGTCCATTTGCGAAAGCGGAACCTGCCGGTGCCGACTGGGGGCGGCGGCGATGCACGCAGAGTGGCTACCGGCACGTCTTTCAGCTGGTGCGCGGGGAGAATGGGCAATTGCGCCGCCGCATCGAGGAACTCACTTGGCCGTCGTTGGTGAAACCAGAACTTCGCCGTCAGCGAATCGCTGACGGTGACGGAATCGATGTTCTCGAGCGACGACGCGTACCTCGAGGCGAGCTGAGGATTCCTGTTGAGCGCGAAGGTGAAGGCGACATCTCGCGCCGTCGCGGGCTGTCCGTCGTGCCACCGTGCGCGCGGATCAACGTGAAACGACAGCTGGAGCGAATCGGTCGACCAGTCCCAGGATCGCGCCAGCTCGGCGCGGTAACCACGCTCATTGCGAGTATCGAGATCGGGTCCGACGTCGGCGAGATAATCGTAGATCTGCTCGGAGATCTGTCTTGCCGTCGAAGTGGTACTGATCGGAGGAAACAGCGTTCCGGGGTCCTGGGTCGTGAGCACGACGATCGTTCCACCGGCGTCGCCGGGCGAATCTGTCGCAGTGTCGCTGCATGCGACGAAGAAAAACGCGACGAATATGACGCCGCCGAATTTGAGCATTGCGTGAAACTAGCTCGTCGGTGGCAGGCCGAAAGCAGTCAAATAGAGTGATATAAAAGTGACAGTTTTAGATATAGAATCGACATTGACGCACTGACCTACAAGTGAAAACCTCCATGGTATGGGGGAACCAGCAGCAAAGCGGGCCGATGCGATGCCCATCTTTCAGGTGGCGCATCTGCGACACGGAGATCAGGACGTGATCATCGTGCCTGTGGACCGCTCGTTTGCGAAGCGATCTCCCACCGAGCAGGCGCGCATCCAGGAAGCGTTCCAGCGCAGTGCGCATTCAGCGAACATCCCCGGTGTCGTCGTTCCGGTCTGGGAGGACGCAATGGGCAAGATGGCTTTCCGTGCGCCGCCGACCTGGCACGAATTCCTTCGCAGCATTGACATGGTTTACGTCGCAACGGCACTCAACCGCAGCCTGAGCCTGGAATCGCGCTAGAATATTCGCGTCCGGTGCGGACGTGAATGGAATTCAAGGATCACTTCTCAAAACGCGCGGCTCTCTACGCGACATACAGGCCGCACTATCCCGCAGCGCTATTTGAATACCTGGCGGGTCTGACGGCTGCGCACGATCTCGCGCTCGACTGCGGGACCGGCAACGGCCAGGCGGCAGTGGAGCTCGCCAGATATTTCACGCGCGTCATCGCCACGGATCCCAGCTCGGCCCAGATCGCAAAAGCGACCGCGCATCCGACCGTGGAGTATCGCGTAGCCCGCGCAGATCACAGCGAATTGCCGTCACGCTCGGCCGATCTCGTCACCGCGGCGCAGGCGCTGCACTGGTTCGACGTTTCGGCGTTTTTTGCCGAAGCGAGGCGCGTGCTGAAGTCTGATGGCGTAATTGCGGTGTGGGGATACGGAGATCCGATACTGGATTCGTCCCGCTTGCAGGCGCAGCTGCACGACTTCAATCGAGTGAAACTGGAGCCGTACTGGTTCGCTGAGCGCCAGCTGTTGCTCGACGGCTACCGAACGGTGGAGTTCCCGTTCGTGGAAATCGACACCCCCGTGTTCGAGTTGCGCGCTGCATGGACACTGGAGGAGCTGGTCGGTTATCTGCGCACGTGGTCATCCTCTGCCAGATACCTCGAGCAACATGGCATCGATCCAGTCTCTGAGCTGGAGCCGTCGCTCGCACAGGATTGGGGCGACCTTGAGCGCGCGAGACTCATTCGGTGGCCGCTGTATTTGCGCGTCGGCAAGCTGCATTGATCGTAACACCCGTTGAATCCGCGCGAGTGGCCTGTGATACTGCGTCATGCTTAAAGTCACCAGCACGACACTTGTCCTTTCGCGAATAGCACAGGTTGCGGCAGCAACCATGCTCGCAGTCCCACCTGCACTCGCGCAGCACGAGCACCATTCGATGCCGATGGACGCGGCCGATACACTGACGAGCGCGCCGACTATGCAAACGCGGTCCGTCAACGATTCTGCGTTTGTCGCCGATTCACTTCTCAGATTGTGCAAGCCACACGTCGCCGAGTCGATCGATGCGTACGCCACCTGCCTTGGCGATGGAATCGGCGCACTATCATCGGCGGGTAACATCCCGCTCGCGATGGGAGTGCTGGACAAAGTCGTGCATCGCGACCCGTCCCTGATTCTGCTCGGCCATCCACTGGCGCATGCGCTCGGCTATGCGGTTCGATCGACTCCGGCTACAGCCACGCAGCTGTTGTCAGAGTGCGACGATCGATATCAATCAGGATGCTATCACGGAATTCTCCAACGTTATTTCGACGCGCGCATGGGGATGCCGATCACACAGGCTTTTCTCACCGCGCCTTGCGACGGGTTGCGCGGGACGAAGGAACAGTTCCGTCTGTTCGACTGTCTGCACGGTACGGGGCACGGTCTGATGATGTACCACGCTTACGACGTGAACGCATCGCTGCACGACTGCGATCGACTCGGGAGCGACTGGGATCGGCGCAGCTGTTACGGCGGAGTGTTCATGGAGCACAATATGGGCGCGCGGATGAAGCTGTTCGGCGATGGGATGTTCGGCATGCATCGACACTCGACGCCGCCGGCATCGGTTGTTCTGTTCAAGAAAAACGATCTGCACTATCCGTGTGATGCAACGGACGCGAAGTACCAACAGGAGTGTTACGAGTTACAGACGGATCTGATTTTGCCGGCAGTGCAAGAGGACTATCGGAAAGCGAGCACCGTGTGCGACAGCGTGGGCAACGCAGATCTCATTGCCGCGTGCTACCTCGGGCTTGGCCGAAATGCGTCGGGCGCTTCCGCGTTTCAGTACGCGGGCATCAAAAAACGCTGCGCGTTGGCGTCGACGTATGGCGCGCCGTTCTGTTACAAGGGTGCAGTCCGCCATCTCGCGTATGCGCCGAGTGAGCTGCAGCGCGGAATTGGTTTCTGTAAATCGCTTCCGGAGGGCGATGGCAGGTGGCAGTGCTGGAACGGTGTCGGATTGCAGGTCAGCGGCTTTTTCGCCGATCTCGACGAGCGGCGCCGGGCGTGCGCAAGCGCCAACGCCCCTGATGTGGCTGCATGCAACGCGGGCGCGGGCATCGAAGCCGCGAGCGTAAAACAGTCCAGCTTTTAGGCTTGCGACTTAAGAGCGGCGGTCCGTCGTGCACGGTGCGCGACTTGCTTGACTCGTAAACAATCGCGTTTCGGGAAGAATTGCCGACACGAAGCTGCAAACCTGGTTCGAGTCCACGATCGATTGTTTCGTCGATCTCGTCGAGGCCATCCAAGCATTACCCGAATCTCAAGAAGCAGTGGGTCGAATTCCTGCGAGAGAAGCCCGATGCGGCGACGACCCGCGTGCAAATGGGAGTGACGGCGGCAGTCTGAGCGGGATGCGGGATGAGGTACACATGAGCGATCGGGAGCAAGGCGAGCGACGCGGAGGAAACTTGCAACAGCGTAAAATCGGCTCATTGCGAGTTTCGGTCGTCGGGGTGGGCTGCAACAATTTCGGCGGCCGGATCGACGAGATTCGCACGCGCGAGGTGATAAACACCGCGCTCGATGAAGGCATCAACTTCTTCGACACCGCCGATATGTACGCGGAGGGCCGCAGCGAAGAGCTGATTGGAAAAATTCTGGGACCGCGCCGGCAACAGGTTATCATCGCCAGCAAGTTCGGCAACGACATGCCCGGCCAGGGCAGTGGCGCGCGTCCGGAGTACATCCGCAAGGCGATCGACGGCAGCCTCGGGCGATTGCGCACGGATTACATCGACCTATATCAACAGCACCGCCCGGATCCCAGCGTTCCAATCGCGGAGACGCTCGGTGCGCTCGACGAACTGGTGAAAGCGGGTAAAGTGCGTGAGATCGGATGCTCCAACTTTTCCGCCGATCAGATTCGCGACGCAGACGCAACGGCGCTACAAAAACGCGGGTCCGCGCGGTTCGTCAGCGTGCAAAACGAATACAGCCTGCTGCATCGCGAACCAGAAGGTGGAGTCTTACAGGAATGCGAGCAGATAGGACTCGCGTTCCTTCCTTTCTTTCCGCTGATGAGCGGACTGCTGACGGGAAAGTATCGCAAGGGCGAGTCGATCCCCGAGAACACGCGTATTGCAAACTACGAGCGCTACCGGAAGCTGCTCACCGACGAGAACCTCGACAAAGTCGAGGTGCTAATCGATTACGCGCAGCGACGCGGGCACACCATTCTCGAGTTGGCATTCTCCTGGCTACTGGCGCACACACCGGTGGCATCGGTGATTGCCGGTGCGAGCTCTGCAGCGCAGATCCGCGCCAACGCACACGCAGCAGACTGGCAGCTCGGTGCGCATAATCTTGAGGAGATCGAGGCAGCACTCAACGAAGTGGGGAAGCCAGCAACTCGAGTGTCTGCATAAGCGTTCTCACCGTCCGGGGAGCGGGCACCACAAAGTTGGCGGACGGAATCACGAAACACTGAAAACGGAGCAACAATGAACAACAAGCTTTTTGCATTACTCACAATCGGCGCGCTGGCTGTCGCGGCGCCGAACGCGAAGGCGCAGTACGGCTACAACCCGTTCGAGATTGGCGGCTCGGGTGGCATTGCATTTCCGACGGGCGACCTCAGCGACGGAGCCAACACCGGCTACAACATCGCACTGGCCGTCGGATATCGGCCGCAATTTACGCCGTTCGCCATTCGCGGCGAGGCAGCATGGAACCAGTTCGGCGAGTCGAGCGGTAGCGGCAACTTCAACATTCCGTCTTTCACCGCCAACGTCGAAGTAGGATTGCCGTTGGGAATGTCGTTCTCGCCTTACGTGATCGGCGGAGCCGGTCTGTATCGCCCGAACTTTGATTTCAACGGCGGCGGCTCGACGCAGGCCGAAAATCACTTCGGCTGGAACGTCGGCGGAGGAGTAAAGATTCCGCTCTCAACTAGCTTCACGACGTTCGTGGAAGCCCGCTACAACAGCGTAAGCGTGAACGGAGCGACGTTGAGTTTCGTGCCGCTTACAGTCGGGTTGATGTTTTAACGGCAAAGAAAAACTACAAGCCCGCTGCCAGCAGCCATGGCTGGCAGCCTTGAGCAACAAGAAACGGCCAGCGAACTACGCTGGCCGTTTCGTTTATTTGGTTTGGCTGGGGGCTGGTAGTCTTGTTTTGTAGTTACTGCACTGCGTTGATCATGTCGAAGATCGGCAGATACATCGCCACCACCATGCCGCCGACGACCACGCCGAGGAACACGATCATGATCGGCTCGAGGAGCGAGAGCAGGTTGCTGACGGCGGCGTCGACTTCCTCGTCGTAGAAGTCGGCGATCTTCGAAAGCATCTCGTCCAAACCACCGGTTTGCTCGCCGACGGCGATCATGGAGATGACCATCGGCGGGAACACCTTGGACTTCTGGAGCGGCTGGGCGATCGTGTCACCGCCGGCGATCGAGGAGCGGGACTCCATGATCGCGTCCTGAATGACGCGGTTGCCGGCTGTCTTCGCCGTGATCTCCAGGCCCTCGAGAATGCTGACACCGGAGCTGATTAGCGTTCCGAGCGTACGAGTGAAACGCGATACCGCTGATTTGCGGAGCACGTCGCCCAGGACCGGCATCTTCAGCATCAAGCGGTCGATGACGAGCTTGCCGTTTGGAGTCGCGTAGTACTTTTTGAACGCGTAGCCGCCCGTGACGACGGCAGCGAGCACCATCCACCAGTAGCTTTTCAGGAATCGCGAGGCGCCGATGACGATTCGGGTGGGCAGCGGCAGCGCCAATCCCACCGACGAGAACATGCCTTCGAACACCGGAATTACGAAAATCAGAAGCACGACGATGGCGATTGCGGCGACGCTCATGATGACGGCCGGATAAATCATCGCGCCCTTCACCTTTCTCACCAAGGCGTCGTTCTTTTCGAGGAACGTCGCCAGACGCATGAGAATGGTGTCGAGAATACCGCCGGCTTCACCGGCCGCGACCATGTTCACGTACAGATTCGTGAACGCTTTCGGGTGCTTCGACAGCGCATCGGCAACCGTGTTACCGGACTCGACGTCGAACACCACTTTCTTGGTGACTTCGGCGAGCGCTTTGTTGTCGGTTTGTTCGGCGAGAATCGTCAGGGCCTGCACGAGTGGCAGACCCGAGTTGATCATCGTCGAAAACTGGCGGGTGAAGATGACGACGTCGCGGGTCTTGATCGATCCACGGCCGACTTTCACCGACGAACCCTGATCGATTTTGACGACACTCAGTCGCTGCTTACGCAGTTGTGCAATGACATCATCGCGCGAGGAGGCGTCGATCGTCGCGGTGCGAAGCTCGCCGTTGAATGCTCTCGCGGTGTATGTGAACGTAGCCATTAACTAACCCTCTTAACGTCTGACCGGCGTGCCGGCTCCGGGTCGCGCTGAGCCCGGTTTGGCGGGCGCGCCCTTACCATCTTCCCCTTCCGCCGGCAGCTGTCCGATCATGCGCTGGAACTCCGTCGGATCACTACTGACGCGCAAGCACTCGTCCGCGGTAACTTCGCGGGCCATGTAGAGCTGGTAGAGAGCGTCGTTCAGGGTCTGCATTCCGAACTTCTTACCGGCCTGCATTGACGAGTAGATCTGGTGGACCTTGTCGTCGCGAATCAGGGCCCGGATCGCCGGGGTGACGACGAGAATCTCGGCCGCCATCACACGTCCGCGACCCTGGGCCTTGGGTAGCAGGGTCTGGGTGACGATTCCCTCGAGCACGAACGCCAGCTGCGCTCTGACCTGCGACTGCTGGTGCGACGGGAAGACGTCGATGATGCGGTTGATCGCCTCTGCCGCCGAGTTGGTGTGCAACGTGGCGAACGCGAGGTGACCTGTTTCGGCGATCGTCAGCGTCGCTGCGATCGTCTCCAGGTCGCGCATTTCACCCACCAGGATGATGTCGGGGTCTTCACGAAGCGCGTATTTCAGAGCGTTGGCGAATGACTTGGTGTCGCTGCCGATTTCGCGCTGGTTGATAATGCAGCTCTGGTGCTTGTGGATGAACTCGATCGGATCTTCGACGGTGATGATGTGGCCTTTGCGCTCACGATTGATCTTGTCGATCATCGCGGCGAGCGTCGTCGATTTACCAGAACCCGTCGGACCGGTCACGAGAACGAGACCGCGCGGCTTCTCCGCCATCTTG
>DATFHK010000036.1:0-22437 GCA_035248505.1 Gemmatimonadaceae bacterium | reverse complement strand
CGCGCCGTCATTGGAACATCATGTCCTACCGATCGGCGGCGGGCATCTCTGAATTTTCGCAGTGGAGCTGAGGGGGATCGAACCCCTGACCTCTGCAGTGCGATTGCAGCGCTCTCCCAGCTGAGCTACAGCCCCGCGATTGACGCGACGGACTGTCCTCGAACTGCTCGAGCTGATCCGTCGCACCGGATCAAAGCAAAAGCCCCGCGAGTGTTGGGCGGGGCCGCTCTTCACTGAAGCTAGCAGTTCCACCCACAAAGTCAATACCGAACTTGAGTATCGGCTCTGTAACTCTTTGCCTGGCCTCACGATACAGCCGAAGCACCAGGTACAGGACGCGCTACCGAAGGAATCGTAACAGCAACCTCGTAATCAGTGGCCGGCGACAGACGCTTGACCGATGGCGAGCGCGACCATGCCGACGACGCTGCCCAGCAAAACCACGCTCTTGATCGGTGAGAACCGAGTCTGATGGAAGGTCAGAGCGGAATCGGATGTAGAAAACCGCGCCTCCGTCCCGGAATCCAGGTCATGATCAGCGGGTGGAACCTCGCCGCGCCACGACTCCAGCACCACCGTAATAGTGTCGCCCCTTGCTCTCGCGACGGTGCCCCTCGCTTTGCTCACCGCCGACAGCAGGATCGGGGATCCGTCCGGCCCAATTGCAGTAACGTCGCGCCAGGGATTGAAGCGAATCTCGAAAGCATCGAAGCCGGGTACGATTGGTTTCGAGACGCGAGCCATCGAGTGACATCCATTAGCGGCAACCAGCAGCACACCAGCGCCCAGCAACGCACGAATAAGCAAAGCGGCTCCGTGTAATGGCGCCGCACGATTGCACCCTCCGTTGAAACAGTCAACGATTTTTGTACAGACCGGCGCTGTTGAACCTGTTTCGATCCGCCTCAGCCTGCCACCGTCTCCCCTCCGAGTACCGGCAAGACGTCGCCGCTGATATAGCTCGAATCAATGTTCGACGCGAGAAAGACGTATGCCGGCGCGAGCTCTTCGGGCTGAGCGGGCCGCTCCATACCGACATCCTGCCCGAACTCTTTCACATGTTGTGGATCACTCGACTGCACGTTGAGCGGAGTCCAGACCGGGCCCGGTGCGACTGCATTCACGCGAATCCCTTTCTCCACCAGATTCTGCGCCAGCGATTTCGTGAATGCGTGGATGGCGCCTTTCGTCGCAGAGTAGTCGAGTAGCGTCTTCTCGCCCTCGAGCCCGGTGATCGAACCGGTGTTGATGATGCACGATCCCCTTTTCATCTTCGGAATCGATGCCTTCGCCAACCAGAAGTACGCGTAGAAATTCGTGCGGAATGTGCGATCGAGCTGCTCGAAGTCGATCTCGGCGATCGATTCGCGATTCTTCTGGAACGCGGCATTGTTGACGAGGATGTCGATCGCGCCCAGCTCGTTCACGGTCTGTCGCACGCACTTCTCGCAGTACTCGAGATCCGTGACATCGCCCGGTAACAGCAACGCGCGCCGACCTTCGCTCTCGATTGCGCTGCGCGTCTCTTCAGCATCGCCCTGTTCTTCGGGCAGATACATGATCGCGACATCAGCGCCCTCGCGCGCGAACAGTACCGCTACTGCGCGCCCGATTCCCGAATCACCTCCAGAGATCAGCGCAACTTTTCCCTTGAGTTTATCCGCGCCCTTGTAAAGCGGCGCCATATACTGCGGCCGCGGATGCACCTTCGCTTCGAGCGCCGGATACTCCTGATGCTGCTCCGGCATCGGCGGCTTTGGATGGGAGCTTATGCGCCGCACCTCTTTCTCCCGCGTATTCGCCGAGCGCGAGTTCCCATTGCCGCGATGCGATCCGTTGCTCGCTCTTCTCTTCGATTGTGCCCGCGTCGCCGCCTTTTTCGTTTTCGTTGCCATCGCCTACTCAATCCGGTTTTATCGTGACTAAGTGGCAAAGGCCGTTCCGAGCATATCGGTTTGCACCCCGCACCAGCTTCGCCCCGCCCACCAATTTCGCCCCGCAACTAGTTCGCATCCCGCAACTAGCTCGCATCACGCAACTAGCTCGCATCCCGAAATTAGCTCTCGGTTCGCCACCATCCGTTGGTCCGCAACCCTCAGCCCGTATATTTCGCGGCGATGTCTCTCTCCCTGCGTTTCCTCGGCACTTCAGCCTCGCGCCCAACAGTCGAGCGCAACGTTTCCTCCGTCGCCATCATCCGCGAAGGCGAAACGCTGATGTTCGATTGCGGTGAAGGAACTCAGCGCCAGATGATGCGCTACGGAATCAGCTTCGCGCTCACCGACATCTTTTTTACCCACATGCACGCCGACCACATGCTCGGCGTCACCGGTTTATTGCGCACGTTAGCGTTACAGGGCAGAACCGAGCCGATGAATCTCTACGGTCCCACCGGATCCGAAAAGCTTCTCTGGCGCGCCATCACCCTCGGCAGCGAGAAGCAGCACTTCGAGATTAAGGTTTTCGAGCTCGTGCCCGACACTCCGCTGAAGCGGCGCGGTTACTCTATCATCCCGTTCGAGGTCGAGCACGGCGATAGAAGTGCAATCGGCTACCACCTCATCGAGGAAACGCGACTCGGAAGATTCAATCCCGAGAAAGCGAAAGAGATGGGCGTGCCCGAAGGCCCGCTCTGGGGCCGAATCCACAAAGGCGAAACCGTCCAACTCCCCGACGGCCGCAGCATAAAACCGTCCGAGCTAGTCGGTCCGAGCAGACCCGGCCGACGAATCGTTCTAACCGGCGATTCCCGCCCGAGCGAAGCAACCGTAACCGCCGCCAAGGGTGCCGACGTGCTCGTCCACGAAGCCACGTTCGCCACCGAGGAAGCCCCCCGCGCGCTGGAAACTGGCCACTCGACCGCCCGCGAAGCCGCCGAGGTCGCCGCGAAGGCAAATGTGAAGCGCCTGATCCTGACGCACGTGAGTGCGCGCTACTCCCGCGACACGACCGATCTGGAGCGCGAAGCCCGCGAAGTATTCCCGGAAACGATCATCGCGCGCGATGGCTTGGAGATAGCTGTCCCCTTCGAAAGCCAGGCGGACTAATTGAGGAGACGCCCGAAAGGGAGGGAGGCGGGGGTCCTCTAAGGCGCCGTCACTGTGAGCGCGAGGAGCAGACGCGCGAGTGAGCAGAGCGAACGAGCCTAGTTAGCGGCTGCGACCAAGCGAACGTGGCGCCGTGAGGACTCCCGCCGACCGACCAGCGCCGAGATCCATAAGCAGGAACCTACGATGCTCGGTTAACTCGCCCCCATTCAGCCGAAACGGGCATCGATCTCCGAAACAGATCGCGAAGCTTCTCGTCAGTCAGCGTCGCCATGATCTTATCGACCGGAACCCGCGACGTGACGCTCCGTGACTCAGGCCCATCCCAGATATCCCACGCGTACCGGTCGAATCGCGCCGTCCTGCCGCTGGGATGATGAAACACGATCATGGCATTGCTTGCACCCGGCACCTGCACTTCCACACCCCAGTTCGTTCCGTCGGGCCCACGGAACGGCTTGATCTGTCTTGCCATCGTTCTCGTCTAGCTCGGAGTCAATGCGAGCGGATGCAGTCGCTGCCGCCCGACAAATCCTGCGTCAATTTCGTGCCAGTACATCACAGTCGGCTCGCCCAGCTTCCAGCAATAGAAAACCTCTCTGCCCTCGACCTGGCCGCGAAAATCGACGAGGCCGATGTTCATGCCCTTGCAGATCACGCCGAGGTCGTTGAGCTCCGCGATATAACTCTCGATGTCTTTCGCCAGGCGCTGCGCTTCGATCTGCAGCAACTCGGCGATTACGTCCGGCCGCTCCGGACTCGATCCACTGGCCGCCACCTCGAACTCACGCACCTTCTCTTCCCAGAGATGATGATCGCGCACCAGATCTTCGACGATACGTCGGACTAGTGGCAAGGTGCGATTCGCTTCTTCGACCGTGAAGGTTTTTTCCATGTCGGTACTCTGTACGCGCGAGAATCGACGGTCAAGCCCGCATTACTACTACTTGCGCCACTTGTCCTCCGAGATTCGCTCGGCGAGTCTGCGCTCTCGGCGCAGTTTGGCCGCCTCGTAGCGCCGCTTCTCCTCCGCCGTCTCCGGCTTGAGCTGAGGCACCGGCACCGGTCTGCCGTTACGATCGACGGCAACGAAGGTGAGATAGCAGGAATTGGTGTGACGTCGCACGCCCGTCAAAAGATTTTCAGTCTCGACACGCACACCAATCTCCATCGAAGTGCGGCCGACGTAATTGACGCTCGACTTCATGATGACGAGATCGCCGACGTGAATGGGCTCGCGGAAATCCACGCGATCGACGGAGACCGTCACGCACGCCATTCGCGCGTGCCGAATCGCCGACACCGCGGCCGTGGTATCCATCATCGATAACACGACACCGCCGAAGACGTGACCGAGTACGTTGGCGTGCTGCGGCATCATCAGCTGAGCAGTCTCGTGCTGCGTCTCGCCGACTGCTCGCGCGCCGTTGCGTTGGGCCGTCACGTCCGCTGGCGATTGGGTTGAATTTTTCCGCGCCGACTCGCGCGATGAGCGACTCAAGCTTGCCGTCCGTGTGACTTGGGCAGTGTGCGACGCACCTTGCGCGATACCTGTTGGATGCGCTCGCCGTACGCGGTCGCGTCGTTGAACGCGTGCGCGAGGGCGCGGCGCGTGCGCGCATCGATGCGTGGCTTGTCCAGCCAGAACACCTGCACGAAGCTCGACTCAACCATGCCTAGCTTCCACTCGCGACCACCACGGTCGCGGAGAACCAGGGTGTTGGCTTTGTTGACCGAGTCGTATCGTGATACGACATCGTAGCCGTCGTGTCTCCATCGACGATTGATCAAGCCACCCTCGCCGGCTGCTTCCTGCACGGTGGAGTCGCGTAGCATGCGATCGAACGCGACGGTTTTTCCGGTGCGCAGGTCGATGACGGTGCGCGTGGTGTCGTCTGAATCGTTGTCGTCATCGCGATCGATCGAAAGACGATGCTCGAGCGCGACGTATGGCCCGAGCACGTTCAGGATGTCTGTCTCTCCGACCGCGGTAATGTCGACGTCATCATCCGGATCATCATCGGGACCCAGCGGCGGAGCGGCGGGATGCTGTCTATGGTATTGCTCGGCGAGGCGCACGATGGCGGTATCCTCGAAGATCAGCGTCGAATCGCCGGTCGCCAGATCGCGCCGGAACACCCGCTCCCCACTCAGCAATGCTCTGGGGAATGAGCGGTCGACCTCGCCGACGAAGAGCTCGTAATAGCGCCCGCCCGTGCGCGCGAGGATGAGGGGCGACCCGCGCACGCGCAGACCGGAATTGTCGCTACGCACCCAATAGGTCTGATCGCCCGCCGACACCAGAAACTCGGCGATGGGCGGCGGTGGCGGTGGCAGGGCGCAGCCGGCTGCGACAGCGATGACGATGAGCGATATGTAGCGCATCAAAGCCAAATATACGGGGTGCGTGAATGGGTCCGATTGTTCAGGCGGGAGGTACCATCACGACGTGCAGGGGACCTATTACGCAACCACGTAGTAAAACACGTTACTGCACACGGGTTTTTCTGCGAGCCCGTATTAGATTGGACCGTCTTCTCCGACACCCCAGCCCCACAATCGAAGATGCGTTTCAGGACGATTACCATCGGCGGCGTCGCCGTAGCGACGGCGCTTGGCGCAACTGCCTGCACCGGCGCGCACGAAGCAGGCGCAAAGAGCGCGACTCCTGATGTTCAGGCTGCGCCGATAGCTCATACGTCCGCCCAGTCAGCTGCGGCGACCCCGGTCCCGGCGTCGAGCACGCCTCGAAATCAGGCTTCGATCGATACTCCAGCGCCTCGACCGCCGGTCGTCGTCGGTCAGCATCCGACTCCACCGGTGCTCGACTCGCTCATCAAGGGCACGCTGCCCGCGCGCGGCCTCTACGTTTTCAGATTTGGCGCCAACACCCGCCGTCTCAAGCATCTGATCGGCATCGCCGATTCGACGGAGATCAACGCGCTCATCATCGATGTGAAGGATGAGTTCGGCTTGAATTACGACTCGAGCGATCCGCTGGTGAAGAAAAACGCCGGCACGCAAGTCAAGGCGCACAATCTCGAGGCACTCGTCGACACCATTCGCGCGCACGGAATCCTGCCCGTCGCGCGCATTGTGGTGTTCAAGGATTCGGTGACGGCGCGCAACAACCCCAATCACGTCATTCTCAAGGCCGATGGAACCCCCTGGCACGACAAGAAAGGCCAGACGTGGGTGAATCCGTACGCCAACGCGATCTGGGAATACAATTTCCGCGTCGCCGAGGACGCGATCAAAATGGGATTTGGTGAGATCCAGTTCGATTACATCCGATTCCCGGAGCCGTTCAAGAGTCTCCCGCAGCAGGTTTTCCCCGAGCAGAACGGGCGCTCCAAACCACAGGTGCTCGCCGAATTTCTCAAAACCGCGCGCGAGCGTTTCGCCAAGCTCGGCATCAGAACCACCGCCGACATTTTTGGATTGGTCACGACGGTCGGCGGTGCGCTCGAAGTCGGACAGCAGTGGGAGCACATCTCGCCTAACGTCGACGTCGTGCTGCCGATGGTTTACCCATCACACTATCCACCGGGCTCGTTCCAGCTGCCGCGCCCGAACGCCGCACCGTACGACGTGATCCACATCGCGATCTCACGCGCCCGCGAGCGCGACGCGAAACTCGGCATCACCGGCGAGCACATTCGTCCGTGGCTGCAGGCGTTCACCCTCGGCAAGATGAAACCCGAGTACGGACCTACCGAGCTCGAGGAGCAGAAGCGCGCGGTCTACGATTCGGGCTACGACGGGTGGGTGCTGTGGGAGCCCGGCTCGCGCTACGACAAGTTCCTGCCGGCGCTCGAGAAGACCTTCGTGTCGAGAAAAAAGATTCCGCCGGTTCCAAGACCAGCTAATCGGCTCGATTAGGCACGAAGTAGTCGTTGCGGGCGCCGCGAAGGTTTTTTTCAACTTCCGGTATATATTGGCCGAATGACGACCACCGTCTCTATCAACGGAATGTCGTGCGTTCATTGTGTTCGCGCGGTGTTCACTTCCCTCGCGGGAGTGGAGGGAATCAAGCGCGCTGATGTTTCGATCGGCCGCGCGGCGATCGAGCACGATGGCACCGTCACACCGGAGCAGATTCGCGCTGCGATCGCTACGGCTGGGTACGAAGCCGAAAGCTTCACTCACGACCGGCGCACACTGCCCCTTGCGCCATGATGACGCCGACCCACAACACCCCGATCGATCCGGATACCGAGCGCACGATCGGAGCGTTGCTGGCGCCGGACATCCTCGAGCTGCTGGAAGAAAATCCGGAAGCGATTCCGGCCGACACCGAGGAGCTCCATGCAAGGGATCTCGCTGATGTAGCGCAATCGCTGCCGCGCGAGCTGGTCGCGCCGTTCCTCTCCGCTCTGCCCGTCGAGCGTGCCGCCGACGTCCTCGAGTATCTCGACGAAGAGCTGCGCGCGGAGATCCTCGAGACGATGAACGCCCGCCAGGCGGCGGAGCTCGTCACGGAGATGACGCCGGACGATCGCGCCGACACTCTGGAGACGCTCGAGGAAGAGAGTCTCGAGGAAATCCTCCAGGAGATTCCCGCCGCCGAGCGCGCCGAAACGGAGAAGCTGCTCGCCTACGATCCGGATTCGGCGGGCGGATTGATGACGACGGAGTTCGTCTCGGTGTCGCAGGATACTCCGGTCGAGGAAGCGCTGGGCGCGGTTCGTCGCATCGCTCGCTCGGAACGCGTAGAAGCGATGAACACGATTTACGCGACTGACTCGAATGGCAGGTTGCAGGGAGTGATGTCGTTGCGTGAATTGCTCGCCGCGCCGGAAGGATCAAAAGTCACCGACGTCGCGTGGGGCGAAGTGCAGACGGTTCCGCTGACCGCCGATCGCGAGCAGGTCGCGCGCATCACCCGTGAGTACGACCTCGTCGCGGTTCCAGTCGTCGACGAGAACGGCGTCATTCAGGGCGTCGTCACCGTCGACGACGTCATCGACGCCCTCGTCGAGGAGCACACCGAGGATGTGCAACGCTTCGGTGGTATGGAAGCGCTCGACATGCCGTACACGCAGATCGGCTTCTTCCAGATGATCGGCAAGCGCGCGCCATGGCTGGCTGCGCTCTTCCTCAGCGAGATGTTGACGACGACGGCAATGGGACACTTCCAGGGCGAGCTCGAGAAGGCAGTGGTGCTCGCGCTTTTCGTTCCGCTGATCATCAGCTCCGGTGGAAACTCCGGATCACAGGCGACGTCGCTGATCATTCGCTCACTCGCCCTCGGCGAAATCAAGTTACGCGACTGGTGGAAGATTGTTTTGCGTGAGCTGCCGTCCGGCCTGATGCTGGGTACCATACTCGGATTGCTCGGCATCGCGCGAATCCTGTTGTGGCAGTACCTCGGCCTCGCCGCATATCCGCATCCCAATCTTCTCGCGCTCACCGTCGGTTTTGCGCTCGTCGGTGTCGTCACTTTCGGATCGCTCGCCGGATCGATGCTGCCGTTCATTCTTCAGAAGCTCGGCTTCGATCCCGCCAGTGCATCCGCGCCGTTCGTGGCTACTCTCGTTGACGTCACCGGGCTCTCGATCTATTTCTATGTTGCGTTACTAATTCTGCGCGGAACAATGCTCTAAGAGGCTCAGCATGACGACGACGATTCAGAAGCTCGCGACAGTTTTCGGTACCATCCTCACTCTGCTCGCGATCGTTGGAGCCTTCGCGGCAGGCGCTATGTTCATGCAGCCGACCGATCCCGCGATGGCCTCGAAAGCACTTGGCATTTTTCCCGTCAATCTCCTCCACAACGCCGTCCACCTCCTCACCGGCATCTGGGGCCTCACCGCCGCGCGCAGCTGGACGAGCGCGAGATCGTTCTTTATCTGGGGCGGAGTGATCTACGCGTTGCTGACAGTGCTGGCCTTCGTGTCGCCGAGCGGATTTGGACTGGTGCCACTCGCTGGCCCTGACATCGCGCTGCACTGCCTTGTGGCGATCGTCATGTTGGGGATCGGGTTGACTGCCAAGCCCGTTGCATCCGCATCAGCCAACTGAAGATCTCGCACCAGGCCTAGGTCGTATAACTAAACCCGGCAGTTGCAGTCAACTGTCCGCAAACTGCCGAGTTTTGCCGTGTCGTCGATCTCTACTGAGTAGCGCCCACCTTGGCGGTAGTCGCAGAAGACCCCGGTGGCGCCGGCGGAACCGGCGGACCGCCCGACGTGCGCCGCTTGGCGCGATCGATTTGCGCAACGCTCGACACGATTCCCTGCTCGAGCCAAGCGTGCTCACCGCGCAGCACTTCCTGAGAGAGTTTGTATAGGGCGGGATCGTCAACGCCGAACAGCTGGTCGAAGTGGATGCGAATCCGCTCGCGCGCTTCGATACAGAACGCGTCGGCGAGAGCTATCGCGCCCTTCTGACCCTGCTTGGCGAGCATTTGCGCGCGGGAGCACGCAGCGGACATCGCAAACAGCTCGGCACCGATATCGACAGCGCGGAACAGCACCATCTGCTTGCGCTCGAGCTTCGGTCCGAATCTCACCATCGCGTGGAAAATCGAGCGTCCAAGGTGACGGGTCGTGTGCTCGATGTAGCGGACGTGACGCGCCAGTTTGCCGAACTCACTGTATCGATTGAGTCGCCCGAAATTCAGCCAGCGCGACGGGTACCACGTCATATAGAATGGCGTGGCCTTCGCCAGCGCGGAGAGTTTTTCTTTGAACGTCGATTCGGGATTGACGATGTTGAACGCGAGCCTGAAGTGGTAATCGACCGCTTCGCGCGCGATGAACAGTCGCATGATCTCGGATGAGCCCTCGAAGATCAGATTGATCCGGAAATCACGCATCGCGCGCTCGATTGGGATCGCGGGCTCGCCACGACGCGCCAGCGATTCCGCCATCTCGTATCCGCGACCACCGCGGATCTGCATCGTGTCGTCGATGATTCGCCAGCCGGCTTCGGTGTTGTAAAGCTTGGCGATCGCTGCCTCGAGTCGAATGTCGTAATTGCCCTTCTCATACAGCGCCGCCGACAGCTCGGCGATCGATTCCATCGCGAAAGTGTACGCCGTCATCCGCGCCAGCTTCTGCGCGACTGCCTCGTGCTTGCCGATCGGCTGACCCCACTGCACACGCTCGTTGCACCACTTGCGCGCGATGCCGACCATCTGCTTGCCGGCGCCGGCGCACCCGGCGGGAATCGTCAGCCGACCGGTGTTCAACGTGATCAGCGCCAGCTTGAGACCTTTGCCTTCGTCCCAGAGAATGTTCTCGCGCGGGACTTTGACGTTGTTGAAGCTGATGACGCCGTTTTCGATTGCCTTGAGACCCATGAAGCGCAGACGGTGCACGATTTCCACGCCCGGCGTCGACGCTTCGACGATGAACGCCGTGATCTGCTTCTTGGGTTTCCCGTTCACCACCTTGTCCGGCGTTCTCGCCATCACCACGAACAGCTCCGCGCGCGTGCCGTTGGTCGTCCACAACTTCTGACCGTTGAGGATGAAGTATTTGCCGTCCTCCGTCGGCGTCGCGGTGGTGCGCATGTTCGCCGGATCCGATCCGGCGTCGACTTCGGTCAGAGCGAACGCGGAGATCGCACCCTTGGCGAGGCGCGGGAAGTATTTGCGCTTCTGTTCTTCCGTCCCGAATAGCTTGAGCGGCTGCGGGACGCCGATCGACTGGTGCGCGGAAAGCAGCGCTGTAAGTGATCCGTCCTTGGACGTCACCATCTCGATCGCGCGGATGTAGCTCATCTGCGACAGACCGAGCCCGCCATACTCTTTCGGGATCTTGATGCCGAAAGCGCCCATCTCGCGCAGCTCCTGCACCAGCGGCTCGGCGATTTCGCCGGTGCGATCGATCTCCTCTGAATCGACGCGCTCCATGAATGCGCGGAGCTTGTCCATGAACGGTTTCGCGCGCGCTTCTTCCGCCGCGTCGTTGGGCGGATGCGGATGAATCAGATCGAGACGAAATCGGCCGAGAAACAGCTCACGAACGAAGCTTGGATTTTCCCACTCGGTTTCGCGCGCGGATTCTGCGACATCGCGCGCTTCTTTTTCGGTCGCAGTGTCAGTGGAAGGAACAGCTGTGTCACTCATGTGCGTCTGAGGAAGATCACTAATCCAATAATAGAGATCGCCGCAAACGAAAACCACTGGATTGCATACATACGGTGTGGCCCTTCATCGAGCGGCAACGGCTCGACACGCGGTGGCGTGCTCGCTGATGCAGACGAGTCGGTGAGTACGACGTAATAGCTGGCGATCGGGTAAGGCAGAATCTTTTGAATTTGAGTGCGGTCGAGTCTACGAAACTCGCGTGGCCGCGCTGGATTTGGCGCAGGGAACGGGCCCCTGGTCGGGAAAGTCTCGACGAACCCGTACCCATCGACGACATCGGCTTCGCGCCACGGGTTGAGGTCGACAGTCATTGCGTCGGGCGAGTACACCCAGCCGCGATTGATGAGTACCGCGGTATCCTTTCCGTTTCGCAGCAGCGGAGTGATGATGTTGACGCCCGGCGATCCGTTCCGCTGACGCAGGGTGAAGACGATCTCCTGCGCGTGATCATAGGCGCCCTTGATGTGAACTCGTCGGAAATGCGCGGCTCCCGTGTCCGATGGTAGCGCGTCGAGCTCGACCACCGGCGCGAAACGGCGCGACGCCAGGAACGCGTTTTCCTTCTGGCGCGCGGACAGCCGGTGGAGCTGCCAGATCGCCATTGCAATCGAAAAAATCGCGAATGCAATCGCGACGATGCTGAGGACTACCTTGCGCAATTAGACGGGAGACAGCGGCGGTGGTAAAGTCGCGCGCGAGGCTGGTACGATGTAGAGGCGATGTTTGTCAATCCACCACGCCAGTGGCGCGAATAGCCAGATTCCCAGCGCCGTCGAGGCGAGCGCGTTCACACTCGGCGGCGGCGAACCGTTGGACATGACGAACAGAACTATCAGCACAGCAACGTAAATCCACCAACCGTAGCGTCCGATTCGGTCGAGCGGTCTCGTCGCACGCGTGTAGGCGGAGACGCCGGCGAAGAAAATCGTGAACTCGATGATGTAGGTGAGAGCAACGAAGTTCCAAAGTCCCCAGCCGTACTTGGGACTCGCTTCACCCGGCCACAGCGGCAGGTCCTTGTGATGCATCGGCAGGTCGAGAAACCAGTGGCTGACGACGAGGAGCGCCAGAACCCATGCGCCGCGTCCGTATTTGCGGAAGGCGAAGTAGAGCGCGCCCAAAGCGATTCCCCATACAATCGCCATCAACAGACTGTGAGACCACGGATAGTAAACGAAGTCGAGTGGACTGGCAGGCATTAGCCCTGGCACGATCCGCACTCGCTCGATACCGAGCAGAAGAAGAATCGGCCAAAGCTCGTCGAGAAATTCTCCCGCAAACACCATCCAGCCGAGCGATGTCCGCGGTGCCGCGCGCTTCGCAGCAAAAGCGACCCCATAGTGACCTAAAAACACAAAGACTCCCGCTGAGCCCGCAACCCGCAGTTAGCCCGCAACTCGCAGTTAGCCCGCATGCCGCAGTTAGCTCGCATCCCTCAACTAGCCCGCAGCCAGCAACGATCAGTTAGCCCTTCAACCCGCAGCCCGCAGCTCTAGAACAGCGACATCTGCTCGCCAAGCAGATCCGGATCAACCGGACTCTGCCCAACCTTATACTGTAACTCGCGCACGGTCGCCGGTGCATGCCCCGAAAAAGTGTTCGCGACATATCCATAGATTTGCGACACCTTCTCCGCCATCTCCGCGATTGCATCGCTCCACAGCTCGATCTCGTACGAGCGGTCAACCTGGACCCGAGTGTAATCGACGATGTCGCGGTTCGGCCCCATCCACCTGATGTAGGCGAAGTCGGCCGTCGGACGCGAAGCGAGGCTCGCCATCAACTTGCGAGGAATCCATCGCCCGTCGACCAGCGCCAACGCGATATTGCGCTCCCTAAGCAGCGCCAGCACTCCCTCGGTGATCCAGCCGCGGTGACGGAACTCGACGGCGATCCGCAAATCCTTGGGAGCGCGCCCGATGAAATCCACCAGCGCCGGTAGCTCGCCAGGTTGAAAGTCGGGTCCCGTCTGCACCAGCACCGGTCCGAGTTTATCGCCAAGCTCTCGGACGCGAGCGAAGAAAGTCTCCGATGCGCCGGTGGTGTCGCGCAAATGCTGCTCGTGCGTGATTTCCTGCGGCAGCTTGAGCGCGAACACGAATCCCTTCGGTGTGCGGTCAGCCCAACTCCGAATCGTCGCTTCCGCAGGTGACGCGTAGAAAGTCGAGTCGACTTCGACGGAATCGAACGCACGCGCATAGACGGTCAAAAATTCGGAGGGGCGCGTTCCGACAGGATAGAATGGGCCGACCCACGCGTCGTAGTTCCAGCCTTGTGTGCCGAAGTGAATCTCCGCCGTCATGTCGTTCAATCGGAAGCTTGCACCTCGCGTTGTCAAGCGAGCAGGTCGTCCGGCTATTCGGATTTACGGCGGTCGCCGCGATCCGGGATCGGTTGATTCCACTCCCCGGCCACGAGATCGTCGATTCCTGCTTCATCGCGCATCACCTGTCCGGCGGATTCACGATTTCCTATTCGCGCCAGGAAGGGCGGGGCAAGAAACGTTGTGACCATCACCATCAGCATGATTGCGCCGAACAGCGACGGAGTAATCGCCCCTGTGGTCAGTCCCATTTGCGCGAATATGAGGCCGACTTCTCCTCGTGGAATCATCGCCACGCCAATCAGCGGCTTGTTGCCGCGAAACCACCATGGCGCGTAGGCCGCGACGTACTTGCCCGCCACGCCAGTAACGATCAGAATCGCAGCAACCGCCAGCGTCACGCCCTCCGAGAACGCGCCCAGTTTCACGGCCGCGCCGACGGCAGCAAAAAAGATTGGGACGAAGAAGTGTCCCACCGAAGTCGTAAACTTTTCGATCCGATCGCGCGCGGTCGTTCGATTCAGGATCATTCCGACGCCAAACGCGCCGAGTATTGCCGCCGATCCTAGACCGCTGACGCCCGATGAATTTCCGGTGACGACCGCCGTGACGACCGCGAGCACGATCAGACCCGCGATGTCGTCCAGCACCGCCGCGCCGAGCACGACCTGTCCCTCGCGCGATTTGAGCTGGCCGATATCCGACAGAACTCGCGCCGAAATCCCGATGGACGTCGCCGTTAGCGACGCCGCGCAGACGAGAGCGGGAATCGTGTCCAGTCGCGTTAAACCGACGACCGCAGCGTACCCAAGCGCCATTGGCAGCACGACACCAACGATTGCTACCGTCGTTGCGGTCCCAAGAACGTTGGTGATCGACTTCAGCTCGGTGTGAAGGCCGATCTCGAACAGCAGGATGATTACGCCGATCTCCGACAGCACGTGCACGACAGGCTGCGCCGGATCGAGCCAGCCCAGCACCGAACCGCCGAGTAGAACTCCGGCGAGCAATTCGCCGAGCACCGCTGGCTGCTTGAATCGCTGAGCCAGCTTCCCCAACAGCTTCGCTGTGATCAGCGTCGCCGCGACAACCAGCAAAAGCTTCAGCGCAGACACGCCACTCTAACGGTATGTCTCAAAGAATCCTGTTCCGCTGCCGGTCAGAGGTGTGCCGTCGATTCTGCCGGAAATTCGTGCTGTTCCTTTCATCTGAATGAAGTACGGATGCGCCTTCTCGCCTGCCACCGGGCTTCCTCGCTCAGCCGACGCCGGTCGCGTGTCAGTTCCAATTGCATCATCGATCGTCACGTCGATGCGCAGGGTGTCGGCACCGCGTGCGTCGTACAGAGTTGCCCGCGACGGAACGCGAATCGGGTTCGCGCCAACGCGGATCTGCCGATTGTCTTCATAGCTGATTTCCCTGGGGCGGAAGACGGCGCGAAAGCCAAGCGAATCGGTGAGGTAAACTAGCATTGGCGGCACCGATGTGGTGCTGTCCGGCGGATACACGCGACCGTAGAGAAAAGTATATTGGCCGGCGCGTGACGCGCCCCATTCCCACGTCACGTTGCGCCACACTCCCCAATTGTGATCGTGATACGACTGTGCGTCAGATAACTGCTCGCAATCATTGTCGACGCAAAGTCTTCCGGTTGCCGTAGCGCGCAATCCCGGCACCACGTAGCCGGACACAAATCCACCCGACGACATCGACACCCCTGGGAAATACGCAAATGGTGCCGGATGCACGCGCAGATCGACCGAAATCCGTCCGCCGCCATTCTGCTCCGGCGCCGCCGCCCGCACCTGGTAATCCCCATCCGGCAACACCGTCACGCTCGAAGCGCCGAACCTCAGATTCGCATCGGTAGTCGCGAACCGTACTTGCGACTTGTCGACCGTCCGCGCAAACCGCCGCGTCGCCCCGCCTTCGTCCCTCAGCGTGATGCCCACCTGCCCACCCCATTTCGAGCTCGTGACATCACCGCCAACGATGAAAGAAATGAACGCCCACCGGTTCCCGCTTCCTTCTTCCCCCTTGCCGCGGTCGGCCTCGCCTCTCGCCATCACGTTGAAATAATGCCACTCCGCCCACGTATCCCGATTGGCAACACTGTCATCCGGAATGTGGAAATGATCGATCTCATTGCGCAGCTCTAATAACGTCGGCGCAATCCACCTTCGATCACCGGCATCGTTCTCCCACTTCCCTGCTACGAGGTCAGGAGCGGCACCGACCGCGCGAGATGCGTCCGGAATCTCACCGCTCGCGTGCGCGGCAAATTCTCTCCCATCGGTCGTGCGCAGATACACCAATCTGCCCTCGATCTGCGGCGCTACCGCCGCCACCTCACTCGCATACCTCGGCGACGCCATCACCTGTCGATACAGGAACGAAGCGTGATCGATCGAAAAGAACAGCCCGCCGATTCCTCCCGTCTTCATGACCTCGACATCGAGTCCCTCGGGGAGCACAGTGATCGTTCCGCCACCGACGAGTTTCTCCTGACGTGCCTGCGTCAGTAGCGCCTGCCCGACCGACAGCAGCACGATCATCACCGCCACGCCCACGCCGAAGCCGAAGAACATCAGGACCGATCGCCACGGGCGATACGTGATGTTGCGCAGCGCAAGCTGAACGATCACCCGTCCACCACCCTGCCGTCACGCATGTGAATCTTTCGCCGCGCGGCGCTGGCGAGATCTTCATCGTGCGTCACGACAATCAACGTCGTTCCATCGTCGTTCAGCCGCCGAAACAGCGCGATGATTTCCTCCCCTGTGCGCGCGTCGAGCTCTCCCGTCGGCTCGTCCGCCAGTAGCAACTTCGGTTGATTGGCCAGCGCCCGTGCGATCGCCACGCGCTGCTGCTCTCCACCCGACATCTCCGAAGGCCGATGCTCGATCCGCCGCTCGAGGCCCACGTATTTCAGCAGCTCTCTCGCGCGCGATGCTCGTTCATCCTTCGACACGCCGGCTTCCGCCATCGGCAATGCCACGTTTTCAGCGGCGGACAAAATCGGGAGCAGATAGAAGCGCTGAAAGACGAACCCGATGTTGTGCAATCGAAACCGGGTCGATTCGCGATCGCTCATCCCTTCGACACTTCGCCCATCGATGGTGACGGTACCTGATGTCGGGTGGTCGATCACACCAATGAGATTGAGCAGCGTCGATTTGCCACAGCCCGACGGACCGACGATGGCGACGTAATCTCCCCGCGCAACGTCGATGCTGACTCCCTGGAGCGCATGAACCCGCTCGGCACCCAGCCTATAGTCGCGACGAACATCCTTCACTGAAACGATCGGTCCGTCGCTCACGCGATCGCCTCACGCCGCAGCGTTTCGGCAATCGGCAGCGACGCCGCCCGATACGCGGGATAGATCCCGGCCACAATTCCGCTGAATGTGAGCAATCCCAACGCTGACCACGCGGCAATCGGCTGGAAGAGAAAAAAATCGATCGCCATCGGCAGACCGGGGAACGCCGACAGAATGCTGTTGAGATAGCGCGCCGTCACCAGGCCGATCGCCAGACCGACGGCAGCGCCGATCAGGCTGATCACCACTCCCTCGAGCACCACCTGCTCGACGATGTGGGTGCGCGATACACCAATCGCGCGCATTACTGAGATCTCGCCCGATCTTTCATTCACCGACACCGTGACCAGCGTCGTCACCAGCAGAAAGCCGACGAACAGACTGACGGTGCCGAGTATCACCGCCAATTGCCGGAAGTACGCGAGACGCTGGTCGACCTGTGCGATTGCGGTGGCGATCGAGAGCGCGCTCACGATTGGTATCCGTGACTCGATCCACCGTCGCGCATTCTCGACGTCGCCTCCCTGGCGCACGCGAATCATGAACAGCGATGCGCGATCGCCGGCGCGCGTGGGAGAGGATGCGTTCAGCTGCTTCAGCGTCTCACGACGCATCGCTGCACTCGATTGGTCCGCGGCGCCGTAGAGGAAACGGACCGTCCCGGTAATCGTGAAATTCCGCTGGGCCGAGTAGCTGCGCGTCTGCGGATCATAGCCGGTGGCGACGCTGATGGTGTCGCCGATGCGTTTGCCCAGCGCGGCAAGCAGTCGATCGTTCACGACAACGTCATCGCCCGCCCGCAGATCTCGGCCGGACAACAACTCGTAGTCACCCTGCACGCTCGGGTCGATGCCGAGTACCGACGCGCTTACATCTCGATCGCCGATCGGTATATGGATCGATCCGCCGAGCACCGGGCTGATTTCCCCGATGTCGGGATTCTGTCGCAGCGTCGCGGTAACACTGGCCACATCGGGAATCGTTGCGTCGGTGTCGAACGGTAACGTGCCCTTCGGTGCCAGCCGGATCTGAAATCCGCGCGTGAGCAGCAGCTCGCGAAACGACTGGCGCATTCCGGTCGCCAGCATCACCATGTCCAGCAGCATCGCGGCGGCAACGGCTACGCCAACTATCGCAAGCATGGTTCGTCCGCGATGACGAAGCAGAGAAGCCTGCGCGAGGATTCGTATCATTTCACCGACCGAACAACGCCAGCGGCGGCTGACGGACGAGACGAAGCGACGCGCCGATTCCAGCGGCGATGCCGAGCACCAGCGACAGCAACACCGCAACCGCGATTATCGGCGGCGTCACGATCGAGAACGCCAAAGGCGTCCGGTACAGCGCCTGGTAATGCCAGTTTACGAACAGCGACACCAGCCAGCCGAGGAAGATTCCGAGACCGCTGCCGAGCACGGCGATGAGTGCCGCCTCGACGATGATCGCGCGCACGACGGTGGACCGCGAGATCCCCATCAGCCGCAGCGCCGCGATATCCCGCCGCCGCTCCTCGACCTTCAGCACCATGATGCAGAGCAGAAAAACCGAGCTGGCAACGATGGTGATGATGCCGATCGCGCGGTGGAATCGGCTGACGACCTGAAACGTGCGCGACGTCTCGATCGCGATATCCGTCGAGCGATAAGCTCTGAATCCAAACGCGACGTCGTTGATGCGGCCGATCAACTTCGGGATGTCAGCTCCCGCTTTCGTCGCAATTGCGAAGCGGTCGACCCTGTCGCCGTAATTGGCAAGCGTCTGCAATTGATCGAGATGCATGCGCACGCGCAGATCTTCCCGCGCAACTTCAGACGGGTCGGTGCTGCGCCGCACAATCGCGGCGACGATGACCGTGTCGCCAGGCTCGTTTGGTCGCGAGGCGACCACGACACGATCGCCGATGTGTAGCCCCGCCTTCTCAGCGAGGACTTCGTCGAGCGCGATTGTACGGGGCTCGCTCGCGGTGACGCGAGCGTTAGGAGCCGGTCGAGTTGAGTCTTGTAGGAGTAGCGAAGCGACGAGCAGTGGCAGGAGCACGCCCGAAAACTAGCCGCGCTTCACTGCCCTGTCTGCAATCGGCGCCACCATTACCTGCGCCGCCAATGCCGGCCCGATCGACAATTCCTGGCGTGCAATCGAGAGCGTGATCGGACCATCGAACGGTGCGCGCGCCTTCACCGTGACGCGTTTGCCCGGCAGTATCGACAGCTCAGCGAGATAGCGCAGCATCTCCGGATCTTCGTCGGAGACGCGCACGACGACACCGGCGCTGCCAACCTGGAGCTCCGCCAGCGAGCGATAAACCGTTTCGTCGACAGCTCCATCGCGCGTCGGAATCGGCGCCCCATGAGGGTCGACTTCCGGCTCACCGATGGTTGCCGCCATGCGATCGACCAATTCGTCCGACGCCGCGTGCTCGAGCCGCTCCGCCTCGTCGTGCACGCGGTCCCACGGGTAGCCGAGCGCCTCGGCGAGATACGCTTCGATAACACGGTGGCGCCGCAGCGTTCGCAGCGCAGCCCGTCTCCCGCTCTCCGTGAGCTTCACACCGTGATACCGCTCGTACGCAAGCAATCCCTGATCGGCAAGCCGTCGCACCATCCCACTGACAGATGCCGGCGTCAGGTCAAGTCGCTGCGCAATTTCGTTCGTGGCTGCGGCACCGGATCCTTTCCCGATCGCATAAATCGCCTTGAGATAGTCTTCGACCGGACCGGTCAGCGCATCCCGCGTCCCGCGCCCCCCGTCCCGCAGTGCCGCTTCCCGCTTGCCGCTTCCGGCTTCCCGCACTCCGCTCATCGTGGCCCCCGCACCATCAACACCGGCAGCATCGAGATATGTCTCAACTCACTGGCGACACTGCCGTGAATTACGTCGGACAGCCCACGGTGTCCGTGGGTCGCCATCGCGATCAGATCGCAGTTCTCCCTTATCGCGCAGGCAGCGATCTCCTTGGCCGGATCGCCGCCGGCAAGAATCGCCTCGGCGTTGTAGCCGTCGCGTACGAGAGAGTCGGCAACGCCTTCGATGTACTCGCGGTCCGCGCGCATCTCCTCAGACTCGCGCAGATCCAGCTGATTGATGTTGCGCGCCGCCCAGCCGTCGGCGACGTGAATGAGGACGATCGACGCGCTGTTGCACGTGCGCGCGAGCTTGCGAATGTGCGTGAGGATGACTTCGTCGTACGGCGAATTCTCGACGGGCACGAGGATGCGCTGGTACATCACTTCACCAATCCGCTGAAGAATTGGAACAGCAGCCAAATGTTGAGCGCCACGATGATAAACGCAACGGCGTAGGCGAGCACCTTGAGCCAGGGCGGATTGGTGAACTCACCCATCTTGTCGCGCTCACTGGTGAACCGCACCAGCGGAAACACCGCGAACGACAGCTGCATGCTGAGGATTACCTGGCTCAGTACGAGCAGTTTGGCGGTTCCACTTTCGCCGTACATGATGGCAACGATCGCGGCGGGAACGATCGCGATGGCACGCGTGATCAGACGCCGCAGCCATGGTCGGATTCTGATGTTGAGGAACCCTTCCATCACGATCTGACCGGCAAGCGTGCCGGTTAGCGTGGAGTTCTGACCGGAGGCCAACAGCGCCAGCGCGAACACGGTGCTCGCTCCGGCACCGAGCAGCGGCGTCAACAACTTGTACGCGTCCTGAATCTCGCCGACCCCGAAGTTCCCCGAAGTGTGAAACGTCGCGGCAGCAATGATCAGAATCGCGGCGTTGATGAAGAGCGCGAACGTGAGCGCAATCGTCGAATCGATGAATGCAAATCGCACCGCTTCGCGTTTACCGCTCACAGTCTCGTCATACTGCCGTGTCTGCACGATCGACGAGTGCAGATACAGATTGTGCGGCATGACGGTGGCGCCAAGGATGCCGACGGCGACGTAGAGCATCGCCGGATTCCTGACGATTTCGGTCGAAGGCACGAATCCGCGCATCACTTCCATGAACGGCGGTTGCGCGAGGATGATCTCGAACAGGAAGCAGGCGCCGACGGTGGCGATCAATGCGATGACCAGCGCTTCGAGCAGTCGAAAGCCTTTGTTCTGCAGATAGAGGACGAGCAGCACGTCGAGCGCGGTGATGATCACACCGTACGCGATCGGAATGTTGAAGATCAGATTGAGTGCGATCGCAGTGCCGATCACCTCCGCGAGGTCACAAGCTGCAATAGCGATCTCGCAGGCGAGCCAGAGAAAGAATCCGACGGGTTTGGAGTAGTGGTCGCGGCACGCCTGCGCGAGGTCGCGTCCCGTGACGATGCCGAGCTTGGACGCCAACCCCTGCAGCAGGATCGCCATCAGGTTGGATGCGAGAATGACGGTCAGCAGCGTGTAGCCGAACTGCGCACCACCCGCCAGATCGGTCGCCCAGTTGCCGGGGTCCATGTAACCGACTGCGACGAGATAGCCGGGTCCCGCGAAGGCGAGGATTTTCCGCCACCAGTTCTTTCCGCCGACGGGTACGCTGCGATAGACCTCGACCAGCGACGGAGTGGTACGTGCGCGTCGCCAACCTGGCGGTGCTGGCTCCGCCGGTTCGCCTTCGGGTTTGGTTTTCCGCGCGGTTCTAAGGAGCTGAATTGCCAAGGGTTTCTCTCTATTATTGCTTGCCTAGTAAATAAGTTAGCATAGACTAACTTTTGGCGCAACGGTAGTTCATGGGCCGTTTAGGTAGTGTTCACCCGCGTCGAGTAGTCGTTGGGCGCACGATCACGGCAACAGAGCCGGATCGCCCGTAGTTTTTTCGAGGCAAACAGTTCCCAACGACGAGATTACAAAATGTTCTCATGGCCGTACTCGCACCTGCTCATAAACCACTTTCCGGTAGTCCTCAGCGTCGTCGCCTTGGGAACGGCGATACTCGCGCTGTTGGTCCGGCGACGCGGAGTCTGGCAGACGGCGATGGCGGCTCTGACCGTCGCCGGCGTTTTCATCTATCCGGTTCACTTCACTGGTGATGAAGCCGGCGATGCGCTCGAGCACACATGGTACATCAAACGGACTGTGGTCGACGCGCACGACAAGGCAGCCGGCATCGCGATGTGGATCATCCTCATCGCCGGCGCCTTCGCCGCCTACTCCTGGTGGCGCTCGCTAAAGCGACCTCAGGAAATTCTCCCCGCCTGGATGCGCAGCGGGATCCTCATCGGCGCACTGGCCGCGGTTGCCTCGGTTACGTACACCGCTTATCTCGGCGGCAAGATTATTCACGAGGCGCCGATACTGAATGTGCCCTCCGCGCCGGTCGGGCTCCCAGAAGGCACTGCCGCACCCGACACGGGGCGGTGAGAAGTGCGTATTGCGAGCCAACCAATTAGTTCGAACTGCTAACTAAGTTCGAAATTCGAACTAGCTAAGAATGCCGAAACTATTCCGAATTTATCGAGAACTAACAGGACTTCGCAGTTAGGTCGCAACTCTCAATTAGTTAGCAGTTCGAACTGATTGGTTGGCTCGCAGTACGCAGTTCTCAATCGACTAGCCGGAGAAGTTGCGCCAGGATTCGTTCTGTCATTCCCCAGATCACATGATCCTGATGCCGGAACACCCGCGCATTGATCTGAATCCCTCGCGCGAACACGGTGTCCTCACGCCACGCATCGGTGTGCGCGAGCGAGCCGAACG
>DATFHK010000035.1:0-2474 GCA_035248505.1 Gemmatimonadaceae bacterium | reverse complement strand
GATTCAACGCTCGGCGTTGAACATGTCGCGCCTGCTTGACGACCTTCTCGACGTCGCCAAATCCGAGGCCGGCAGTTTTTCGATCGAAGCGACCGCGACTGATGTCGGATCGATCATGAGCACCACGGTCGAACAGTTCCGTCTTCAGGCAGTCGAGCGGGGGATCGAGCTCTCCGCGGCGATTCCGGAAGCGCTGCCGCCGGCACACGCCGATGGCGCGCGCGTCGCGCAAGCACTCTCGAATCTCACCGGAAACGCTCTCAAGTTCACATCGCAGGGCGGGGAGGTGCGGCTGTCGGCGACGGTTGCCGGCGACGAGATCATCATCGCCGTCGCAGATACCGGCATCGGGATAGCAGCGGAAAATGTTGCGCACGTCTTCGACCGCTTCTGGCAGGCGAAGCGTGCATCGCGCGCGAGCGCGGGACTCGGGCTCGCGATCGCCAAGAGCATCGTCGAGGCGCACGGCGGCCGCATTTGGGTGGAGAGCACCGAAGGCCGTGGGACGACGTTCCAATTCACTTTGCCGGTCGAGCCGGCTGCGCGCAGATCAGTTACTGCCAGCCGAAATGCACGACCTTCGTTGCTCCCGGAACTGACTGAGTAATTTCGCGAGCGGAGGCACGCCCAACTGCGCTCTCTCTTCGTCGGTCGTCTTGCGATCGATCGGTGACAGTTCTTCCGCGCCGGTCGCCTGGTTGATGAACCGATTGGTCCCGTACTTCTGGCAGCCCGTGGTCATGCTCAGATAACGGTCGACCGTCTGGGCGACAAGGAGCTTTGCGTCGGCGTTTCCCGACTCGACGGCGCTCCTGGCGAGATAGTGCGCAAGCAGATAGTTGTCGGGGCTTTTGGCGACAAGTGTGTCGCCCCGAAAAGTCATCGGGGAGTGGTCGAGGATCAGAGCGGCGTTGAACTTGTCCTCGGCGGTCGTGATCCGGTTGTGCGCGAGCTCGTTGAGAATCAAGTCGACACGCTCCTTATCCGATCGCGAGACGGTGCCACCGGTGCGAGACAGCTGATCCTCGCGCGCCAGATCGGAGGCAAGACGATTGTTCGTCGCCGGACCGGCGCATCCAAGAAAGAGAGTAGTCAGTAAGAACATCCCAAACCGTTCGATAGTCACGGGGCACCCTTTGAGTTGAAGAATTCCCACATCAACCGTGTCGCGTCGATGCTCCGCGTGGTCCGACCGACAAACCATTCGGGTAACTTCATTCCGCCCGGCCACGTATGACCGCCGCCGCGAATGGTGTAAAGAACGACCGACGCGCCGTCAGCGCAATGCGTGTAGGTGCGACGGACGACATCGGGCGCGATTGATGAATCTTCGGGCTGGTCTTCGCAATGGTTCCGTCTCGCCCAATTAGCCGTCCACTTCGGCACGTTCGGGAACGGTCGGGGCGATACCCACGAAGAACCGCCGTTGTATGGAACGACTGGATCAGCCGTGCCATGAAATGAAATAACAGGAATTGGTCGTGCCGCTTCCGGCATCCGGCGCCCCGCATCCCGCATCCCGCCCGCGCACCAGCGCCACGGCAGTGTTTGCGCCGCTGCCACCATTCCCACTGCTGCAATGCGATCGGACAGCATGCACGACAGCGCGAACGCCATCCCACCACCATTCGAGAGTCCGTTCGCATAGATTCGCGCCGGGTCGACGTTGTAGTGCGCGCTAATGGTGTCGATCAGCGCCGATATAAATCTCACGTCCTTCGCCAAGTCCTCACCTGGCTCGGCGCGCCAGACTCTGACTCCTTTGCCGCCGACGCCAGATGGATAAACGACGATGAATCCTTTCGCGTCGGCGAGATCGTTCCAGCGACTTATGTCACGCTGTGATGCACCCCACAAACCGGCGCCGTGCATGCTGATGACGAGAGCCGTCGGGCGAGTGCGGTCGTAACTTCCGGGAACGTAAAGCAGGTACTCGCGCTTTTCCCCATCTGATACGAACGACCCGTTGTCGCGATTCGCGGAGTAAAACGACAGCGCCTGAATGGGAACGATGGCGGCCGGCAAACCGACTATCGCTATAGCCGCGCCCAGAACAAATCTCCGATCCTTCATCGATGGCGGCTCGACGCCAGCGCCACCGGTGCAGCTGAAAGTCTGGCGATCGGAATCGTCAGGATCGCGATCAGCATCAGCAGATAGTGTGGGATGTGCGGCGCATCGAAGAGCCACGCCAGAACGCCATACAAGGCGAGCACTGTCACTGACCACACCGCGGCGCCACCGACCAGGGTGCGATCGCTCACCAGGCGCCTTCGAAAAAGTCGCTGCCCCGCCCACACTACCGCGCTCATCTTTACCGCGGCCAGTGTCGATAACACCAGCGGCAGCGCGCTCCATAACTCGCCGAGTCGCCCGCCTTCGATGATCCATTGCGAGAATGGACCGAACAGAAAGACAAAGCCAATCACCACGAACACGCTTGCCTTGATCAGCGATGGTCGGCCGGTGAGTCC
>DATFHK010000034.1:0-6016 GCA_035248505.1 Gemmatimonadaceae bacterium | reverse complement strand
GCATTCAAGCTGTCGGCCAGTCGTCGCGCGCGTGTCTTCGTCGAATCGAGCTCCGTGGCGCGGCGATAACCATCACGAGCTGCGGTACGGTGTCCGCCGGCCAGGTATGCGTCACCGATTGCCTCGTAAACGTCAGGAGATCTCGGATAGGCAGCGATATTGGCGCGGAATGCTCTGATCGCATCTTCGATGCGCAACTGATCCAGCAGGTAGTAGCCGAGGTCGTTGAGCAGACTTTCCGGTGTCGCCGTCGAATCCGAATCAGCGAGCTGCCGATATTCCGCCAACGCCGCATCGATGCCTCTCGCTTTCACAACTCTGGCAACCCGGGCACGAGCAACGAAGTACGGCGAGTTGTACCTGGGGTAGTTGAGCAAAGCCAGAGCCGGATGATTTCCCGGCACCAACGCCGCGACTTCGCGAGCGATACTAAGTCCGTTGTTGCTGTTGGTGAGATAGACGAAGCCGCACTGCCGTGGGATATCGATCATCGTGAACGCGGTGAATCCGGAATTGGAGTTGTCGCCGTGGTGCGCGATTCGATAGTCGAGCGAATCCTTCTCGATCGCCCAGCCGAGTCCCCAGCTGACATTGGGAGCGGCTTCGACAGCCGGCGTCATCATCAGCTGCCAGGTCAGCGGATGCAATCCGACGGTGTCAACAACTGCAGCCAGGAATCGCGCATAATCGACAGCGGTCGTTTGCAAACTCGACGGCGCGCGCGCGACTGTCGGCCGCGTCGGCTGGCGAGTCTCGCCGAACGGTCCACGTCCAATTGCGGCGTCGTCGGCAAATCGCGATGCCCAAACGAAGCTGCTGCGCGTCATGCCGAGCGGATTGAACACGAGGCTGTCGATTGCGGCTGCGAGAGATTGTCCAGTGATTGCTTCGATCGCCTTACCGAGCAGCGCGTACCCTTCGCCCGAATACTGGAAACGCGTGCCGGGGTCGAACGAAAACCGCAGCGAGTCGGTGGGTCCGTGCCGCTCGTTTTGCAATCCGGTGGTGTGCGAAAGCACCATTCTCGCGGTGACAGTCTGTCCGCGGGCATCTGCGCCGAGCTCGGGGTACGACGCGTAGTTCACGAGCGGCTTGTCGAGGTCGAGTCGGCCGGCGTCGACCAGTTTGAGGGTGGCGTAGGCGACGACCGGTTTGCTGAGTGAAGCTGCTTCGAAGACGGTGTGGTTGGCGGAGACTTTTCCGCCCTTGGTGTCGCGCTCGCCGAAGCCGCCGCTCCAGACTATCTCACCGCGGTCGAGGATCGCGAGGGCGAGGCCGGGGATCATGGCGCTGTCGATCAGTGCCGGCAATTGCTGTCGCAACGCCCGGCCCGAATCGGCGAAGCAGCGATCGCCAACGGACTGCTGCGCGACGCCGATTCTCGTGCACAAAAGCAGCGGGATGAAAATCAGAAAACGTTTCATTGAAAACAAAGTGAGAGGCACGCCGCGGTCGCGACAGGGCCGTCACTGTGAGATATAGGTGCGTCCCTTCCAGGTCACGCGACGTCCGCGAATCACGGCAGTGAAGAAAATGTAAAGCAGCATCAGCGCACCGAGCGGAAACCCAATCGCATAGAGCGGGTTTTCACGGATGGTTAGGTAAGCGACGATCCACCACAGCAACGTCGACGCGGACGAGATTGCTGCCCACAAGATGGTGTCGTTGCCGGAGGGGAAACCGAGGGCGGCAAGGATCAACGCCAGCGGCGGAAGCAGCTCGAGCATGGGTGGCAGTAACAGCGCGAGCGGAAACAAACTCTGTCCGACTTTCCCGAATGGAACCGCGTCGAGCCCACCGGCGAAGACGTTCTTTCGCCAGCCATTGATGATTTCGCGGAGGGATCCATACATGCGCGTCGTCAACTGATTGATGCCGAGCATGACGACGACGTGTCTGCGCGCGGCGAAGAATCGCTGCGCGAGCAGGAGATCTTCGGCGACTGACGCACGGACGCTGCCGTGACCGCCCAGCGCGTCATAGCTCGTGCGCTTGACGAAGATGCACTGACCATTGGCGATCTTGTTGCTGACGTGTTGCGACTGGGTGATTGACTCGGTGCCGCCGTAGCGCATCGACAGCACCGTGAACATTTGCGGCTGGATGATTTTCTCCCAGAATCCGACGAGGCTCTGGCGACCGGCGATCGACAGCAGATCGGCACGAGTGCGAGTCATCGCGTTCACACTGCGGGAGACGAGATCGCGGCCGTGCTGCGTGTCGGCGTCTGTGAATTGGAGGACCTCACCGCGGGCGAGCTTTGCTCCGGTACTGCATGCCCACTGTTTGCCGAACCATCCCGGCGGCAGTGGAGAGTTTCTCACGACACGCGCGCGTCTGTCGACGGCGATCGCGCGCACGGCGAGCTCACGCGTATTGTCGGTCGATGCATCGTCGACGACGATGAGCTCGAGATTGGGATAAGAAGTCGCGAGGATCGACTGCACGCAACGCTCGATGTTGTGAGCTTCGTTGCGCGCGGGGACGATCACCGAAACTAGCGGAGCTGGTTCGGGAGGGATGTCGCTTTCGTCGTCGAGCGATCGCGAGTGCCGCAGTCGAATGTAAGTGACGAGCGGCGGCACGATCCACGGCAGCGAGAAGAGGAGCGCGGGAAGAATTCGCATCAAGAAAAAACGGGGCGCCGCACTTGCGCGACGCCCCGCTGGAATCGGGAAGAGCTAGCGATTCCCGCCGCCTCCGCCACCACCACCTGGGCGACCGCCGCCACTTCCTCCGCCTCCTCCCATTCCACCACCACCTCCGCCACCCGGACGGCCACCACCGCCACCGCCCTGTCCACCGCCGCCCCCGCCACCGCCGGGACGACCACCGCCACCACCACCACTTTGGCCGCCGCCACCCTGGCTGCCTCCTCCGCCGCCAGGACGTCCGCCGCCGCCGCCACCTTGGCCGCCTCCTCCGCCACCGCGTTGGCCACCACCACCGCCTCCGCCCTGGCCACCGCCGCCACCACCTCCGGAGGAGCCACCGCCGGGACGTCCACTACCGCCCCCGCCGCCGCCGGAAGAACCACCACCGCCCATTCCGCCACCACCACCGCGACTGCCGCCGCCACCCTGCTGGCCGCCGCCACCTTTGGCGCCGAACTGCTCTTCCGTTCCTGCCATTCCGCTACCCTCCAGAGTTGTTGTCACAGGCGCGACAAAAGCAATGCATATGCCATATTACGACACATGCGAGCGACAAAATCACTGCGTAATTCGCGCCACAAACTGTAATTCGTGTCAGCAAAACATTTTCGTAGCGCAAGACCGCTCGCACCCGGCGCACGCGTAGCGTTGATCGCTCCCGCCGGACCACTGCAAAAGCAAGATGAACTTCCGCGCGCACTCGACAACGCGAGAACCTTTGGCTGGGAGCCAATCGTCGGACAAAACGCGCAAGCGAAACTCGGTTATCTCGCCGGTGAAGATCAGGCGCGACTGGCAGACATCAATCGCGCGTTGGAGGATCCGACGATTGATGCACTATGGTGCCTGCGTGGTGGATACGGAATGATCCGCATCCTCGACGGGATCGATTACCACGCGTTGGAGACGAATCCAAAACCAATCATCGGATACTCCGATATCACTGCGCTGCACGCTGCAGTGCAGCGCAAGTGCTGGCTGGTGACTTATCACGGACCAACCGCGCGCGAAGTGTTGACATCGTTCTCGCGGGATTCGCTGCAGCGGGCGGTCGTCGCGCAAACCGATTCGTGCGGCAAGGCGTCGAAAGCGCGTACGCTCGCCGGCGGGAAAGCAGATGGGCGACTCGCGGGCGGAAATCTCGCGGTGCTCGCCTCGCTCTGCGGCACCGCCTACGCGCCCGACCTGACGGATTCGATTCTCATCCTCGAGGACATCAACGAGCCCGTCTATCGCGTTGACCGGCTGCTGCAGCAGCTCAAGCTGTCGGGAATGTTACGCGGCTGTAAGGCAATTGCGTTCGGTGAGTTCGTAAAATGTGCGGACGATGCCGCCGGACGATCGCTCGAGGATGTATTCAGTGAAATCGCACGCGAGCTCAGAATTCCCTCTGTCGTCGGAATTCCTGTCGGGCACATCGCTGAACAGTGGACGCTTCCACTCGGCGCGATGGCGACTCTCGACGCGGATGCCTGTACGCTCAACATCACCTCCTACTCGAATTGATTGAATGAGCTTCAAGACCGGCCAGGATCTGATCGACGAGGCGAAACAGCAGATCGAGCAAGTGACGCCGGAACAGGTGCGTGACATGCAGGCGCGAAACGAGCCGGTTGTATATCTGGATGTTCGCGAACCCAACGAATGGAACCTCGGACATCTGCCGCATGCAGTGCACCTGCCGCGCGGAACCCTCGAGGGCAAAGTCGAAGGGATGATCGACCGCAATCAAAAGGTCGTGATCTATTGCGCGCGCGGAAACCGATCGGCGCTGGCAGCGTTGACGATGAAGCAGATGGGGTACGACGACGTGTCGTCGATGGCGCGCGGGATTCAGGGTTGGGCCGACATCAACGGTGACATCGACGGATGACGACCTCGGCGCTTAAAACTGTCGCAGCCGAGGCGTTCGACGTGCCGGGCAAAGACGGACTGAGAGTGCGAGGCGATCTATACCGGCCGCACAACGCGGTCGGTTCGGTGATCGTCTGTCACGGATTCAAGGGCTTCGCGCGGTGGGCGTTTTTTCCGTATTTGGGGCGCGCGCTGGCAGCCAGCGGTCTGACGGCGATCACCTTCGATTTTTCGGGCAGCGGGATCGGACTCGATCGCGAGAACTTCACGGAGGCGGAAGCGTTTGCGCGCAGCACCTTCACGCGCGATCTCGAGGACATCGAGCTGGTCGAGGATTACGCGCGCCGCATGGGCTGGATCAAAGGCAAGTTCGGATTGTTCGGACATTCGCGCGGCGGCGGCATGGCGATCCTTTACACCGCAGCCGAAGGCTCGAACGTGAACTCGCTGGTGACGTGGGCGGCGATCTCGTATCCAAATCGGTGGACGCGAGAGGATGTGAATGAGTGGCGGAAGCGCGGATTCACCGAGATTACGAATTCACGAACCGGGCAGGTGATGCGGCTGGAGACAGATCTGCTGGAAGACGTCGAGCTGCACGGGAAAACCAAAGTCAACATCGAAGCGGCGGCGGCGAAGGTGAGGGTGCCCTGGCTGATTCTGCACGGCACTGCTGACGAAACGGTGCCGAGCACGGAGGCGGAGAGCCTGCACTCGAAGGCGAAGGGTGTGAGCACGCTTCGTTTGATCGAAGGCTCGGGACACACCTTCGAAGCAAAACATCCTCTGGAGCAGATTCCGCAGTCGCTGGAGAAAGTGGTGAAGGAGACCGTCAATTTCTTTTTGCGGAACGCGGCGAACGCGCCGAGCGCGGCGGTCGCGAGTAAGAAGTGAGTTGAGGGTGGAGCGAGCGCGGGGCGGTCACGGAATTTCAGCTTTGCTGTCGAATCCAACGATCGTGCGGCTGCAAGCGCAGTTGTGCGACCGGACGCCGGTCGAGGTGAGCGAAGAAGGAGTACGTCGTGCGGCGGTCGCGCTAATCTTTCGCGCCGGCGAGGAAGACAGGCCGGAGCTGCTGTTCATCAAGCGCGCGGAATATCCCGGCGATCCGTGGAGCGGCCAGGTAGCCTTTCCCGGCGGGCGTGAAGAGAGCATTGATGCGTCGCTGGTGGAAACAGCGATCAGAGAGACGCGCGAGGAGACCGGAATCGATCTCGCGCGCGATGGCAAAGTGATCGGGGCGCTCGACGATCTATATCCGCGTAGTGTGCGATTACCGCGGATCTCGGTGCGACCGTTTGTGTTCGTGATCGACGGCGATGCGGCGCTGACGCTCAGCTCAGAGGTCGCGCTCGCGTTCTGGATTCCGTTCGGCTCGCTCGCGCACACCGATGCGTGGCGTGAGGACACCGTGTTCGCGCGAGGGATTCAGATCAATGCGCGGGTGTTCCGGCATCAGGATCATGTGATCTGGGGAATGACAGAACGAATCCTGGCGCAACTTCTCC
>DATFHK010000033.1:0-126564 GCA_035248505.1 Gemmatimonadaceae bacterium | reverse complement strand
CAGCTCATTCACTCGACCACTGAGCCCGGCAACGCTTGCTCGCATCGATCGGGAAAACGCGCGCGCCAGGCAAATCGGGCGGGAAGCTCACGATCGGGCGCCGATGTGGACGGCGCCGTTCATCAAGCCGCGCAACTCAGTCGTCACCAGCGAGTTTGGCTCCGGACGAGTCTTCAACGGCAGACTGACAACCCGACACCTGGGCGTCGATTTCCGGGGTGCGATCGGGGAGCCGATCAAAGCAGCCAATCGCGGAGTGGTGGCGCTGGTCGACAATTTCTTTCTCGCCGGCAATGTCGTCTACATCGATCACGGCGGTGGCGTCGTGACTTCGTACTTTCACATGAGCAAACCGCTGGTGCACGTTGGCCAGATCGTGAAACGCGGTCAGGTGATTGGGCTGGTTGGGAATACGGGACGTGTCACAGGGCCACATTTGCACTGGGCGGCACGCTACGGCGCCAACACCGTGAACCCGCTGGATTTATTGGCGATCAGTAGCGGGTGGTACGGAGCCGAGAAGTAAGAACGCGTTCAGCTACCGAGCACCAGTTTCAATCCCGCCACCACCAACACCGCCGAGAGCAGTTGTCGTAGCACCGGAGTGGGCGCCCGCCTGGCTCCGTAAGTCGCGCCGATCCAGCCACCGATGACAACCGCGACGGCCCACATCGGAATGTTCGCCGGCAGCTGCGCGACACTCGAGAGGTGGCCGAGCAATCCGGCGATGGAATTCACGAGAATGAAAGGAGCGGCGACTGCAGATGTCGCGCGCGTTTCTGCCCATCCCATGTAGAGGAGGAGCGGGCTCAGGAAAATTCCGCCTCCGACCCCCGTCAAGCCGGAAAGAAATCCTATCAGAAGCCCCGAGACGAGTGCTGCCCAGAGCGGTGGAGGTTGCGGTTGGCGTATCGCCGGTCTTAGCGATGATCTGAACATCCAGACCGCGGCGTAGAGCAGCACGATCCCAACCAGCACTTTGTACCAGCGCGCGGGCAGGGTTGTCGCGCCGCCCACGAATGCAGCGGGAATCGATATCACCGCGAACGGCCAGAACAGATTCCAACGGAATAAGCCGGCGCGATAGAACTTCATCGTCGCAACGCCGGCGACGAGGATGTTGAGGGCGAGCGCGGTCGGCTTCATCACCTGCGCCGTGAAACTGAAAAGCCCCATCACCGCGAGGTAGCTGGACGCACCCCCGTGTCCCACTGACGCATAGAGTGCTGCCCCGAGAAAGAATAGTCCGGCGATGGCAATTGTCTCTGAAACGGGCATCCTTTTCCGACGTATATTGTTGTTCCCGCCCAGCCCGCCGCCGCGAAGCTACATGACAGAGTACGCAATCGACATAGTCAACGTCACGAAGCGTTACGCCGAACACACGGCGGTGGACGACCTGACGCTGCGCGTTCCGAAAGGCAGCGTTTACGGTTTGCTCGGCCCGAACGGCGCCGGGAAAACCACTACCATCCGGATGATTCTCAATATCATCGCTCCGGACAGCGGCAACATTTTCATCTTCGGCCAGCCTTCGAGCGACCCGAAGATCACTGAAAGACTTGGCTATCTGCCTGAAGAGCGCGGGCTGTATCGCAAGATGCAGGTGAGGCGAGTGCTCAAATTCCTCGCCGAGCTCAAAGGAGTCAAAGGCGCTGACGCGGACCGGCGTATCGACGAATGGCTCGAACGCCTTTCACTCAAAACGCCCGAGAAGGATTGGGGGCTGGCCAAGATCGACGAGCTGTCGCGCGGCATGCAGCAGAAGGTGCAATTCATCGGCACACTGCTCCACGAGCCCGACCTGGTAATTCTCGACGAGCCATTCAGCGGACTCGATCCGATCAACGCCCAGGCGCTCAAGGACACCGTCGTCGAGCTGAAACGACGCGGGAAGACGGTGATCTTCAGTACACACCTGATGGACAACGCCGAGCGAATTTGCGATTCGGTCTGCATCATCGCGCGTGGGGAGAAAGTGCTCGATGGGGAAGTGACCGAGGTGAAACAGGAGCACGGTCAGCGCAATATCGCGCTTGCCCTCGACGGCGATGGGATGGCTGGCGTATCACAGATCCTCAGCGATCATTCGCTGGTGCGCAGGGCCGACGACTCCAACCGGTTCTTCGAGATCGAGCTGGCGCCGGGCGCGGATCCACAGGCGCTGCTCCGCAAGATCGTCGATTCGGGCGCCGAGGTTCAGCGCTTCGAGCTGATTCAACCATCACTGCACCAGATCTTCCTGCAGAAAGTCGGCGCGACTGGAATCGAAGAGGGAATGAGCGGCAATGGCTAAGCTCTGGGCAGTCATCAAGAGGGAATACGTCGAGCGGGTGCGGTCGAAGTGGTTTCTGATCGCGACGTTCTTCGGTCCGATCTTCTTCAGCGCGATCATCATCGTGCCGGCGTGGCTGGCTTCGCGCAGCAAAGCGACGAACGATGTCTTCAACTCTGTGATTCTCGATGCGACCGGCGAGGGCTTCGGACGCCGGCTGGCGATCAACATAGCCGGCGGTGACAGCACCAATTCGCTGAAGATGCCGAGTGTTCAAGTGGTCGACCCGAGCGCGCTGACCCAGGCCGAGAGCGTTGCCACGCGCGAAGTGATGCGTAAGGAGCGCACGGGCTACATCGTCGTCAATCAGCAAACGCTGGCAGGAGAAGCCGCGCGATACGCGGGAACCAACGCGACGTCGATAGCCGACATGGCGCGCATCAAGGAGGCGATCCGCCAAACCATTCTTGCATCTCGTCTCGAAAAAGTCGGGCTCGACAATCAGAGGATGAAGGAGATCACCTTCATCCCGCTGGACTTCAGCACAGAGCGAATCACGGAGCGCGGGCGCGCCGGTTCCGGCATGGCGAGCGTGCTGTTCGGATTTGCGATCGGATTCCTGCTCTACATGTCGATCGTGATTTATGGGCAGACCATCATGAGTGGCGTGCTCGAGGAGAAAACGACGCGCGTCGCCGAAGTAGTCATGTCCAGCGTACCAACTGACACTCTGCTGGCAGGCAAAGTCTTCGGCGTCGGCGCGGTCGGCCTGACACAACAAATAATCTGGATCGGCACCACGTACATCCTGCTCAAGGCGCGGGCGCCGATCATGGGGAAACTCGGCGTGCCCAGTGTGTCGTTCTCGCTGCCGGATATTTCGCTCGGCGCTGGCATCCTCTTCCTGCTGTTCTTCCTGCTCGGCTTCGTTTTTTACTCCTCGCTTTATGCTGCCGTTGGATCGTCGGTGAACAGCGAGAGCGAAGCTCGGCAGGCGGCGAGTCCGTTGATGATCATGATCGTCAGCACCGGGGTATTTATTCAGCCGGTGCTGCTCAATCCGACCGGGACGACCGCCAAGGTACTGTCGCTGATTCCCATCTCATCGCCGATCATCATGCCGATTCGGATGGCGGTGACCGGGGTGCCGACGTTGGAGTTGGCGGGCAGTCTTTTTTTCCTGGCGATCGGCTGCATAGCGGCACTCTGGTTGGCATCGCGGATTTACAGGGTCGGGTTGTTGATGTACGGCAAGCGGCCGACGATGAGAGAGATGGCACGCTGGGTTTCCTACGCCAGGTAAGGACCGTTCCTGATTGTTCGAATCATTATTATTCTTTGAAACCACCTAAAATGCAGGAGAGTTGTTAGATGTACGATGAGCGGTTTGTGACGCCGATGCGGCAGGAGCTGACGCAGATTGGCGTCGAAGAAATGCGCACGCCCGAAGAAGTCGATGCGAAACTCAAGGATGCGCCGGGCACGACGCTGGTAGTCGTAAACTCGATCTGCGGCTGCGCTGCCCGCAACGCGCGGCCCGCGGTGGCGAAGGCGATCCAGCACGATACTCGACCAGATAAGCTGACGACGGTTTTCGCTGGCCAGGATGTCTCTGCCACTCAGCGCGCACGGAGCTACTTCACCGGCTACGCGCCAAGCTCACCGCAGATTGCGCTGATGAAGGATGGCCAGGTCGTCTACATGCTCGAGCGGCATCAGATCGAGGGCCGCGCAGCAGATGACATCGCCAAGGATTTGGTGCGGGCGTTTGACAAGTACTGCGAGACTACCACTGCGGCATAAACTACGAAAGAAGAACTACCAGCCGGGCCCGCGGCCATGAGCCATCAAATAACAAAACGGTCAGCGCAGTTTGCTGACCGTTTTTTCTTGGCTCGTGGCTGGTCGTTCTTCTTTTTTCTCAGTAGTTAAAACTCGTCCCTTTTCCTTCTCTCGATGAAGGGCTGCCCGTCCGGCAGCGTCTGCGGCTCGACCTCGCGCCCGGTATCCTTCAACACCCGTCCGCGTACGAATTGCACGGTGGTGCCGAGCAGCAGTGCCCACACGCTCACCGCGATCAGGCGCCAGAACAAAACTCCGACCGCCATCGGCTGCCAATCGATGAACTCGGCACGCGCCGTTCCCCACGGCTCACGGTGAAGTGCAATGAGGACCAGACTCACTGCCATCTCGCCGACTGTCTCGAACACCGCAAACACAGGCGCGCGCCACGGCCATTCGCGAACGGGAAATCTGCCGAGGTGCAGGGTCGCCATTCCCAGCAGGAAGATCGAGCCGAGCACCAGCGCCGCGGCCAGATAGGCGCTGCTGATATTTCCGCGAGTAAGGATGACGGCGCGGAAAAGACGGATCACAACACCTGTGAGCATCGCCAGCTCGACGGGTGACCGCGCGATTCTGGTGAAGGCAGCCGGCTCGTCCAGATCCCACTCGCTCGTCTTGAAAAGCCGGCGGCGTTTCTCGACCGGCGATGGCTTCGTCACGCGATCAAAATTAGTTCGCGGATGAGTAGCGTCCATAGAATTTTTCCTGCTGCATCAGAGGGCTTCGCTTTTCGTCTCGCACCCGTGTCGACGCACGCCGATAGGGTGGTCTCTGATTTCGACGCTACAACGCGCGCACTGGTAACTATTTGATCCAGTGGCCGATGCGGCTCCAGCGGATGTCGGTGATCATCGGCAGAGGCCGATCGCTGTCGTCGGCGTTGTAGGAGTAGTAGACGAAAAGCGGTTTGCCGCGCACGTTCTCACGCGGGACGAATCCCCAGTAGCGACTGTCCTTCGAGTTGTAGCGACTGTCGCCCATCATGAAGAGGTGGCGCTGTGGCACCACCAGCGGACCCCAGTTGTCGTGATTGGGTTGCGCGGGTGCTGCGCCGAATCGCGACGATCTGAGTCCGACTTTCTTCTGCCAGTCGAACAGCGGATCGACGGAATTGGCAATGTCGGGATTGATCGGCGCGTTTGCACCGAAGCCCTGTCGCTGCGCAATCCCGTTCACGTAGAGAACGCCTTGGCGCATGTACAAGGTGTCACCAGCGGTACCCACCAGTCTCTTGACCAAAGTCGGTGTCGGATCGCTGCCCCGCTCTGCTTCGTCGGCCTGGTACGGAGAGACGAAAACTACTACGTCGCCGCGGCGTGGCTGGCGAAACGCCGGCAGGCTCGAATTCGTGAATGGGATGTGCGCGCCGAAGATGGCCTTGTTGACGAACAGCCAGTCGCCGACGAGCAGCGTTGGGATCATGCTGCCCGACGGAATGCGATAGGCTTCGATAATGAACGCTCGCAGAAGGAGGAAAATCGCGAGTGCCCCGAGAATCGATTTGAAGTTTTCCCAGAGGCGAGCGAGCGCAGATCTTTGCGAAACGGGGCGCGCCTCTTGAGCGCGCCCCGAGTTAGACGGAGTTGCCAAGGAGCTTGACTATTATCGAAGATGTTTGTTGACGAGTCTGGTCATCTCGAACATGGATACCTGACTGCGTCCGAAAATTGGACGGAGGTTCTCGTCGGCGTTGATCATGCGGCGATTCTTTGAATCCTGCAGACCCTTACGCTTGATGTAACCCCAGAGTTTCTTCGTTACTTCAGTGCGCGGCATCGCACCACTGCCTACTACAGCGGCGAGCTCACTGCTCGGCTGCATCGGCTTCATGAATGCCGGATTTGGTGCGCGCTTTCTACCCGACGATTTCCGACGGCTCTTACGACCACCGCCGCTCTTCCTCGCGGAGCTCTTTCTGCGACTCGATGACTTGCGGGACGAAGACTTACGTGACGAGGACTTCCTGCCGCCCTTTCTTCTTGTTGCCATCTTGTCTCCTGGTTTGGTGATCGGATGCGATCTGCTACAGAGTGAAACGCGGCCCGTCAGCGACGCAAACTATAGTCCTGCAGGGCGAAAGCAATAGGGAATCAATCGATTTTCCCTATGAAAAATCGAGTTTTCCATAGGGAAAAATCAAAGAAAAACCACCAGCTGGCGGCTGGCTGCTTTCAGCCGGCGCCTCGAGCGGTGACTCGGATGCGGGTCATTGTCCGGCCCAGCTCTCCAGCATCCTGAACATTTTCACGTCGTACGGGTCGGGTGAATCGTCGTCATCGGCGATGTCGTAATTCGCCTGCGGCGTCTCGAGAATGAGGGGGATATCGTCGCTGCGCCGGTCCTGCATCAGCCACTCGAAGGGAGCCTTGCCAATGTGCCCTTCCCCTATGAGAACGTGACGATCTCTATTGGAGCCGAGCTCAGTCGCGCTGTCGTTGAGATGAAAAAAAGACGGCGGTTCTCCGACGACCTGCTCGAATTCGTCGAGCACATCGGTGAATGCCTGGCGTGACGCGGTGATGTCATAACCGGAGCAGAACAGGTGACACGTGTCGAGGCCGTAACCGGTTCTCGAGCGAAGCTGCTTCGGCACCGCGTCGAGTATGTCTCTGATCTCCTGCGCCGTCTTGCCCATCGTCTTTCCGGCTCCAGCGGTATTCTCGACGAGCAGCCGCGTGCCTGATTCGATCGTCCTGAGCGCCTGCGTGATCGCTTTGCCAATGCGCTTCGCCGAATCCGATCGGTCGCTCGTCCCTGCCGATCCCGGGTGAAAGCAGACTGCGCCGACGCCGAGCGTGCTCGACCGCTCCATCTCCTTGGTAAGTCCGGCGCTGGCGCGCGCCCATTTCTCGTCGTCCGGCGTCGCAACACTGAGCACGTAAGCCGCATGCACGACGACATTCGCCGGCTTGATTTTGGTTTTCGCCAGCGCCGTCTTGAAGCGGGTCACTCGCTCCGGTTTGATTGTGGACTTGTCACCGTAGAACTTCGGAATGGCGGTGAATAGCTGCATGGCGGTCATTCCAGCCTTGCCGGCACGGAGAACCGCCATCTGAATGCCGCCGTTGTCGATAGTGTGCGCGCCTATGTATTTCGCCATGCGATTCCCCGCTGCAAGTACTCTACCGTACAGTGCCAGGCGGTATTGCCGATCACTGTACGCGGTTTGATAATAAGACGATAAGAGCCAATGAAGTCCTGCATCGCACTGCTCGCAGCGTGCCTGGTCGCTGCGCCTGCTCACTCTCAAACCGAAGGACGCAGCGACGTTATCTCGGGACGCGTTACCGATCTGGATGGACATCCAATCGAGAACGCGCTCGTCGGCGCGACTGCGTCGGCCTCGGGAGTGACACGCACCTACACCACTAACGCCGACGGAAAGTACAAGATCTATTTCCCGGAGACTTCGCCGCAGTACTCACTGCAGGTGAAGCGAATGGGATTCGCCCCCGTTTATCGCACCGTCAAGCGTCGGACGAATGCCGGCGAACAGATGACGGTCAACATTGAGCTCGGCGGAACGCCGCTCGCCTTATCGATGGTCGAGATAAATGGCGGAAGCGATGCTCCACTGCAGCACGGGAACGGAGTACTGGCAGCAGACGTTACGATCCCCAACCCGATTGCGATCATCGTGTCGATGAAAGACACGCTGCATCTAAGCGCGGTTCAAATCGTTGGACTCGGGTATTTGTCGGATACGCTGCAGACGAAGAACTCCCTCATCTACCGGAACATTCGGACATTGCTCGCGAAGTCGCAGGAAGCCGGCGATGCAACACAGATGGCGGGCAGCGTGGCTTTGATGCTCGAGGAAGCGTCGCGCAACACTACGGATGCCCTCGTCTCGGCGGGAAAACTGTTACGCCCCGAGCAGTGGGCGATTCTGCCGCCCGACATCCGTGATCGCGGCGGCAATGAGAAGACTTCCACGCAGTAGGCGCTACTTCCAGAGTCCCTCGCGGTAGCCGACGCGGTCGATCGCTTCGGTCGTTATCGACGGCGTTTTCCACCACACCGTGATGTGTTTGTGGTTGAGCGCTACCCAGGGCGCGACGGCCGGAACATCATCCGGCGTAACCTGCGCCCGCTGATCGAACAGATGGCCAGTCGTGTGGGAGAGCACGATACCGATTCTCGGCGTCGTTGCATTCGGATCCTCGAATACCACCACGACACTGTCACCATGCCCGGCGACACTGGCGACGGAAGGCGTTTTGCCGTAAACCACCGGTACTGGTGAGTGAAACATTTCGCCCTTGTCCATTGAATGGGCGAAGAAGACACCAGCTCCGTCCTTTGCCTCCACGAAGTACACCAGATACACGTAGCCGCTGGCGGCGTCGTAGCTGATTCCCGGCGCCGGTCGGCGGCAGGCGCGGCTGCCCGCGTCGCGCGATTCGACTTCTATCGCACTGTCCCAGTTCCCGCCCTGGTTCTGGGAGCGCTGCATTGACAGAACGACGCTGCTGTCGTGCCGAATGGACCACCAGGTCCGGAACAGCTCGCTGGTATCGCCCGCTGTGCGCACCGACATGATGCACGGTCCGGTCGTGCCGGCGACGGCGGGCAACCCGGCGCTCATAATCGCGCTGCGGGTATCAGGATCGCCGAGTTGAGATCGGCGGTACGCCACATTACCCCATTCTACCGGCTCTGCGACACATCCCCCTAAAAAGACAAGGGATAAGAGCAGACAACCGCTCGCAGCGCGGCTCAATGTCAGACTCAAACGCACGTTAAATTTCGATCCGTAGTAGTCACCTGAGGAATCTTAAATGGCTGCATCCACCGTTCGGCCCAGCCGCGCGAACAGAACCGCGGATAAATCATCCAAAACGACGCCGGCGAGCGATGTCGAGTCGGCAGAAACCCTAAAGCAGGACACGCCCGTTCGCGCAGCGACCGCATTCAACGGAAATCGTCGCGTCCCACAGCCGGTCAACGAGTCGGTCAAGAGCTACGCACCGGGCTCGCCCGAGCGCACTGTACTCAAAGAGCGGCTGCGGACAATGGCGAGCGAGAAAATCGAGATTCCACTGGTGGTCGGCGGCAGGGATGTCCGCACGGGCGATGTCGCCAACTCGGTGATGCCGCACAATCATCGGCACGTGCTCGCGGAATGGCACCGCGCCACCGAGAAGAATGTCGACGACGCAATTGTCGCCGCTCAGAAAGCGTCCAAGGACTGGGCGAACTGGTCGTGGGAAGATCGCGCCGCTGTTTTTCTCAAAGCCGCCGAGCTGTTGGCGACGACGTGGCGCGCGACTGTGAACGCAGCGACGATGCTTGGGCAATCAAAGACTGCCTTTCAGGCGGAGATCGATTCAGCGTGTGAGCTGATCGATTTCTGGCGATTCAACCCGTTCTACGCGCAGCAGCTCTACGACGAGCAGCCGTTGAGCGACCACACGATGTGGAATCAGCTGGACTATCGGCCGCTCGAGGGATTCGTCTACGCTGTGACGCCGTTCAACTTCACATCGATCGCAGGCAACCTGCCGACTGCGCCCGCGCTGATGGGCAACACGGTGATCTGGAAGCCGGCGTCGAGCGCGATGCTGAGCGCGCACTACATCATGCAGCTGCTCGAGGAAGCCGGTCTGCCGCCAGGTGTGATCAACTTCCTGCCCGGCGATCCCGCGATGATCTCGAACAAGCTGCTCTCGCATCGCGATCTGGCCGGCGTGCATTTCACCGGCAGCACCGCCGTCTTCAACAACATGTGGAAGACGATCGGCGCCAGCATGTCGCGGTACAAATCCTATCCGCGAATTGTCGGTGAGACCGGCGGCAAGGATTTCATCGTCGCGCATTCGTCGGCGGATCCGGTGGCATTGTCGGTCGCAATCGCGCGGGGCGGATTCGAGTATCAGGGACAGAAATGTTCGGCGGTGAGTCGAGTCTACATCCCTGAATCGATCTGGCCGGAGGTGCGCGACCGCACCGTCGCGATCATGAGGGAGATTCGGATGGGCGACGTGACTGACTTCCGGAACTTCATGGGCGCGGTGATCGACAAGAAGGCGTTCTCGAAGATCGGCGAATACCTCGAACACGGCCGCTCCAACGCGACTGTCGTGTCTGGGGGTGTCGCGCGTGGAGACGACGGGTACTTCATCGAACCGACGCTGATCGAGACCAAGGACCCTGCGTTCCGGCTTCTTTGCGAGGAGATATTCGGCCCCGTCGTGACGGCGCACGTCTATCCCGACAAACGCTGGTCGGAAACTCTGCGCACTGTCGACGAGACTTCTCCGTACGCTCTCACCGGCTCCGTCTTTAGCACTGATCGCCAGGCGATTCGCGAAGCCTCGCTCGCGCTGCGCAACGCCGCCGGCAACTTCTACATCAACGACAAGCCGACGGGCGCAGTGGTCGGTCAGCAGCCGTTCGGCGGAGCGCGCGCGTCCGGCACGAATGACAAGGCCGGTTCCAAGCTCAATCTCGTGCGCTGGATCTCGGCGCGCACGGTCAAGGAAACCTTCTCGCCGCCCACCGACTATCGCTATCCGTTCATGTCCGCGGAATAACCGCGTGAGTGGATAGACCTCTGCTTTGGTCAGGCGCGGGCCTCTAGGCGGCCGTTAAAGTGAGCGCGTGGAGGAGACCCGCGAGTGAAGGTGGCCGCGTGAGAACCCCTCGCCTCGCCCGAGCAGCGATCGGTCTCAGCCGCGGGGATGGCACAAAGATTCAAACGCGGGAGCCGGCAAGCTGGTCCGCGTGTTGCTCTTTTAAGTGGCCCCGTTTTTCGCGACGAGATGAGTACCGCTACAGAGCCACTGATCGACGCGGAGCAGCTGGAGGTCTCGCGCATCCGCGCCCTTCGCGGCCCCAACTACTGGCGCCTCGCACCAGTGATCGCCTGCGATGTCCAGCTAGGGAGCCTCGAGCAGATAAGCTCGGCTGACATTCCGGGATTCTACGAGCGCCTCACTGAAGCAGTCCCGAGCCTCGCCGAGCATCACTGCACACGCCAGGAACCGGGCGGATTCCTGGAACGCCTGCGCGAAGGCACGCACCTGCCGCACATCCTCGAGCACGTCGCACTCGAGCTCCAATCACTCACCGGCAGTGACGTCACGTTCGGACGCGTCGTTCCTTCGGGCGATCCCGACACCTGGTGGGTGATCGTCGCCTACGAGGAAGAGGAAGTCGGTCTGCAAAGCATGCGCGACGCAGTCAAAATCGTGCGCGCCTGCATCGCCGACTATCCGATCGACGTCGACGCCATCATCGAGCAGCTGCTCTCTCTCTACGAGGCGGTGCGTCTCGGACCCTCTACGGCAGCCGTCGTCGAAGAAGCAAAGCGACGCGGAATTCCCGTGCGCCGCCTCAATAACTATTCGCTCGTCCAGCTCGGACTCGGCAAGAATCTGCGACGTATTCAGGCGACGCTCTCCGACTACACCAGCGCCATCGCCGTAGAAATCGCGCAGGATAAAGACGACACGAAGCGCGTACTGGGAAATATTGGGTTACCGGTGCCGACAGGCGACGTGGCGCGCTCCTTCGAGCGCGCTCTCGAAATCGTCGACGAGGTTGGATATCCAGTGATCCTCAAGCCGCTCGACGCCAACCATGGGCGAGGGATCTCCGGACGCATCGACAACGCAGAAGCACTGAGCGAGGCGTGGAACGACGCGCGCGAGTACGGGAACCGCATCGTCGTCGAGCAGTACACCGACGGCCGAGATCACCGCGTGCTGGTCGTCAACGGCAAAGTGGTGGCGTGTGCGGAACGAGTGCCCGCACGCGTGATCGGCGACGGCAAGAGCACCATCGCACAGCTGATCGAGCGAGAGAATCGTGATCCCCGCCGCGGTGTCGGCCACACGAAAACTCTCACCAAGCTGCCATCGGACGAGCGAACAGTTGCGTTTCTTGCCCGACAGAAGCTGACGCTCGCTTCGGTACCGGAGAAGAATCAGGAAGTTTTTCTGCGCAGTACGGCAAATCTGTCCACGGGTGGAACCTCCGTCGATCGCACCGACGAGATGCACCCCGACAACATCACCGCGTGTGAGATGGCAGCTGGCATAATCGGACTGGACATCGCGGGTATCGACGTACTCACGAAAGACATCTCGGTGCCGTTTCGTGAGAACGGCGCTGTCATCATCGAAGTGAACGCGGGCCCCGGGATCAGAATGCACACGCATCCGACCGAGGGAACGCCGCGCAACGTCGGCGCGCCGATCGTCGACATGCTGTATCCGCCCGGTACCAAGTCGACGATCCCGGTTATCGCCGTCACCGGTACCAATGGGAAGACGACCACAGTTCGCCTGATCGCGCACCTGTTCCGACTTGGCGAGAATGTGGTCGGCTTCACCACCACCGACGGCACTTATCTCCAGAACAGGCTCGTCCTCGAAGGCGACATGACCGGCCCGTTCTCGGCGAACATCATCCTGTCAAATCCAACCGTCGACATTGCCGTACTCGAGACCGCACGCGGTGGATTGCTGCGCTCCGGACTCGGATTCGATGAAGTCGATGTTGGCGTCGTGCTCAATGTCAGCGCAGATCACCTTGGCCTGCGCGGCATCAACACTGTTGAGCAGCTGGCTGACGTGAAAGGCGTCGTTGCCGCGGTCGTCAAGCGCGAAGGTCACGCGGTTCTCAATGCAGACGATCCGCTCGTCTACGCAATGCGCGAGCGCACTCCCGGCGATCTGGTTCTGTTCTCTACCAGGCCTGAAGGCGAGAGCGAAGAGTTCGAGCTTCATTTGTCGCGTAACGGCATTGGCGCGCGGATCGAAAACGACACGTTCGTCATTCGCCGAGGCCGCCTGCGCATTCCGATCGCGCCAGTGCGTGAGGTCCCACTCATGCTCGGCGGCGCCGCGAATTTCCAGAAGGAAAACATTCTGGCCGCCATCGCGACCGCGTACGTGCAAGGCATGCGTTACGATGACATTCGTGCGGGGTTGCTCTCATTTTTCCCGTCGCCGTCGCTGACACCCGGCCGGCTGAATCTGATGCGCGTTCAGAACGGACGTGTTCTCGTCGACTATGCGCACAACGCAGCCGCGATTCGGGGATTGATGGATTTCGTGCAGTCGATCGACGCCAACCGCCGCATTGGCGTCGTCGCGGGGCCGGGCGACCGGCGCGACGAGGATCTGCGGGACATCGGTCGACTCGTCGCGCATCTGGACTACGTCGTCGTCAAGGAAGACGTGGACTCCCGCGGGCGCGATCGGGGAGCGGTCGCCGACCTGATCGTCGACGGTCTGATGGATGCCGGTTTGAGCAGCAGACAATACGAGGTCATTCACACCGAGTCGGAGGCGATTCAGCACGCGCTCGGACAGATGAAAGACAACGATCTCGTCGTCATTCTCGCCGACAACGTGAAGGGCAGCATCGAGTGCGTGCGACAGTTCTCCCCTGACGGTGTGAGATAGTGGCAAGCGAGCGATTGCCCGATCCAAAATCGGAAATTCGGATGACGTCGCTTCATGCGACGCGCGGCGCGAATTACTGGTCGCGACTGCCGATCACGCGAATGGATCTCAATACGGGCGCCTACGAGAATATCTCGTCCGCGGACGTGCCCGGTTCAACGCAATCGTTGGTGGCGGCAATGCCTGGCTTGCGCGATCATCGCTGCAGCATTGGCGAGCCGGGCGGTTTTCTCATACGTCTCAAACGCGGAACGTATTGCGCGCATATCGTCGAGCACGTTGCGCTCGAGCTGCAGGGAATGGTCGGCTACGACGTCGCCTACGGTCGCACACGCGGCGGCGACAACGCCGGCGAATACACTCTGATCTTCGAGCACGAACACGAAGCGGTCGGACTGCGTTCAGCCGCGCTGGCGCTCGAAATCGTGCAAGCGGCGTTCGCGGGAACACTCCACTCGGTTGATCACGCTGTCGCGGAGCTCGAGGCGCTGTCGAAGACACCGAACATTCCGCCGCTCATCCAACACGTTCTCTGCGGGATCACCGGCGGCTCACTGCGCAGCGAAACGAGACGCGAGCTGTTGAAGCTCGGCTTCGACAGTGGTGAGCTGATCGTCGACGTCTCGCCTGCCTACATTCTGCAGGCGGGCCTTCCGTACTCGCGGTCGGACATCGGCATCGTCCTTGATTCAGATCTCACCGACGTACCAGAGCGTTACAAAGTGAAGCAGCGCGCCGATCGATTGGTGTCGGTACTCGCTGATGCAGTGCCGGAAGACGGAGTCGTAATCGTACCTGCCAAGAACTGGGAGGTTCAGGATCTCGTTCGCGACGCGGGTTGTCGCGTGGCCATATTTGCAACCGACGATTACGTCACCAGCAGAGACAAGAAGGTCGCGCGCGCATGTGCGACTGTAGAAGGCCGGAGAATCATGATCGAGCAGTTCGACAGCGTTGTCGAGGCAGGCTGGCTGCGCGACGACGCGCCAGCGGCGGCGCAGGTTGCTGCAGCGCTCGCGGCATTCACGATGAATGAATTCGAGCCAGTTGCCGCGCAGCGCGATGCAGAATCCTCGCGGCGCTCGTCGCTCGACGAGCGCGTCGGGAGCCCTGATTAGGGACGCCCCTCAACCGAACGGCCGCACCCCGCGTCGCCGCCTGCGCGATGCCAAGGGCGCTCTAATACTGATTGGCGGTGGAACGACGGCGACCGGCTCGGCGCTCGCAGCCTTTATTGAAATGACGGGCGCGAAAGACGGTGCGTCGATCGTCGGACTCACCACCGCTTCCAGCCAGGTTAAGGTTGCGCGCGAGATGTGGCTGTCCGATCTGACGCAAGCAGGCGCGACCAACGTCACGATCCCGGTTGTGGAGACGCGCGAACAGGCGAGCGATGCGGCAAACATCGAACACGTTCGACGCGCCCGAGGAATTTTCCTTGGCGGAGGCGATCAGGTAAAGCTGGTCTCGTGCCTCAGCGGAACACCGCTCGAGGAAGCGATCCGCGATGCTTACCTCGACGGCGCGATCATCTGCGGTACCAGTGCCGGTGCAGCAGCGCTTACCAAGACAACGCTTGCCGGAAACGAAGTCGACGAAGAGGGCAAACTCGTCGAGCAATACATCGGTCCCGGTCTCGGCCTGCTCGGCTACCATACGCTAATCGATACGCACTTCACCCAACGCCGGCGCCTGTACAGACTTTTCGTCGCGATCGCCCAATTTCCTGCGTTGATGGGACTCGGCATCGATGAAGACACCGCGCTGGTGGTGAAGCGTGAGATCGGAACTGTAGTCGGCAAGGGCGGCGTGACTTTCGTCGACGGTAGCAGCGTACGATTCAACAACGCCAGCGACGTGACCAAGGGTCACGAGCTTACCATCAGTGCGCTGCGAGTAGGGATCGTGGGGACGGGTCAGCAGTTCAATCTGAAAAAGCGCGAAGTAGTCGCGCTCCTGTCACCGCCCGCCGCTCGCGAAATCGAATCTCGCGTTACCTCGGCGCGATAAGACCTTCGGACTTCGGTTTGTTCTGATCGTTTCGCTGGTCAGTCGGCGAGGTGGAGGGTTTGCGGAGCTTCTCACGCCGCTTCCTCGGCGCATCCGTATCCGTGGCGACTTAGATGAGGCGGCGCTGCGCGACCTCCGCAAACCCTCCACCTCGCCTCCTTCCCTCTGGCGTCTCAGTACGACCGAGTGAGCGCCGCCACGCCACGCGAGGCGACGCGGGTTCGTGCGCGCACGGCTGGCCTCGAGGCGCGGTTATCGGCGGATCGCCCCTCGCCTCGACCGCGGCGCAATGATGCCGACAGTCCGCAGTCCTAGAATCGCGCCTCGACGTAGAGATTCGCGCGCACGGATTTCTCGGGATAGATCCCCTTCGCGAGATCGGCGCGAATGAGACCGTCCATGAACGACGCTCCGACACCAGCTCCACTCAGCGGACGGCCCGGATGCGAGAAGTTGTCGCGCGATCCGGCCCAGCCTAGATCGCCGAACACGATCGGCCGGAATCCGACACTGCTCGTGCCGATCTCCAGGCTCGTCATCCAGAAAGAATCGCCGATCGCCGCACCTGCCCGCTGACCGCGCACTGTGCCCACTCCACCGATGAAGAAGTTCTTCTGGATCGGCAGATGTCCACCTGACGTTCCACCACCCAGGGTCAGCGCAGCATCGAACACGCCGAATCCGCGCGACAGCGTCGTCTGCAGTAACCCGCGCGAGTAGTCGAAGGTGCCCGTCGCACCTTCCAGCCTCAAATCGGTCAGTGCGCGGAAGCCGTGCGGGTCGAGTCCGAACGACGAGTGATTCATCGTCGCCAGTCCGATGACGTTGCCATTGACAGCGTCGATATTTGTCAGCGGATCTTTCACACCGCCTGGGTGCGCGAGCGAAAAATCAGTGTGAACCGTCGCGTCGAACTGCTGCTCGCCGAACAGTCGCCACGTCGTGAACAACGGTCCGCCCTCGCCGGTCAACTCCGCGCCCCACGTGCGATAGTAGAAGCCTTCATCGCGCCCGAAGAAGAGCGCCGACAGCGAGCTGCTGAATCCGAGCGGATCGCCCCAATCGTTGGCAGCAACCAGTCGGCGGTAGACTCCGACACCAATCGTGCGCCGCCCGTCGGTGCGATCGATCGACGCCTCAGCGTTCGGCGATAGATCCGCGACGCCGAGTCGCAACGTCGAGTGTGCCGAATAACCTTCGCCGAGGACTTTGTCCACGGCAATTCCGGTAGACAGTCCTTCGATGCGATTGAAGCGCGTCCAGGGCAAACCATAAGAGATGCTCGCCGGCAACGGCGCGAAGCCAGGCTGCGCGCCGAGTGTCAGCGCTTCGGCTACCAAAGCATCGCGCTCGCTCGAGCCGAAGACGGCTTCGCCCTCATCGTAGATCGACTTTGGCAACGCGCTCGAATGGGCCAACGCGACGGTATCGCACGGAACGCGAACCATGATCTGGAGATTTTCTTCGGTGCGATCGTGCACACGCACGCGCTCGCCACCCGCCTTACATTCGTCGCGATGACGTTCCCGACGCGCGGCGCGCGAAACAGAATCTGATGCAGTATCGGCAAATGCAATCGTCACCGGGGTCATCGGCTCGTCACCATTGACACTCGAATACGTGTAGCGCTGCTCGAGCTTGAAGGGAATGTGCATGAAGCTCACTTGCGCCTCGCCTTCGATCGTCTGGGCGCGCGGCAGCCAGAAGGCGCCCTCGTGCAAGCCGTACTCGACCGTTACGGCGCTGACATTCGCTTTCATCGGGGTCATGATCGGCTTGAGCCACCCCGGTATGTCATCGTCGGGATCGTGCTCGTCCTCGGATTCTTCCTTGGCGACGGCCATGATGTCCATCTCCTGTGCCATGCGATACACGGCACGCACGAGATGCGCACTCGCCATGTCGAACCAGAGAGAGCCGACGCCAACGTTCCATTTGGGTTGACGCGGCCGAATTCTCAGCTCGCGCAGTTCGATTCGTTTGCCGCCCGGGAGCTGGAAGGTGACTGAGTCGCCCGACTCGTACGTGTAGTAAGCCTCCGCACCCTCGGCGAGCGGATGGATCATTTCATCTTCGTCAATTCTCGCTCTGGCAAGGCCGCCGCCGATCCAGAGTGTCTCGCGTCCGGGAGCGTACGGGATGTCTGCCATCTCGCCGCTCATGTTCAGATCGGGATCACCGTCGTTGATCCCTTCGATCATCGGAAACACGGCGCGCTGTCCGGTGACGTCGACAATCGCGCCCTTGCCGCGCTGCCACACGACGTGAGACGCTCGCTCGCCGCGCAACAGCAATCTGTCTCGACCGATTTTCTTGAAGCCCATCCCAACGGAGAGCCGCTCGTAGCCGTTCGATTCGTAGCCGGTGAGCGTCGAATCCTGGATCAGTCGCGCCATCCTTGCGCGCTGCAGCAGATCGCGCGCGGCGGGATCCTTAAACGCAGTCGCCAATACTTTCGGCGTCAGCGGAATTTGTCGGGCGAGTCGCGCCTGGTGCTGCAGCGAATCACGCTGCTCTCGCCGAGCTCGCAACGAATCACGTCTCAGATCGCGCGCATATGCGATCGAATCACGTTTCGCCTTGTCGAGGCTGTCCTTCTTCTGATTTCCAATCGTCACAGAAATCTGCGATTGAGCGAAGACAGCCAAGGCGAGAACGAGCATGCTATTGACCTGATGATTGGGGAATGGCGTAACTGAAGCCGATCTGCCACAACACGAGATCGGTTTTGCCGCTGCGTACGTTGAGTGTTACAGAACCGTCAGGGTTGTCGATGATGTCACCCTTCTTCAGGTAGGTGGCTGGATTTCCGTAGTGATACCGCGCGCCCAGGTTCAGTCTGAACGACGCGCCCACGGGAATCAGAAATCCGCCGCCAATGATCGTTGCGCCCGTCCAGTCACTGTGATTGGTGTTGCACTGCTCCTGGATCGAATTGTCCTCCGCCGAAACACACGACTGAGTGTAGAACCGAACCAGGCCATAGGATGCGCTTGCGTACGGGCGCAGAGGGCCGTCGGGAAATTGCAGCTGTAGCCCAAGAGAACCGAACCCGATCTTATTATTGGTGCTCAGATCGAGTGGAATGCCGGCGTAGTAGCCGATGAAGCCCCCTTCATGCCCGTACTGAACCCCACCGCCATCGGCACGCAGCGCAAACCACCCCTTCGGATCGATGTTCAGCAAACCCGTGACGTCGAAGCCATAACCGGTCGGCACGCCGGCCGTCGCAAACTCGCCTTTGGGCTGTGAGATGGCGAAGTCCGCACCGACCGTGAACCGGCTCGGAATCGGTCGCGTGTTGTAGACTTGCGCGCCGGCGGCCGATGCCAACGCCAAAAAGCAAGCTGTGCTCAGTAGAATCACGGCCTTCGACTGCATAGTTTCTCCCTCTGGTTTCCAACCAGCGTTGGCAGGTATGATGCCCGGCCTCAGCCAACGCTATACGATTGTACGCGAAGCGGTTAGGCCGGGTTTCACGGCTGAATCGAAGCGTCAATGACCTCCAGCCGTGACACTGTTTATCTACACGTGATGACAGCTTTGCAAAATCCTGGCTCTCCCTCCGCACTTCGCGTCAGCAGCCTGCGGAAGGCCTACGGAGATGTCGTCGCCGTCGATGGCCTCGACCTCAACGTCGAGGTCGGCGAGTGCTTCGGCCTGCTCGGGCCGAATGGCGCAGGCAAGACCACCACCATCGAGATCTGCGAAGGACTGCTCGCCTGTGACTCGGGCTCGGTCGAAGTATTGGGCAAGCGTTGGGAGACGGACGGCGATCAGTTGCGTGAGTTGCTTGGAATTCAGCTTCAGGACACACAGCTCGCTGAAAAGCTCACCGTCGACGAGACACTGACGCTTTTTCAGAGCTTTTATCAGAATGCGCGCGAAATCGACGAAGTGATCGACGAAGTCGAGCTCGGCGAAAAGAGAAAATCGCGTGTCGGTACTCTTTCCGGCGGACAGAAGCAGCGTCTCGCAGTCGCGTGTGCTCTCGTCGGCAATCCGCAGCTCATTTTTCTCGACGAGCCGACGACTGGTCTCGACCCGCAATCCCGCCGCCAGCTGTGGGATTTGATCGCGCGCTTCCAGGATGAGGGGCGCACCATCGTACTCACTACGCACTATATGGAGGAGGCCGAGCGTCTGTGCGATCGTGTCGCAATCGTCGACCACGGTCGGGTGATTGCGCTGGGGACGCCACGCGAGCTGATGGAATCGATCGACGTCTCCAATCTGCCGCCGCCAGAGCCGCGCCAGACGACTGCGACGCTCGAGGATGTTTTCGTGGTGCTGACGGGTAGGCATCTACGCGATGAATGATTCTTCGCCGGAGATCACCGAGCGACCGGAGCTGTCGCACCCAATGAACGCTTCGGTTCAGCGTTCAGCGGCTCCGACGAAGACAATCTCGAAGCGCGAGCGCGGGTTCAGGCGCAGCTCGATGGTGCAGCTCACGCTGGTGCGCTTTCGCGAATTCATCCGCGAGCCGGAGGCAGTCTTCTGGACCTTCATCTTCCCCATTCTCCTGGCGGCGGGACTGGGAATCGCGTTCAGGCAACGCGGGCCGGACAAGCTTCCGGTCGGCGTCATCGCTCGACCAAACAGCCAGACATTGATCGATGCGCTGAAGAAAGATTCGACGCTCGTCATCCAATCGTTCGATGACAGTGCCGGTGCCAAGGCGCTCCGCACTGGCAAGATCACGCTGCTCGTCGAGCCGACGGGGCGGCCTGACAGCGTTCATTACGTCTACGATCAGAGTCGCGGCGACGCCAGCAATGCGCGAATCATCGTCGATCGCGCTGTGCAGAGGGGTGCGGGCAGAGTGGATCCTGTTCGTGCGACCGACAGTTACGTAACCGAAGCCGGCTCGCGCTACATCGATTTTCTGATACCAGGACTGCTCGGCATGAACCTGATGGGATCCAGCATCTGGGCGATCGGCTTCACCATCGTCACCGCGCGCAGCAAGAAGCTGCTCAAGCGGTTGATGGCGACGCCGATGTCGCGCGCACAGTATCTGGCTTCATTTCTCTGCTCGCGGCTGGTGTTCCTCGTGCTGGAGATCGCGACGCTGCTCGGGTTTGGCCATTTCGCGTTTGGCGTGCCGCTGCGCGGTTCCCTGGCGACTCTCTTTTTGATCTGCCTGCTGGGGGCAGTGTCGTTCGGCGGGTTGGGATTGCTGAGTGCCTCGCGTGCTCGTACCACCGAGGCCGTTTCCGGCATCATGAATTTCATCATGCTGCCGATGTGGATCTTCTCCGGAGTTTTCTTCTCCTCGGCGAATTTTCCCAATGTCGTGCAGCCGTTCATCCGCCTGCTGCCACTCACCGCGGTCAATGATGCGCTGCGCCTCAACATGCTCGAGGGAGCATCGCTGCCGGCCGTCGCACCACAGCTGCTGGTAATTGTGGTGTGGGGGGTGGTGACGTTCTTCGCCGCTCTCAAGATCTTCCGCTGGCGCTGAGTCGCTGACGCGTGGCAAACGTCGAAAATTCGCTTTATGTCAACCCGTCGCTCTCCATTCCACGCGACGAGCTCGACGTGCGCGCATCGCGCTCCTCGGGCGCGGGTGGTCAGCACGTGAACAAGACGTCGTCGCGCGTGGAGATTTTCTGGAACGTCGCAAGCTCGCGCGCGTTGAACGAGGAGCAACGCGAGCGGCTACGCGCGAAACTGTCCTCACGACTGACCAGTGACGGCAGCATTCGCGTCGTCGCCAGTGACATGCGCAGTCAAAGCCGGAACCGCGACCTCGCCGAACAACGACTCGGCGAGTTGATTGCGCGATCGTTGATCATTCCGAAAAAGCGCAAGGCAACGAAACCAACGAAGGCTGCAAAGGAGGCGCGGCTCGAGGCAAAGCGACGGCACTCGAGCAAGAAACGCGAGCGGAGCGAACGATCGTTTGACTGACGCGCACGTCCGCGCCTCGCGCACACAGATCCTTGCTGCATTCGCGTCGATCTATCTGATCTGGGGGTCCACGTATCTCGCGATCAGATATGCCGTGCAAACGATTCCGCCCTTCATCATGGGCGGGGTGCGTTTCGTGGTTTCCGGAATCCTGCTCTATGCGTGGGCCCGCTCTCGCGGGGCGCCCAGGCCAACGCAGCTGCATTGGCGCAACGCGGTTATCGCGGGCGGTTTGCTGCTGCTGGGCGGTAACGGTGCCGTGGTCTGGGCTGAACAGTTCGTTCCATCCGGGCTGACCGCGCTACTGGTCTCGATTCTCCCGTTCTGGCTGGTGATCATCGAGTGGGTGCGGCCGCCGCGTCGGCGACCGCACGGTGCAGTGTTGGTCGGCCTGATCATCGGATTCATCGGCATCGTGGTTCTGGTCGGCCCCGGCAACCTGGGCGGCCACGGCGATGTACGTCCGATTGGCGCAGTCGTCCTGATTCTCGGCTCATTATCGTGGGCGATCGGCTCATTCTTTTCCCGCGACGCGGATCTGCCTGAGAGCGGACTTCTCACCACCGGTATGGAGATGCTTGGTGGAGGCGCACTGATGCTCATTGCCGGCACGCTAAGTGGCGAGCTAAAGCAGTTTGACATTCGCCATGTCTCAGCTCCGTCGGCAATCGGCCTGGCCTATCTGATCACATTCGGATCGCTGCTCGGCTTCACATCGTACATCTGGCTACTCGACAAAGTTTCGCCGGCGCGACTCGGCACATACGCCTACGTGAATCCTGTGGTGGCAGTCGTGCTCGGCTGGGCGATTGCGAGTGAGAGATTGTCGTTACGTACCGCAGTAGCGGCGGCGATTGTGATTTGCGCTGTGGCACTGATTACGACCGCACGCTCCAGCCGTACCGCGCAAAGTGCCTAGGCGGCCGGTAAGCGGAGCGGACGTCGCCGCACGCAGGATCGTAAACCAGCATCTCGCCAAACAGTCTGTTGCCACTGGGACTGAGATAGTCGGCAGTCTCGCCGCGGTTCAGGCACAGGATTATGTCGGGGCGAAATGGGGAATCGCGCTGCGCACGACCGGTGCAACCGATGCCGATATCGAGCGGGAAGTGAGCGAAGGCAGAATTGTTCGCACCCACATCCTTCGACCCACCTGGCATTTCGTTGCCGCGTCCGATCTGCGCTGGATGCTCGAGCTCACTGCGCCGCGGGTGCGAATGGCCGTCGCGTCCTACGATCGAAAACTCGGAATCGACGCTGATGTGAGGAGGCAGATGCGCAACGTGGTCGTTCAGGCTCTGCGTGGCGGCAAGCATCTCACGCGCGCGGAGCTCGCGGAAGAGCTGACGAAGAATGCGGTACGCGCAGACGGAACTCAGCGCCTCGCGCATCTCATGATCCACGCTGAGCTCGATGGGCTGATTTGCAGTGGTCCCCGCCGCGGCAAACAGTTCACCTACAGGCTCGTCGACGAGTGCATACCGCCCACCAGGTATCTCATGCGCGACGTCGCGCTGCACAATCTTGCAACGAGGTACTTCACGACGCGCGGTCCAGCGACGGAAAATGATTTCGCGTGGTGGTCAGGCCTTACGATGGCCGATGCGAGAAATGCAGTTAACTCGGTCGACAATCTCGAGAGCGAGATCATCGGCGGGCGGACTTACTGGTTCATCCCCGCGCGGGTGTCACAGCGTAAGCCGACCGCGGCTCTGCTTCCCGCGTACGATGAGTATCTGGTCAGCTACGCGGATCGCAGTGCAACGCAACGGAGAGTGAAGCCGGAAAAAGTAGGGGAGACTTTCAGTTTTCTTGGCCGGTATGTGATCATCGTTGATGGTCAGATCGTCGGCAGCTGGAAAGGTGCCGCGAACAGAAATCTGGTTTCTGTTGCGCTCGAGCCACTCACGAGGTTGACGCGCGCTGAGCTGGATGCTGTAGAGGAGCAGGCAGAGCGTTTCGCAAAGTTCCTCGGCCTTCCGTTCCAGATGGTATGGGCCAAACGAAAAGCATCAACACGCAGGTTGTAGTATCATGGTGATGAGAGTCACCACGCAGAGGGCTCATGCCACCCATCTCCCGAGGCTTTCGCGGTCGTCGTCCGACGAGTGACGCAGCTTCGCGCCTGCCACCCGGACAGTATGAGACGCGCGACTTCCCCGTTCTCTCTGCCGGCCCGACACCGCACGCGCCGCTCGACAAATGGGATTTCACGCTGCGCAGCACGGCTGGCAAATCGGCGCGCTGGAGCTGGGACGAGTTTCAAAAGCTGCCGCGCGAAAAAATCACGACTGACATCCACTGCGTCACCAAGTGGTCGAAGTTCGGTACCAGCTGGGAGGGTGTTTCGATCGACTCTCTGCTTTCCGCAGCTGCTCCACAGGGAGTCGAGCCTTCGCCATTCGTGATGGCCAAATCTGACGGCGGTTACACGACCAACGTGCCGCTCGCTGATTTGACCGGAGGCAAAGCGTGGATCGCTTTCATCTACGATGGTGCACCGCTTCATCCCGAACACGGCGGACCGGCGCGTTTACTGGTGCCGCATCTTTATTTCTGGAAAAGCGCAAAGTGGGTGCGTGAGCTGCGAATGATGGATGAGAATCTCCCAGGCTTTTGGGAATCACTTGGCTACCACATCTACGGAGATCCCTGGCGCGAGCAACGCTACGCGGGCGACGAGTGACTGCGCCGACACAAACGCGGATTACATGGCGGGTCGCAACGGTGCTCGAAGTAATTCCGGAGACGTCGCGCACGCGAACGGTATTGCTGGATGTGCCCGATTGGCCGGGTCATCGCGCTGGCCAGCACGTCGACGTGCGATTAACGGCTGAAGATGGCTATCAAACCGAGCGCAGCTACTCGATTGCGTCTCCTCCGCAGGACAAGCAGCTCGCGCTCACCGTCGAGCGGCTGGAAGAGGGCGAAGTTTCGCCCTATCTCACCGAGGAACTGCGGCCCGGCGATCAGCTCGAGATTCGTGGACCAATCGGCGGATACTTCGTCTGGGACATAGCCGTCGGAGGTCCGTTACTTCTCGTTGGCGGCGGATCGGGAATCGTGCCATTGATGGCGATGATTCGACATCGCGATCTCGCACTGAGCAAGGGCGATGCAGTAGCGCGTCACCAGATCCCCGCGCGACTTCTCTACTCGTCGCGGCGCTGGGACGACATCATATATCGTGAGGCGCTCGCGCAGCTCACAGCGAGGGACAACACGCTCGAAGTCATCCACACTCTCACTCGCGAGCAGCCCGATGGCTGGAAAGGATTCAGTCGTCGCATCGATCGGATGATGCTCGCCGAGGTGGCATGGCCGGCGACGGAAAAGCCGAGGATTTTCGTCTGCGGCCCGACACCCCTCGTGGAGTCGGCCGCCGCAACACTTGTAGAGCTCGGACATCAGCCGGCGCTGGTAAAGACCGAGCGCTTTGGACCAACCGGCGGCACGGCATAAGCAGCGACTGGACCGGAGGCATTATGAGATCAGCTTCGAAGAAGAAGGCAACGCAGAAAAGGGCGAAGCAGGCGAAGCGGACCAGAGATTCCTACGCGCACGGAGAAGTTTTCGCCGATCTGCTGCGAGTCGATGGGAATGCCGCCGGCGGTCTGTTCGGCGAGCTATTCGCGATGGATATCACAGCAGCACGGGCGAAGTGCGCCGGCTGTGGTGCTGCCGAGCTGGTGGGAGCGCTGCTTGTCTACGCGCACGGCATGGGAATGGTCGCTCGCTGCCCTCATTGTCAGGGAGTGGTCATGCGTATGGCGCGCACGCCGACTCATGTGTGGCTCGACGCACAAGGCGCCGAGTCGATCGCAGTTGCCGTGACAAGCTGAGCTGCTTGTATCAATCTCGCGCGTTTTCTCGACAGGCTGATAACTATTCAGGAGCCACGGTTTCCACACTTCGCAGGAGCGTGTTATGAGGACTGACGACATCACACACCCGCGGCCAACGATCGTGTTGATTCACGGTCTTTGGCTGACGCCAAAAAGCTGGAAGGGTTGGATCGACCGATTCCAGCGAGAGGGCTACAGCGTCATCGCGCCACCGTGGCCGGGTCTGTCCAGTGATGTCGAAGCAGTACGGCACCATCCTGAAGTTCTCAAAGGCCTGACAATCAGAAAAATCGTCGATCATTACGAGCGAATCATTCGCGTAATGGACAGGCCGCCGATCCTGATCGGCCATTCCTTCGGCGGACTTGTCGTACAGCTTTTGCTCGATCGCGGACTCGGCGCCGCGGGCGTGGCGATCGACTCGGCGCAAAGCGCGGGCGTTCCAGTGCTTCCGCTCTCGACACTTCGCTCGACGATTCAGATACTCGGCAACCCTTTCACCTACAATTCCGTCGTCGAGCTGAGCCCGGAAAAGTTCCACTACGCATTCACCAACTCGCTCACCGATGAAGAATCGAAGCGGGTTTACGAAAATCTGGCTGTTCCAGGCCCCGCTCACGTGTTGTGGGAAGGCGCGCTCGCTCTGCTGAATCCGAAGGCTTCGTCAAAGGTCAACTATCACAACGACACTCGCGCCCCATTGCTGTTCATCGCCGGTGGCGCAGATCATCTCGTTCCGGCGTCGGTCAACAGGGCGAACGTGAAGAAGTACCAGGGTTCGACGGCAGTCACCGACTACCGAGAGTTTCCGAATCGAACTCACTTCATCGTCGGCGAACCGGGCTGGGAAGAGGTCGCTGACTTCGCGTTGCAGTGGGCGGAGAAGAACGCGCGGCAGCAGGTTCCCCTGGCTGATGTGCAGGCTGCTTTCGATCCGGACACCACGTTCACGGAAAGGATTCTGCAGGTGCCACCACCGGCGCCACCATCGCCGCCGTCCAATCTCGCGAGCTAACTAGCATGCCCTCGGCAGCCTGTGAGCACATTACGTCGATTCACGACGTCAAGCACCCGCAGCGAAAGGAGTGCGAAGACTGCGTGAAGATCGGAGCGTGGTGGGTGCATCTTCGAACGTGTCAGCAATGCGGCGGTACGCGCTGCTGCGACAGCTCGCCTAACAAGCACGCCAGTAAGCACGCCCATGCGACCGGACACCCGGTAATCGCGTCCGGCGAAGACGGCGAACGCTGGCTGTTTTGTTATCCCGACAACGCATTCGCCGAGTACTGACCGAGGGCGCAGATGAAAAAAACCTCCGCGATGAACCCGCGGAGGTTTTTTTTTGAGCTTCCGACTTCTCGCGCGCCGCTTGCCGCCTACGCCAGCTTCTCGATCCTCTCAGCTTCCGGCGTCGGTGCGTGAGCGCCGCGCGGAATCGGGTGCTCCGCCGTCCGTCTCTTGTAGATACCGAATCGCATGAACACCCATGTTCTCCACTCGTCGAGGATCTCGTAGAAGGTCGGGATGACGACGAGCGTCAGCAGCGTCGACGTGATGACGCCGCCGATCACCGCTCTTCCCAACGGCGCGCGGAACTCGGCGCCTTCGCCGATGCCGAGCGCGACTGGAATCATGCCCGCGATCAGTGCCAGCGTCGTCATCAGAATCGGACGCAGACGAATCGCCCCCGCCTGAATCAGCGCCTCACGCCGCGGAACACCCTCCTTCTCACGCGCCCACTTCGCGAAGTCGATCAGCAGGATCGCGTTCTTCGCCACGATTCCCATCAACAGTATGACTCCGATCAGGCTCATGATGTTGATCGTGGTGTTGGTGAGCATCAGCGCCAGCATCACGCCGATCAGCGACAACGGCAACGACGCCATGATTGCCAGCGGCTCGAGGAACGACCCGAACTGCATCACCAGAATCAGATACATCAGCATCACGGCGATGCCGAGCGCGGAGAAGATGCGCCCGAAGACTTCAGCCTGATCCTTCGCTTCGCCGCCCTGCGTAATGCGCACGCCTGGCGGCAGCGTGATCTTCGCGATCTTGGCGTTGATGTCCCGCATCACTTCCGTCAGCGGACGGCCGGACGTGTTGGCTTGCACGGTCACGACTGGATCTGAATCAAGGTGACTGACCTGCGCTGGCCCAAGTGACTGGGTAATCGTCGCAATCTGACCGAGAGGCAGTGTACGAGGTCTGCCGTCCGGGCCCTGCACTACGATCGGCAGCTGCTCGAGATCGGACGCACGCTGTCTTGCTTCCGGAGCGAGTCTAACGTTCACCTCGCGAGTCTCATCGCTGGGGTCAACCCAATCGCCGGCCTTGATACCCGCGAACGCAGGGCGAAGTGACTGTGCAACCTGCGCGACGGTGACACCGAGGCTGCCGGCGAGACCGCGATTGATGTCGACACTCAGCTCAGGTTTCTGACCCTTCGTCGAAAGTCCGACATCGACCGCGCCTTTCACGGTACGCACCTGATCGGCGATCAACTCCGCCGCCGGCGTCATCGATTTTATGGTTCCCCCGCGCAGCTGGATCTGAATCTGCTTCTGATCGCCGCCGAAGGTGTTGGTGAACACCGACATCTGCGCGCCGCCGATCTGGCCAACTTCCTTGCGCAGCAGGCGACCGAAATCTTCCGCACCAATGTCACGATCTTTCTTGGGAACGAGTCGCACGTAAACCTGACCGACGTTTACGTCGCCAGTCTGTCCACCAGTCGTGGTGTAGGTGAATCGAACGACGTCCTTGTGCGAGCGCGCCATCCGCGCCGCTTCCTCCGCCTTGATCTGCGTATATGCGAGGTTCGACCCAGGCGGCGTCTCGATCGCGATGATGACCTCGGACTGATCCTCGGTACCGAAGAAGCTGGCGCCGACGAGACCGACCGCCGGTAGTGCCAACGCTCCGATGAACGAGCCGATCGCGATCAACACCATCGCAGTCCGATGGTCGAGCGCCCACGCAATCAGCCCTTTGTACTTTTCGGCCAGGCGATTGAACCACGCGTTGAACTTGTCCAACGCGCGCGCAATGGGATTCCGCCGCTCGTGCGCTTCGACCTGGGGATCCGGCCAATACGCGGAAAGCATCGGGTCGAGCGAGAACGACACGAACAGCGACACCAGCACTGATGATGCGATGGTGAGCGCGAACGGCTTGAACCACTGTCCCGCGACGCCGTACATGAAGGCGATCGGCACGAACACCGCCACGATCGAGAACGTCGTCGCCGCGACGGCGAGACCGATTTCATCGGTACCCTCGTGCGACGCAGTGACGTGATCCTTACCCATCTCGATGTGTCGCACGATGTTCTCGCGCACCACGATCGCGTCGTCGATCAGAATACCTATCGCCAGCGACAGCCCCAGCAGCGACATCGTGTTGAGCGTGAAGCCGAATGCCCACACCGCGATGAAGGAAGCCATTACCGACACTGGCAGCGCCAGACCGGTGATTACCGTCGATCTCCACGAGTTCAGAAACAGGAAGACGACGAGCACCGTCAGCAATGCGCCCTCGATGAGCGCTTCTTCGACATTGCGCACCGAATCAGCGACACGTTTTCCCGCGTCGCGAACGATGTCCATCTTCACGCCCGGCGGCAGAGTCTTCTGAATCTCCGCCACCTGAGCGCGGATCTTGTCGCTGACATCCGTGGTGCTGTAACCCTTCGACTTGACGATGTCGATGCCAATGCCTTCGACGCCGTTGAACAACGCGATCGAGCGCTGCTCCTGGGTGCCGTCGATTGCATCAGCGACCTGACCGAGTCGCACGATCTGTCCGTTGCGCTCGGTGACGACCAGGTTCTCGAAGTCCTGTGGACCTTCGAGACGGCCCTCCAGGCGGATCGTGCGCTCCTGAAGCTCTCCGTTTACGCGACCAACAGGAACGGCGAGATTCTGCGCCTGCAAGGCGCCGACGACTTCGCCAACGCTGATACCCGCGGCTTGCAGCGCTTCCGGTTTCAGCTGAATCGTCATCTCGCGCTTTACGCCGCCAACGAGCTGCACCTGCGCGACACCGGGAATTCCCTTGAGCTTGCTCGTGATGTCCGGATCAGCGAGTCGAGTCAGCTGCGCCGGCGTCATCGTCTGCGAGTTCATGGTGATCGACACGATCGGGATGTCCGCCGGATCGAATCGCTGCAGCACGGGCTCCTTCATTTCGACCGGCAAATCCTGTCTGATGCCGGAGATCGCATCGCGGATGTCCTGGGTACCGACCTGCGGATCCTTCTCGAAGAGGAACAGCGTGATGATCTGCGCATAGCCGTCGCCGGCGGTGCCGAAAATCTGGTCGACACCGGAGATGCCCTTGATTGCATCCTCGACCGGTTTCAGAACTTCGCGCTCGACACCCTCCGGCGACGCACCGGGATACGGTATGAAAGTGAGAACGACCGGCTGCTGAATGTCGGGGAACTCGTCGGTCTGCAGTCGCCACAGGGCGAACAGACCAAAGACCACCAACGCCACCATGGTGACGACGGTGATCATCGGCCGCTTGATCGCAAAATCAGAAATAACCATTGGCTACAACCCTCCTCCGGCCGTGGTGCTCGCCGTCGCCGGTGCGTTTACCGGCAGTGTCACTTTCACCGGAGTTCCCGGCGTAATTCCCTGTGCAGCACCGAGCAGCAGCGTGTCGCCCGCCTGAATCCCGGCGAGGATCTCCGTTGTCTCAGAGCTCTTGTCGGTCAGGCCGATTTGCACCTGCACTCGTTCAACCTTGCCGCCCTTGATTCGCGTCACCGTCGGCGCCGTACCGCGCACATCGACCGCCGCCGCCGGAACGACCAGACCCGTCTTCGTCGCAGTCGACACTCGACCCGATGCGAACAGTCCGCCAACGAGAGTCCGTCCCGCGTTCGGAATCGAGACGTAGATGCGAACCTGGCGGGTCGTTGGATCCGCGGTCGGATTTACTCTCACGATGTGGCCGACGAAGTCACGTCCGGGATAACCGCTGACGGTGAAGTTCACCGGAACACCAACGCGAATCAGCGACAACTGCTCCGCCGGCACCGACGCTTCGAGTCTCATGCTGGAAGGATCGACAACGGTGAACAGCGCCGTACCAGGCTGCACGACATCGCCAGCCGAAACCGGGCGATCGCTAACGATGCCGGCGAACGGGGCTGTGACGGTCGTGCTGCGATACTGTCTCTCGGCGCTCGCCAGACGTGAGTTTGCATCCTCGAGCGCCGCCTGCGCAGCGATCGATGCGCGGCGCGACTGTTCGATGTCACGCTCGGCGATTGCGCCGGCCGCGAGCAGCTTCTCGTTGCGGGCCAGGTCCTTGGACGCGATGTCAGCGGAATTGCGCGCGGCAACGACTCCCGCGCGAGCGGACGTATATGCATCCTGAATTCCAGTCGCGTCGATGCGGGCCAAGACCGTACCCGGGCTGACCGCCTGACCCTGATCCGCATACGTCTGCAATACGCTTCCGGAAACCTGCGCGCGCAGCACCGCCTCACGCTCCGGCTCGAGCGTGCCCGAAATCTGGGGACCACTCATGATCGTAGCGTTGCTCGCGACGGCGATGTTCTCCGTCCCGACCGTAATCGTCTCGGTTTTCGTTTCAGCGGCCGAAGCGTTGTCGCCTTTGCTGCGCGAGAAGATCGCGAACAGGATCAAAACAGCGACCAGTACGCCGCCACCGATTTTCCAGGTCCTACTGCTGATTTTCTTCATATGAAGTCTCGCTTAACTATTTACTGTGGTGGTATACCGGTGCCCTGCTGTCCAGCCGCCTGCGCCTGCTGCTGCGCGGCCTGAGTTGGCTGACTCTGCTGCTGCGTCGACTGCTGTTGTTGCGTCGCCTGCTGCGCCTGCGCCTGCGCCGCGGTATTCGTCGATTGCAACGGGAGATCTCTGAGCAACGCCAGCTTCACACGCGCTACCTGCAGATTGCGCGCGGCCAACGCTCTGTTGGCTACCGCCTGCTCGAGGAGGATTCGCGCGTCGCTGAGCTCGATCTGGGTCGATATTCCTTCCTTGTACCGAACGGTCGCGATCGTGTATGCCCGCTGCGCCTGCTCGGCGGTGCCAAGACTTGCCTGCCACGCCGCTCGTGCCTGCTGAAGATTGTTGATCGTTACACGTGCATCGAGCGCGGCAAATTCGCGCACCTGGTCGTAGCGTGCCTGCGCCTCGCGCAAATTCGCCTCGGCAACCATCCGGTCGCCTCTCAGTCTGCCGCCGGTGAAGAGCGGCATCTGCGCCGCAACACCAATCGTCCAGTTCGTGCGGAACTCTCCCGACTGCGGCAATCCGTTGAGTGGGAACGCAACTTTTCCGTAGTTCGACGTCAGCGCCAGCGATGGCAGGTACTCCGCCCTCGCCACCTTCAGCAATCCGCGCTGCGCGCTAATCGCCTCCGCCGCTTGTCTCACGGTCGCACGATCGATCGCCGCGGTGTCGCTCTCGATACCCATGCGCGCCATCGCGGCGTTCGCAGACGCTGTGTCGTCGACCGAAGTCGTTAGCGTTACCTGCTCGTCGAGCGGAATGTTGAGCAGCTGCTTCAAACGCAGATACGCAACTTCGCGATCGCTCTGCCGCTGGATCACAATCGGCCGTTGATTCGCGCTGGAAACCTGTGCGCGCAACAGCTCGAATTCAGACACGTTACCGACATTGTGCGCGAGCTGAGTTTGCCGCAGCACGTTTTCCGTCTGCACCGCTGAAGATTCGGCCAGCGCTACCAGGCGATCGGCGAGCGCCGCGTCGAAATACGCCTGGGTGACGTCGAGCTGGAGCTGAGCACGCTGCGCAGTGAGCTCGATGTCAGCCGAGCGCCGGCCCGCGTTCGCGACCTGATTCTGAGCGACGATGCGTCCGCCGGCGAACAGATTCTGCGAGAACGATAGGCCGACATTGTACTGATTCTTCGCGCCGAAACCGAGATTGCCGAATGACGAGAACGGATTCTGACCAAGCGCGCAGCGCGACGCGTCCTCGAGTCCCGCCAGACGTTCGTCGGTGCTCGCCGTTGCATCGCGCAGGTACTGGTCGCACGGTGCAGCCGGCGCTGGCGGTTTGGTCGTGTCGACCGCGGGGGCGCCACCGCCGATGTCCTGGAACTGTGACGCAAGTGTGCGTGTGTAGCTTGCCGAGCCGTTCAGCTGCGGAAAGTACTGACTGCGCGCCTGCCACTGCTGGCCATGCGCGCGCTCGACTCCTGCGCGAGCGATCTTGACCGCTTCGCTCTGCGACTCCGCGATGCGCACTGCTTCGTCGAGTGACAGCGATCTGTGTCCAGTCGTGCGCACAGTGTCCAGTTGCGGCACCTGTCCACGCGCGAAAACCGGCATCGATAGCGATACCGTCAACACCAGGGACGATCGAAAGATTCTGCCGAGCCGTCCGGCGCGGCGTCGGTTGTCTGAATGACGCACGATTTCAGTGAGAGAGTTGTTTGGCGAGGTGATTCTGGTTATTCGTCGAACGAGCCGGTCCACTTTCGACACCGAGCGCGCGCAGCAGGAGTTCGCTGTACATATGTGCCGCTTCGGAGGCCGGCTGTGGATAGACATCGGGCATCATGTCACGACCCATCGCATCGGCGAAGATCGCCCCCATCAGCATTGCCGCCGCTGTCTTAGGCTCGAAGTCGGATAGGATGGTTCCCTGTCGCTTGAGCGCAGTGAGATATTCGCACAGGTCGTTCGATGCCTGCCTCGGCACATAGCTCGCGCATTCGCTCATCTCAGGCCGCTCTTCCATCTCGCTCATCGTCTTACGGATGATCGAGCTGCGAAGTCTCAAATGCTGAATGAAGGACGCGCTCCACTCAGTGAGCTCGCGCTGAGGATCAGCTGGAGTTTGTGGAAGCGTGGTGATGCTGGTCGACTGCGTCAGGTGCTGCATCGCTTCGCGGATCAGCGCTTCCTTGGAACCGAACTGGCGGAAGATCGTGATCTCATTGACGCCGGCGGCATCAGCAATGCGACGGGTAGTGGAACCGCGGAACCCGTGTTGCGCAAAAACTCCAGCGGCAGCGTTGAGTATTTCGTCTCGAGTATTCACGGCGCGGATTTTATACGGGAGGGTGAGGGAATGCAAGCAGTCACTTGCTTACACAAGCGTTTTCCCGTAGAATAAGCTCATCCGATGGCCGGAAATTTCGCCTTGGGCGATGCTTTTGATGCCGCCATTCTCGCAACGCGCCGAGAGCGTTCCAGCGGAATGACTTGCGCAGACGGCTCATCTGCAACGGCCAACCTTGACCAGCTCGAGCGCGAGCTCATCGAGGCAAAGGCGCGTTCGTTACAGAACGGCAGTGTCGACAAGGAATGGTTTCAGAGGACCGTGCGCTGGTTGGTCGACTGGGTTCCCGAAAGCGAGCTCACCCTCATTGCGGCACTTGGTGGAATTATTCGCGCCAATTCGCCGACCGTTGCCTAGCGCATTTCACCGACTGGCAACTGTTTTTCGCTTGGACTGACTCACTCTAACGGTAAGAACGGATATATTCGTCCCGTGAGACAAAGTCCGGTTTTTCGCGCAATCGCCGCAATAATGTCGGTTTGGCTGGGCGTCTGCCTCGCCGAGCCGATGCAACTGCATTTGTGTGTGATGCATGGCGGTCTGGCGATAGAGTCAGCTTCGCATTCCAGCGCGCATACCCACGGCGCGGTCTCACACCACGCGAATCACTCGAGCAGCGATCACGAAAAATCACAGCACTGCAGCTGCCTTGGTGATTGCACTATCGGAAGCGCGCCCGCGCTAGTCGCAGCGCCGCATGTCCGTGTGGCATTGCCGTCCGCCGATCGTGTCGTTGCATCAGGCGTTGCCGGCTCCGCGCCGGCTGCCGCAACGGATTTCGTCCTACCCTTCGCCAACGGCCCTCCCGGTACTTCCTCTCTCGCCTAGCTGATTCGCAGCGGGCATCGACTGCATCACGCGCAATCTGAATCCGTGATGCCGAACCCACAGAGGAAGTATGTACCTGTTAAAAAGTCTCAGGCGTATTACGCCTTGCATTGTATTTCTTGCCGCGTTCAGCGCGAGTTCCGCGGTTCACGCACAGGCACTCGGGACGATCAGCGGTAAAGTCACATCCGCCACTGGTGCACCCGTGGTTGGTGCATTCATCTCGCTCGATGACGAGCCGCCGGTCGCGCAGACCACCGAAGATGGTTCGTTTCGACTCGATGGCGTTGCGGCTGGCGATCACGTGCTACACGTGCGTCGGGGCGGCTTCGTCGCAACGGCTGATTCGATCGCCGTGAGCACTGACGCGAATGAACCGCTGGCAATCACGATGACGGAAAAGGTGGCGACGCTTGCCGGCGTCACCGTCATCGGCACCAAATCGGATCTCGCGGAACGGCGCGAACAACTCGAGCAAACGCCGGGTGCAGTAGCGATGGTCGAAGCGCCGCAGCTCCGCACCACACGCCAGGCAAATCTCAAGGACGTTTTGCAATACGTGCCGGGCGTCTACATCCAGCCGCGTTTCGGCGCCGCCGATGAGAGTCAGATCTCGATCAGAGGATCAGGATTGCGCGACAACTTCCACGCGCGCGGCGTGAACCTTCTGGTGAATGGGATGCCGTACCGCAACGCGGATGGCTTCACCGATTTCGAGTCGCTCGAGATGCTGACGGCCGATGCGATCGAGGTTTATAAAGGCGGCAATGCGCTGCGCTACGGTGGATCGACGCTGGGCGGCGCCATCAATCTCGACACCAAAACCGGTTTCAGCTCGAGTCCGGCTTCGCTGTTCGCTCAGGGTGGGAGCTTCGGTTTCTACAAGACCCAGCTCGAGTCAGGTGGCGCGCGCGGTCGATCCGACTACTACGCGAGCTATGCACGCACCGGCTTGAGCGGCTATCGGCAATGGGCGGCGAATCAACGCGATCGCGTGAACCTGCACGGCGGCTATCAGCTCGGCGACAACACCGACGCCCGCGCATTCTACTTCTACGCGCACGTGAATGAGGAATTGCCGGGCGCACTCGATCGCGCGACGTTCGAGAGCAATCCGCGCGCGGCCGATCCGAACAACGTCGCCAACAAGTGGGGACGCGATTACAACCTGCACCACATCGGACTGCAGCTGCGGAGCCAACTCACGCCGACGCAGCGGATCGAGATCAGCCCCTACATGCAGTATCGTGATATCGATCACCCAATCTTCGAGGTGATCTCGCAGGTAAGTCACGACTACGGCGCAGAAGTTCGCTACGAGAACTCGGCGAGCATCGGTGCAATGGACAATCGGCTGACGATTGGTGTGCAGCCCGCGTACGAGACGCTACAGAACCGGCAATATCAGAACATCGCCGGCCAGCACGGCGCGCTGACCAAAGACCAACGCGATCGCGCCGAGAACTACGCCGTGTATGCCGAAGATGTCGTCTCGCTTACACGACGCTTCTCGGCGGTGTTGGGTGTGAGGGCCGATCACGCGATCCGTGAGACCAGGGATTTCTTCCTTTCGAACGGCGATCAATCGGACAGGCGCACCTACAATCCCGTCAGCCCCAAGATTGGCTTCATTTATTCGTTGGGCAGCGATGTCGCACAAATCTTCGGCAACGCCAGTCGCAGCTTTGAGCCACCATTGTTGCTGGAGCTCAATAGCCTGACCGTGCCGGGTTACATCCCGCTCGACGGCCAAAGTGCCTGGCAGTACGAGCTCGGCGGGCGCGGCAGACGACTGGGACTCAGCTGGGATGTCTCCGCGTATGACATTGAGCTGAGAAACGAGATTCTGAATGTCAACGTGCAGCCGTTTCCCGGCGCGTCGTTTACCGTGCCGACATACAGGAACGCGCCGAAGACGCGGCACGCTGGTCTCGAGCTGGGCCTGAATTACCAGGTGCCGGGTGCGGTTTTTGTGCACGGCGATGTCGGCGATCACATCACGCTGCGTACGGCGTATACGTTGGCGAGCTACAAGTTCGTCGAAGATCCGAACTACGAGGGCAACGACATTCCTGGCGCGCCACGTCACGTGCTGTCGACAGAGATCAAGTACACCCATCCGTCGGGTTTTTCCCTGGCGCCGAGTGTGGAGTGGATTCCGCAATCGTATTTTCTTGATAGCCCAAACACGGTGCGCAACGACGGCTGGACCAATCTGTCGCTGCGCGCGGAATGGAATACGCAGTACGGAGTCAACCTCTTTGCAGCGGGGCAGAACCTGACGAACCGTCGATTCTCGCAGTCGGTGCAGGTCGACAATGCTGCTGGCCGGTACTACGAGCCGGCTGACGGCCGTTCCTTTTACGCCGGACTGCGCTGGAGTCCACGATAGAGTTCCCGGTGAATCGCAATCGCCGCGGGTGGTATTGGGCGGCGGTTGTTATGGGGGCGCTGGCGGTTGTCGCCGCCAGCGCGGGTGCCGCCGCGTTGTTTCACGCGGCGCTGCTTCGTTCGGTTCCTGCCCCCAATGCGAAGCTGAAGGATGAACCCAAAGAGATCCGTCTCGTCTTCAGCGAAGAAGTCGTTCCGTCGCTCAGTCAGATAACACTCGTTGGACCGCTCAACGACAGCGCGACATTGAAGGTGACCAACGACCCCCACAATGTGCACATCTTGCTGGGCGCCATCCCTCAATCACAAGGGCCGCGAGCTGGTGGTATCTACAAAGTCGCCTGGCGCGTGATCTCCGCCGACGGGCATCCGGTTGATGGTGATTTCTCCTTTTCTCTTGCCGGTCCACAGATAGCGGCGCCCACGGTCATGCTACCGGCCAACAGCGCGCTTGTTCGCTCGATCGCAGAAGAAGACAAACGGAGAACGGAAGAACTGCCGGTCCTCGCGGCTGCGCTGCGCGGGATCGGTCTCGTTGCAATAATGGCGGCAGTTGGCCTGTTGTTCTTTGGCGTGACCGCTCACGACGTCGACATCACGCCGTCACCGAAAACTGTCTTCCGTCTGACGGCACTTGGCGCAGCCTTCCTGGTTTTGCACCTCGTCGCCTGGCTCGATCACATCACTCCGACTTTTGCTTCGCCCGGCGCGTTCTATGTATCGGCGCTGAGCTCCAAGCTCGGATTGATCGAGTTGATAAGGACTCTGTTCGCGATCGCGATGTTGGTTTACGTCTCGTTTACCGCGCACAACAGGATCGCGTTGTCGATTGGAGTAGCATGTCTCATAGTGAGTGGTGCCGTCGGCCACTCTGCTGCAATCCATCCACTGTACGCGGTACCCACGAAGAGCATTCACTTGCTGGCAGGTGCGGTGTGGTTGGGCGGATTGCTCTGGATTCTGCGTACAGCGCCGCTGGATCGCGATACCCATCAACGCGAGGCGCTGCGTGTTTCGTCGATGGCACTCATTTCAGTAATCGCGATTCTCGCCACCGGCTTCCTGCAAAGCTGGATGTTCCTCAACTCACTCGGCGATCTGGTGCACTCGAATTACGGCCGGCTGATCATCGCGAAAGTCGTCGGTTTGCTGATTCTGATTGGCTACGGCGTATACAACCGATACTCGCTATTGCCCGCGTTCGCGCTCGGAGGGAGCGTCAAGCTGCGACGCTCGGTGAAACAGGAGATCTTTTTCATTTGCGTCCTGGCGGTCATCGGCGGATTTCTTGCCTACGTGCCAACACCGCCGCCGGCTTCGGCAACTTCGGTAACGCAAGGAGCTCAGTGATGCGGAGATCGTCGCGCGCTTTTATGATCGCAGTAGGCGTCCTGATTCCTTCGATCGCTCTTGCGCATGCGGTCGTATTTCCAAGAAACTCGACTCCAGGAGCATACGAGAAGTACGTTCTGCGCGTGCCGAACGAGCGCGACGTGTCGACTACCCGCGTCGAGCTGCACTTCCCGCCCGGCTTGCGCGTAGTGTCGTTCGGAGAAGTCGCCGGCTGGAACCTGCAGATCCTTCGGGACACCGCTCAGCACATCACCGGGGCAGTGTGGACCGGCGTCCTGCCGAAGGAGCGCTTCATCGAGTTCCCGTTCGTTGCGGTCAATCCAACCGACAGCGTCTCGTTGACGTGGCCAACGACTCAGACCTACCAGAGCGGCGAAGTAGTGAACTGGACTGACCCTGACACCGCCTCCAAAACTCCAGTTAGCTCGACACTGGTGGCGAAGGTGGTATCGGTTCCGGTGAAAGTCTCTCACACTTCGCTGTACCTGTCGGTGGCTGCCGTCGCCTTCGCGCTGATTGCGTTGAGCGTTGCGGTGCGACCCCGCGGTACCAAGATCAACGCTTAAAAGGGCGTCTTGACGGAACAATTTTTGTTGATATATTCGAGACTATGCCTGTAGCTTCGCATCGCCGGACGGAACGCTCCGTTGAATTGTTCCACGCACTCTCAGATGAAACGCGGTTGCAGATCATCGAGCTGCTGCGGAAAGGCGAGCGTTGCGTCTGTGATCTGACGGATACGCTGGATGCGGCGCAGTCACGGCTTTCATTTCATTTGCGCGTGCTGCGGGATGCTGGAATCGTTCGCGACCGCAAGGAAGGACGGTGGGTGCACTACGAGCTCAATCGCGAAGCGTTCGAGGAAGCTGAGGCTCTCATTGACGAACTGAAGCCGCGCGCGCTCGCCGTTCGGCAAGACTGCTGCGCATGATTTTTTTTCACCAATCCATCAACAAATTTTGTTGGAGTTGACCGATGAGTGATACTGAGCTGAAGCAGACGATCAGGGAAAAGTACGGCGACGCTGCCACACGAGTGGGCGCTGGGACTACGAGCAGCAGCTGTTGCGGGAGGAGCGCCTGTTGTGGCTCCGCGACTGCGTCATGGGATCCAATCACCGCGACTCTCTATGACGACCAGGAGAAAGCCGGTCTCCCAGCTGAGGCAATTCTGGCTTCGCTTGGCTGCGGAAACCCAACCGCACTCGCGGAGTTGAAGCCCGGCCAGATCGTACTCGACCTGGGCTCCGGCGGTGGCATCGACGTGCTGTTGTCAGCGAAGCGCGTCGGACCCACTGGGAAAGTCTACGGCCTCGATATGACCGACGAGATGCTGGCGTTGGCGAACGAGAACAAGCGCCGAGCCGGCGTGGAGAACGTCGAGTTTCTCAAGGGCGACATCGAGCAAATCCCGCTGCCGGACGAATCGGTGGACGTCATCATCTCCAACTGCGTCATCAACCTTTCCGCCGATAAACGCAAAGTCTTGTCGGAGGCATTCCGCGTGCTCAAGCCTGGCGGCAAGTTCGCCGTCTCCGACGTTGTCGTGCGCGGATTCGTTCCCGCGGAAGTGCGCAACAGCATGGAGTTATGGATTGGGTGCGTCGCGGGAGCGCTGGAAGAGCAGGAATTTCTGCGGTTGCTTCGCGATGCCGGCTTCGCAAAGCCCTCGATCGAACCGACGCGCATCTACAAAGCGGAGGATGCGGCGGCGTTCCTTTCCGGCACCAATCTCAAAGCCCTCGAGATCGCGTCACAAATTGACGGCAAGTTCATGGGCGCGTTCGTGCGGGCCGCTAAACCAGTAGCCCGATGCTGCGGACCGAATTGCTGCTAAGTTGAAACTGCGAACCAAACCTGTCGGTCCGCACGGAGGTACGATGAAAATCCGGAAAGCACGCCAGTCTGACCTCGCCGCGGTCGAGCAACTTCTGTCGGCGAGCGAGCTGCCACTCGATGGAGTGCGCGATCATTTCGCGGATTTTATCGTCGCTGAAGACCGCGACGGAATAGAAGGCGCCGTTGGTTTGGAGAAGTACGATTCGGTTGGATTGTTGCGTTCCGCGGTCGTCGCGGCTGACCGTCGCGGCAGCGGGATTGGCAGACAACTCATAGAGCAGGTACTCGAGCGCGCCGAAGAAGATGGTATCGACGAATTGTATCTGCTGACTACGACCGCCGAGAAGTACTTCCCGCGCTTCGGATTTACGCGAACGTCGCGTTCCGGCGTTCCCCAGGAATTAAAGAATTCTGCCGAGTTCCGCGGCGCGTGCCCCGACACCGCGGTCGTAATGAAACGGCGACTTGGCACATCTTCCGGGACGGCGTGATCAAGTACGCTGACCTCATCCCCTACGGCGGTAAGCCACTCCAGTCTTTGCGTTAGTGCTGCTGGAGTCGTCTGGCAACGGCCTCAGCTTGTGCAAACACTCTCAAAAGATTCTCGCCGGCAAGCTTTTTCAGATCCGCGTCTGACCAGCCGCGTCGTGCCAGCTCCGCAAACAGGTTTGGAAACTTCGATACGTCTTCCAACCCCTGCACGACCTCGGTGATGCCATCGAAATCACTGCCGATTCCCACGTGATCGACGCCGGCAACTTTGCGCACATAATCGATTTGGTCGGCCACCTGCGACAGCGTCGCCCTCGGCTCGGGGTGAGTGGCCCGCCACTGATCGATCTCGCGCGTGATGGCAGCGGTGTCGTTGCCATATTTCTTCTGCAGATCGGTGATGATCGGGCGCGTCGAGTCATCATACAGCTTCACCGCCGGCGAAACGAAGCCGGTCACGAACGGCACCATCACGATTCCGCCGTTGGCCGTCACGCGCCGCAAAATCGAATCCGGCACGTTTCGGGGAACATCGACCAGAGCGCGCGCACCCGAATGTGAGAAGATCACGGGCGCCTGCGTCACGTTCAGCGCATCACTCATCGTGCCCGGCGATACGTGCGACAGATCGACGAGCATTCCAAGCCGATTCATCTCCCGAACGACGCTGTCGCCGAATGGCGTCAGCCCGCCATGCTTGGCCGAATCGAGCGCCGCATCCGCCCAGTCGAGCGTGACGTTGTGCGTCAACGTCATGTAGCGCACGCCGAGGTCGTAGTACGCGCGCAAAGCGCCAAGCGAATTCTCGATTGCGTGACCGCCCTCAAGTCCGAGCAGCGATCCGATCTTGCCCTGCTTGAAATCGCGCTTGATGTCGTTGCTGGAGAGAGCCAGCGCCAGACGATCGGGATACTTCGCGATCACGCGTCGCGCGATGTCGATCTGCTCCAGTTCCACCCGCGCATAGCCGGAGTCCCTTGGGTACTCGCCCGGCGTGTAGACCGACCAGAACTGCGCGCCAACCATCCCTTGCTTCAGGCGATCGAGATCGGTGTGGCCAGGAGTGCGACGCCGCAGATCGTACTTGTCCACGTCGCCGCGAGCGACACTGTCCTCGCGAATGCGCCACGGCAGATCGTTGTGACCGTCTATGAGCGGTGTCTGCCGCAAAATGCGCTTGGCCCGCTCGAGATAAACATCGTTGGTTTGTGACTGGGTCTGTGCAGCAAGCGGGAGCGTTATGACCGCGCTCGCTATCAGGAATGTCAGTTTCACTGGGCGGCGGAGGGTGGTGGGGAGTCCAGGATGTCGACGGCATCAACGCTGTCTTCTTCGCTGACCACAAGCCGGATTGGATGATGCTGCTGGAGCCAGGGCATCATTCCACCGGCATCGTCGCGAATGAGACCGGAGTCGATTCCATTGGCGTCCAGGACGGCCTGCGCAATCTGCGCCTGGACCTCGCTGGTAAACGTCCTGATAACCGTGTTGAGCTCACGCGGTGAGTCGGCCATCTTCCATCCTATAGTTTCAGATGCGCTCCGAAATCTGCCTTGGTGACGCGTCAATTGCATCTGCCGCTGACCAATGCCCACTCGGAGATGGCACGCGGTCTGCCCCCCAGAACGGGTGAAGATTCAGTGCAGGTGAACGGGATATGAAATCGGTTGTCAGATTATCAGCGGTGCTTTCGATAACGTTCTTCATGGTCGTCCTCAGCTGCCGCAAGGAGGGCGACGCGAAGTCGACGCAGGTTGTGCAAGTGGCTCAGGACACCATGCTGCTCCACGACCTTGCCGAGGCCAACAAGAATACGGCGGCGGCGTCCGCTCTCGACAATAGCTTGACCACCGTCAGGACTAACCCTGATGGATCGCCGCTAGTCTCGGAAGCGTCGCAGACCACTACACCCGTCAACCGCGAAACACCCCGTACGAGCAGCGAAAATCAAACCGAGACCGTAACGCCTCGTTTGACGGCACCGACACGCGCGAACGATGCTCCACATCCAACCACGGTTCCGATTTCGCGCTCGCCGGCGAACAGTGTTTCGACGCGCCCGAGCGATCCTTGCGAGTCAGCCACTAACACGGACCAGCGCTACTGTCTCAATCGCGCGATTGTCGCCAATGACGCCAGCCTGAACAGCACCTATCAGGACCTGCTTGAGCAGGCGCGCAAGTCAGGGGGTTCCGATCTGGAGGATCGCTTCCGTCAGTCGCAACGCGAGTGGGTGAACCAGCGCGACTCCGATTGCCGCGCGCAGGTACCGGTTGAAAGCGGCAAGCTTTGGGCGCGCCCTCTGGGCCGTTGCCTCGCCGATTATTCGTCGCGAAGGACGGCGGAGCTGAGGCAGAGTCTCAATAGTCTGCGCGGGCAATAGGACTGCGGACTTAAAAGCGAACTACCGCGCTAGTAGCTGTAGCTAGCTGCTAACACCTGCAGGCGAGGTAGTTTGCTTCAAAGTCCTCCTCACGCATTTCTATCGAATGTTGGCGGACATGTGCATCCCCGCACTCGCCAACGCTCTGCCCTGCAACAGGCCGTCGATCTCCGCCGCGGCAACGGGACGGGGGCCGATCCAGCCGCCGCTGTAGTTGCGCGTCGGGACAGTTATTCCAGCGACGGTCCCGGTCGGACTGATCTCGATCACCGCTGTCGCGTCGACGACGCCCTGACTGACGCTGTTGATCACGAGTACCCAGCGGCCGGCAGCGGGCTTCTGCCAACGCACGACGTACGTACCCGTCTGAGAACCGGGCCGAATGTCGAGTTTCATGGTTTGACGCTTGCCATCGACGATGCCTTCGGCGGTCCCTGACAGTGTCTTCGCCATTACCTGGCCGTGATGATAGGTGCGCACAGTGAGCAATGCATCGCGCGACGCAGGATCGAACGGATTCGCCGGATACTCGATGGCGATCCAGGGTGGACCAGCCAGCGCGGTGCTGAATGCGGTCAGCGTCAACGCAGCCACCAGCGCAAAAGAGCGGAGCAGTTTGCTTCTCATCGCAATCTCCTGAAGAAGTTTTTTGAGCGCCAGTACGATGCCGCTCACATCTTCAGGGTTGAACACACGCTAAGGTCTGCGCAGTGTCACCGGACCCTTGAAGGTGCGCACCGAAACTTTTGCTCCACCCTGGGCGATCTCGAAATTGAGCTCGGTGCCGCGACCGAATCTTCCCGAAACCGGGCCCGCCTTCGAGATGTTGTTGTTGATCGTACCGGCAATCGTGACGACCGAGACGTCTGCGTTCACCTTCTCGGGAATCGCAATATCGACGGCGCCACTATGGGTATCGAAGTCGAACGTGCCGCTTCGATCCAGCATTCCGGTGAAGGTGATGTTGCCGGTGACGGTCTCGACCTTGGTGCGCTCGAATGTCCCGCCGTCGATCCTGATCGCTCCGCTGACCGTTGAAAACGCCGCGTCGGCACTGCTGCCTCGCAACGTGAGGGTGCCGCTCGCGCTTTTTGCGCGCAGCCACGCGGGCGACCCGATCACATGGATATCGCCGTCGATTGCCTCAGCGTTGAGCTCGCGCGGATTTCCATTCACATCGATGTTGCCGCTGACGACGTACAGGTCGAGCTGACCATCAACGCCCGTGACATCGATGTCTGCAGTCGCTGTTTTGATCCAGAGGCGCACGTGTGAGGGAACCCATACCTCGAGTCGCGTCGGTTTCGGATCCCGCTCGTCGGCGTTCTCGATGAACATCTTGGCACCGGTGTAGGTGCCGCCCATGAAGAACTTGTCCAGCTGCGGCAGCACGCCACGCACGAGAACGGTGTCCTTGTTCCAGCCGTGCACGGTCACGCTGCCGACCATGTTCATGATGCGGAAGGCGGCTTCCATGCCGAGCGGCAGTTTGCGCTCGACTTTTTTCTGCGCAAGCGCCGGTGTCGTGGCGACTGTCATCGCCGCCGCGACAGCTAGAAGGTCCCTAAGTGCCACGCGTCAACTCGGTGGTACGACGAAGCAAATCGACCTTCTGCCGATAGTTCGAGGTCAGCATATCGATCAGGATCTTATTGGCCGGATCACGCGCCAGCGCATTTCTCGCCTCGAGAATCGCCTCGTCGATCGTGCGCAAACTCTCTTTGAGTTGTGCAACGGTCTCCGGGGCGAGCACCGATTCCTGCCGATCGAGGATGTCCTGCAGCATTCCAACGGTGCGCAGGTAATTGTTCTCCTCGATCGTGAAAGCGGTGAAGCTCGACGGTGTCGTTGCCGTCTGCGCGCTGGCGTTTGCTTGCGGGCTCGGCGACCGTGACCGCAAAAATGCGACTGTCGCAGCCGACGAAAGCACGGCCACGACAATCGATGCCGCGACGGCGGCCATCACCGGATGACGCCACATCGCCGCGCGTTCGCTTCGCCGCAGTGCAATCGCTGTTTCGTCTTTGAGAATCGCCGCCTTGATCTGTGGCCATGCCTCTGCGGGTGGCTCGATCGACTTCGGCAGATCCGCCGCTCGCGCCAGCACACGCTCGAGCTCCTTCACTTCTTGCGCGCACATCTCGCACGCGGCCACGTGCTCCGCGACCGGAGCTCTCGCGTCCTCGGGAAGTTCGCCCGTCACATAATCGTCCAGCAGATGTCTTATCACTTCATGTGTCATCTTCATCGTCTCCGCTTCCAGCTTCCCTCTTTCCTCTTCCCGCCTGTCGGCCTTCCAGGCGGTCGCGCAACAATCGGCGAGCCCGATGCAATTGTGCTTTGACAGTTCCAATCGAGACGCTCAGTTGTTGAGCGATCTCCTGATGCTGATACCCTTCGACATCGTGTAAAACGAACGCGATGCGTGCGCCTTTCGGCAGCGACGCGACCGCTTCTTCCATTTCCATTCGCAGGTCGACGCTGCTCGATTGCGCGGCGCCGGGAAGCGTTGACGTGTCTTCCATCGACAGCACCCGCGCTGTGCGGCGCCTCTCGCTGCGCGCATTCTCCAGCATCGTGTTCACCGCCAGGCGATGCAGCCACGACGAAAACGCCGAGTCGCCGCGGAATGTCTCGAGCCTTCGCCAGGCGCGGATGAACACGTCCTGCATCAGCTCCGTCGCATCGGTGCGATCGCCTCCTTTCAGCCGGAGGCAAAGTGCGAAGATGCGACCAGATTGCTCTCGATAAAGCGTCTCGAACGCAGCGACATCACCAGCCTGCGCGCGCCGAATGCACTCCAGCGTCGCAGCCTTGTCTTCACCGGTTGTGGACGGGTATTGCCCGATGGTGTCCGATACCACTGCGCTCAGCTTCATCTTAGGCGTTAGTGGGATGCCGGTCGGGCGGCGAGGGTTGGAAGGGGGAAGGAGAAGGGGAAGCGGGAAGCGGGAAGCGGTAAGGCCGGAGGCGGGAAGCGCCTCGCGCTACTCTATGTCTCCACCCAGATCAAATTCGCCACGAGTTTGGGCGATGATGCGGCCGAGACCAGCCTTCACTTCGGGCGGCAAATCCTTTCGTTTCAGAAGGCCCTCAGCCTCGCGCTGGATTCTCTCCAGCGCCTCAATAAAATTGCCGCGCTTCAATTTTCCAGAATCATCCGCCATGCTCTCGCCTCCCCTCCCCCTCCCCCTTCCCGCTTCCCGCCTAGCTAAGCGCTAACCGCCCAGCCCGCGGCGCCGGCAACTGCGGCCCGCTCCGTCGCTCGCCAACTTGCTGACGCCACATCGCATAGTAAAGACCAGTGCGCTCCAGCAGGTCGTCGTGCTGGCCAACCTCCACGATCTTGCCGCGCTCGAGCACGTAGATGCGGTCGGCGTGCATCACCGTCGACAATCTGTGCGCAATCAGAATCGTTATCACTTCGCGCGAGCTGGCGACGTCGCGCATGGTGCGGCTGATCTCTTCTTCCGTCAGCGAATCCAGAGACGACGTCGCTTCGTCGAATACCAGCAGATGTGGGTCGCGCAGCAACGCTCGCGCAATCGATAGCCGTTGCTTCTCACCGCCCGACACCTTGATGCCGCCTTCACCGATCACTGTATCGAGTCCCTTGTCGGCGCGGGCGAGCAGCACGTGTGCGGCTGCCTTGCGCAAAACGTCCATGCATTCTTCGTCGCTGGCGTCCGGATTCACGAACTTCAGATTCTCGCGAATGGTTCCCGAGAAGAGCTGAGTATCCTGCGTAACCAGCCCGATTCGCTCGCGAAGCCTGTCGAGATCCACCTCCGTACACGGCACGCCGTTGTACAGAATGGCGCCGTCTCGCGGCAGATAAAGGCCGACCAGCAGCTTCACCAACGTCGTTTTGCCGGCGCCCGACGGACCGACAAACGCAATCGTCTCACCACGTTTCGCATCGAACGAGATATCGCTCAGTGCCGGCGTGCTGGCCGTCTGATGCATGAACCCGACGTCGACGAACTCCAGCTCCTCGATGTCGGTGAGCGGTACCGGTGCGCGGGGTTTTGGATCGCGCGGCGTCTCGAGGATCTTCTTGAAGTTGGCGAGTGAAACCTCGGTCTCCCGATAAACATTGATGATGTTCCCCAGCTCCTGCATCGGGCCGAAGATGAAGAACGAATAAAACAGCAGTGAGAAGAACTGACCCACGGTGATCTTCTGCGCGAAGATCAGGTACAGCATCATGAACAAGATGCACGTGCGCAGGAAATTCACCGCGGTTCCCTGCACGAAGCTCAGGCTGCGGATGTACTTAACCTTCTTGAGCTCGAGTCTGAGAATCTTCTCCGTCGTCGCGTTGAGTCGCACGACTTCCTGATCGGCGAGGCCGAGGCTCTTCACCAGCTCGATATTGCGCAGCGATTCAGTCGTCGATCCCGCCAGTGCAGTCGTTTCCGCGACGATCACTTTCTGGATGTTCTTGATGCGGCCGCTCAGCGCCCAGCTCAACGTGCCGAGCAGCGGCACCGTCGCCAGAAACGCAGGCACGATCACCCAGTGCACCGTCAACGCATAGATGACGACGAAAATGACTCCGACCAGCGTGGTGAAAATCAGGTTGATCGAGAGAGAGATGAACCGCTCGACGTCCTGCCTCACCTTCTGCAGCTTGCCCAATGTCTCGCCGCTGCGTTGATCCTCGAACACCGAGTACGGCAGCTCGAGCGAATGCCTGATCCCGTCCGAGTACATCTCGGCGCCGACGCGCTGGACGATGACGTTGACGTAGTAATCCTGAAAGTTCTTGGCGACGCGTGAGACGAAGGCGACGCCCATCGCCATTAGCAGCAGCTTGCCGGCGCCCTTGATGAACGTTCCCGTCTCGTATTCGCGAAAGCGCGTCGCGTAGTCGTCGATTACGTGCCGGAAGATCAGCGGATCCAGCAGCGAGAATACCTGATTGGTAGCCGCCAGCACGAGGGCGAGCAGAATCAGATTTCGATATTTGTGGAGGTAGAAATAGAGGAGCGTCACGACGGATAGTATAGCTAAGGTTGTCGAGTCGCGGCCGGTGCGCCCCTTATGTAGGCGATGTAGTCGGTAGGATTTGGAGTTCCGCCCGCCGCGCGTACCTGCGCCGCGATTTGGCCGCGGTGATACGCGCTATGAGTGAGAACCTGGGTGAGTATGTCTTCAATCGTCGACGTAAACTGATCTCCGGCGCTGGTCTTGTAGGTGATCGGCTGCTGCAATCCCTCTGAAGAAAGCCCCGACAGGATGCGCCTGTAGCCTTCCACGTTCCCGGCGAGCACCTTCTCGGTTTCACCGAGCGTCAACTTCGGCCACGTCGGCAGCGGAGATGCGCTTCCTTCTATCCGCGAGAGCCAGACGCGCTCCGCGCCGACTATGTGCGCGAACAGTTCGACTGTGACCGGTGGTGGGTTTGACATCGCGCGCAGACTGGCCAACGCACGCTTGTCGGCCCACTCCATGTGATCCAAGAGCTTGGTGAAGTACTCGACACTCATTTCAGAGAAGGAGAGGCCGTAGTTGCGATGTCGACATCGATGTTGATCGTCACACCGTTCCAGGTCTGCGACACATTATATATCCCCTGCCATACGCTCGCCCACGGGAATCCAACATCCTGTGGCGATTTATCAATCGAGAAACCTGTCGATGTAGTGAGCCAGAACGCCGCAGATCCTGTTGTATTCATGTCCGAATACGCGCGTTGCACACCGCTATGGATCGATTCGGCGTTGTCCTTGTGCACGTAGATGCCGGGACGGAAGCGGCCGTCGGCGAGAACCCGCTGGACCCACGCTCGATAGTACGCTTCCATCGATGCTGGAATTACATCCATGTGCTCGATATCGAGGTAGATGATCGTACCGCTCGCGAATCCCTCCGACGCGGTTTTGGTCACGGCATCGATCGCATCAGTGGTGCCCTGCTCGGTGGTTAGCAGAGTACGTGAGCACGTCACCGCTCCAGTTTGAATCTCAACCGGCGTCGGCGGCACCATGATTCCCGCGCGCGCCGCCGGTAATGGGATGACAGCTGGTGCTTTGTCGAATGACGGAGGCAGGAGAATGTCAGGTTGCCCGTCGAAGGTTTGTTGACCTACATATAGCACGGCGAGTCCCCAACCCATGGTCGTCAGCGTCACTCGCTTACCCATCCACGACGGATCGCGATGACACGGCGCCTCCAGATAGTATCCGACCCACTCGTACGGCGAGCCGGGATTCCGCCACGCACTCATTGCCGCGTCACCTGGATAAATGCTGGTGTCGAATCCCGGGTGCGATCCGCCACCGGCTGGCGTCGGACCCGTGATGCTGCGGTCGGTGCAGGCCGCCAAACCAAAAGCTGTTACGGCCGCACTGAGCCACGCACCTTGTCGGGCGATCGAACGAGTTCTAGCGTCAGGCATGCGCTGGACGATTCTGGTTTTCGTGATTGCTTCATTGGCTTCAAACACCGCCGGCGGCCAGGAAGATTCAACCTCGCAGACACGCGGTGGTGGCCATGGCCTTCGCGCATGGATTATACCGATTGGAGTTGCTGCATCGACTACAGTCGACGCCGAGCTTCGTGAGTGGGCGCTGCGCAATCACTCGGCGTCGCTGGATCGCCTCGCACACTCGATCAACCGGCTCGGTACAGCCCACGTCCTGATACCGGCGATAACTGTGTTCTACGCAGGATCGCTAATCGCTCGGCAGGCGTCAGCGCAGCACATGGCTCTCGCGACAGCTGCGGCGTACACCGTATCAGATGCGCTGGAGTCCGCCCTCAAGCCGGTGATCGGACGCGAGCGGCCGCACGTCGGCGGAAATTCTCACCGCTTTCAACCCTTTAGTCGCAACGGCGATTGGCACTCATTTCCGTCGGCGCACATCGCGCACATCACTGCGATCGCAGAAGCGATCTCAATGCAGACCGCCTCGCGACCGGTTGCGACCGTAGCCGCTGCTCTGGTTACGGCAGTAGCATGGGACAGAGTCTACGAAGATCAGCACTGGACCAGTGACGTGACAGCAACGGCCGCGCTCACTGCGGCCGTCAGCCGTATCACCGTGCGCTGGGTTGCGTCACACTGGAGCGGCGAGTAGCCACTTATCTCGGCGAGGGCAGCGTCACCAGTACCGACGTGCACAGCAGGACTATCGCGCCGAAGGTGAGCTCCATTGTAGCCGAGCGGCGAATCGTTTCCTCGGTTCCTTCTTCACCGAGCGACGGACGCACCCGCCGCCAGTTCCAGGCGCCGAGCGTCGCCACGATCAGAACGAAGATCAATTTCACAACCAGCGTAATTCCGTAGCTCGTCGTCCATAGCGAGGAGATGCGCTTGAGATGCATCCACGCTGTGGTCAGACCCGTCAGCGCGACGACCGTCGCCGCGGTCAGCGCCAGCGGCGAGAACGAGTTGACGAGATCGCAAACCAGATTGGCGCGCGTTGTACCCGATGGTCCACGGTTGATCACACCGCGAATGCCGACGATGCTGAGCACGAACAGCGTGCCGAGCCACGTCGATGCAGCCAGGATGTGCACTGCATTCACTTTCCCGGCGCCGCGTCCGGTGTACAGTGGAAAAAGCACCACAATCAGGACGCCGAGTGTGGCGAGAGTCCAGCCGAGCGCCGAGGATGCGCGCACGAGCAGGAAGCCAATCAAGGCAATCGCCAGTACCGTCATTCTCACTTCGAACGGTCCGCGATTCTTCGGCAGTAACTCTGTGAATGCCTTGTGACTCGAGATCGACTCCAGGAATGGAGGGCCGAAAAAGGCGACGAAGAGCAGAACGACGCCCAGCGCACCGAGCGTAGCCGCGTTGTCGGGAGCGAGAATCCGGCGCGCGTCGTCTGAGATTCCACGGACCCGACGAACCACACCAAACCGAAAACCAACGGCGCCGACCGACAGGAACCAGCCGACGAACTGAATCAGCTGAAACAGGGCGTCGACAAATGAGAATCCGTGCTCGCCGCCGCCGGGCCCTGGTGGTCCGACGGGACGTGGTGCGGGCGCAGCCGCCTGCGCATTCTGGGCGACTTCCTGGAGAAGATGCAGGACGCTCATCGGTTGGCGTTCTTACCGAGCAGAGACGAATCGTAGTGCGCGAGGAGATCGGCAGGGCCAGCGTAAACAGCTATCGCGTCCTTCAGCGCTTCCCTGGTCCAACCGCCGGATAGAAATGCAATTGTGCGCAGCTTCGCCCTCGATGCCGCCTCGACGTCGTACGGAGTGTCGCCGATCATCACGAGGTGCTCCGCCGAAGTGCCGCTGTCCTCGATTGCAGCGTGAACTATGTCAGGATCCGGCTTGGAGTGTTTTGCATCGCTCGCTGTTGCACGCTCCTCCATCAGATCCTCGACGTGCGCTGCTTTGAGCAATCCTTTGAGCTCCTGATCCTTCGCTGATGTCGCGACGATTGCCTTGAGACCGTCCCGCTTTACTCTCAGCACGAGATCGCGCGCGCCAGGAACTGGACGCAAGTGCGGCAAAAAGTTGCTGGAAAAAATCTTGCCGCGACGCTCGATGAGTTTCTTGCCCTCATCGCTGTCGCGGCTGATTCCGATCGTTTTGGGAAGCAGCTTGTCGCTGCCCATTCCGATCAACGGTCGAACTTTGTCGAACGGCACGTCGTAGCCAGCTTCCCTGAACGTGTCGACCCACGATTGTGCGTGGGCATCGTTGCTGTCTACGAGCGTGCCGTCAACGTCGAAGATTACGCCTCTGAGCAACAGCTACTTCAGTGTCTTCTGGATCGATTCGGCCTTGTCGAGATGACCCTGAATTACCGGTGCCGCCTTCTGAATCAGATTCTTGAGTTCGGCGGTCTGCGTCTGCGCTGCTGCTTTCGTGGCGAGGTCGAGGACTGCCTTGTGGGCATTGACTTCAGCATCGATGTAGGCCTTGTCGAAGTCCTTCCCTTTAGCCGTTGAATTGAGCGTGTTCGTCTCGTCCTGCACGAGGCCGGGGACTGGATCGTCGGACGGCGGGGACGGCGTCACATTCAACTTCTTGGCGAGATCGGCTCCCTGAACACGGAGCTGGTGATGATCGCGCATCATTCTTCTGGCGAAATCGCGCACTGCGGCTGCGGTTCCCTTGGTGGCCGCAATGGCACCCGCTGCACTATCGCCAGCGTTGGCTTCATCGAGCATGGCGACAATGTTCGCGTCCGACCAAGTGCCTGAGGTCGTGCTGCTTGCTGCGCCGCCCGACATTGCTGAAGTGTCAGTCGTCGTGGTGCTGGAGGCTGCGGTCGTATCAGCTGCGTTGTTGTCCTTCTTCGCGCATGCTGCAAGCGCCAGCGCCGCAAATCCAAGGAAGGCTGTCCTTGTTGTTGCGCTAGTAGTCATGCTGTCCTTTCCTCCGATAACAAAGTTCGAGAACCCGCCGCTCATACCATTGTGAGGGGTGGTGTTGTGCGCTGGCGATGCAGGCAAGAACCGTACGCACTCGGCGTTTTGGCTACTGCTCTCGCTGCAATCCAGACGTGTACGGTGACAGTTGATTGAACACATTTCCCTCGCGGAAGCGTGAAAAGGCAGCTTTTACATCGAGCGCGAGTGTTTTGAATCGGTCAGCAACCGCTGCGGATACGGGCACGACTGCGAATAGAATGACCGCGAATAGCTCCCCGGTACCAAGCATTCCGCCGAAACCAACTACTGATCTGATGCCGTATTTGCGCACGAAATCGTCTTGCGCGGGGATGTAAGGGCTCCCGTCGGCGTTCTCCACATGAAAGACGCCGTGTCGTTTTCCAGCCAGCTCTCGAATTATCTCGGGCGATGGCTCGAGGACGCTGGTGATTTCCATACCGAACTCTTTGATGAGCTGAGAAATCATCGGCGCCTTTTCCACCATTTCCGGGCTGGGAAGCGGAATTGCCTGGTGACCGCGCGAGCGCTGGCGTGAATTCCAGCTGGGAAGCTGACCGACAGTCCCCACCAGCGTCAGGCACTTCATCGAGGCCGGCGGCTCTACGTTGGACAGAGTCGTGCGCGCGAATAGCTGTAGCTCGGGATTCAGCGCCCCGTACGCATGTGTTTTATAACAGCGCACCAAGGCACATTGCCGCTCGCCATCGCCGGCGCGCAGCTCGTCATAGAGAAATCGACAGATACGCTGGGCTGACGACTCCAATGTCGGCGCCGAGGATGCAGTCTCGCGCAAAGCGAGACTGCACCTTAGCATATCGCCCAAGCCGAAAGCAGTCAGGTCGGATGGAATTTGGCCTGCCTCTGTAAGGTTCGCGTCATAGACTCTGCGGTCCAGTTGGCCGCGTTTACCTTCCAACTTTTCAATTATCGTGCGCATGCGTCGCTCGCCGATGGTCCGCGTCGTGGTAACTGGTGGTGCTCTCGTTCTTACCGGAATCATCGCCTGCGCCGCCAGTAGCGGTGGCCTCCGCACCCACAGGCTCGAGCCGGTACACGCGGACACTGGGGCACTACGCAAGAAGCTCGACTCCATCGCCGACGCGCATCACGGCATCGTCGGTTACAGCGTGATCGATCTCGAAAGTGGCGAGCGCATCAGCCGCCGCGGCGACGAGACTTTTCCGACGGCGAGCCTGATAAAGGTTGCGATACTCGTAACCGTCTATGACCTGGTCGCGAAGGGGCAGCTCTCGCTCGACGATCCGATCAGCATGCTCAAGATCGACCAGGTGCCTGGATCGGGTGTGCTCCAGTTTCTGCACAACGGCACAATCATCACCGTGCGCGATGCCGCGTGGCTGATGTCGATCATCAGCGACAACACCGCCACCAATCTTCTGCTTGACCGGATCATCATCAGGCGAGTGTGGGCGAAGATGGACTCACTCGGCCTCACCCACACTCGTGTCCACTCGAAGAGTTTCCTGCGCATCTCGAGCGTGGCGATGGACAGCTCGGCGAAGTACGGGCTTGGTGTAACGACGCCCAATGAGATGGCGCATCTCTTCGAGCTGTTGGCCCAGGGCAAGGCCGTCAATCCAGCCGCGGACTCGGCGATGCTAGACATCCTCGAGCACAACGGACAGGACATGATGTTGCAGCGATACGCCGGCGGTGCACGTGCGGCACACAAGGACGGCGAGACCGACGAGGTGAGAACGGAGTGCACCTTGTGGTATCTACGGAATCGCGTTGTCGCGTGCGTGATGACGAAAGAGAATCAGGATCAGCGCTGGATCGTCGACAACGAGCCGCAGCTCACCATGGCCAACATGGGACTGGCGATCATCAACGCTTTTGGCGGAGTGCCGCCGGCGCCACCATCTCAGTAATTCGCTAGACCACGCGATTGCGGCCGCTGGTGCGCGCAGCCATTGCTCTCACATCCGAGGGGGTGAGCAACGTCTCGTAGTGCTGTGAGCGTTCGTCGTAGTGCGCGAGCAGTCCGCTAGCTCCGGGCGCGATCACTGCCCGCTCGTAATCGGCACCGGCAAACTCGCGCACTGCATTCATGTCGGTGAATTGCGTGATGGTGATGAACTCGACTTCGTTGTTGGCGGCGTCGCGGCGCAGGAGATAGGCGCCAGTGTATCCGCGAATGCGGTGAATGCCCGGCAGCACTTCGGCTCGTAGAAGCTGCTCGTACTTGTCGGCATTCTCGTGCGACGTCCAGCCGTGCCATATCCTGCTGATCATTGCTACCTCAGTGACCGGTACGTTCGACAGTTTTTCCGGTAAAGTTCTCCGTGCTCAGGTCCTTCGAGGCGAGCGACCGCACGTATGCGGTGAGCATCCAGATCTGATCGTTCGAAATGCGACCGCCCCACGCCGGCATGCCGTCAGGGCGACCCTGGTAGATGGACTCGAACACTTCCGCCGGTGACCCGCCGAAGTGCCAACGTCCATCCTGAAAGCTCGGCGCCATCGCGCCCGATCCGTCGGCGCCATGGCAATCGAGGCAGTTGTAGGCGACGAAGAGCTGCCCTCCCATCGCGATCGCATCCTTGTTCCCCGCGTAAGGATCCCTGACTGTGACCGTCTTCGCCTTGAGAGGGAATCCAGCTGGCAGAATCTCAGGATGCTCAACGAGTCGGAGACTATCCCCTGCTACCAACAATTGGCCGGCGACGGTATCTGGTTTGGTAGCTGCGTTCGTCGACGACGTCGCGACAGCGGTCGAGTCACCCGTCGCCACCCGTGTTGCACGACACGCGAGCAATGCAAACAAGCTCAGAACTATTGCGAATCTCACAGCTCGTACCTCGCAACATGCTCGCAGCTCGCAGTAGGTTCGCAACTCGTACTTAGGTCGCAGCTCGCACTGATTCGTTGGCTCGCACTACGCAGTCCACAATCAGAGAGAGAAGACAAAGAGATACCCTCCCCACGACGTCCACCTGCTGATGTCCGGCAACGTTGTCCCTCTCTCGCGAACGTCATAGGGAAGGTTGGCCGCGACATCGCCCGCGATGAGCAGGCCCATGTCTCCACCAATCCCTGCATAAATCGCGACATACTGTTTGCCGTCGGGACCTGTGTAAGTCACCGGATTACCGACGACCCCGGAACCGACCTTGAACTGCCAGAGCACTTTGCCGCTGCGCGCGTCGACGGCCTTGAACCAACCGTCGAGCGTCCCGTAGAAGACGACGCCACCCGCAGTAGCGAGCGCTCCGCCCCAAACCGGATATGGCTCCTTGACGCCCCAGACTTTCTTCCCAGTCGTCGCATCCCAGGCGATGAATTCGCCGCGATAGCCGCCCGGTCCACCCTTCTCCGGCGCGTTGCCGCCGATGAACGGAGTCCCGGCGATGTAGGTGACGGAGCGCGCCTGGAAATCCATGCACAGGTTGTTGGTCGGCACGTAGAACAAGCCTGTCTGCGGTGAAAACGCCGCCGGCTGTTGATTCTTTCCACCCTCGAGACTGGGGCAGATGTCTTTGATGTTCTTGTCCTGCGCCGTCTTCTTCGTCTCGACGACGTTTGGACGACCCGTAGTCAGATCGATCCCGGTCGACCAGTTCATCGGCACGAACGGCTCGGCGAGAAGTACTTCGCCCGTTGCGCGATCGATGGTGTACGCGAAACCGTTGCGATCGAAATGCACGAGTGCTTTGCGCACCTGACCCTTGATTGGCAGGTCGACGAGAATGTTCTCGTTCACGGCGTCGTAATCCCACATGTCGTGCGGCGTCACCTGAAACGCCCAAACGAGCTCGCCGCTATCGGCATCACGCGCCAGGATTGCCGCCGTCCACTTGTTGTCGCCGGCACGCTGACTCTCGTTCCAGGGCCCGGGGTTGCTGGTGCCGTGATAAATGAGATTGAGAGCGGGATCGTACGAGATCCATCCCCACACCGCGCCGCCGCCCGTCTTCCATGTATCACCGGGCCACGAAGTGACGCCGAGGTTGGCGCCGCGATCGTGAGCGTAGAACGGTTTGAATTTCGCTCCGACTTTGATGTCGGTGTCCGGGCCGATGTTGTACGCGCGCCAGACTTGCTTACCACTCGCCGCGTCGAGTGCAGCGATCCAACCGCGTACTCCCATCTCGCCGCCGCTCGAGCCGACGATCACTTTCCCCTTAACGACAATGGGAGCCATCGTGATCGTCTCGCCACGCGAGAGATCTCCCATTTTCGTCCGCCAGATTTGCCTGCCCGTCGCCGCGTCGACGGCAATGGTGTGTCCGTCGAGGAGATTGTAGAAGATCCTGCCGTCAGCGTAAGCGGCGCCGCGATTCACGACATCGCAACACGCTCTGCCGATTGCCTGCTGTGAATTGTCGGGACGGAATTTCCATTTCAGTGGCTGGCCCGCCGTTGCCAGATCGAGTGCGTACGACACGTTCGGGTATGGTGTCACGACGTACATCGTATTGCCGACGACGAGCGGCTGGCCCTCGTGTCCGCGCAGCACTCCGGTTGAAAACGTCCACGCTACCTTGAGATTGCCGACGTTTTGCGGAGTGATCGATGACAGCCCGCTGTAACGCGAGCTCGCATAATCGCCTGCCGGCATCTGCCATTCGCCAGGCGGACCAGCGTGCGCGACGGCAATGCGCGCGCCTGATATGGATGCGCTTCCAACCGCGGCCGCCGATGTTGCACGGGGGGTATCACTGGCGGTGTCGGCAGCCGACGACTTACCGCTACCCGTACACGCCAGAGCAAGCGCGATTGGCGCCAGCAGGCCGATCGTCTTGCGATGCATCGCCCTTGCGGCCACTGCTGTCATTTCGGAATCAGGTAATCCTGAGCCGCGATGATCTGCCAGCGTCCATTCCGCCGCTGCCACGTGTCAGTGAACTGATAACGCCGGTCGAACGTTCCGCCCTTGCCTCGACCACGCAGGTGCAAAACTCCAGTGATCACGTGTACCTCGCCGAAGTCGTGAACGCGCATTCCTTCGTTGCGCGCCCACTCCACCCGATCGGGACCATTCACGCTTTTTATCACTTCGCCTCTGTTCATCACCGCCGCATCTTCCGTGTACACGAACTTCGGCGCCAGTAGCCGCTCGAACGTCGCGGCGTCGCGCTTCACCAGCGCGGTAGTCCACTGATCCTCGAGTTGAATTGGCGTGAGGTTGTTCAACGCCGTTGTCGGTAACTGGCGCGGGTTCGCCGTAGGTTTCGGCGGAAGCGGCGCACCCCTCGTCGATTGGGCGATGGCGGCAGGTGCCACGCAGATGCCAAATAAAAAAGCAATCGAAGACAGTTTCATCGATTCTCCTCAGACAATGTATGGGAGGAGCTCTAAATAGCACCAATATTGCCCCTCGGCAATTCATGACATCCGCCGTCCACACTCCGCGCGACAAAGGCAAGTCTCTGCACTTTGCGCGCGCGCTTCAGCACCGCAACTATCGGCTGTTCTTCAGCGGGCAGACTGTCTCGCTGGTCGGAACCTGGATCACGCGCATCGCAACCAGCTGGCTAGTCTACCGGTTGAGCGGCTCCGTTTTCCTGCTCGGCGTCGTTGGCTTTTTCGGTCAAATCCCGACTCTCTTGCTGGCTCCGTTTGCCGGCGTGCTCGTCGATCGCTGGGATCGGCATCGGATCCTCGTCGTTACACAAGTACTGTCGATGCTGCAGTCGGTCGGTCTCGCGGTTCTCACTTTCGCCGGCGTGATCACGGTAGTGGACGTGCTGCTGTTGCAGCTGGCGCAAGGAGTTATCAACGCTTTCGACACGCCAGCCAGGCAAGCGTTCGTAGTCCACATGGTGGAAGATCGCAGGGATCTGCCCAACGCCATCGCACTCAACTCGTCGATGGTGAATGCAAGTCGCATCATCGGACCGTCAGTCGGCGGGATTCTGATCGCAGCCTTCGGCGAGGCATGGTGCTTTACCGTCGATGCGATTTCCTACGTCGCCGTAATTGCATCGCTCGTCGCTATGCGCCTCGACAAACCGTCTGCCGCGCCCAGAGACACCCGTGTCTGGGAAGAGTTACGTGCCGGTTTCAGGTATGTCGCGCACTTCGAGCCGACGCGCGATTCACTGTTGTTGCTCGCCCTCGTCGCAACGATGGGAATGCCATACGCTGTCTTGATGCCGGCGATTGCCTCGGAGGTCCTGCACGGCGGGCCGCACACACTGGGCTATCTGATGACGGCATCCGGTGTCGGCGCACTGGCAGGCGCCTTCTATCTGGCGTCGCGCCGCTCGGTTCTTGGACTCGGCCGCGCCATCGTCATCGCCAGCATCACCTTCGGTCTGAGTCTCGTCGCGTTCTCGTTCTCGCGCCGGCTGTGGCTGTCCTTGCTGCTGCTACCGTTTGTCGGCGGTGGGATGATGGTAGAGATGGCATCGACCAATACGATTTTGCAAACCATCGTCGACGACTCGATGCGCGGGCGCGTGATGGCGTTTTACACGATGGCCTTTCTCGGCACTGCGCCGCTGGGCAGTCTCCTGGCAGGTTTTGCGGCAGCCCACATCGGTCCCATGGAAACGATCTTCGTTGGCGGGCTGAGTTGCATCCTCGGAGGAGCGTTGTTCGCCATGCGCCTGCCGACGTTGCGGGCGCACGTACGTCCGATCTACATCGAGCGCGGCATTCTCGTCGCCGCCGAGATCGAAGGCGGCTCCAAGTCGCTTTGAGTCCTGCAAGCGCCGGCACTGAAGAATTTTCAGGCGGCGAGGCGTAGATTAACTGCAGTTCAGCCACGTTGACCGACGGGGGGTATTTGTTCCAGGCTCAGGGCACTCCAGTTCCACCCGTTCAACCAGTAGCGCCAGTCGTCGCCCGCGGTACCGCCACGCCCAGCGCGATCTACGAGGGCTTCCGCGCGCAGCGTCGCGAGTTATCGAATCAACTTGACGACCTGGAGAGCACGCGCCGCGACATTACGTCGCAGCTGGAGGAGCTCGACCCGGCGAATACCAACCGCAAGCCGCTCGAGGATCGATTGACCGACATCGATTCTCGCATTAAGGCGGTCGATCAGATGCTCGCCGGAAACGCTACTCAGCTCGCCCAGGCTGCTGCGATTCCGGGCGCCGTTGTCGAGACACCGCCGCCGCCGCCGAAACAAGGTCCGCCCGAGGAAGCGTGGGTACTCGGCGGAATTTTTCTGATCGTCGCTGTTTTTCCGCTCTCGGTGGCGCTCGCGCGCCGGATTTGGCGACGCAGCGCCGCCGCAATCACCTCGCTGCCCCGCGATATCGCCGATCGCCTGCAGCGTATGGAGCAGGCGATCGAAGCGACGGCAGTCGAAGTCGAGCGAATCGGTGAAGGTCAGCGCTTCATCACGCGCCTGTTCACCGAGGGCGAAGGCACCAAGGCGATCGGTGCGAAATCAGCCGAGCGGAATCCTTGATTTATTCTGAGCGAGCCAGCGATCGAAGGTAAGTAGCTCCGGATTGAGGCTCTTGGTTTCGCTGATGTTGCGCATATCGCAGCAGTCCTGCTCGAAATCGCAATAAAACTGAAACATGTTGCCAAGGTCGTCGGCGCCCGGAAATCCAAGCGCGCGATAGTCGGCGTGCGCAATCTCGTTGTAGACGACTTCCTTGCCCAACGCCTTGCTCAGCGATTTCGCCAGCTGTGCGCCCGTCTGGTGTCCGCCGGCGACGCCAACGCTCTTACCGATCATCTCGTCGCCGCGCTGGAAAATCGCGTAGGCGACTTTGCCAATGTCCTCGGAGGCGATCCCGGCAAGTTTTTTCTTCGCCATCGGGAGATTGAGAGCGAGCTTGCCATCGGGTCCTTTCTTCGGTCCCATTCCGAAATGAATGAAGTTGTCCCAGTAGAACGAAGCGAGCAGGAAAGTGGTCGGCACCTCGAGCTCGCGGAAGATTTTGTCTGCTTCTCCCTTGGCGTCGAAGTGTGGGACTTTGTACTTGCCCATTAGTGTCGGCATCCGGTCGTCGGACAGCGGCACGAAATTCCGCGTATCCTCGAGGGTGGACCAAATGACGTGATGGACAGCTGCGTCCTTCGCCGCCTGTGCCATGTTGCGCGCGTGCGCGAGCTCTTTCTCCGGTTTTAGATGTTCCCAGTAAAAGGTCACACAAAACGCGCCGTGCGCATCGGTGAACGCACTGCGCAGGCTTTTCACGTCGTCGACGTCCGCCTCGACGACTTCCGCACCCGCGTCGGCAAGCGCTTTGGCTTTGTCAGAATTTGGATTACGCGTCAGCGCTCGAAGAGCGAATTGCGAGAACTTGTCGTCGAGGATGGCGCGCGCGAGCCCGCCGCCCTGCGCGCCGGTAGCGCCGACAACGGCGATGATCTTTTTGTCAGCGTTGTTGATGCTCGGTTTCGCTTTCGCTTTCGCGGATCTACGTGGTGTTTTTCTCGTAGCCATGATTCAGTCTCCGATAGAATCGAGAACGTCTTGTGGATGTTGAGAACTTTGCGCGTCCCTCGTCCCTCGTCCCGTATGCCGCCTCACCAGTTCCCCTGCTCGCCCATCACGTCGATCGCCCGTACGAGCCGGTCGGCGGCGTGCCGCCAGTTGGTCTGCACCGCTCGCTGCGCAGCGATCGCATTTCCGGAGCGAATCGCATCGACGATCGCATCGTGCTCACCGCCGGCAGTCGATACCGTATCCATCAACAACGCGATGTACATCCGGATGTAACGCTCGGCCTGCGGCTTCACGGCCTCGTGCAGAGTGCGGAGCCGAGAGCCGGCGCCGACTTCCACATAACGGCGATGGAATCGCTCGTCGAGCTCGTAAAGCTTGCCGGGTTGAGCGCCTTTTGCAGCGGCCGCGCGTCTGAATTCCGCGTTGATCGAGCCGAGGTCGCGGGCCAGCCGCTCACGATCCTCGTCATTCAGTCGAGCGGCGCTGCGCGCCGCGAGACCTTCGAGCTCGCCCACGATCTCGAGTAGCTCGCCGACATCTTCGCGGGTCAGCGGCGCGACAGTCATGCGCGCCTGGTGGGTCGTCGATGCAACGACATAGCCTTCACGCTCGAGACGCTGGAATGCCGCGCGGACGGGAGTTCGGCTGACTCCGAAGCGCTCGGCGACCTCGGTCTCGACGATGCGTGCGCCGGGCGCCAGCTGGCCGCGGACGATGAGGTTCCGCAGCGAGTCGTAAAGCCGGTTTGCCCGCTCGGCGGCGCCGGCGGGTCGTCGTCCCTGTTCAAGGGCCCGCATGGTGGCGGCAGGTCTTCTCGGCACACGCCCAATATACGAGCCGCCGGAAGGGACACTACCACACCTTGCGCCCGGATTCGGCTTCACGTAATTCTTGCCGCACACAAGTTTGTATACAATTACGCGTCCAAACGGAGGTGCGGATGGGCCTGTTCACCAGGAAGGACCTCGGATCACTGCTGGCGGAGGCAGGCGCCGGCACTCTGCGGCGTGAGCTCGGACCGCTGGCGCTGGTTACCCTCGGCATCGGTGCCGTCATCGGCGCGGGAATTTTCGTACTGACAGGCACTGTCGCTTCACAGAACTCCGGGCCCGCGCTCACTCTCTCGATGGTGATGGCCGGAGTAGCATGCGCCTTCGCGGGTCTTTGCTACGCCGAGCTGGCGAGCATGATCCCCGTCGCGGGTAGCGCGTACACGTACGCGTATGCGACGATGGGCGAGCTCGTTGCCTGGATCATCGGCTGGGATCTGACCCTCGAGTACTCGCTCAGCTCTTCGTCGGTCGCAGTGGGGTGGTCCGGCTACGCGCTGGCGCTGCTCCAGGAAATCGGCATCGCACTGCCCCCGCGCTGGGTCGCGCCACCTGGAACCGCGGTGACCCTCGCCGACGGCAGCACGACGACGGCAATCTTCAACGTGCCGGCGACCCTCATCTGCCTGGTTCTTACGATGCTGCTGATCATCGGCATTCGCGAGTCGGCGCGCTTCAATACTTCGATCGTGATCCTCAAGGTCGTAGTGCTCGCGCTGTTCGTCGCTGTCGGCGTGCATTACGTCGACACTGCGAACTGGCATCCGTTCATTCCGCCGAACACTGGCAAATTCGGTGAGTTTGGTTGGAGCGGAGTGCTGCGCGGCGCCGGCATCATCTTCTTTGCGTACATCGGGTTCGACGCGGTATCGACCGCATCGCAGGAAGCGAAGAACCCCGGACGCACCGTCCCGATTGGCATCCTCGCTTCGCTCGCCATCTGCACGGCGCTCTACATCGCCGTTGGCCTGGTGATGACCGGGCTGGTTGCCTACCCGAAGCTCGACGTTCCATCTCCGATCGCGCTTGCCGTCGAGTCGACCGGTGTGAAATGGCTGCCACCGATCATCAACATCGGGGCTATCTGTGGAATCTCCAGCGTGATCCTCGTCAACCTGCTCGGTCAGTCCCGCATTTTCTACTCGATGAGCCGCGATGGCTTTCTGCCACCGGTCTTTGCGCGCCTGCACTCACGTTTTCGCACGCCTCACGTCACGACCGCAGTCACGGGCACGGTCGTGTCGATTGCGGCCGGACTCTTCCCCCTCAACGTGTTGGGTCAGTTGGTCAGCATGGGGACGCTGCTTGCTTTCGCAATCGTCTGCACCGGCGTTCTCATTCTGCGCCGCACTGAACCTGACGTTGAGCGACCATTTCGCACACCGGGAATGCCGTGGGTACCAATCGTTGGTACGCTGATCTGTTTTTACCTCATGTCGGGCTTGCCGTTGTTGACGTGGATTCGACTCTTCGTCTGGCTCGCGATCGGCCTCACGATCTATTTCACCTATGGAAGATTCCGCGCCGGCCCCGCGCGAATTGAAGCGGCAGACCGGGCCCAGACACTGCAGCGCGCAGCGTCAGCGTAAACGACGCGCGAAGACTTTGTCCCACGTTGGGAGCGACGGCTTGGGCTTGAGATCGACGTCGACAAGCCCAAGCGTCGCAAACAATGGCAGAATCTGTGGCTGGGGTTTTGGAAAGCTGCCGACATCGATGTCCGTAAATGAGAGCTGAAAGACGCCAATCGCGTTGGCGTTGTCGAGCAGCTCCGCTTGCCGAGCGATGTATCTCGCCTGCATTTCCGGCGAGGAGGAGAAGACACCACTCACCGAGACTGACGGCCAGCCTCCTTCGACAACCATCTCCGGGAGCGCGTGCCCAGCCCGCAGCCGCGTGTAGTAATCGATCGGCATGTCACGCGGATCCTTGAACCCGCCGAGGTATGGGTATGAGGAAAGTGCGAGAACGTTATTGAATGGAAAATCGCGCAGATCCTGCGCAATGCCGACGAATCCGTTGCCGCCCTGCCGACCCAGTCTTCCCCACGCAGTCTCGACCTGCACACTCGCATATAGCGGTAACTCCGCGAAGGTGCGCAAGCGCCGCACGTCGGCAGCTGCGTCATTCGTCATCCGAACTACGGCGTCGTAAACAGGTCGTGGTGCAGCGAGCCGAATGAGATTCGTCTCCGCTGCCAGTCCCAGATAATCCGGACGCAGCATTTCGACCACCGCGCGTACATAGCGGCGATAGAGCTGCTGAATCGCGGGCTCAGTGATGCTGCGGTGCGCAGCCACTAACGCTGCCGCTTCACTCTCGCGCGCTAAGCCGTTCGTCACATCGATCGTTACGACGAGCTTGAGATGCTTCGAGCGATAGTATTTCTCGAGATCGACGCCGTCCTTGCGCAGTGCGTCTTCCGGTGAACCGCCCGCCAGCATCTGTGCCCATGGCACATCGACGTGCATGATCGCCGCGTCCGCGCGTCTGGTCCAAATATCCAGCGATTTCAGCGCGACGTTGATATCGGGTCGCGGCGGCATCACCGAGAAGCCCATGAAATAGGATCGCGTCGGCTTTGATGCGACAGCGACGCCGCGCGGTGCAGGCGCGCATGTCGCAAGCGTCGAGAGAATCACCATCGCGCCGATGCTTGCGACGAATGCTCTCGGTGCAATGCGATCTTTCATCGTTTGCTCCAGAAGGTCTTGCGACGGTGCGCGGGAGCGACCGCGCGTTCTACCAGCGCCAGTAATCCATCTACCAGCAATGCCAGCACTGCTGCCGGCAAAGCGCCCGAAAGAATCATCCGCGTGTCGGCCAGCGCGAGCCCAGCGACGATCGGCTCACCCAATCCGCCGGCTCCGATGAAGGCGGCCAGCGTCGCTGCCCCTATCGTAATCACCGCCGCTGTACGAACACCCGCCATTATCACCGGCGCTGCCAACGGCAGGCGTACCCACAACAGTCGCTGCACCGGCGTCGTGCCGAGCGCTTCCGCGGCTGCGACTGCGTCCGGATCAGCATCACGGACTCCGCTGTACGTGCCCCGCGCAATCGGATACAGAGCATACAACCACAATGCGACGAGTGCCGGAATCACACCCACGCCGAGCAGCGGGATCATGAATGCGAGGAGTGCGATGCTGGGAATGGTCTGCAGCACGCCCAACCCGCCAATGACCGGCTCGGCGACCCTTCGTCCGCGTTCGAGCAACAGGCCGAGCGGAATCGCAATGACCACTGCTGCGAGCAATGCAATTGCGACGAGCTCCAAATGTCGTACCGTGAGACTCGCCAGCGTGCCGCGACGATTCCATAAGTAGCTCCCAAAGCCACCGCGGTTGTCGTTCTGCGCCCGCACCGACTGTGATGCCCCCGAACCAATCAGACCTAGCGAGGCCAGTTCGGCCGCTGCCACGGTGCGCACGTCCTCGCCGTCAACTTCAACTCTTCGATTCAGCTGGCGCATCGTTGCTTCATCGAGCTTGTCGCTCAGCAACGTCAACGTCGCCACCGCTCCCGGTTGCGCGCCCGCAAACCCTTCGTTCACCAGTGCTGCCGCCTCGTATGGTGGAAAGAAATGCCGGTCGTCCACCAGAGTCATCAGGTCGTATTTGGCGAGCAAACCGTCCGTGGAATACCCATCGATGACATCGACTGCACCTGACGCCAGCGCCTGATACTTCACCGCCGGTGCGAGCGGTCGCACCTCTCGCGGATGAAGACCATACACGCGCGAGAGCCCGACAAGACCATCGGATCTGCCGATGAAGTCCGCTGTGAATCCCGCGATCAGATGTTGGCCCTCGCGCGCCAGATCGCTGAGCGTTTTCAAGTGATAGCCCGCTGCCATCTGCCGGGTTACTGCGATCGCATACGTGTTCTGGAATCCAAGCGGCGGCAGCCACCGCAGGCGATAACGCTGATCGAACTCGCGCGAAACGTGCGCGAATACGGCGCGCGGATCTGCCGCTACGGAATCGGGCAGCGAGTCGTGCAACACTGCCACTAATCCCGTTCCCGTGTATTCCGGGTACACATCGATCGCGCCGGCGCGCAGCGCCCTGAACGCGATCTCCGTCGCGCCAAGGCCTGGCTTCCTCTCGACGCGATACCCGCGCGACTCAAGCAACTGCGCGAACATCTCGCACAACAGATAAGACTCACCGAATGGCTTCGACGCGACGACAACTGGTCTCGTCGCTGTCGACTGTGCACGCAAACCGACAGCACTCACTGCGATCAACATCAGCAGCACTTTGAAGCTCGCGCGGCTCACGCGAGTAGCCCTTCGAGTGCGGCGCGCGCCTGTTCGATCAAACGTGCCACGTACTGCGTCGCCGGCGACGATACGAGCTGTCGCATTGGGCCATGCTGCTCGATTTTCCCCCGGCGCATCACAACGACGCCGTCAGCAAGCCTCGCCGCTTCAGCGAGATCGTGGGTCACCAGCAGCGTCGTCACATTCAACCGCCGGCGCAGCTTGTCGAAGGCAACCTGCAGCTCACCGCGCGAGATCGCGTCGAGCGCGCCGAACGGCTCGTCCAATAGAACCACCTGCGGCCGCGCGGCAATACTTCGCGCCAACGCAGCTCGCTGTCGCTGCCCACCGGACAACTCGTGCGGGAAGCGCGAGCCAAATTCCGCCGCTGGCAGTCCCACCAGATCGAGCGCTTCCTTCGCTTGCGTTGTCGCATCTCGCTGCCCGAGCAGCATCGGCACCAGCGCCACGTTACGCAGCACTCGCCAGTGCGGAATCAACCCGCCGTGTTGCTGCACGTAGCCGATGCCGCGCCGCAGCGAAATGACGTTCTGTTCGCGAACGTCGCGTTCGCCGACCAGAACCTCTCCACGCACTGGATCGATCAGGCGATTGAAGCAACGCAGCAATGTCGTCTTGCCCGATCCGCTCTCGCCCACCAGCGCCGTCGCACTTCCCGCTGGAACGGCGAGCGAAATATCGTGGAGTGCCACGACATCGCCAAAACGATGAGAGACATTCCGCGCAGTGAGCGAGCTCGGCATCCTTAATGGTGAAGCCGGCGATTGCACTCCGCTACGTGGCGGCCGAAGAATGGCGCGGTACGAAGGGCGAACGCCGGCCGATTACGTCGATGACGATCAGGAAAATCGCCGCCAGCGCCATGAACATGAGCTGCGGCACCACTAGCAGCCCGTGCACTCCGCGCCAGGCGATGAATCCGCAGATGATCACGAATACCGCCGTACGCAACCAGCTGTCGCGCACGAATTGGCGAACTAGATAGTAGATCAGCCCGGCTGCCAAACCCGCGGCGGTGCCCGCAAAAAGCACCGTTAGCGTGCCCGGTACCGTGAACACCATCACCGGTCGATGCTCGCGGTGGGCGATGACGCGCATCAGCAGGCGACCGCCCACACCGAGCACCACGAATCCCGCCAACGCTCCACGGAAAAGCCAGCGCCTCAGCTCCATTGTCACCTCCGCTGCCCAACACTACGGCCGGTTCCCGCACGCGTTTCGGCGTACACGTTGCGATAACTTGTATTCGTCTCAAACCGGAAACGCGATGCCCCGCACCACTCTCAAGACCCGTCGGCTCGGTACACAGGGCCTGATTACTTCAGCGCTCGGACTGGGTTGCATGGGAATGTCCGACTTCTATGGACCGAGCAACGAGAAAGAATCGATCGCCACGATCCATCGTGCAATAGAAATTGGTGTCACTCTCCTCGACACCGCCGACATGTACGGCCCGCACACCAATGAGGAGTTGGTCGGCCGCGCTGTCAAAGGCAAGCGCGATCAGGTTTTCATCGCCACCAAGTTCGGCAACGTACGCGATCCCAAAACGCGTGCCTTCCTCGGCGTCAATGGAAAGCCCGAATACGTTCGCCAGGCGTGCGAGGCATCGCTCAAACGTCTCGGCATCGACACCATCGATCTCTACTATCAGCATCGCGTCGATCGCAGCACGCCGATTGAAGACACTGTCGGGGCGATGGCTGATCTCGTTCGCCAGGGAAAGGTGCGCTACATCGGACTGTCCGAGGCGTCAGTGCCGACGATTCGTCGCGCGCACAAAGTCCACCCGATCACTGCGGTACAAACCGAGTACTCGCTATGGACGCGCGATCCGGAAGATGGATTGCTGCAGGCTCTGCGCGCGCTCGACATCGGCTTCGTCGCCTACAGTCCACTCGGGCGTGGTTTCCTGACCGGTCAGATTAAAAAGGTTAACGATCTCGCCGACGACGATTTCCGGAAACATCACCCACGGTTTCAGGGTGAGAATTTTCAAAGGAACCTCGATCTGGTGACCCGCGTCGAGGATATTGCGAAGGAGCACAAGTGCACGCCCGCCCAACTGGCGCTGGCGTGGGTACTCGCTCAGGGCGACGACATCGTGCCGATTCCCGGCACCAGGCATCCCGAGCGCCTCGAGGAAAATGTTGGTGCGCTCGACATTGTGTTATCGGAGAACGATCTGCGTCGCATCGACGCCGCAGCTCCCAAAGGAGCTACGGCTGGCGACCGCTACCCCGAAGGCGGGATGCGTACGATCAACGGCTAGCGCGCCGGCGTTTGCGATTTCGTTGATCCCAATCTGTCAGCGCTGAAACTACGAGCGTCAGCGCGCTCAAGCCGAAGCACATGTTGCGCGCGGCACGGTCGTCGGCGAAGCCGAGTATCCACGGAAGCGCCGGCAGCACCGCAGCGATTGTCAGCTCAGTCGCGCCGTGCACTTTGAACGGGATCAGTCGTTTCAGACTGAGTGGATAGTCGGTGACGGACGATAATCCGGTGTAGCCGGTTGCCAGTCCCTCGAAAAGATTTCGCGCGGCTCTTGGAACGTCGAGCACGGCCGGCGCCGCGGCGACCGCGGCTGAGGTTCCGTAGTCGATCATCCCATGCACGCGAGGCGAAATCGGTCTCGGCATTTTGATTTTACTTATCCTCGCCATCAAGCCTCTCCTCTCCCTGAAGTGAGGCTTACAAATGCGAGACCCATTCCACTCTGGCGAGCCGAGTCGGGTGAACCGTCGAGATCAGAAGCGAAAGAGGTAGCTGATCTTGCCGAAAAATCCGTCGCGCGTCCGGTGCAGGTCCTGGAACCGAAATTCGCGCGGCTCCTCGAGCGTGGAGCCGTAGCCGAGATAGAGCAGCGTCCCCGGAACCGGACGATAGCTAAATAGCCAATCGGTCGAGAATTGATTTGAGGTTTCGCCCGTATCGAGCGCGCCGTCGACGAGGATTGGATTGCCATCGCGATCGCGCAGAGGTGTTCGCGATCGCGCCGCATATTGGCCAACGACTCTGAGGAAAATGGGCGGACTGACTTGATACTCGACCTTGAGCCGCGGAATAGTCTCAGCAGAGAAACGAGAGGCATCCGCGCTGCGGTTGATCACCAGGCGCGAGAGCTGGAAAGTGCTGCGTATCGCCGTCGTTGGCCGAAACGCCAGTACGGCATCCAGACGTGAGCTGCGCCCTGGAGCAGCTTCGCGGAAAACAGGCACCTGACCAATCGTCATCGCAGCGGTACCCGAGAATGTGCGATAAGTCGGCGTGGTCAAACTGACGGAGCCGCCCCATTGATCCTTCTCTGGACCAGGTACTGCAAACGCCACCGTATCGAGAACTGCCCCGGAACCGCTCGGAGCAGCCACGGGCTGAGCGACCGTGAGCCCTGAATACAGCGTTGGATCGAACGCGAAATAACCGTGCGTCAACGCTCCGCTCACCAACCATCCGCCGCGAATCGTCGCACTCGGCGTGATCGACTCCGTGCTTTCCTCCAGTCCATGACTCGATCCGTTGTTGTTCCAGATGCGATCCAGACCAAAGAAGGTCCCGTACGTCTGTACTAGTGCGGTTGGTGCTCCGTAGAACGTGATGCGGTTGAACGCGCGTGTCTCGATAATTCCCGTTCGGTTGACGAATCCCGACGCGGCCCTGAAGCCAGGATCCAGCGAGCGCAGTGTGTAGTGAAATCCCCATGCGCGCCCGGTACGATCCCAATCTCCCTGAAGGATTGATCCTGTTTTCCGATCGCTGGCGCTGTCGGTCCACGAATGCGCCGCCTGAAACTGCGCCCAGTACAGTTTGGAATGATAGAACCGGAAATCCGCGTCGGCGACTCGTGAGTAATCGTCGCCATCCTCCCGCGCGGTAAGCACCGCGCCGAGGGTGTTGGCAGATCCGAAGTCGTACCGCAAACGCGAGATGCCAAACAGCGGCGAGTGCGCGCCGTCCCATGAGTACAACTTGTCGTCGCTCGCCACGATCGAAGCGATGTTCAGCCCACCAATTTTCCCGGTGAGCTTGGCACCGGCTCTCGGCGCTACGATCTGACGCGTGTAGATCAACTGATTCGGTGAGTCGAACAGCTCGAGTCCGTCGAGAAAGAACGGACGCTTTTCGGGATAGAACAGCGCGAATCTTTCGTTGAGCAGCACCTGACCAACGTCGGCCTCAACCTGGGAGAAATCGGGATTGATGGTGCCATTGAGCGTGAGGTTCTGTCGGATTCCCCAGCGTACATCGCCGCCAAGCTCGCCCTTCTGCTGGTAGTCGCGACCATTGCCGATGGTCGGTGCGCGATCCGCATGCGCGGTCATCGTCGGCGTAGCCTCGAGCACCAGTCCACGCTTCAAGTCGTGTAGGCCTTGCAGCGTGCCGGACTGCGCCAGAAAATTTGCGTTGGCGCGGATTGCGGGTGCCCACGTGTCCTGGAAGCCGGAGTGCTGCACGCGTCGCAGGATATGCAGCCCCCATGTCTGCACGTTTGCATCCTGGTAACGCAGGCTCTTGAAGGGAATTCGTATTTCCACTTCGTAACCGCCTTCGACGAGTCGTCCCTTCGACTCGAAGAAGTAATCCGGATTGAGGTCGACGCTGCCTTCGAGGGGATTGATGTTACGGAAGCCGCCGCCGCTTGCCTGAGGGCCGCCCGCGCCTCCGGCGAACTGGGCGCTGCGCGTTCCGTCCTGCTGCACGCCGTAGGGATTGACGCCGAACACAAACGCGATCTGCCGCGCGTTGTCAGTATCGAGCAGGATCTGAACCTGATCTTCACTGTCGATGTTGTCGCGATTGGCATGGGTCGCGCGCACGACATTGCCGTGGATCTCGCGCGCCTTGATTCCGAAGTAGATCGCGTCGGGCGCGTACCACGTCAGCACTTCGGTTGGTTCAACCGCTGGTAACCCGTCGACTGGTTGATATTGCGAGAACCCAGTTAGTCGCGCAGCGCGTTTCCAGACGGGTTCATCGATAACACCATCGATTGTGACGGCAGTATCGATCCGCGGAATGTCGACCTGCACTTGCTTGGCCCGGCCGTCATAGATGGCCGAATCCTGTGCAGCAAGTGTGATAATGAAAGCAGCCAGCAGCATGCAGTTATGCTGCTGCTTTCAGACTGCTGTGGCAAGCTTGGCGGCAGGCTACTCTGGCACCAGCCCCTCGCGCACGGCTGTCTGGTACGCTCGGCCCTGAGTGAGCCTCGACTTCTTCAAATGCAGGAGTGCTCGCTGCGGCCACACGATGGCGTCCATTGGATGCGCGCCAGCCAGCAGTACCGCCCGCCGATTACGGACAAATGGTTCCACGGCGACATAAAGGCTCCCGGCGTGGTCGTAGGCCGCGATACCACTAGACACTCCATCGATGATGGCGACACCGTCGTTTTCCGTAACGGTGGCGCTGTCGCCCATGAGTGCCGTCAGCGCATTGACATCCGCGTACAGCGAATCGCGACATAGCACGACGCCAACACCTTGCCCATCGCCCAACACATCAAAGGCTACCCCGCCCTCTTCCACCTGCGGGTCCACACGAGCGACCTGCAAAGAGCCACGCGTTCCAGTTGATGGGCATACGCGCGCGAGCGTATCAGCGTGTACGCGACTCGGCGAAGAACGGACCTGCATGCCGGTAGGCGCCAACGTTGTCGTATCGACCGGAGCTCGCTGTTCCGGTGAGGAGCATCCACCGGCAGCGAGGATTACCAATGCTCCTCGCCTAAGCGCGGACCAGCTTTTTGTATGCGATTCGGTGTGGCTGATCGGCATCCGGACCCTTCCGCCGCTTGAGATCTTCGATGTAGCTCTGGTAGTTGCCCTCGAACCACACCGTCTCGGAGTTGCCCTCGAACGCCAGAATGTGAGTCGCGATGCGATCGAGGAACCAGCGGTCGTGCGAGATCACTACCGCGCAGCCCGGGAAATCCACCAGCGCTTCTTCCAGCGCACGCAGCGTATCGACATCGAGATCGTTGGTCGGCTCGTCGAGCAATAGGAGGTTGCCACCCGACTTCAACAGCTTCGCCAGATGGAGCCGGTTTCTCTCCCCACCCGAGAGATCCTTCACCTTCTTCTGCTGGTCGGGACCCTTGAAGTTGAATTGCGAGAGATACGCTCGCGCCTGCATCTCGCGTTTTCCAACCATGATGATGTCGTTGCCCTCACTGACTTCCTGGTAGACAGTGTTGGCATCGTTGAGCTCACGCGACTGATCGACGTAGGCGATCTTCACCGTATCGCCAATTGTCAGGTCGCCGTCGTCGGCTTGCTCACTGCCGACGATCATGCGGAACAGCGTCGTCTTGCCCGCGCCGTTCGGCCCGATGATGCCGACGATTCCGCCGCGCGGCAGTGAGAACGACAGATCGTCGAACAGTACTTTGTCGCCGTACGCCTTCTTCAATCCTTTGGCGATCACGACATCGTTACCAAGGCGCGCCGGCGGCGGAATGACGATCTCGTTCTGCATGATCTTCTCGCCTTCTGCCGCATTCGCCAGCTCTTCGTACTTCTGGATGCGCGCTTTACTCTTCGTCTGTCGAGCACGCGGCGACATGCGCACCCACTCCAGCTCTCGCTCGAGTGTCCGCTGGCGCGCAGATGCCTGCTTCTCCTCCTGCGCCAGTCGTGTGCGCTTCTGCTCCAGCCACGAGCTGTAATTCCCCTCGTACGGAATACCGGCGCCGCGATCGAGCTCGAGAATCCAGCCGGCGACGTTGTCGAGGAAATAGCGATCGTGCGTAACTGCCACGACAGTCCCCGGAAATTCGGCGAGATATCTCTCCAGCCACGCCACCGATTCGGCGTCGAGATGGTTGGTTGGCTCGTCGAGCAGCAGCATGTCGGGCTCTTCCAGCAGCGTGCGGCACAACGCAACACGACGCCGTTCACCACCCGACAGTTTGCTCACATCAGCATCACCCGGCGGCAGCCGCAGCGCATCCATCGCGATCTCGACCTTGCGATCAATGTCCCAGGCGTTGAGCGCGTCGATCTTCTCCTGCACCTTCGCCTGTTGATCGAGCAGCTTCGTCATCTCGTCATCCGACATCGGCTCGGCGAACTTGTTCGAGATATCCTCGAACTTCCTGAGCAGGTCCTTCACGGGCTTCACCGCAACGTCGACGTTGTCCTTGACGTTCTTTGACGGATCGAGCTGTGGCTCCTGCGGCAGATAACCGATGCGCGTGCCTTCATGCGGCCACGCTTCGCCCTGAAAATCGTGATCGACGCCCGCCATGATGCGCAGCAGCGAAGATTTGCCAGCTCCATTCGCGCCGAGTACGCCGATCTTGGCGCCGGGGTAAAAAGACAACCAGATCCCGCGCAAAATCTCCCGCGAAGGCGGGACGACTTTGCGCAAATCCTTCATTACATAAATGAATTGCGGAGGCATCCCCCAATTTAACCGGGGTTCTTGGGATCTCCCATCATGGCGTGCTGATCATGGTCCATGTAATCGTCATGCCAGATCGACTTCAGATCGTTCCCCGCGAAGACGCTGGCGTGCACCATCCAGCCGAACGCCTGTGGGATAAATCTCCCGTTTGCCGCGTCGCATTCTTCACGAGTCGCAACACCGAGCGGTCCAAAGATCGGCCGTCCGTTCTTCGTCTCGTGCCACCGGTCTTTGGCGTTCCACTTCGGAATGCACCAGTTCACATGGCGATGCCAGCGCGCGACGCTGAGCGGAATGCGCTCGTTCAGTTCGTCCTCCGATGTCCGCCGCGACGCGGTGTACATCGCGCCGATCAAATGGAACTGGCCTTGGGCATCCTTCGTGTACAGCAGTGACGTCGGACGCGCCGGATCGAAGCCCCACTGATTCCGCAGCGCGTTCCAGCCCTTCGTGAAATGATACTGCGGCTGATTCTTGATCTGCGGCGCGAACATCTTGTACCCATCGGCTTCTGCGACTTTGACATCCTTGTACTTGGCGATCGCCTGACGCAGCTCGTTGATCACGTACGCCGAGCGAACGGAATCGGCGGCGGTCAGCGCCCGCGGACTCGAGTACGCCATGTGCCTGGCCATCGCTTCCGCTGCCCAGTTGGTGTCCATGTGCATGTCGCTCATGTCGTGAGCCATAACGACCGTATCCGCGTGTGAATGCTCATGCTGAGCGAACGCTTCGGCCGGCGCTGCCAGAGCCGCCAACGCGCACGACGAACGAATCAAACGAAGAAGAACTCGAGCGTAGTCCATTACCAGCCGCCGTTTAGGGTTAGAACAACTACGAGCGTACCCAGTTAGACGATTGCGGCTGAGCTGGGTTAACCCCCGTAAGTGCCGATCAACTTGATTAACGCCTCTTCAACCCGCTCGTGCGGCAGCTGGTGAATCTCATCTTCGTTCCAGGCGATGATCTCACCCGGCGTGTTCCACGGCGCATACGGCCTGTGTTCGCGCTTTAGCAGCACGAGTGACGGACGGCGGAACGCTGACGCAGCGTGGGAGATGCTCGTGTCGGGTGTGAAGACCATGTCCGAAGTTCCAACCAGCGCAAATGCGTCGCGCAGGTTCGGTGTCTGCACCGGCAACGCGTGCGCCGCTGTCGCGACCTTGCTCACGCTCTCCCACTCGGCGGGCAATCCAATCACAATCATCGGCATGCGCGGGTTTTTTTTCCGCACTGCCTGCAGCGTGGCGGTGAACTTTCCGTCCGGCCAGCGTCGCTTCGGCTCGGACGCCGACAGATTCACCAGCAGTCGCCTGGAGGATCCGGCGCCCTGCGCTCCGCTGATTGCGTTCGCTGCTTCCTGCCAGTGTCGCTCAGCCTGCGTGCGTTCTTCATCCGACAGGTAGATCTCGGGCTGCCAATCGTCGGCCTGCGGATCGACGCCAAACGGCACGGCGAGATGCTTTGATCCCTCGATATAATGATCGACGCGATTCCACTCGGGCACGCAGATGTTATAGATGCGTGGCTTTCGCTCCCCACGCGCACCGATCCTGAACCGCGCTCTCCCCGCGTACATCAATAACGGTGTCGAAGTAAAATTCGGCGGATTGTTGATTCGGCCATCGACCATCACGGTGTACCGCTCCCGACGCAATCGCTTCATCAAATCCTTGTAGCTGCGCCACGACCCGCGATCGAGCGTCAATACCTCGCCCACGTACGGATTCCGTTCCAGCACCGCTTTGGTCGTCGGCGTACCCAGCACATCGACTTTTCCGGTCGGCAGCGCGCGCGCGATGTTGCGAATCACCGACGTTGCCATGATCATGTCGCCGATTCGCTCGTATCTGATAAAGAGAACGCGATAATCAGAATCGGCCGGCGGCGGTAATGTTGCTTGATCGGGTCCGGGTAGCATCCAGTCGAGCACCCGCATCCAGAGGCCGCGCCACGCAATCTCAATCTTTCGTAGGTCCACCTGTCAGCTGAAGCTCCAACAACTTGCGTGAAGGTTGCGGCTCCCGGGTGTGATAGAGCTGTATCGAGTCGATCACGAACGGTTCCGGAATCCGCACATCGAGCAGCTCCCGCAGCGATTTGGAATCCCGCGACGGGTAAAGGCTCAGCGTCGCATGTGGGCTAAAAGTGTACCGCGACCGCGTAAACGGCAGGCCGCTGGTAACCAGCCTGTCGTGCAATACTCTGATTGGACCATGCGGCTCGATTGGCAGCACGATGATGTTCGTCTGCATGAACCGCTGTGGGGGCTGAAACGATAGAGTCAGCGGCGCGGTCGTGCGCGCGATCGGCTCGACGGCCGCACGCATCACTTCGACCGTTACCGACGGTGGGATTGGTCCGACGCCGGAAGACCCGGTGAGCGTTATGTGGGGCGGCTTATACCGCGCCAGTTTCGGATCGTAGCGCTCGTTGATATCGCGCAACTGGTCGGCGATGGAGCTCGGCAACTCTGCCAGGATGAAAATGCCATTGAGCAACGATCACTCGCTGTGAAGTACGCGGTCAGAAGTGAATTGAAAATAAGACCGGGTTGATCTGAATGTTCGAGCGCTTACCCTTGATCAGCTTCTTGTCCAGGTAGTTATCGGGGTGCGAGTGGGTGTACTTCACGACCTTGAGGCCGATTATCGTACCGATCGCCGCTCCTGTCACCACGTCGCTCGCCCAATGCATGTTGTTGTACATGCGGGATGCACCGATCAATGCCGCGCCGCCATAGAAGACGGTTCCAATATAGAATCCCGCATGCGGCCACCAGAATTGGGTCTCTCGCGTCAGCGCCGACGCGAAGGCGAACGCCGTCGTCGAGTGGCCGGACGGAAACGAACGATACACATCGCCTTTGAAGCCACGCCACAACTGGAAGTCGTACGGATCCTTGATGTCGACGAACGGTCGCTGTCGACCCGCGATCAGCTTGATCGTTCCGGTCAGCACGTCTGAAAACAGAATTGCCTCGACGCTATGTAAGCCGAGCGCCTGTACTCTTACCTGTCCGTCGAGGCGGCCCAAACCATAAATCCCGAGCCCCGCGACTATAGACCCTGGATCACCGAGCAGTCGAAACCCGGTCGCCGAGTAGTGCAGGAATCGATTTTCCTGCGCGCCGGGATACTGCAGCCGGCTGGCAATCTGCATGTCGATCGGTGCGACAGCAGCGGTGCCGAGCCCAAAAACTCCGAGTAGCAGTGCATCTTTGCCGGTGAGGAGCGGTTTTTTCTCATTGATGGTATCCTGCACTTGTGCTTGTAGCGTGCTGCCAGTCACGAGACACAGCAGTGCAGCACGGAACATCCTCGCGATCAAAACCATTGCCTCCGATGATGAGCGGAATTTTTTTCCTCGAAAGCAAATGCAAGACTCCTACCCCTTGTAAATCACTCTTGTAATCGCGATATCACTCGCATGCTCACCATCGATCTCCGGGGCAAGCGCGCACTCGTTGCCGGTGTTGCCGACGATGCCGGTTTTGGTTTCGCCATCGCCAAAGCACTCGCCGAGGCAGGAGCAAGCGTTTCAGTGGGGACATGGCCGCCCGCCCTCAACATCTTCATGAACCTGCTCGAGCGCGGGAAGATGGACGAGTCGCGCAAGATGTCCGACGGCGGCATGCTCAAGTTCGAGAAGATCTATCCGTTGGATGCAGCGTACGACACGCTGAACGACGCACCCGAAGACATTCGCAACAACAAGCGCTACAAGGACACCGGCGATTTCAGCATCGACGGCATCGCACGTCGCATCGAAACTGATTTCGGCAAGGACTCGCTCGACATCGTAATTCATTCGCTCGCCAACGGTCCTGAAGTGAAGAAGCCGCTGCTCGAGACGAGCCGCGCCGGATATCTCACTGCCGTCAGTGTCAGCGCGTATTCATTGATATCGATGGTCGCGCATCTCGCGCCGTTGATGCGGAAAGGCGGATCGTTCCTGTCGCTCACCTACATGGCGAGCGAGCGCGTTATTCCCGGTTACGGCGGCGGAATGTCGTCGGCAAAGGCGGCACTGGAGAGCGACACGCGCGTTCTCGCGTACGAGGCCGGCAGAAAGTACGGCGTCCGCGTGAATACGATCTCCGCGGGTCCGCTTGCTTCACGCGCCGCCAGTGCGATCGGCATCATCGAAAAGATGGTGGAGTACTGCGCCGACAACTCACCGCTCGCCGATCCGTTGCAGGCGGAAGAGGTGGGAACTGCCGCCGCTTTCCTGTCGAGTCCGCTCGCGGCCGGCATCACTGGCACGGTGATCTACGTCGACAAGGGGTACCACTCGATGGGGATGGCGCTACAGGAGTCAGCGCCGTCTCCTTGATTCAATCCGGAAGTTTTTTCGACGCCGCCGCGGCGTCGCGCAGCTGCTGAATCTTCTTTCGAATCGCCTGTAGCTCGTCCTGCGAATGTCGCCCTGACAGGATCAGCACTCGTCCACTCGACGGATCGAGCCAGCTGATCCGATGTACCTCCATCACTTGCGCGTCTTCGAGCGGCGCAACGGCAGGATGCGGCGGCGGTACAGCGGCTTCTGTTTTTTGCTGCGGCGCGGCGACACCGGCCGTTCTCCCTGACAACGTGCTTGGCTGTGCACGACGTGCAGCACCAGCTGCAGCCGGTACCGCGGTCACGACGACGTTCTGAAGTTCTGAGCTCGATTGTTCCTCGAGCACTACCGTGTCACCGGGCGCAAGTTCATAAAGCGTTTGCGTGCCCCCGATAACTCGTTTGGTTTGAACTTGTCGCGGTGCGATGTTGGTACCGGATTCAAAGGCAACAGCACCGTTTACCGGCAATGCCTGGGCGACGGGCGCGGTCGGTGCCGCGGCAATCTTGGACGCAACTCTTTCCCTGCTTTCGTCCAGACGAGCCCCGTTCCGGGTCTCAAGCGCACTCTCGTCCCGATCCAATCCAGTCCGTGCCGGCGCTGGTGTGGGAGCAGGCGAAAAAGTGCGTGGCATGGCCCTTTGAGTTGGAGCACTCGTTGTCGCGGGAGCCGCGGCAGCTGGAGCAGCATTTTGCTGACTGAGTGTGGCACCTCCGATCGATACGCTGTCTGCTGCTGCTGCTGCTGCGGCGGTTGCTTCACCCGTTCTCCCCGCCCGCGCTTCTGAAACCGGGACACGGCTCGAGGTTTCACTGTATTGCGTAGTCGTGCGTCCACGCGCCAGAAGAATGGTTCCCGTCGCGACGACCACCACCGTCGCCGCGACCCGCCATACCCACGGCTGCACGCGTCGCTTCGGCAGTGAAGCCGGTATCACACCGCGCGGCGCATCGTCGAGCGCCGTCAGAATTCTCGACGAAGCGGCAATGAATCCACGCGCTTCAGCTACCGCTACCTGACATTGCGGACACTCGTTGACGTGCGCCTCTACACGAGTCGCCTCGTCAGGTGTCAGCGCGCCGTCAAGCCACGCGTGAATGATTCCTTCGTCAAGATGCTGCATGCTTCTCTCTCTCTTCTCTGCTTTTTTGCAAGGCTTCGTAGCTCTCCACCAATCGCCGCCGCGCACGCGACAACGTCGTACCTACCGAACCCGGCGACAGCTCCAGCGCCTCCGCGATCTCGTTGTAGTCCAATCCCTCTTCGCGCATTAGCAGCGCCAACCGATCCCGCTCTGCCAATGCGTCGACCGCTTTGCGCGCCATCGCTGCCTCTTGCGCCCGCTCAATCGTCATTTCGGCGGGCTCCGCCATCGACTCGCGCTCTTCCTCTGCGAGCAGGGCCAGGTGCTTCCGGCGCCTGCTGTCTTTCCTCGCTTCGTCACGCACCAGGTTCGTCGCCACCGCAAAGAGCCACGCGCGCTCGTTCTGAATCGAAGTTTGTCTCAGTGCACGCACAAACGTCTCCTGTGCTACCTCCTCTGCCCAGTCGCGATCTCCCAGGCGCCGCGTCAGATATCTCACCAACGCGGCGTTGTAGGTCCGGAAGAGCCGTTCGACGTCCGTCACAGATTACCAGCGGTCTCGCAACATCGCCTGATCGCGATCTGACAGTTGCTCCACACCGCTCGTCGACAACTCGATCGCCATGCTGCGACCAGCCACGATCACGCGGTCACCAACCGAAAGCGGCTCGCGAAGATCGGGCTGCAGCTCGATCAGCTTGAAGTAGGCGTCTGAGAACGGCTTCACGCGCAGCACCGCTCCACCAGCCTTGTAACGCGTATCCGTCCACACACCGTCTCGCATGACGAAGGTATAAGCACCCGCACGCTTCACTCTCGTATCAGTCACCACACCCGCTACGGAATCAGCTGCTGCGACTGATGTAGCGGCTCGCTGTGCAGACGCCGCTTTTGCCGCCTCGAATTGCACCGTCGGCGCCGCGGCCGGTGCGGCTCTGCCATTCGCAGCTCCCGTGACGACAACCTGGTTCAAGTCAGCTCGACGCCCGAGTTGCTGAACGCGATTCATGCCAGGCTCGACTACCAGGTACGAAGAGAACTCGGTGGGAATTCCGAAGCGCTCACCGAGCTCACGGATCTCATCGTCGATCTCCCGCGAGCCGCCGTTCTTGCGCTTCTCGGCACTCAGGTAGCCAATACGCTGCGTGGCCCACAACCGCGCGACGAACGGATTTTCGCGCGAGCGCTCGGGAAAATACACGCGACTTGTCCAGCTCACCGGACCGCTTGTGGTCTGACCATCGACGCGAATGATTGCATTTCCACTCCCGTCGTAACGGGCAAGCAGTACCAGATCTTCACCGGCAAATATGTCAACCGGCTGCGTTGGATGCATTTTGCGCAGGCGCACTCCGTCTGCACGTACACGCACGTCCGTCACCAGCGGACTGGTCAACCTGCTGGCGACAATTCCGACTGCACGCTCGACGGATTCATCGGGACGCACGAAGCTGGCTGTCCCTCGACCGCCGAGTGCAAGCTGTTCGATGAGTGAGACGTTCAGGTCAGCGCCAACACCGAACGCAAAGAGTCTGCGTCCGCCGAGGTGCCTCGAGACGTTGCCCGCGATCACGGTGGCGTCACGCTCACCAACCGTCGGCTGTCCGTCGGTCAGAAAGAGAATAATTGGCAATCTGCCCGACTGGGTCGGCGCGGACAGTGCTTCGTCGAGCGCGCCGGAAATGTTCGTAGACCCCTGCGCGTCGAGATCATCGAGGTATCGTTCCGCGGCACGAATGTTATCCCGTGTAGCGAACGAGAAATCGTCACGAAACGTACGCACATCGCTGGAGAAGTCGATCAAACGGAATCGATCCATCGACGACAACGTGCGTAGCAGTTGCTTACCGGCGGCCCGCGCCTGCTCCATTTTCTGACCATTCATCGAACCCGATACATCGAGCACGAACGTCACATCGCGTGGCACCGCGCGCGGCCGGATCGCCGGCGGCGAGATCGTGATCAACGCGAATCCGTCGTCGTTGCCCGGCGCGTTCGCCAGCAGTGAGATTGCCGCGCTGGTCGAGCGCCGGATCGGGATCAGGAGCGTGACCTCTCCACGCGCGTCCCTTACCTCGAAACGGCGCACCGACCCACGAATGGTGCTGGCGAAGCGTTCGTCTCCCGGACCTGTATCCGCATCACTGCTCGCGTATCGATCCTCGTACATCGAATGCGTCGGCGAGTAAGCGGTGCCATACATCGGATCGTTGGGATACGTCAGCACGAAAGACACCTTGCCTTCCGGATATCCGCTCGCGAACTGATTGGTACGCAGGCCACGGAAATAGTCAACGCGCAGCGCATCGCCTTCGCGCTCGGCGACCGTCTGAAAGCGCACGACGACCTTTTTCACCTCTCCCGGTGCGATTGGAAAAATGCGCGCGCGGAGCAGGCCATATCCCATCCATTCCAGCAGCGCTGGATCGCGCTGTCTGCGCACAATCTCTTCATAAATCTGCCGCGCCCGGTCGGCGCTCATCGTCTCGCCCGAGACCATCTCGCCGTTGATCGATAGCTTGAGATCCTGGAACGCCGCGCCTTTGGGCAGCGGGAACATGAAGTCCGCTTCACCGACCCGGCCTCCGCGATTGACGAAAGTTTCCGTGATCTCGTAGCGCAGCACCCGATCGACGAGATCGACCCGCACGTCGCTGCTCTGTCGATAGACGTCGGGCGAAGTGATTCCGCACGACCGCATCACGCAGGGTAGACCGGGCCGGCAGGGCGGTGGCACCGGACACGGCAACGGCCGCGGCGGCGCATCGATGATCTGTGAACCAGCCGTCGACCCGACGGCGGCTAATGCAATGACGATTGCTGAAAAGAATGAGCGCATGACACACCAGTAGAAAAGGTTCTACTATGGGACGTGCGTCACTCAATTACTTGCACACGACGGGTTTGGTCTTTTGCCGGTTCAGGCTCGTGGCTAGAGGCCAGGGCAGCCGGCTGCCGGCGGGTAGTTCTTCCTTTGTAGTTACACCACCTACGAGCGCCGAGGTTTTTTTCTCCTCTTCGTCAGATCCCGCCGTTCATCCACTCTAACCGCCAACAACTGATGATCGGCGCGAATCATTGTGGTCTCGAAATTCTCGTTGTTCCGTCGAGCTGCCCAACCCATCGAAAAGGGCACCGGCGCCGAGGTCGGCGCCGCGGCGCGCAAGCGCGTCACCACGTGCTCCGTCTGGTCTTCATCGGAGTCGCAGAGGACGACGAGAAACTCGTCACCACCAACTCGAACGACTGCTTCCTCGGCCCGCACATGACGCATTAGAAATCTCGCCATCTTCACCAGCACTGCGTCGCCTTCCGCGTGACCGTTGCTGTCGTTGTACTGCTTGAAGTGATCGATGTCGAGATAGATGCAGCCCCATTCGCCTTTAGGCTGCGCCTCGCATTGTCTCGTCACCGTATTCAGATAGCGACGATTGTAGCAGCCGGTGAGCGGGTCGCGAATGCTCAGCTCCAGCAACTGGGTCTGCAGCTCCTTCCGGTGCGTGATGTCGACCAGCACGCCGTGACAGTATTTCTCGCCTGTCTCCGGATCGACGGACAAAAACGCACTGTCGACCACAGTTCTGATTTCGCCATCGCGACGCGTCAGCTGAAACTCGAAATCGCGCACTGAGCCTTCGCGCTCGAGATGCGCCATCTCCCGCGCGCGTACCTCGGGTCTCACGAAATCGGCGGTGCGATATCCCTTCAGATCGTCGAGTGAATCGACGCCGAACATCTCGAGGAACGCGGGGTTGGCATCGACGATCTCGCCGTCCAACGTCGTGATGTAGATTCCCTCCTGCAGCCGACGCGCGAGCTCGCTGAGTGTCTGTGGATCACTCAGGCTGCGAAATCGTCTTCTTTTTCTGGGTTTTTGCTTTCGGGCAGGCTGGAGACGGCTCACATCATTGCCTCAGCAAACGGCATATCCGTTGCTTCACGCTCATGGTACGAAGTGGAGATATTATGACACCCAGAAACAAGCAGGAACAGACTAATCAAACACCCGCCAACGACCGCGAGGTCCGTCGAGGGACAAGATCCGGTCGCCCCAATCCCGAAGATGTCCCGTCTCATCCCAACGAGCATAAGAGCGGTTACGGCGGCGAGCATGGCCGGCCTCGCACCAGCACTGATCAGCGCGAGACGCAAAAAAGACGCTAGGCAAGACTGCCTCTATCCCCAGCTCGCAACGCCTGGAATGGCGGGCAAATGAGCTTCGCCACCGCAGGCATCCATCACGTCACCGGGATCGCCAGCGATCCTCAGCGGAATCTTGATTTCTACGCCGGCATCCTCGGCCTGCGGCTGGTCAAGCGCACCGTCAATTTCGACGACCCTACTACCTATCATTTCTATTTCGGAAACGAGACAGGTAGTCCCGGCACCATCCTCACCTTCTTTCCGTGGCCACATGCGCGGCGCGGTCGTCAGGGCGGCGGCCAGGTAGCGGTCACTTCCTTCTCGATCCGACCTGGCTCACTCGGTTTCTGGATCGAGCGCCTGATCAAAAAACGCGTAGAGTTCGAGCAGCCTGTCGCACGATACGAGGATGAGCGTGTCATCGCCTTCAAGGATCACGAAGGCTTCATGGGTGAGCTCGTCGCACATTCTGCCGCCGAGTCGCATTCCGGCTGGTCAGCAGCCGGTGTCCCCGCCGAGCACGCAATTCGTGGTCTGTACGCTGTCACACTCTGGCTGGATGCCAACGAGCTCACCGGACAACTGCTCACCAACACCCTTGGCTTCAAACTCGTCCGCGAGCAGGGGAGCATCTTTCGGTATTCGACAACCGATGCCGGCTGCGGGACGATCGTCGACCTCCGCTGTGTCCCCGGTATTTGGCGCGGGGTGATGGGAGCGGGAACGGTTCACCACGTCGCCTTCCGCTGTGCGAGTGAAGCCGAGCAGATGGACGTTCGCACTGAGCTCGTCGCCCTTGGATACAATGTGACGCCCCAGCTCGATCGCGATTATTTCAAGTCGATTTACTTCCGGGAGCCTGGTGGTGTGCTGTTCGAGATCGCCACTGATGCGCCCGGTTTTGCAGTCGATGAGCCCGTCGACGCGCTCGGCCAGGCTCTCAAACTCCCCGACTGGCTCGAGTCTCGACGGTTCGAGATCGAAGCACTTTTACCCAACATTCATGCTCCACTCGAGCTACGTGGCCCCAACGCGTGACTGAAGACCTCGGCTTCATTCATCGATTCATTCCCGGCGAGGATTCCTCCGAGACGCTGCTCGTCCTCCACGGCACTGGCGGGAATGAGAACGATCTCGTTGGTATCGGTCAGGCGATTGCGCCCGGCGCGGCGATTCTTAGTCCGCGCGGCAACGTACTCGAGAACGGAGCGCCGCGTTTCTTTCGACGAATTTCGGAAGGCGTCTTCGATCCCAAGGAAGTTCGCGCGCGTGGCGACGAGCTCGCGCGCTTCATCCGTGCTGCCGTAGTCACCTACCGACTCGACGCTTCGCGCGTCTTCGCGCTGGGTTATTCCAACGGTGCCAACATCGCGTCGACTGTAATGCTGCTCGATCCGGGCGCGATCCAGGGATCGATTCTGCTTCGCCCGATGGTCGTGTACGAGCCGCCTGAGAAAAAAGATCTCGGTGGATCCTCCGTGTTCATTTCAGCCGGACGAATGGATCAGATCGTTCCGACGACAAGCGTCGATCAGCTCGCCGAGATGTTCCGCGCGGCGAATGCCGATGTGACTCTCAAGTGGCAGCTCGCCGGCCACAACCTCGTGCCGAGTGAAGTTCGCGAGGCTGCGGAGTGGTTCGCCCTACATCGAGCGCGCGTATGAGCTACTTTGAACATGGAGCTGATTGCTCTCGACCGTCGCCCGACGACCGTCGTCCACACGTGAGTTAATGACTATGTCTGACTCGACCGATACTGCGACCGCTCCGCGGTCAGCAACTTCATCTTCTTCTTCGACACCGCGTGGCCAATCACTCGAAGAGCTCTGCATCAACGCCATTCGTGTTCTATCGATGGATGCGGTGCAGAAAGCCGACTCCGGCCACCCGGGTACCCCAATGGCGCTCGCGCCACTCGCGTACGTGTTGTGGACACAGCATCTGCGCTACAACCCGAAAGATCCGCACTGGATGAATCGCGACCGCTTTGTGCTATCGGCTGGTCACGCGTCGATGCTTCAGTACAGTGTGCTCTATCTCACCGGCTACGATCTAAGCCTTGACGACATCAAGCAGTTCCGTCAGTGGGAGAGCAAGACTCCTGGCCATCCCGAGTATGGTTATACGCCGGGCGTGGAGACGACGACTGGTCCGCTCGGCCAGGGTATCGGCAACGCCGTTGGAATGGCGGTGGCCGAAGCACACATGGGCGCCGTTTTCAACCGAGAGCAGAAGATCATCGACCATCACACGTACTTCATCGCCAGCGATGGCGACATGATGGAAGGTGTGTCGCACGAAGCTGCGTCGTTCGCCGGACACGTCAAGCTCGGCAAGTTGATTGGTTTCTACGACGACAATCACATCACCATCGAGGGCAACACCGACCTCACTTTCAGCGACGACACCGGGCTGCGCTTCGAGGCATACGGTTGGCACGTACAACACGTCGCCGATGTAAATGATCTCGCCGCGTTGAACCGTGCGATCGATGCCGCGAAGGCAGAAACGTCGCGGCCGTCGCTGATCGTCGTGCGCTCGCATATCGGATACGGCAGTCCCCACAAGCACGACACGGCTGAAGCCCATGGATCTCCGCTCGGCCAGGAAGAGATCACGCTTACGAAGAAGAATCTGAACTACCCGTCGGAGGAGCCGTTCTGGGTCGCACCGGAGGCGCTCCGCTTCTGGCGTGACACCGCGCAGCGCCGTTCAAAGGCACAGACGGATTGGCAGAAGATCTACGATGCGTACAAGTCCGCACATCCCAACCTCGAAGCGGAGTTGCAGCGTCGCTTCCGTGGCGAGCTCGCGACGGGCTGGGAAGAAGCGCTGCCGGTATTCAACGCCAAGGACGGCAACGTCGCCAGTCGCGCTGCATCCGGTGTCGTCATCAACGCCATCGCGAAAAAGATTCCGGAGTTGATGGGTGGTTCCGCTGATCTTGCCAGCTCCACCAACACCATCATCAAGGGCGAGCCGAGTTTCTCGGCGGAGAATTACGCCGGCCGCAATTTCCATTTTGGAATCCGCGAGCACGGCATGGGCACCATCATGAACGGCATGTCGTTGTGGGGCGGAATTATTCCTTACGGCGCAACGTTCCTGATCTTCTCCGATTACATGCGCCCGCCGATTCGGCTCGCCTGCATCATGGAGCGCCACCTCATTTACGTCTACACGCACGACTCGATCGGGCTTGGCGAAGATGGCCCTACGCACCAGCCGATCGAGCAATTGAGTGCGCTACGCGCAATCCCCGACATCACGTTGATCAGGCCCGCGGATGCATCAGAAACCACCGAGGCCTGGCGCGCCGCACTCAAGCACAAGAATGGACCGATCGCGCTCGTTCTCACCCGACAGAAATTGTCTTTCATCGATCGGACGAAGTACGCACCGGCAGCGGGCCTCGCGCGCGGCGCATACGTCCTCGCGGATGCACCCGGCGGTGCACCAGAGATCGTGCTGATGTCGAGCGGGTCAGAAGTCGCGTTGATTCTCGATGCGCAGAAAAAGCTGGAGGCCGATGGCATTCGTGCCCGCGCGGTCAGCATGCCCAGTCATGAGATGTTTGCACGGCAGGATCAGGCATACCGCGACAGCGTTCTGCCCAAGGGAGTCAAGCGCGTTGCGATGGAGGCCGCTCACCCAATGTCGTGGTATAAGTGGGTCGGCGACGATGGAGTAATTATCGGGCTCGAGCGCTTCGGCGCGTCCGCACCGGGGCCTACCATCTACGAACATCTGGGAATCACTGTAGAGCACATCGTCAGAACGGCGAAACAATTACTCGGCAAGAAGTAGCACTGTCCGCGCTGACCGCGTTCCCCGCGACGCAGCCATGAACGGAAAAGAACCACTCTTAAAAGACATCAGCGTCACTCTCAACCCGGACACGCCGGAGTGGCCCGGCGACACGCCGTTCACTTGTGGATGGTCCTCGCTGATGGGCGCCGGCGCGAGCGTCAACGTATCGTCGTTCACTGCCAGCCCGCACGTCGGTACGCACGCAGACGCGCCGTTACACGTGCGCGAGGGCTGGTCGGGCTCTCACGAACTCTCGCTTGATGCGTTTTATGGACCGGCGATAGTGGTCGACGTGTCCAATCTCGAGAAGGAAATCAGCATCGAGGAGCTCGAGAAAATTCAGTCGCTGCCTTTCGTCGAGCGCCTTTTGCTCCGCACCGGCCGCACGATCGCGACCGGAGCGTTTCCCGAAGACTGGCCGACACTTTCCGAGTCGTGCGTTCGAACGCTACTCGGCAGAGGATTACGGTTACTCGGCGTCGATACTCCGTCGGTAGATCAACGGGACAGCAAAAACCTTCCCGTTCACAACATGCTCTTCGTCGGCAACGCCGCCATTCTCGAGAACCTCGACCTGCGTCGGGTATCACCCAGCATGTACGAGTTGATGGCATTCCCGCTCAAGTTGATGGCGCTCGATGCCGCACCCGTGCGCGCGGTCTTACGCCAGATAGTCGCCTAGGTGCTGAAGCGCACCTTCGCGATTTCGGTTGTCCTGGTCTCACTCGCGTTTCTGATCGAGAGTCAACAGGCTCGACCACGCAAGCCAAGACGCTCTTCGACAACCACTCAACGCCGTACGCGGAGTAAACCTCCGCCGGTAACCACCTTTGCCACGGATACCGGCGGCAAGGAGCTGATTGTTCGCGTGCTCGATGTCGGACAAGGCGACGCGATCTACATCAGAAACGGCTCCAGCAGGATCCTGATCGACGGTGGTCCACAGCCGGCGACCCTCGGCCGCTATCTCGACTCGCTGCGACTAAACAACACCACACTCGACGTCGTGATTCTCACTCACCCGCATCTCGATCACTACAGTGGCCTGCGCGAGCTATTCAGCACACGACGACACATTCACATCCGTTATTTCTTCGAGAACAAGGATCCCGCGCCCGCGGTCACGCTCGCTCACCTGCGCGACTCCATCCTCTCGCGCATCGACCACGACAGTTTGATCTATCGCGACACCGATGATCCTTGCGACGATGGTCGTGCGATTTGCACTATCACGATGACCGGCGGTGCGAAGCTGCACATCCTCGCGCCGAAACCCGATGGCACCGGCGCAAACAATCGCTCGGCGGCCGTAAAGTTGATCGGACCTGATTCCGCTTCGTTTACGATGTGGCTCGCCGGCGACGCCGAGCATGAGGAGATCGATTGGTTTAGAAGCGCAGGCTATGACAAAAATCCAGGCATGCGCGTCGACGTACTCAAAGCCGATCACCACGGAAGCTGCAACGGTGTGACGGCCCAATACCTGGCGCTAACACGACCGAAGTGGCTGACTGTCTCGGTGGGCGCCCGCAACGAGTACGGCCACATGCATACCCAGGCAAAAAAGATCTACCGCGACGCCGACATCCCCTGGTACCGCACCGACCAAAACGGCACCATCACGATCCGCTCCGCCGGCACGCCAAACAGCGGCTACACGATCACACCCGATAACCCCGGCACCAATCGCAACGGACCCAGCGATCGCCGCTCCAGCCAACTGGCGTGCAACGAAGACTCGAACAGCGCCTAGCCCGCACTTCGCAGTTAGCCCGCACCTCGCACTTAGCCCGTATCTCGCAGTTAGGCCGCATCCCTCAACTAGCCGGCAGCTCGCACCGATCCGTTAGCCCTCGTCCCGCAGCCCCCCTACAACTGCACATCGCCGCCGCGATCTCTCTTCGACCTCCGCGCCACCTGCCGCACCGATCGGTCCATCGCTTTCTTCTTCGCTTCTGCATCTGGTCGAATAGCAAGAACTGATTTCCCCTGCTCGCGCTCGTGAGTGACCGCGAATACATCTCCCTCCTTCGCGCCGACGGGTAGCATCCACTCCGGAATCGGCGTCACGCTGCGTCCGTCGACTTCAATTGACGCAGATCCGTCCTCGATCACATCGACAATCCATGTGTGGCTTGAAGGTTTCGCCATTTGATTGGAGCTCCTCTCTGATCACTCGGTTCATCTGAATTCCACAGTAGTACATGGCATATCCTATGCGCCTACGCTTGTCTTTGCTTTCGTTACAGCGTCACTCGAATAGAAAAATCCATGCATAGCGACTCAGGCAAAACGACTTCCATCTGGATGGATACAACTGACGTTCCGCAGTTCCAGCCATTGACGCAGGATCTGCGAACGAATGTATGCGTAGTGGGCGCCGGCATCGCGGGAATGACCACCGCCTATTTGTTGGCACGCGCAGGTCGCGCTGTTGTCGTCATCGATGATGGCCCGATCGGTGGCGGCGAAACCGGTCGCACCACCGCACATCTCACCGCCGCACTCGATGATCGCTACTACAACATCGAGAAACTCCACGGCGCGGAGGGCGCGCGCATCGCGGCTGAGAGCCACATGTCTGCCATCCATCGCGTCGAGAGCATCGCTTCGATGGAAGACATCGACTGTGATTTCGAGCGGCTCGAAGGCTATCTCTTCCTCGGCGGCAAAGACTCGCGGAAGGAATTGCAGAAAGAGCTCGAGGCAACTCATCGCGCCGGACTCACCGATACGCAACTCGTCGACCGCATTCCTTTCAGCTTCTGGGATAGCGGACCGGCACTCCGGTTTCCCCGCCAGGCAACCTTTCATCCACTGAAATACTTGAAGGGATTGGTGCGCGCCTTTCTGCGCGATGGTGGGCGCATCTACACCGGCGTCCACGCCGAGAAAATCGAAGACGGCGAGCCGGCTCGCGTCACCATCGCCGGAGGTCAGGTGATCAGCGCCGATAACGTCGTCGTTTGCACCAACACTCCCGTCAACGATTGGCTGATCATCCACAGCAAGCAGGCGGCCTATCGCACCTACGTCATCGGCGCGCGTGTTCCCAAAGGATCAGTGCCGCACGGTCTGTACTGGGACACGCCCGATCCATATCACTACATCCGCCTTCAGCCCGCTGAAGACAAATCCGGCCGCGAGCTTGATTACGAGTATCTCATCGTCGGTGGCGAAGACCACAAAACCGGACAGGAAAAAGACACCGACGAAAACTTTACCTGCCTCGAGCAATGGACCCGCGAACGATTCCCGATGGTGCAAAGTATAGACTACCGCTGGTCAGGTCAGGTCATCGAGCCTGTCGATTACATGGCTTACATCGGCAAGAATCCGGGCGGTGATCAGCACATCTGGGTTGCAACCGGAGATTCCGGCAATGGCATGACCCACGGCACCATCGCGGGCATCATACTCAATGAATTGGTGCAGGGCCGTAAACATCAATGGGCTCGGCTCTATGATCCATCGCGTGTTCGACTGCGCGCTGCTCCCGAGTACATCAAGGAGAACGTCAACGTCGCCGAGCAGTACAAGGACTGGTTTACCTCGGGTGAGGCCGATGAAATCGGTGCAATTAAGCCGGGCGAGGGCGCGGTCGTTGGCCGCGGCAAGGGAAAGATCGCTGTCTATCGAGACGAGCGCGGCACCATCCACCAGTGCTCCGCGGTGTGCACGCATCTCTACTGCATCGTGCGCTGGAACAACACCGAGAAAACGTGGGACTGCCCGTGTCATGGATCACGCTTCGATCCATTCGGGAAAGTCGTCAACGGTCCCGCTATCGTCGGGCTTTCTCCGGTTTCTCCGGAGCGGAAGAAGGAGCACGCCGCAGCAGAGCGTTGACGATGTGCTCCTTGCCGTCGTCAACCAGGTCGATCGCGCCATCCATGGTCCGTCCATCAACGGTCAGCTCCACGGCGCCTCCCTGTAGATTCTCCGGATTCTCAACCCGGATGCGATACATCGTCGATCTGAAACGATAGTCGATGGTATATCCTTCCCATCCGGCAGGAATACAAGGCTCGATGTAGAGTTTCTCACCGCGCTGATGGAAGCCAAGGATCGCCTCCAGCGCAATCCGGTAAATCCAGCTCGCCGAACCGGTGTACCACGTCCAGCCACCGCGTCCGAGATGTCCCTTCGCGGTGTAGACATCCGCCGCCACGACGTATGGCTCAACCTTGTAGGTATCTACACCTTCAGGATCATCCGAATGCGTGATCGGGTTCAGCATCTGGAATAGCTCGAACGCGCGATTTCCGTCGCCCTGTGTTGCTGTCGCCAGCACCGCCCACAGCGCAGCGTGTGTGTATTGCGCGCCGTTCTCACGTACACCCGGCAGATATCCCTGTATGTAGCCTGGATCGTGAGTCGTTTTGTCGAACGGCGGCGTCAGCAACATGATCAGACGCGCGTCCTCACGAACCAGATACTTGTTCATTGATTGCATCGCCTGGCGCGAGCGTTCAGGACGACCTGCTCCCGAAATCACGCTCCAGCTCTGCGCGATCGAGTCGATCTTGCATTCATCACTCGTGCGCGAACCCAGTGGTGCGCCATCGTCGAAGTACGCTCTGCGGTACCACTCGCCATCCCACGCCGTGCGATCGACGGCCTCTGCGTATTCATCGGCTTTTGCCCGCATCTCGTCCCGAATCTCCGCGTCGCCACGTCGATCGGCGTGCGCGGCGAACTTGCGCAGCGTCGTGATCAGGAACCATGCAAGCCAGACACTCTCACCCTTACCTTCGATGCCGACGCGGTTCATGCCATCGTTCCAGTCACCGCTGCCGATCAGCGGCAGACCGTGCTGTCCTTTCGTCGTCGCTCTCCGGAGGGCGCGGACGCAATGATCGTAGATGGTACCCTTCTCATCCGACACCTTCGGCAAATCGTACACTTCGTGCTCGTCCGGGTTGAGCTCACGCATTGTGATGTAGGGAACCTCGACGTCGAAGATTCCGAGATCACACGCGATGTTCACGTAGTGGTCGATCACGTATGGCAGCCAAACCAGATCGTCGGAGAATCTCGTTCGCACGCCGCGACCACTGAGCGGATGCCACCAGTGCTGAACGTCTCCCTCCACGAACTGTCGCCCTGCCGACCGTATGATGTGTTCGCGCGCAATCTCCGGATCGGCATAGACGAACGCCATCACGTCCTGCAGTTGATCGCGGAACCCAAACGCGCCGCTCGATTGGTAGAGCGCCGAACGCGCCCACATCCGGCACGACAGCGCCTGGTACAACGCCCACCGGTTCAGCATCAGGTCGAACGTGGGTTCGGGAGTTTTCACTCTGATCGTTTGCAGTCGTGACGACCAGCTGTCGACATTGGCTTGTACTGCTTTCTTGGCGTCTGCCGGCATCCGATACCGCGCGATCAGCTCTCGGACCGCCTCCTCACCTTCAGCCGCGCCGAGCAGCATCACTATCTCTTTCACTTCACCCGGCTCCATCGTCACGCTCACCTGCAACGCGCAACACGGGTCGATCGTTGCGCCGATCGCTCCCGACAACCCTGCGCGCTCCAGCGCCGCCGGACTCGAGATCGTTCCGTTGCGCCCGAGAAATTCGCGACGGTCCGCCGTGTAGTAGGCGACCCGCTCGCTGATCGAAGCGAACGAGACCATCGACGCGAACTGCGCATCGAAGTAGTTGCGCGCGAACATTGATTGCGTGGCTTCGTCGAACGAAGTGCGAATCTGATACTGAGTCAGCTCGCGCGTGGTGCCCAGCACCCATTCCACGAACCAAGTCAGGGTCAGCTTCTTTCGCGTCGCTCCATTGTTGCGCAGCGTCAGCACACTGATCTTGACTGGATCCTGCTGCGGCACGCCCAGCCGGAATGAAGTAGCAATCGATTTGTGGCTGTGTTCGAACACCGTGTAGCCAGCGCCGTGTCGAACCTTGTACGGCGTCGGCTCGCGGATGGGACATGGCGTGGCGGTCCACAGATCGCCGTTTGCATCGTCGCGCAGGAACAGGCAATCGCTCGACGGATCGCGCACCGGATCGTTGTGCCATGGCGTGATTCGATAGAAGAAGCTGTTGCCCGACCACGTCGTGCCGCTCCCGCCCTCGCTGACGATGAATCCCCCCTGGGGATTGCCTACCACGTTCACCCACGGCGCTGGTGGATAGTCGCTGCCGGTGAGATGGATCTCGTACTCGCCCTCGCTGGTGAAGCCACCGAGTCCATTGAAGCACTGCAATCCTGTTCCGGGATCTGATGTCTCTGCATGGATTGGCACCGTGCCCAGCGGCACGATGTCGCGATTCATGATTTCCAGCTTCGGCGGATACCTGTCCTCGACGCCCGGGAACTCGAGGAAATTGCCGAGTCCAAGTCCGTCGCAGTTCACTTGCACGCGCGCCATCGCCTTCAGCAGGATGATGTCTTCCGGCTTGAGTAGGTCCGCCCGCCGAATGAACACGCCGCCCGGCCGGTCGAGCAGACCTGCCTCGCTCGACGCCATCACCGTCGACAGCAGCTCGTCACTGAGCTCCTGCATGTAGGTCAGCGGATGCATGTTGAGAATCACCAGATCACAGGTGATTCCCTTCAGTCGCCAGTAGTGATGCGTTCGCAGCAGCTGACGCACGCTCGGCATGCCGACGTGACTGTCGACCGTCGCCAGCAGAATCGGCCAGTCGCCGGAAATGCCGAGCGACCATAGCGCTTGCTGTCCCAAACGATTTTGTTCGACCGCGCTTTGTGCCGGCCGGAATCCGGGATGCGGGAACATCAAGTGACCCGCCAGATCCTGATACAGCGCCGCGTCGGCCGGAGCAATCCCCAGATCTCGCAGCTCTGCCTGCGCCTGTGCCCACGACAGATCGAGCGCGCGGCGTGCGCTGTACGGATCGTGATAGAGATCGGCGAGCTCCAACGCCCGCTCCTTGTTCGCAGCAACGAACGTCGTGAACGCGACGTGCGCTGACGCGCCGGGTGGAATGCGCACGCGTACCCGCAACGAGAATATCGGATCGAGCACCGCGCCCACGGTTCCCGACAGCTCCGCGCCTTCATCCAATGCCTGCGCGTTTCTCACCGAGCGGCCGCGGCCAACGAACTTCGCGCGATCCGTCTCGCAGGTTATCGTCCCGACTGCTTCCGGTCCGCATGCGACCACATGCGCGCACCACAACGCTGCCTCCGTTGCCGATCGCGGCCGGCGCGTCGCCAGCAGTGCTGCCTTCCCGTCCAGAAACTCCGTCTGCACGAAGAGATTGGCGAACGCCGGATGCATCCGATCGGCTTCCGGAGGAGTCAGCACCACCTCTGCGTAGCTCGTCAACTCGATGTCGCGTGGCTGCAGCGATCGATTCGTCAGAATGATGCGGCGCACTTCTGCTGCGTCATCCGACGCCACCGCGATCTCGGTCACAGTATCGATATCGCCGTCTCGACGAATGAACGTGATGCGATCGCTCGCGAACAGCACGCGATACCATTGCGGCTCAGTCCCGGATGGCTGATGCGCCGTCGACCACACGTGGCCGGTGCTTAGGTCCTTCACGTAGCACCACTGGCCGTAATTGTCACGCGTGCTGTCGTGCCGCCACCGCGTTACTGCCAGATTGCCGTAGCGGCTAAAACCGCCGCCCGCATTCGTGATCAACGTCGTGTACGGGACGTTGCCGAGTATGCCGACCACCGGCTGAGGCGTGTGCGGTGTCTCGATCTCGCGCACTGCCGGCTTCTCCATCTCACTCGGCACCCGCGCAACATCGTCGCCCTGCACATCCTGGACAGTGAGACGACGCGGTATTCTCTCCTGCAGCACAAGCTCCGCCGATCTCACGAGAGGATCGGTGTGGAATCGGCGCGGCCATACTTGTTGATTGAGCGCGTTGTCCAGCGCGATGATGCTCATGCCGATGTGATGCGCCATGTAAGTGCTCACCACTGTCTTCCGCGACCCGGGAGACGGCCTCGTGTAGTCGAGTGAATCACGGAAGCCGTAGGGACCAAGCGCTCCCTCCTGCTCGAGAGTCGTCATGTTCTTGAGCGATGCTCTCGGCTCGACCAGCATCGCCAGCAACGTGGCATACGGCGCAACCACCAGCTCCTTGCTCAAGCCGCGCTTCAACGCCAGATCGGGAACGCCGAATCCTCGATACTGATACGTGTACGAGCGATCACGCACCGCGTACGCGGATTCTGAAATCCCCCACGGCACCCCGCGCTCCGCGCCATATGCGATTTGGCGCTTCACCGATCCCTTATGAGTTTGGTCGAGCAGCGTGAACGGGAACGTCTGCATCACCAGCGCCGGCATCAGATACTCGAACATGCTCCCGCTCCACGACAGCAGTGTTCGCGTTCCCGCGGCCGTTGTCAGTGAGCGACCGAGCCGGAACCAGTGATCGACCGAAACGTCGTCCTTTGCGATCGCGATGAATGACGCCAGTCTGGATTCAGAGGCGAGCAGATCGTAGTACGAGTTGTCGACGGTGCTGCTGCCGATGTGGTAGCCAATGGTGAATAGCTTGCGCTTCTCATCGTACAGGAAACGGAAATCCATCTCGACCGCGTAGGCATGAGCGCGCTCGGCGATTGCGTGCAAGCGCTTCGCATCCTGCTCGCTCATCTCCTTGCTTCTCATCATCTCGTAGCACGCCTGCTTCAGCGCGATCAGATGGCCCGCGAAATTGCCGCTGTCGACCGTCGATACGTACGCCGGTTCCAGCACGCGCAGCTCGTTCAGATCGTACCAGTTGAAGAAATGACCGTGGAAGCGCCGCATGCGCTCCAGCGAGCGGAATACCCTCTCCAGGCGGTCGATCATGTCGGCGCGCGTAATGAAGCCGAGGTCCGCTGCACACACCGTCGACAGCAGTTGCAGGCCGATGTTGGTCGGCGACGTACGTCGCGCTACGACCGGTTCCGGATCCTCCTGAAAGTTGTCCGGCGCCAGCCAGTGCGTTTCCTCAGTGACGAATTTCTCGAAGAACGCCCAATGCAACTTCGCGTATCTGATCGCTGCCTGTCGCTCGCTCTCCGTGAGGTGGATCTCGCCCAGGATTGCCGCGCGGCTCAACGCGAACGCGATGCTCGGGCTCGCCAGCCACGCCAACAGCAGCGGCACGCTTCCCAGCACGAACTCAAAGCGTTGTGTCGACGTCGCCGCAGTTCCGATTGTGACGTGCGCACCCACGAGCAAGCCGAGCGCGATGCAGAATGCCGTGACCGGCCACATCTTCCGCCACGTCTCGAGCTGAGACCCAACGCCCAACGCACGCTCGACCTGCGAGGCGGTCTGCCACTCCAGAAGATTTCGATGACTGATGAACAACCTGTACAGCGTGCGCAGAATCGCATCCGCCGATACAACTGCCTGGTGTGGCAGGAACACCACCGCCAGGATGAACTGCTGAGCGTTGGTTATGCCGTCACGACCGACAGCTATATAGTAGGCAAGCCACGATTGATCTCGCGGCGGACGCAATAGCGAAATTGTCAGCGAGAAAAGCCACGGGAATGCGATCGCGACCAGCAACGTCAGCGTCCAGGCCAGAATCGATCCCGGTAGCAGGAACCACCCGATCACGAGCAGCGCCAGCTGGAAGATCTCGACGACACTGCGGCGCAAATTGTCGAAGATCTTCCACCGCGAGATCGCAGACAGCCGATTCTTCATTGGGCCATCCGGGCCCGGCACCGTCCCCTTCAACCAACCGAGCAGCTGCCAGTCGCCGCGGATCCAGCGGTGCTTGCGTCGCGTGTAGGTGAGATAGCGCGCCGGATAGTCGTCGTAGACTTCGATGTCAGTCGCCAGTCCGGCGCGAGTCCAGTTGCCTTCGATCAGGTCGTGACTGAGAAGCGTGTTCTCCGGAAATCTTCCGTGCGTTGCCTCCTCGAACGCGTCGACGTCGTAGATGCCTTTGCCGGTGAAGCTTCCCTCGCCGTACAGATCCTGGTAAACGTCGGAGACCGCGGTCGTGTACGGATCGACTCCCGGATGGCCCGAATGAATGGACGCGAAGTAGGTACGGTGCGCACTCGTCAGCGAGACCCCGACGCGCGGCTGAATAATTCCGTAGCCTTCTGTCACCCGTCCCAGCGACTCGTCGTAGAAAGCGCGATTGAGCGGATGCGCGATCGTGCCCACCAGGAGCTGAGCCGCCTCGCGTGGCAGTACCGTGTCGGAGTCCAAAGTCACGACGTAGCGAACGAACTTCAGGCGGCTCGTGTCACCGACAATCGTGCTGAATGCATCGCGCGCTTCGCCGCGCAGATACTTGTTGAATTGTGCCAGCTTCCCACGCTTTCGCTCCCAGCCCATCCACACGTTCTGCGTTGCATTCCAGAGCCGCGGCCGGTGGAACAGGAAGAACACATCCTCGTCGCCGGTCCTGTATTTGGCATTGAGGGTCTTAATACCGGTCGTTGCTGCGGCTACGATCTCGTCGTCGCCGTCGCGGTGCTCCGTCGGCGAATCAGTGAAGTCGCTCAGAATTGCGAACTGAAGGTTCGGGTCGCGGTTCGCGAGATATTGAACTTCCAGATGCTCGAGCGCTTCCTCGACGGCGTGGACGCTGCCAAGCAGCGTCGGCACCACCACCGCGGTCATGTATTCTTCGGGAATTCCCTCCTCGCGTAGCTCCAGCTTCGGTAGCACGCGCGGCGGCATCAACATCGTAATCAGCTGATTGATGACGCTGATTCCGATCTCGCTCGCCGGAATCAGCGCGATCAGCGCCAGTACGACTCGCACCGTCAGCGAAGCGCTTTCCGAGATCTCCATGAACACGCCGAGCGCCAACAGCGTGAACAACGTGATGCCGCCGAAGAAAAGAGTGTTGGGGTGACGCTGTATCCAGCGATAAATCCATTCGCCGGGCGGCGGCGTGTAGCCGATTCGCTGCTCGAGAACCCGCCGCCCCTTGTCGACGAGGAAGTATCCAACGTGCGCGTGCCGCGCGTCGGAGGGATCGGCCAGTTGCGACAACGATACGACTTCTGCGGCGATTTCTTCTTCCGGTTTTTTGACGCGCTTGGCGATGTGCTCGACGATGTGGCGATAGTGGTCGCGCGTTCCAAAGGTCATCGACGGGTAATGGCCACTCGGATCCTGCCGCAGCAGTTTTTCGGTCGCGCTCTGAGACTCGACGAAATCCTTCCAGTCCAATCGTGAGATCGTGCGCAGACTGGTGATGCTGTTGGCGACCGTCACCTGGGTGAGCGCGACACGACGATTGGATCTCGTCGCTGCTTCTTCTGCACTCGGTCCGTCTTCCGCGATCCACTGCTCGAGCCAGATCAGAGGCGTGAAGTTCGTTTGATAGGAGCGGACCTGCTGTAGAAAGCGCGCGACCCATGTCGGCGTGAATTGCGGATGATCGTCGACGAACGCGGCCAGCGCTGCGGCGAGCGCCTTCGGCGATTCCTCACTCGCTTCGCGAAGCTTCGCGGCTGCCGCATCTGCCGACTCGACTTCTTTGAGGCGCGCTGCAACACGCAGCGCCATCCGGCGAATGTTCTCGACGAGACCGAGCCGCAGCATCGTCGGAATCGCCCACAGCTCGCCCATGCGCAGCGGTGTGACCGTCTGATACTCGCGCACGAACAGCGTGATGTTGTCGAGATCGAGGTGGCCCTCGGTGTGCGCAATCAGCTCGATCGCGACTTCGTACGCGCGCGGATAGCCGGCGAGCGAACCTGTTGCCAGTTTGGGCAACTCCTCGTAGTAGCCCTTCGGCAGGTTCGTCCGGATTTCTCTGATGTGCTCCTGGACGATGTAGAAGTTGTCCAGCAGCCAGTCGCCTGCTGGACTGATATCCAGCCCGCGCTCGGCGCCGCTATTCAGCTCGTGGTAGACGCGATCGAGAACTTCTTTCGTGTCTTCCAGACGAAGAAGCAGCGGACCCACGCCCCGCTGCTTCCGCGCCGGCAATAAGTGATGGCCACGCGCGACCGCACGCGCACGCTCGCCAAGTCGTTCTAAGCCCAGCACCTCACCGCGAATCGGGCCGACTAATTCTTCACCGGCACCATTTCGCGATCGGCGGAAAAGACGACTCAGTAATGTCGGTGGAGCCTTGGGCGGGATAGCTGTCGCCACGTCACGAACTCAACGCCAAAGATGTGCCGCGCACATCCGCAAAATATCCCGTTTGTTCTACTCGGCGTAATACGCCTTGATGCAGAGCGTCACCAGATTCTGGCGCACCCGCTCGAACTGATCGGCGGATTGCGGTCTCATCGTTTCTGCCAGCGAGTTCCATCGCTGCTTCAAGGCAATCAGCAACTCCTCAGGAGGAACGTTTTTCTCTCGGGCCTCACGTGCGACTCGCTTGAGAACGTCGCTGAGCTCGGGAGTCGGGCTCTCTCCCCGGCGCAATTGCTCCGCAAGCGCAGCCTGCAACTCCTTCATACCACTTTCTGAAAGTGAGCTCACCGGCGTACGGGCAAAAAGAAGCGGCCACCGACTACCGGTGTTCCCCGGGTGCCGGTGGACATTTGTTCCCAAAGAATACCCAGCGCGCCAACGAAGCGCTAGCGGCCCTGCGGGTCCATAAGTTGCCGCCTCCGGACCAGTCCCTGAATCCTTCTGCCGGTCCGCCCGTTGGCAAATGTGCTGATACTCGCGCGCGACGAAATGGTCGCGGCGCTGCTGGGTTTGATGGTCGAACTCCGTGGGATGCAGCCGAGTTTCCTGAAAGAAGGGGAAACGGTTGCGGATGCCATTGAGCGCGTCGGAGAGACTAGTGTGCTGATCGATTGCGATCATCCTGGTTGCACTGAGGATGCGATCGCGCTCATAAAGAAGAGCGGCGGCGAGCCCATCCTCTTCAGCCCATTCCGCATGCAGCAGGAAGTAACGAGCCTCGCCACTCGCTATCGCACCAAATCTTTCACGCTGCCGACCGACCCCGACTCGTTCAGCAGGCTGCTCAAGACTTAAGACGCGCTTTTCTTTGCCTTAGGTGGAAGCGTCGACGCCTTCTTCTCGCTTTCCCTCACTCGCTGTTTGTCGAGCTCGTGGATGTGTTCATCATCCACTCTGTTCTTTTGATCAGTCGTGATCGCTTCTTTCTGGTGCTCCCCATTGGTTTTCATCTGTCCTCCATTTGACGCACGGAGGTACAGGTTCCATGCCGAAGTACTGCTGCGGTTGTGGGATTAACGGATCCGAATCCCGCCCATCAATCGAATTAGCGTCGCATCAGACGGAACTGAATAAACCTGAGCACCGACGTCGAAGATGTTTCGCACCACTGCCGTCACGCCTCCGAAAACCGTCGGCCTCCACAGCGGCTCGCTCAATTCCACTTCGGTGCGATCGACGTTGCCGTTCGCATCAGTGAAGCCGACCTGGAAATGCGGATCGATCCGGTTTGCGCCGGCGCCAGCGTACCATGAGAAATTGCCGGCGCCAGGTGCAAAGCCCACCGCAGCTTCGCCACCATACATGTCCGGATGGAAAGTGTCCTTCGATGGGCTGGTTCCATAACACGGCGCCGCTGGATCACTCTGCTGCAGCGACGACCGCGGACAGGTGATGGCCCCCTTCACATTCCCGAACGTGCCGTGAAAGCGCAGCGACAATGTCGTGCCGGATGCAGCCGGGCCGAACGCAAAGTGATGTGAGTGCGACACCGCGTAACTGAAGAGATTCGGCGTCGCGCGCGCGATTGTCACCGGCGGCAAATACGCAAACTCGAGCGCAAAACCGAAGGGCCCACCGAAGGTGATCCGCGGCCTCCCAAATACCGGCGATAACGATGTGTGCTCGCTCTTCTGCGTGAAACACAATCCGGTTCGCTCGATTGCCGGATCGGGTTTGGGGATGTACTCGCCCTCAGCGCCAAGACGAATGCTGGCTGCGGGGAGTACTTCCGGCGCTGTCGCCATTGAAAAGACAATCGGCGCCGTGTAGAACGCCAGCAATCTTCCTTCGTTGCTGCTGCTCGCCACTCTGCACTGCGCAGCCGCCGAGCTGTGAGCAAGGAAAGCCGCCGCAACTATCAATAAGCCTCGTCGCATTTACTATTTCCTCAGAACGCGCATGGTTGAACGCAACAAACGTAGAGTCAGGAGTTCGTCACTGGACTTGTCTGTCGGCGAGCGTGAACATCGGGCTCGCCAACGTATACACGCACGAGGTGAATGCGCGGTAATCAGTGATTTCGAGCGGTGAGTGACCGCTGATTGACGCTCCGCGAGTAGGTGCGCAGCATGCACTCACCGTAAAACTCCGGATGTTCGCCGTAGGCGCTCCACTTCGCATCGATCTGCGTCATCGCACGATCATAAGCTGAGAAAACCTCGAGCTTTTCCTGCCGCTGCAAGGTAGTCCGGTTTGGAGCACGTGTGGCGAGCGCGTAACCGATGTAATATCTCCCGGTCCAATTATTGGCCGTCAGCAAGCTTTCTGTCAGCTTGCCAGCCATACGGTGATCGTAATGATCGTGCGGATTGATCCGCACGCTCGGATCGGTGGTGTGCAATACGATGTCGCCCGCATTCATCGAATCAGAAACCATACGCACCAGACCTCTCACCGTTGCGACGAGATCCGGCCAGCCTGCGTATCTCGCGCTGTTGTCAATTGCGTGCACGGCGGTGATACGCTTCGTTCTAAGCTTTCGCAGGCTCTCAAAATCATTTCTCGCGAAGCCAGCCCCATTGCGGTTGCCATCGGGCAGGCGTAGGAAGAAAGACTCGCTTGCCCCCAACGCACACCGACGAATTGCGTGCGCGAACACCTGGACGGCATCGCACTGCATGAGTTGCGACGGCGAGCTGCCCAACGCAACCCGTGTCGACTGGAGTGCCGCTATCTCGCGTTGTCTCCAATACACAGAGTCGCGTCCGTCATCGCCGGCAGTGAGGTAGATGAAAACCGGCCTGCGTCCGGCTTTGATCCGCTCGACAATCATGTCGCCAAAGAACACCTGCCAGTCATCGGCATGCGCCACGATCGCTACATCCAGTCGCTCGTTCGAGAATTGTCTAACTGACGTGGCTGGGCTTCCCGGTGGCGGCGCGGCATGCTGTCCCCAGGCAGCGACGCTGGCCAGCATCTGCCACGACAAACTGAGCATCAGCTCGTGTCTAGCGGGCGATCGCGTCCACCGCATGCCTAAAAATAAAAACGGGCGCAGGAAGGCGCCCGTTCTTATGATTAGCTACTTATCTACCTAGTCCTGCTTCAGTGCTTCGACCTCGATCTGGATCTTGATGTCGTTGCTCACTGTCAGGCCGCCGCTCTCGAGGATCACGTTCCACGTAAGGCCATAGTCGCGGCGATCGAACTTTCCCCGCGCACTAAAACCCACTCGCTCGCCGCCCCACGGATCCTTCGTCCGTCCTTCGAAAGTCACATCGAGGGTGATCGGCCGCGTGATGTCCCGAATCGTCAGGTCGCCGGTGAGCCTGAAGTTCTGCTCATCGCCCTGGATGTCCGTGCTGCGGAATCTGATCTCAGGAAATTTTGCCACATCCAGAAAATCAGCCGAACGGAGGTGCTGATCGCGCTGCTCGATGCGCGTATCGAGGGTCCGCGTGTCCAGCGTAGCCTCAACCGACGAATTCGCCAGTTCGTTCTCGTCGATGTAGATCACCCCGTCAACACCAGCAATCCGACCTTTGACGGTCGAGATCATCAGGTGCTTTGCGGAAAACTCCACCAGCGTATGCGCCGGATCGAGCTTCCACACCGTCTTCGCCCCTGTCGGAGCGGGTTGAACTGCTGTCATACTCTTCCCCTTTCGCTGTGCAGTTAGCCAGGCGCTTAGCCTGAACGGTTGATTATTGATTGTTAGGTAGTATATTTTAGTAAGTTGCTTGTGTCAAGGGACTAGAATTGTAACTTCGATATATGGCAGATCATCCCCAAGTAGCCGTCACCCACGTCTGTTCGCGATTCCACCGCGCCATCGAGCTCATCGGTAGCCGCTGGACCGGCGCGATCCTCCGCACCCTTCTTCAGGGCCGGACTCGCTACGCCTACATCAAGGCGGCCATTCCAGACATCACAGATCGAATGCTCTCCGAGCGCTTGCGCTCACTCGAGTCGGAAGACCTCGTCGTGCGCACCGTCGTACCGGAAACTCCGGTCAGGGTCGAGTATGAGCTCACCAGGAAAGGTCGCGAGCTCCAGGACGCGCTCCTCGAAATCGGCAACTGGGCCGAGCGCTGGATACCGCTGGAAGAGGCAGAGCAGAATCAGTCAGAGCGGTCGCGAGACAAACCAGCGCCACGTTCCCGCACCAAAGCAACCACCGGTAACTGAATCGGAGACGCTGAATTAATTTCAGCGTCTCTTTTTTCTTGTTACCGCTAACCGCCAAGCGCTCCACCCGCCCCTCTCTCCTCGCCTCCCCCTATGCGCTCGTTCCTGGTCTCCATCGCCGCATCCGCGACTGCCCTCGCCCTCGCTCCCCAGTCTGCCGACACGCCGCTGCGCGGTTTTTTCCCGCAATCGGTTCAGGCTGAACGTGACATTGAAGCTCGATTCAAGACGATGCCGGATGTGGCCCGCATGAGAGCCGCCATGCAGCGACTCAGCGCCCGTCCGCACCATGTCGGCTCTCCGTACGACAAGGAAAACGCAGAGTGGATTCTCAACGAATTCAAATCGTACGGCTGGGATGCGCACATTGAGAACTTCGATGTTCTATTCCCCACTCCCGTCGAGCGTGTGGTGGAGCTGGTCGCACCTACTCAGTTCAAGGCTTCGCTCCAGGAGACTGCGGTACCCGGTGATCCGACCTCCAATCAACAGGCCGAACAACTGCCGTCGTACAACGCCTACTCCATCGACGGCGATGTCACCGGCCCGCTCGTCTTCGTGAATTACGGCGTCCCCGCCGATTATGAGGTGCTCGAGCAGCGCGGCATTTCAGTCAAAGGCGCCATTGTTATCGCCAAGTACGGGGGATCATGGCGTGGCATCAAACCAAAAGTCGCTGCCGAACACGGCGCGATCGGCTGCTTGATCTATTCCGATCCCCGCGATGACGGTTACGCTGGGGGCGATGTTTTTCCCAATGGTCCGATGCGTCCCGCGCAGGGCGTGCAGCGCGGTTCAGTCGCCGACATGCCAACGTATCCCGGCGACCCGCTCACTCCCGGTGTTGGCGCGACTAAGTCCGCGAAAAGACTGAGCGTCAAAGAAGCGCCAACCATCACCAGGATTCCGGTGCTGCCAATCTCCTACGGCGACGCGCAGCCATTACTCGCTGCACTGGGTGGCCCGACTGCTCCGTCCTCCTGGCGCGGCGGCTTGCCCATCACTTACCGACTCGGCGCTGGTCCGGCGCGAGTCCACTTGCGCGTCAAATCGGATTGGAGTCTCAAGACTCTTTACGACGTCATCGCAAAATTGCCCGGCACTACCGAAGCAGATCAATGGGTCATTCGCGGCAACCACCACGACGCTTGGGTAAACGGCGCGCAGGATCCGATCTCTGGTCTCGTCGCCGAGCTCGAAGAAGCCCGTGCACTTGGAGCATTGTACAAACAGGGATGGAAGCCAAAGCGCACCGTCATCTACGCTGCGTGGGATGGCGAAGAGCCAGGCCTGCTTGGATCCACTGAATGGGTTGAAGCGCACGCCGACGAGCTCAAGGCACACGCTGTTGCCTACCTCAATAGCGATGTCAACAGTCGTGGCTACCTCGACATCGAAGGATCACACTCCCTCGAGAAGTTCATGAACGGTGTGGCGATGGACGTTCCGGATCCAGAATCCGGCGTCAGCTCATGGAAGCGCGTACAGGCAAATCGCCTTCTCAACGGCTCGCCAGAAACGAGAAAGGATGCACGTGAGCGCGACGATCTCCGCATTGGCGCTCTCGGCTCCGGTTCCGATTATTCCTCGTTTATCGATCACCTCGGCGTAGCATCACTGAATCTTGGCTACGGTGGTGAAGACGACGGCGGCATCTATCACTCGATCTACGACGATTTTTATTGGTTCACCCACTTCAGCGATTCGAGCTTCGTCTACGAAAAAGCGCTTGCGCAAGTCGCTGGCATTAGCGTGCTGCGCCTGGCGAATGCCGACTTGTTGCCATTCGCGTTCAGCAATCTCGCCGAAACGATTCAGACCTACGTAAAGGATTTGCAGTCGCTGCGCGATCGGCGCGCGGAGCAGATCGCCGATCGAAACCACGCGATCGACGAGGGCTACTACAGATACACCAGCGATCCACGTGATCCGGTCACCGCTCCCGAACGTCAGCAACCGGCACCACAGCTCAATTTCGCGCCGCTGCTCAACGCGCTTGACTCGCTCAAGAGCGCCGCTTCACGCTATGACAAAGCGTACGCCAGTGCCGTAAGTACGGGTCGCTCCTTGGTCGCGCGCAGTGTCAATGAGCGCCTGATTCAAGCCGAGCGCGCATTGACATCGTCCGAGGGACTCAAGAACCGGCCGTGGTATGTGCACATGCTTTATGCGCCCGGGTTCTACACTGGCTACGGTGTGAAAACGATTCCTGGCGTTCGCGAAGCAATCGAGCAGGGACAGTGGCAGGATGCAGATCGCGAAATTGTGCGTGCAGCAGCTGCAATCGAGCGCGAAGCAAGTTTGATCAGCGGAATCGCGTCAACGCTGAACGGCAGCTAGGATCGCAGTAACAAAAACAAAACGGCAGCCATTTGGCTGCCGTTTTTCATTTCTGACATGGCTAGGGACGGAATCGAACCGCCGACACGCGGATTTTCAGTCCGCTGCTCTACCAACTGAGCTACCTAGCCCAACCACCGGACTAATGTCCGGACCAACAATTAAAACGGGCGGGTGCGTCTAATCAACCCGAACCGCCTGGCGTCGACCATGCTCGGCCGTGATCACTGACTTGATTCCGCCACGAACATTGAAATCGCCGACGACCCGCATCCACTTCGGTGATGCGCTCGCGACCAGGTCGTCGAGGATTCGGTTTACCGCGCGCTCGTAGAAAATTCCATCGTTCCGGAAGCTCCAGAGGTAAAGCTTGAGGCTCTTGAGCTCGATGCACTTTGTCGCCGGCACGTAGGTTATGCGAATGGTCCCGAAGTCGGGCGCGCCTCCCTTCAGCTGCGCCAGTTCCTCCGCATCGCTCTCGATACCGCCAAGCGGACACAACGACGTGAACTCCGAACAATCCATGTGGATCTCGTAGTCACGGCTGGCGTACGGATTGTCGAAGGTTTCGAGGAGCTCGGGTTTCGGCATCCCCGGGAAAACTAGTCTTCTTCGCGCAGTTTACGAGACATTTCCTCGAGCAGCCGCCGTTCATCGCGAGTCAGACTCGCCATCCCATGCTGCGAGATCTTATCGAGGACGCGATTCACCCTCGCCGCATACTCTTTCGGCGACTCCTGCCTCGGCACGTGCTGGATCGGCTTGCGCTCGCGCACGACGATCGCGTTGCTGCGCTCGATAACTTCGTCGACACCGCCCGCCCGATCGCGCATTGGTGATCTGTTGCGCGGCACCGCACGTGGCATGTCTTCCGAATCCTCCGGCAGGGCTGAAACCCAGCCGCGCACCCGACTGATTCCACCGGCCGAGTAGAGCTTCAGGAAAATCCAGCCGAACGCCATTCCGCCAACGTGTGCCGTCCAATCGATCCGTGAGCTAGGCGACAGCGCGAAGATGATGTTCATCGCCAGCAGCGCCACCACCAGCCAGCGCGAGCGCATCGGGATCACGCCGAACAGGTAGACTTCTTCGTCGGGCCAGCGCAGAGCGTAGGCGACGAGCACGCCGCTGATTGCGCCCGAAGCGCCAATCACCGCCGTGTGTTGTGCAAAGATGAGATGGGCGATCGCGCCACCAACGCCTGACCACAGGTAGAAGCGGACGAAGGTGCTGGTTCCCCATTCCTGCTCGAGCCGTGGTCCGAACATCCACAGCGTGAACATGTTGAACGCGAGATGCGCCAGCCACGCGTGGACGAACATGTAGGTGACGACCGTCCACCAGTCGGCAGGGAAGTGAGCCGGATCCAGGGCGAGCGCGGAGTAGACCGCATCGGATCCGAACAGCGTCAGCTGCAGGAAATAAATCCCGATGTTCAGTCCCAGCAGCCACTGAACCGCGCGTGTCACGCGCGGAGAATCCGGGGTTTCGTACAGCTCGCTCATTCCGACCTGCGCAAGAGACTACTGTGTTTGAACCCAGCGGACCGTGTTGGGTTCCTTCGGAAAATTAGCCAAGAGCGAGTCTCACGATTCGCTCACAAAGCTCGGGGAAGCTGATACCCATCGCCGCGGCCCCCTGTGGTATCAGACTGAGCTCTGTCATTCCGGGCAACGTGTTTGCCTCCAGGCAGTAGAACTCGCCCTCGCTGGTGAGCCGGAAATCTATGCGCGCGTACCCTCGCAGCTTGAGCGCTTTGAAAGCGGCGAGTGCCTGCTGCTGGACTTTTTCGGTTGCCTCTCGTGACAGCTTGGCCGGGAATTCTTCGGTCGCCATTCCCGCCGTGTACTTGCACTCGTAATCGTAGATCTCGTGCTTCGGCAGAATCTCTCCGACCGGCAGTGCGACGTCACCAAGAACGCCGACGGTAAGTTCGCGTCCCGGAATGAACTGCTCGATCATGACTTCATCGTCATACTTGCCCGCTTCCTCGATTGCCGGCGCCAGATCATCGCGCTTCTTCACCAGCGTCAGGCCGACGGTGGAACCCTGCTTCGACGGCTTCACCACGACGGGAAGTCCCAGGATTCCCTCGACTTGCTCTACGTTCACGGGCGCCATTAGCCAATCGGCCGTCTTCACTTTCGCCTCGCGAAACAGCTTCTTCGAGAGGTCCTTGTCCATCGCCAACGCGCTCGAGAGGTGTCCGCTGCCGGTGTACCTCACGTGTGCCATGTCCAGAAGGGCCTGGATGGTACCGTCTTCTCCCTGACCACCGTGCAACGCGAGAAATGCAACGTCAGCATCTCTCACTTCCTTCATCGAGGTCAGATTGGGCAGGAACGCGCCCTCGGCAAATTTCGACAGCGATTCCAGGGATGGCGGTTCAGTGCCGACCTTTCCAGTCGCAAGCGCGCGCTCTTCGGCATTGCTGATTACGCCCTTCGCCGGATCGAGCGCCGTCACCGAGTGCCCGCGACTGCGCAGTGCTTCCACAATTCGTATTCCTGAAGCGAGAGACACGTTTCGCTCCGAGGACGTGCCTCCCATTAGTACGGTGATTTTCATTTCAGATTGGTGTTCGTTAGCGCGACATCATGAAGTGCAACATGTCCGATCGCGTCACGATTCCTTGTACGACGCCGTGTTCCTGCACCAGCACCGCCGGATTCGCCTTTGATAGCAGCTTCACTACGCTGTCCACCGGCTGATCGGATGCCACCATCGGGAATGGAGAATCCATGATCTCGCTCACTGGTGTGTCGAGCAGCTTCGGATTCTCCAGACTCTTTTGCGACAATGACCAATCACTGACAGAGCCGACGCAATTGGGCCCATCCATCACCGGCAGCTGCGACACATCGTGCAGCGCCATCAGGCCGATCGCCTGACGAACCGTCGCGCCGGGCGCGACACTCACGACCGCCGGTGCGCCGCCATTCTTCCTGCCCAAAACGGAGTGCAGGGCGATCTTCGGAGTATCGAGCATTTGATTCTCGCGCATCCATTCGTCGCTGTACAACTTCGACAAATATCGCTCGCCCGTATCGCAGAGAATGGTGACGACCATTGCGTTCGGATCATTGAGCTCGCGCGCAATCTTCAGCGCAATGGAAGCGATGAGGCCCGAGGATCCACCGACGAATAGCCCTTCTTCACGCGTGAGACGTCGAGCCATCGCGAACGACTCCTTGTCACTCACGGTGTGATATTCGTCGATGACGCTCATGTCGAGCGTGCCCGGCAGTTTGTCCTGACCAATTCCTTCAACCTTGTACGGCACGCCCTCGATCTTGTTTTTCCCTTTGCTCCGCCAATACTCGGCGAGGATGGAACCAACAGGATCGCCGGCAATCACCTTGATCTTCTTGTTTTTCTCTTTGAGGTAGCGGCCGACCCCGGTGAGCGTGCCACCGGTTCCCGCCGCACCGACGAAATGCGTGATTTTTCCGTGGGTCTGCTCCCACAGTTCCGGCCCTGTCGTCGCATAATGCGCTTCCGGATTCGCATCGTTGTAGAACTGATCGGCGAGAATTGCGTTCGGCGTTTCCTGCGCGATCCGCTTCGCCATCATCACGTAGTTGTCGGGATGATCGGGCGGGACTGCAGTTGGCGTAACGATCACGTCGGCGCCAAACGCCTTCAGCAACCGGACTTTCTCCTGCGACATCTTGTCCGGCATCGTGAACACGCACTTGTATCCGCGGAGTGCGGCAGCAATCGCCAAACCGACGCCTGTATTGCCACTCGTGCCCTCGACGATTGTGCCACCCGGCTTGAGCTTGCCCTCGCGTTCTGCCCGCTCGATGATCGGCAAACCGATACGATCCTTTACGGACCCGCCGGGATTGTAGAATTCCGCCTTCGCGTAAACCGGCGTGCGAATGCTGCGCGTCACCGAATTCAAGCGAATGAGCGGTGTCCAACCGATTGTTTCGAGGACGTTATCGTACGGCTCTCGATTACGCTCGTGCTTCATTACCGGCGTCGCTTGGTTGTCGTCTTGGTCTTGCTCGAGCTGGACTTCGACGTAGTTGCTTTTGAAGGAGTCGCCGCCTTCGTCGTATCGGCCTTCGCCGAGTCAGCAGTTGATGTACTCGCCGTAGTGTCGCGACCTATGATCGAGTCACCGGCCAGCGGCGGTGCGTCCGGATGCCTGAAGTACACCGGTAATAGAATCGACACCGGGACAGGCTGACCCTGCGTCTTCGCCGGCTCGAACTTCAGATCGCGCGATCCCTTCATCGCTGCGGAATCGAGCGCGGTAAAGCCCGATGTCTCTGCAATCCTTGTCGAGTCCGGCGCAATGGTGCCGTCCCTATTGATGAAGATGCGAAGAGTCACGTTGCCCTGGACTTTCTGCGCGTAAAGCGCAGGCGGATACCGGAACGGCAATTCCTTGTTCAGCATCACGGGCGCTTGATCCGGTTGGCGGCCGACGGTCTGAAACGGCAGGCCCGAACCGTCTCCCTTGTCACAAGCAACAGCACTGATCGCCAGGCAAACAATGACTACGCTTCTTAGCATTTCAGACAGTTTTGTTTTCACTTTTTGCTTCATCGACGAGTCGGGCCAGCGTCTCCAGTGCCTGTAGCGGCGTAATCGCATTTGGTTCCAGCTGTTTCAGCTTCTCCACCACCGGATGATTTCCTGTTCCAAAGAGTGCCAGCTGGTCATCCGCCCTGGCCCCGCGTGTTGAGGTGGCCTTTGATCGCGGCACGATCTGTTCCGCTTCAAGAAGGTGCAGCAGTTCCCGCGCGCGGTTGAGCACGGGCGCCGGCAGACCGGCAAGCCGTCCGACCTCGATCCCATAGGATCGATCGGCGCCCCCCGGTTGCAACCGATGCAGAAACAACACCTGATCTCCAACCTCACGCACCTGGACGTTATAGTTGCGAACTGCGTCTAAATAATCGGCCAGTTGAGTCAGCTCGTGATAGTGCGTCGCAAACATCGTCTTGCAGCCGATCTTGTCGTGCAAATGCTCGCTCACCGCCCACGCAATCGAGATTCCATCGTAGGTTGAGGTTCCGCGCCCGATCTCGTCGAGCAGAACCAGACTCTTCCGCGACGCTGTGTGCAGGATCGCACTCGTCTCCGACATTTCCACCATGAACGTCGACTGACCACGAACCAGATTGTCGCTGGCACCGACACGTGTAAACAATCTGTCGACGATGCCGATGCGTGCACGCGATGCGGGAACGAAACTGCCGATTTGAGCCATCAGCACCAGCAGCCCAACCTGGCGCAAAACCGTCGACTTCCCCGCCATGTTTGGTCCGGTCAGAATCACCATCCGTGCATCTTCCGTAAGCGAAACATCATTCGGAATGAACTTCTCGCGCGGCATCATTCTCTCGACCACCGGATGCCGACCGGACGCAATCTCCAGTGCAAAATCGTTCGTTAACTCCGGCCGCACGTAACCTTCACGAGCCGCGACCTCGGCGAGGGATGCCAGTACATCGAGCTCGGCGATTGTTTGCGCCAGTGCCTGGAGACGCACGACCTCCTCGCCAATCCGGCTCCTCAGGCGCTCGAACAACTCCCGCTCACGCTCTTCGATGCGCTCTGCTGCTGTCAGAACTCGCTCTTCATACTCCTTTAACGAGGCAGTGACATAGCGTTCGGCGCCAGTAAGTGTTTGCCGCCGTTGATAATCGGCAGGCACGAGATGCTTGTTGGTGTTGGTGACTTCGATGAAATAGCCGAAGACTTTGTTGTAGCCGACCTTGAGCGAGTTTATTCCCGTTCTTGCTCGCTCTTCCGCCTGGATCTTCGCGATTCCGTCTCTGCCGCCTTCGCGTAGACCGCGCCAGTTGTCGAGATCACTGTCCACTCCGGGCCGAATTGTCGGCTCCTCACCAATTGCATTTGGCGGTCTCTCGACGAGGGCATGGTGGATCTCTTGGCACAGGTCGCCACAATCGTCCCACGCATCCGCATGTCGAGCAAATGCCCATCGACCATCAGCGGTCTTCGGTTGCGTGCGATCGAGATCCTTCCTGATGTCGGGAACTCTGGACAGGGAATCGCCGAGCGCTCTCAGCTCACGCGGCGATGCGCGACCGGCCGCCGCTTTGCCTGCGAGACGTTCGATATCTCTGACTCCATCCAGTCGCTCCCGTAGTGCCTCGCGTACCAGCACGTCACCAAGCGCTGACACCGCGTCGAGTCGTTGCTCGATTTGCGCATGATCAACCAACGGCGCCAGCAGCCAGTGACGTAAAAGTCTCGCACCCATCGGGGTCAGCGTCCGGTCGAGAACCGCCAATAACGTCCCCGAACTTTCGCCTCGCATTGAGTCGACCAGCTCGAGATTGCGCCGCGTCATCTCGTCGAGTGGCATTACACCACCCGGGCGCTCGATCCTTGGACGGCCGAGGTGCGGCGTTCCCGCGGGCTGCAGCTCGCGAAGGTAGCGAAGCAATGCGCCGGCGGCGCCTATCGCAACGGAGTCGCTATCGTCAATTCCAAATGAGGCGAGCGAGCTGACCTGGAAATGCTCCAGCAACTGGTCACGCGCCAGCGAAGCATCGAACTCCCACGCTTCACGCTCCGCGACCATTGGGCCTTCTTCTCCAATTGGACCTTTAAGCGTCAAGCCAAAGTCCTGGCCGCGTGCGACAATGATTTCACGCGGCGTGAATCTCGCCAGCGTCGCGTCGAGATCCTGCGCTCCGACGATGGTGAGTCTCAATTCTCCGGTCGACAGATCCGTGCAGCCGACTCCAACGACATCGCCGGAACGATTCAGCGCACACAAGTAATTGTTGCGCGTACCATCGAGCAGATCGTCCGAGAACGCAGCACCCGGCGTGACGGTCTCGATCACTTCACGCTTGACGATGCCTTTTGCGAATTTCGGGTCTTCGGTTTGTTCGCAAATCGAGACCCGAAAGCCATTTTGCACGAGCCGCTTCAGATATTCGCCGGCCGCTTTGACCGGCACTCCCGCGAGCGGGACTTCGCTGGCCCCGCCGTTGTTCCGCGATGTGAGTGTGAGACCGAGCGTTCTCGATGCAACTTCGGCATCTTCGTAGAACATCTCGTAGAAATCGCCCATTCGGAAGAACAAGATCGCGTCCTGATGGCGCGCCTTGATCTCCCGGTACTGCTGCATCAACGGAGTTGATGCGGCGCGACTCACCGGTCCGGAGCCCGCACGACAAACCCGCTCATCTGCTTCGCTTTCATCTCGCGCAGTTGCGCCTCCGCGGCACTTTCGCTCGGGTAGCGTCCGACGCGCACGCGAAACCAGTCTGGCGACACATCGACCCGCGCTTCATAACCGCGCATTTTGAGATTCTCTACCAGCTTGTCGGCATCAGCGCGGATTTTATACGCAGCAAGCTGAACGGAATACTCGGGCCTTGTTGGCGCATTATCTGGCACTACGGCAGGTTGGCTACTGACCACTGACGGCGCCGGAGCTACCGGTACCAATTGACTCGGCGATGTCGCCTGACCGCTCGCTGTCGGCTGACTCCCCGGTGCCGCCTGAACCTGAATCGGTGGTGACGCAACCACTGACGCAGGCGGTGTTTGCGTTACAACCGGAGCAGCACCAGGTGCGGGGCAGCGCTGGCCCTGATACTGAATCTGATTGCGTAGCTCGATTTCCGTGGAGTCGAGCTGGGCGAGGGCGTTCGCGTTCGCGGTACAGCCGTTAGCCAAATCATTTTTCTCGAAGAAAACGCGCGCAATCCAGTAGTTCGCACGCGCTAGCGATTTGCTGCGCGGGTAGTCACGCGGAATCCGCTGCAAATGACCAAGCGCTGCCTCACGATCGCCGCGCGCGAGCTCGAGCTGCGCGAGCCGCAGCAGCGCCTCCGGAGCTTGCGGCGTCAGCGGATAGTCGACCACGATGTGCTTGTAGTCGTTCTCGGCATCGGCGGCGCTGGCAGCCAGGCTTGCACGCCAGAACAACGCTTGTGGATACAACGGCGCCGATGGTGGCGTTACAGCAATCATCGAATCAATAAGCGCTCTGCCTGCCGCGCCGTTCCCATCGCTGACCAGTGCCTGTGCTCTCACAAACACAGGATCCGTCGGACGCGCAGGCGTCTGCGCAGACATGCTTGAGCCGATGAATATCGCGGAAATGACCGCGAACCCTTTCCATCCAAACATCTCACAACTCTCCTATTCACGCTGCTGCGGTTCGCGTATCGCCTGCGCAAAGACTCAGCACCAGCGTGGCCAGCAATTGTTCCTCAGACGAGACACGACTCTCCTTGAGGGCGATGTCGGTCTCGAGCAGGGAATCGAGGGCTCGATCGAGGGATTCTCTGGTCCAGCGTTCCGCTGCACGTGTCCAGACGGCGGCGGCTGATCCCCAGGGACGGCCTGTGAAAGCGCCGGTTTCTCGCAACAGATCGAAGTATTCCTGATTGAGCCGAGCTCGCGGCGATCCTTCATCGAGCTTCGCTCGGCCCCACGAAATCGCGAGCATCTGTGTCGACAATGCCATGACGACTGAGACAGCCGTTGTTTTCGGCTGGGAAAGGATATGCGGAATTAACTCCAACGCGCGGGCCACGTTACGCTCCGCGACTGCATCCAGAAAGTCCGACTGGGTCTCGCCGCGACGCACGCCGACCACTGCCGCAACGTCATTTTCACCGATTTCGCCGTCTCTGCCTTCGATATAGCTGGCAAGTTTATCGAGCTCACTCGCCAGCTGGAAAAGGTCACTTCCAACTGCTGCCTGTAGCAGTTCCGCCGCCGACGGCGAAACATTCACTTTGTGAACCGTGGCCGCATGGTGTGCTATCCATTTCGGGATGCGGTCACCCGTCAGCGGGTCGAACAAAAGCCGGGTGCTGAGCCCTGACAGCGTCGAGTCGTCCTTCGATCCCGCGGGAGCTTGTAATAGCAGCAAAAGATCCGGCGCTGGAGACTTCAGGTATTCCTCTACGACTTTCTGCGCGTCTCTTTTCAGACTAGTTACATCCCGCAGCACGATTATTCTGCGCGCAGCCATCATCGGCGGAGTGCCGAGTAAGACGCCGAGGGTTTCGGCATCCAGATCGACAGCGCGTCTCACATCAAGGTTGAAATCAGCGGCCGCCGGGTCCAGCGCTGCATCGATCAGCTGCTTGATGGCGTCGTCTTTTTGAAATTCGTCTTCTCCGACGATGTAGTAAGCGGCGTCGAACGAGCCGTTTTTTATCGCATCACGGAGTGTTTTGAGAGAAGACGGTGGCATGACCCAAATATACGGGTGCCCACCGGGCCTGCCGATGTGCTTGCTAACGAGTGTAGTTCGTCAGCTCGAGTTTCGAGTGGGCAAAGCGCACCGGCACCTGTTCCGCAAACAGTGCAGCAGGCCAAATCGTAAGGCCGGCAGACACGGAGGTAACGATCGCGGGTGCTGAAGTTGTAATGGGGGTGAGCTCTGGCTCTGGAATGGTGGCGACGACTGGCGGGAGAACGATGTCGCGTGGCAGCGATGGCTGATTGAACAGGGTAGTGCCGATGTAGCCGAGCATGATTGCGCTGGCGAGAGTTGCCGCGATTGCGCCCCGTCTCAGGTTGCGCTGCGTCATCGCCAATTGCTCTTCCTGACAATGCTTGAGTCGAGCTTCGAGCCGCGCGGAAAAATCAGGCGATGGCTCAATTGCCGGAAGATTTCGAAAGAGCAGTAGCGAGCGACGGATTTTCGCGTCGTGCTTCGCACAGCTCTCGCACTCAGCGATGTGTCGCTGCATGCGTACCAGCTCGATCCCGGCGAGGGTATCGTCTACGAAGGCTAGATGCTGGTCACAAAATTCGCGACAATCCATGGAGATAGGTTGAGGGTTCGGTAACAGGTACCCACTAGAGTGGGGCCTGTTCCCGAACCGTCAGCCCTAATCTACATATGGAGCAATTATTTCCGCGAACGAGTTCCGAGCCCGGTTTAGGCGGGACTTGACCGTACCGAGGTTGCACTCGGTGATTTCAGCAATCTCCTCGTAAGACTTGCCTTCCAGCTCCCTGAGGACGAAGACGTTTCTGTGATGCTCGGGAAGCTTGGCCACGCTCTCCTCGACGATTTCCCTGAGATGACGCTTCCGGTACATGTCGTCAGGCCGTGAAGTCGTGTCCTCAAACTGAAGGGGACGATCCTCGTCCTGCGAGTTCTTTTGCACGGTTTGGAAAAGAACTAACGGATTCCGCGAACGGTTTCTCAGTTCGTTCTTGGCCAGATTGGAAGCAATCGTATAAACCCAGGTCGAGAACTTCTTCGAGCGATCGAACCGGTGCAGGTGACGGTACACGCGAATGAAAACTTCCTGTACCAGATCTTCCGCTTTCTCACGGTCGCCGATGGTTCGGTAAACGAAGTTCAGCAGACGGGTTTGATAACGAGTCACCAACTCTGAGAAGGCGCGCTCCTCGCCGCCAAGGAAAGCAGTCACGACGGCTGAGTCATCCATCGCCTGCAGGCGTTCCCGGACGGTCGGTACCTCAACCGATACTACGTGCTTACGGACGCTGTCAGCCATTTTGCTCTCCTTATATAAGAGACTACGCATAACGCTCAGTTATGCACACATCTCCGAAATGGAACTTTTCCGCTTACCATCAATGCACGCCCCATGCCCGGTAGCTGCAAAGACTAACCCATTGGCAATCAAGGACTTAACTGCTCAAGTCCAAGCCTGAGCTTGTCCAGATTCCGCTAAGTCTGTCCTATTTGCATGACATATCAGCGTCTTTCGTTGATTAGACGCCAATTTGGCCCAAAGGGTTAACGGCTCAGCCGGAACCCCGCCGCGAAGAGGAGTGAGACCACGGTTTTGCCATCCTGAATTTCTCCGGTCTGAATCATTGTCAGTCCCTTTGACAACAACATTGGCTGGAGTTCCAGGAATTCATCCGCCTCGTGCTTAGTCTCACCGGCAGTCAGACCGGTTGCCATAAAGAGATGGATTTTTTCGTCCGTAAAACCGGGGGTGGTGAAAATTGTGGTGAGATACTCGATCTGACTTGCGGTGCACCCCGTCTCCTCTTTGAGCTCACGGGCCGCGCATGCCTTGGGATCCTCTCCGGCATCGAGACGGCCCGCTGGTACCTCATACAAATAGCCATCGGCCGCGTAGCGATACTGTTTGATCAGCAGAATCTGCGGATCGTCACTACTTGGATCGCTAAGAAACGGAACGACTGCACTCGCCCCCGGGTGGCGAATCATCTCCAATTCGCCGACTGATCCATCGGGATATCGGACCTTGTCGATATCCAGCGAAACGATGCGACCCGTGTAGACACGAGTCGATTTCAGCTGCCCCGGTTTTCCTGAGTCGTTCATTCCTTAGACGGAGTGAACCTGGAGCTCGCCAAATTTCAACGCTGCGACCGAGTCTTTTACAGCAGCCGCATCCCCAACGATCATAGTCTGTAGCTGTTCAGGGTGCAGATGGGTTTTCGCTGCGCGCAGCACATCCTCCGTTGTGATCTCTCTTACATGCCGCCTGTACGTATCGTAGTAGTCGTCACTCAAATCGTAGATAACGAGGTTCGCCAGCGCTGATGCGATGGCGGTCGTCGTCTCGTAGCGAATCGGAAAAACTCCATCCAGATAGTCGCGCGCGAGGGACAACTCCTCCTCGGAGATTTTGCTCGCTCTTATGCGATCGATCTCGGCGAAAATCTCCCTCAGCGCAGGCGCAGTGACATCGCTTTGGACCGCGGTCGAAACCACGAACGGCCCCGGACCACGACGCCAGTCGTAATACGAGGACGCACCATACGTGTAGCCGTGCTCTTCGCGCAGGTTCATGTTGATTCGGGAGCCGAACAACCCACCCAGCACTGCGTTCATTACCAGGGTCGGAAAGAAATCAGGATGCTTTCGCGGCAGACCTACGTGACCGACGCGTAGCTCCGACTGTGGCGCGTCGGCCTTGCTGACGATGTTCACGGTGCGGTTTTTAGCTCGCGGAGTCGCTAAGAGTGCCGGACGTGAGCTCCCACCGGTCGGCCACCTACCAAATGCCTGCCCCGCTAGTTTGCGCGCGAGCTGTTGAGTGACATCGCCCGCTATCACGAGCGTCGTCGAACCAGCCTTGTACTCGTTGCGGAAGAATTTTTGGACATCGCTTCGAGAAAGCGCCGCCACACTCTCTGCCGTGCCACCGTCCGGCTTCGCATACCGCGATTCGCGAGAGTAGAGAAACTCGGAAAACTTCTCGTCGGCTAGACCGCGCGGCTCCGTCTCCAGCTGCAGAATTTCCGCAAGTCGCTCGGCCTTCAGCCGTTCGATTTCGCGCTCCGGAAATTCGGGACTCGCGATTGCCTCACCGAGGAGAGTAGTTGCGTCTTCGAGACGGTCAGACAGCACCGTGAGCTTGATGAAAGCGCTGTCCCAATCGGCACCAGATTCCACACCGGTTCCCAGCTGCTCGAATCGCTCCGTAAGCTGAGCACCATCAAACTCCGACGTGCCTTCCAGTAGTGCAGCTGCCGTCAGGGCCGCCAGCCCTTCCTTACCAGCTGGATCGATTGTCGAGCCGGCGTCGACGATCACGAGCACTGTAGCAAGAGGAAGTTTTGCTACCGGTGCTACGACGAGTCGCAGTCCGTTGGGAAGAACTTCCTCAGTAAATCCCGGGAACCGGTAGAGTCTCGGCGCTGCCGGCTTCGGTCGTTCAGCGGTGATCATCAGTCTGCGCCCACAGCCGCAGCCAGCATCTCCTCTGATTCAACACCGTCGTGCGGGACATAAATAAGGCTCGCGCGATTGTTCGGACCAAACCGCTCCGAGATCAGCGCGTTCACACGCTCTGCACTGACGGCGCGATATGCGGCAGCCTGATCATTGATCAGATCCGGATTCCTGAAATAAGTCGCAAACATCGACAGCCGGTCGGCCCTCTCGCCCGCGGACTGCAATGAGCTGACGAGATCAGTCTCGATCAGCGCAATTGCTCGCTTCACCTCCGCTGCAGAGACGCCGTCGCGGCAGATCGAGTCTATCTCCCGCTCGACTTCTTCCTCGAGCTGTGACGGCGATATCTCGGGTCGTGCCGTTACATCGACGACGAGCAGATCGGTCCCCTTGGCAAGATCGAACGTGTAACACGCCACGTCGGACGCGATCTGCCGCTCGCGCACCAGCGAGCGATGGAGTCGACTTCCCTTTCTAAGCCCCAGGATCGCGGAAGCCACGCTCGCCGCGTAGTAATCACCGCTTCCAAATACAGGTGATCTGAACGCGAGAAATAATCGTGACAGGCTGACGTTGTCCTGGACTACCTCGCGAAGCGGTCCGCCAAACACGGGCGGCAGGTTCATTGGCGGAAGCGGTGGCTTTCCATGGCCGCGGGGGATTGTGGCAAAGTATTGACTGACCAGTCGTCGAGCTTCGCCCAACTCGAAATCGCCGGCGATCGAAAGGACGGCGTTGTCCGGCGTGTAGTACGTCGCAAAGAATTGCGCGATGTCGTCAAGTGAGGCCTCCGACAAATCCTCCATCGACCCAATCAGAGAGTGATGGAACGGATGCGTCTGCGGAAAGACCAGCTCCTGAAGCTTCTCGAGCATCGTTCCGTAAGGCTGATTATCAACTGCCCAGCGACGCTCGTTCTTAACGACATCGCGTTGAGTATCCAGTTTCTCCTGCGTCATAGCCGGCAACAGGTCACCCATACGATCAGCTTCCAGCCAGAGCGCCAGCGCCAGTTGATGGGATGGAACGGTCTCGTAATAGTTGGTGCGCTCGAGCCAGGTCGACCCATTGAGGGTTCCGCCTGCTCTCTGAATGAGCTCGAAATGCTCATTGGACCCGACGTGTGCGGATCCCTGGAAGAGCATATGCTCGAACAGATGGGCGAAGCCGGTACGGCCGGCTCTCTCGTTCGCTGATCCGACATGATACCAGAGGTTCACCGCCACAATCGGAGCGGTGTGATCCTCCGACAGCGTTACGAAAAGTCCGTTATCGAGCTCGTACGTTTCTACAGGTATCCGCATTGTCGTAAATTGCCCGCCATGCAAAGCCACTGGAACCCCCTCGTTTCCGGATGATCGCGGCGCTTTTCGCGGTTGTTCTTCTCGCTGGCTCGGTAGTGCTGCTGTGGCAGTCGCAGGAGCGGATTCTGTTCCAGCCACCACGACTAAACGAAGAGGTACCGGACACAGGACGCATCAGTTACGAAGCAATTGACGGCCAGCGATTGGCCGGCTACTTGATCGGCGACCCGCACCATGCTCCGGGCGTTTTGATTTGCTTCCATGGCAACGCTGATCTATCGGTTTGGCAGCTCGATTGGGCACGCATGATCGAAAAGCGTACCGGATGCGCCATTTTCCTCGCCGAGTATAGGGGGTACATGTCACTGGGCGGCAGGCCGACGTACGAGGCGTCGAAACTCGACGCACGGGCCGCTTACGATCACATGCGGGTTGCCTATGGTATCGATCGCAGTCGCGCCGCTTACTTCGGGCACTCGCTCGGCAGCGGCGTCGCCGTAGAGTTGGCAGAGATCCATCCGCCACAGGCGCTGCTGCTTCAGGCTCCGTTCAGCTCGGCGCAGGCGATGGCGCGACTCATTGTGTGGCCGCCCATTACCTACATCTGGAAACTTCTCTCGAGAATCCACTTCGATACAATTGCGATTGTGTCGGAGCTCGACGTGCCAGTCTCGGTTGCACACGGAAAACGCGATCGCATCATCCCATTCAGAATGGGGATGAAGGTCTATGACGCGTCGAAGCGCAAAGGAGCGCTCCTGGTCGTAGACCGCGCTGGCCACAATGATCTGGCGCAAATCGCAGGAGAGGATTACTGGCGCTGGGTCGTTGAGAGTCTGCAACCATTGATCGCCGCCGACAAAGCAAAACGGGCGTGATCCAAGTCACGCCCGTTGCCCACAAAGGTTAGGCTGTCCCTCATCCATCATCCCTACTGCACCGGCTGCCCACTAATGTCGCGAATTACGACCGGACCAATATTCGTTGCCTTGAGCGCCGGCTCGATTGTCTTCCGGTCGCCTACGATCACAATTGCCATCGATGACGGATTGATGTACTGCTGTCCGACCCGAGCAACATCAGCCTGCGTGACTGCTTCGATGTTCTGTACGTAGTTGTTGTAGTAGTCGAGCGGCAAATCGTAGAGCGCTACCGGTACGAGCGCTGCCGCAATCTGCTGCGTGGTCTCGAAGTTCTCAGGCAGCTGTAGTTCCAGGTACCGCTTCGCACGCGACAGTTCGTCCGTCGGCACTGCCTGACGAATGTTGTTCAACTCCTTCATGAATTCGATCAGCGCAGAGTCCGACTTGGCAGATACAATTTCTGCCGACGCCGTGAATGGACCAGCGGCACGTCGCATGTCGAAGCGTGAACCGGCGCCGTACGTGTACCCTTTCGACTCACGCAGGTTTTGCATCAGACGACTCGTGAACGATCCGCCCAGAATCGTGTTCATTACGGTGAGCGCGAAGTAATCTTTCGTCGAGCGAGGTACGCCAACCTCGCCAATCCGGAAGGACGACTGCGCGGCACCTGGCTTGTCGATCAGATAAATCGTAGTCGCATTGGCCTTCGGCGGCTCCCCGTAATTGAGCTGAGCGACGTCACCCCTTGGCCAACTTCCAAACAGCGAGTTGATCTTCTGTTCGATCTGCGCCGGATTCACATCACCGACTATGATCAGCGTTGAGTTGTTGGGCTTGAAGTTGGCCTGGTAGTAAGCCTGAAGATCCGCAGGCGTGAGAGCGGTTACCGACGACTCCGTACCGATCAACGGCGCGCCGTATGGGTGTGTGGTACCGTAGATGATCGCCGGGAAAGCGATGTTGGCGATCGCAGGACCTTGATCACGTAGCTGTAATAGCTCGGTCAGCCGGTTCTTCTTGATGCGATCGAACTCGTTTGCGGGAAACGTCGGATGGAGCGCGACGTCGGAGAACAAGGCCAGTGCGCTATCGAGCTGCGCTGTCGGCGTGTGCAACGAGAGCGTGGTCGACTCCCAGCTCGCCTGCGGAAAAAGACTGATGCCGAGGAATGATGTCTGGTCGGCAATGTCGAGACTCTTCCGGGTCGTCGTGCCCTCACGCAGCATCTGAGCGGTAAGGTTTGCGACCCCGCCTTTCCCCGCAGGGTCAGCGGTTCCACCGCTGCCAACCACTAACACAAAATCAGCGAGCGGCAATTCGTGCTGCTCGACGATCATCAGCTTCAGTCCGTTGGCGAGTTGTCGCGTAACGATCGGTGGCAAGGATACGCGCGGCGGTGGGCCGAGCTCTGGTGGCTTGGTGCGATCGACCGTTCCCTGGGCCCAGAGCGGCGAAGCGACGAGAGATAACGCCGCAACAGTAGAAAGCGTGCGCCATTTCATCGATCACCCCCAGCTGCAACTGCAGTAAGCATCATGTCTCTCTTTCCCTCTGGGACAACGGTAAGAACGATCTTTGGTCTGCCGAGGTAGGTTTTCGCGACACGCTGCACTTCGGCGGCGGTTACGCGATCATAACGCGCGGCATCCTGCTGCACGTAGTCCGGATTGCCGACGTAGTAGTTGTACGTGTTGAGCACTTCAGCCTTGCCTAGCACACTGGCGAGACGGTTGAGAAAACTCGCCTTGTAAACGTTCTGGGCGCGCTGCAGCTCTCGTTGCGTGACGCCGTTGTTAATGAGGTTGGTGATTTCTGTCTCCACTACCTTGTCGATATCAGCAGTTCGCTGACCCGGTTTTGGCGTCACTATTAGCTCGAACTTGCCATCGAGTCTTGACCCGTCCTGGAAAGCGTTGACGCTTTGAGCTGTCTGCATCTCGTACACGAGCTTCTTGTAGAGGCGCGAGTTGCGGTCGTTGGCAAGGATCTGCGCCAGCAGATCGAGCGCAGCATCGTCCTTCGAGAATGCTTTCACCGAGTGCCAGGTGTAGTAAAGCCGCGGCAGCTGGACCTTGTCCTCGAGAACGAGGAACGTGTCACGCGAAATTGTCACAGCCGGCACCGTAGTGCGCCGATGCACCTCCGGCCCGCGTGGAATGTCACCGAAGTATTGTTGTACGAGCCGCTTCACTGTCACCGGGTCAAAATCCCCGGCGATGGCGATCGTAGCGTTGTTGGGCGCGTAGTAAGTCTTGAAGAAATTCTGGACATCCGTCAGCGACGCCGCGCTCAAATCAGCCATCGATCCAATCACGGGCCATGAGTACGGATGCGTCTTGGGATACAACGCCGCCAGTATCGTCTCGTCGGCGCGACCGTACGGCACGTTATCAACCCGTTGCCGGCGTTCGTTCTTTACCACGTCGCGCTGCAGGTTCACTTTCGCCAGATCCATCGTCGGGATCAGGAACCCCATCCGATCGGAGTCCAGCCAGAGCGCGAGTGGCAATGCATTCGACGGCAGTGTCTCGTAGTAGTTGGTCCGGTCTTCGGTTGTCGAGCCGTTGTTGTTGGCACCGGCAGCCTCGAGCATCTGGTCGAATGCTCCGACTGGCACGTGTTGCGAGCCCATGAACATGATGTGCTCGAACAGGTGAGCGAATCCGGTGCGACCAGGCAGCTCGTCGCCAGAGCCGACGTGGTACCAGGTATCGACAGCGACAATCGGCGTCGAGTGGTCTTCGTGCAGGATTACTTCAAGTCCGTTGGGCAGCTTGTACTTCTCGAACTGGATCCGCGGTATCGTCTGAGCGGCTACCAGACCCGGTGTCGCGCCGACAATTAAGTATCCTAACGCGACTAAAAGCGTTTTCCTGATCACATCTTCCTCTCGAAAAAGAACGCCAGCGGAGCTTTGATCGACTCGCTAAAGATATACTTCCACCTTTCCTCCCGGTTCGGGGAGATCGGGCTGGTCTGGGTCGGCGACGTATAAGGTGTAAACCCGAACCGCCTTGCCAGAATCCGCAGCCTCAGCATGTGAAACGGGTCGCTCACCAGTACCGCTGTTTGCAAACCACGCGCTTCGAGCATGCCTGCCACTGCGCGCATCGATTCGCTGGTCGTACGGCCCTGGGTCTCCATCAGGATGACGGTGTCAGGCACACCGTGCTTGATGGCGTAGGTTCTTCCGACCGCGGCTTCACTGGTTGTGTCGCCAGTCCCAGTGCCGCCCGTCAGTATGAGCAATTTCCCTAAGTGCCGATTCCAGAGATCGAGGGCGTGGTCGAGCCGAGCACGCAGGACGGGCGAGGGACGGCCTGCGTACTGTGCCGCACCGAGCACGACGATCGCATGTGCAGGTCGCGCTTCATCGCGTGAGCTCCAGAGCATCACCGCTGCTGCCGAAATCACCCACAGCGCGAACACCGTTACAACAGCTATCGTCAGGAGGCGCCTTACAATCGTCAGCGCGCGCTTCGCTTTTGCCGATCGCTTCACCCGTGCAAGCTACTTTAGAAACTGCGTGTCGTGTGAGGCTCGGGACAATCGACAGTGTAGCCGTGCGCAGTCAGCGCTGTCTTGAATTCGTCCTGCACCGGCGCTTCTCCATGTACCAGCCAGACCGGTCCCAGGCCCGGTGACTTCTCCTTGACACGCGACAGCCACGCCATCATTTCAGTGCGATCGGCGTGCGCGCTGTAGCCATCGATTACTTCGACATGAGCGTGCAGCGGGACATCGTCACCGAATATGTGTAGCACCGGCTGTCGCTCCACCACGCGCCGTCCCAGCGTGTGCTCAGCCTGGAACCCGACTACGAGAATCGTGTTCCGTGGATCACTGGCGCCTTGGGCGAGGTGGTGCAGAATGCGGCCGTTCTCCATCATGCCGGACGCAGCGATGATGATCATGGGCCCATGAGCGCGCGATAGTGCTTTTGATTCCTCGACATCGCGCGTGTAGTGCAGGAGTTCAAACCGAAACAGCTCTTTGACTTTTTGCACCATCTCTTCCGAGTGATCGAAGCCCTCGGGATGCATCTCGAAGACAGTGGTGGTGTCGATTGCCAGTGGGCTGTCTACATAGATGGGTATCGAGGGAATCGCTCCTTCGCGGGCAAGGCCGTGCAACGCGTAAATCATCTCCTGGGTTCTGCCGACCGCAAATGCAGGAATCAGCACCCGGCCGCCGCGTGCCGCCGTGTCGCGGACCACCTGCGCCAGCTGCGCACGCGCTCCCTCCACAGATTCATGGTCCCGATTGCCGTAGGTGGATTCCATTATCAGCGCATCCGCGCCACTGGGTGGCGTCGGATCGCGCACAATTGCGAGTCCGCTACGACCGATATCTCCCGAGAAAACCAGCCGCTTCTTCTTTCCATTCTCGGTGCAGTCAAGTTCGACAGAGGCAGATCCGAGTATGTGACCGGCGTCGATGTAGGTCGCCCGTATGCCCGGAACTACGTCGAAGGTACGGTTGTACGGCACACCGACCATGAGGTCCATCGTCCTCACCGCGTGACGCATTCCGTAAAGGGGCTCCACGAAATCTCTTTTTCTCTTGGCGAGAAACTCAGCATCCTTTTCCTGGATGTGCGCAGAGTCAGCGAGCATGACCGCCGAAAGGTCACGCGTAGCAGAAGTTGCCCAGATGGTTTTGGAGTAGCCTTCGGCAATCAGGTAGGGCAGTCGTCCAGAGTGATCGATATGAGCGTGCGAGAGGACGACCGCATCCAGTTTGTCGATCGGCAATGGCAACTCGCGGTTTTTCTCAGCCGCTTCCTGCCGACGGCCCTGAAACATCCCGCAGTCGAGCGCAACCGTGTAGCCGTTGACGTGAAGGAGATGGCAGGAGCCGGTGACCTCGCGTGCGGCTCCGACGAACGTTACCTCCAAATCGCTAACCTTCTCCTACCGCGTCGCGCTGAAAGAGCAGCGTCACACGCTGTTCGTCCTGTGACATTAGAGCAGGCTCCCAGCCACCTCTGCTCCTCTCGTTGAGAAGGTCGGTTAGGGTGTCTTCGTCTTCGCGTGTGTGACGAGTGAGCTTGACGACCACAGCCTGGTATTCTTTCATCGGGACAGAGAGATTAGAGCCGGTGAACGTCTACGGGTTCAGTGCCGGAATTTGGGGCAAGAATGATCGAGCGTATAAAGGAATTCCCCTCGCTGACTATTATCCGGCATCCACTCGTTCAGCACAAGCTGACGATCCTGCGTGATCAGCAGACGGATACCAAGCGCTTCAAGGAGCTGGTCGATGAGATCGCGATGCTCATGGCATACGAGGCGACCAGCGAGCTGCCGCTCGAGCCACGCGAGGTAGTAACTCCGCTAGAGACTGCGAGCGGCTGGCACATCAGCGGCAAGAAACTCACTCTCGTTCCAATCCTGCGGGCCGGACTCGGCATGGTCGAAGGAATTCTTCGGCTTGTCCCCTCAGCACGTGTCGGGCACATCGGACTCTACCGAGACCACGGCACTCTACAGCCAGTCGACTACTATTTCAAAGTTCCCGGCGATACCTCGGAGCGGGACTTCTTTCTCCTCGATCCCATGCTCGCCACCGGAGGGAGTGCAGCAGCGGCGGTTTCCTCACTCAAGCGCGCCGGCGCGACGAGAATCCGTTTGCTTTGTCTCGTTGCCGCCCCTGAAGGCGTACGCCATCTGAGTAGCGTTCACCCGGATGTGCAGATCTACTGCGCGGCACTGGACCGCCAACTAAATGCCCAGGGCTACATCCTCCCTGGGCTTGGTGATGCCGGCGACAGATTGTTTGGAACGCGGTAGGATCAGCCGAACCACTCTCGCGGATTCAGTCGCTGCTGCTCAGCGGCATCGATAACCCACTGTTGGCTCTGCCCATCCGTGATTTCTCCGGGCACGGAGTCAAACCAGTAGTTTGCCTTCTTCAAGTCACCGACGCGGCGCCATAGCTCACCAACGAGATATGTAAGTATCGCGCGCTCTTCTCGCGGCACGCCATCGTAGGCCTTCAGCGCTTCCTCGAACATCCACGCTGCGTGTCGACGGAAAAATCTCTCCGCTTCGACGTCACCTTCGTCGACACAGCACCAGGCGGCACGCAGGAGCAGATCAGCGATGTGTCGCGGATCCATTCCCTGCCATTGCGCGACCTTCGCGGCTGCCTCGTACTTCTCCGAACCGCATACGAGCGAGGGCCGCAACGGCGTCAGCTCCTCGAAGACATGTTGTTTTAGAGTGGGACTGACATCCGCGCCCGTCGTAAAGTCCGACTCTCCACCGGAGTAGCCGCACTCACTGCACATGTGGATGAGATAGGCGAGCGGTTGAGTTCCAGCGGCACGTTCGTGGAAGTCCGTTCGCTTTCCCCCGAACGCGTTTGTCGAAACGACGCTCTGGGATTTGAATTCATTGTCACACACGGGACAACGAAGCTCGATTTGACGCAGCGTTGTCATGGCTACTCCTCCTTTCTCCTTCTGTCTTCCGGGGGCTTCCCTGGAAATGGATAAGGAATATTTGTGCCATCCCGTCGCGGAGGTGACTAGCGGATTCGCGGGAAGCCTGTCCCGCACAGTCAGTTAGTCGGTAGAACTTCACCTACTACTGGAGAAAAAAATTGAAAATTTCTGAGAAAAAAATCTTCGACGAGTGAATCGCTCTGTGGAGAAGACATCGGCCTTGTTGATAATTTCTGTCGATTGTATCTTCTCGCATCGCAAAAACGCGACTGGCTCCCAACCCGCGACCTGGTCGTTGATGCTCATCAACTTACTGCCTGACTTCTTCGCAGTTCACAACAGTACAGACCGTGTCGCCGCCTATCTCCGCTA
>DATFHK010000032.1:0-47706 GCA_035248505.1 Gemmatimonadaceae bacterium | reverse complement strand
ATTCTCGCCTTCGCCATCGTCAGGCTGGGACAGTCGGGAAATCTTTTCGGCAAGCGCTATCACCTCGTTGCGCTCGTCGGCAATGTCAGCGGCCTGCGCATTGGTGGCCCGGTCACCGTCGCCGGCCAGTTGGCGGGGAGTATCGACGACATCCGCTTCCTGCCCCTCGATCAGGACACCACCAGGAATCTGAAGATTATCCTGCAGGTCAATCAGAGCCTGCAACCACAGGTGCGGCGGGATTCGCGCGCCAAAATCAAAACGCAGGGACTGCTCGGTGACAAAGTCCTCGACATCACCGTCGGCACGCCGAAGTTCGCGCCACTCCAGGAAGGCGACACGCTTCAGATCGCGCCGGCCGTCGACTACGAGGCCGTTGTCTCGCAGGCGTCTGGCGTGATCACCGAAGTTGCCGGCGTCACCCGCCAACTGCAGCGCGTCACCGATCAGATCAACAGCGGGCAGGGAACGCTTGGACAGCTGCTCACCAATCGCACGCTGTACGATCAGCTGAACGCGACGCTGCTGCGGACGAGCGCATTGATGGCACGACTGGAGAACCCGCGCGGCACCGTCGGTCGACTCCTCGACGACCCGACTCTTTATCTGAGTCTCAATCGCGCCGTCGCCTCGGCCGACTCGATCATCACCGCGATGAACCGCAGCAATGGCACCTTCGCGCGGCTGCTGCGCGACGACTCGCTGTACGTGCGGATGGTGAGCGCCGTCACCAAGGCCGATTCGCTGGTAAGCGTAATGTCGGGCGGCAACGGCACCATGCAGAAACTCTTCACCGACCAGCAGCTGTATGATCAGCTCGTGAAAATCGTCACCGAGTTGAACAACGTCCTCGTCGATGTCCGTCGCGATCCGAGACGGTACACAAAGGAGATGATACGGGTTAAGCTATTCTAGACCCGCCATCGGACGTTGTTGCAGCGAGCATGAAAACTCACGATCTCGACATAACGGTTCTCCGCGGTGACTTCCCCGAATCGGAGCATCGTGTGCACGCGGCAATCGTGGGTGAGAAGGACGAGCTGATCGGCGCAGCTCACGATCCGCATACCTTCACTTATTGGCGGTCGTGCGCCAAACCGTTTCAGGTAATTCCGTTCCTCGCATCCGGCGGCTTCGACTCGCTTGGCTGGGGTGATGAACAGCTCGCCGTATCCTGTGCGTCGCACGGGGGCGAGCCGGAGCATGTCGCAATTGTCGAAGCAATGTTGCGCGATATCGGACTCGAGGAGGGCGACCTCGCCTGCGGTCCCCACGATCCGCTGTCTCAGCGCGGCGTAAAGTTTGTCAGAGAATCCGGCAGCCGTCCGACGCGTATCCACAACAACTGCTCCGCCAAACACTCCGCGATGCTGGCGCTCGCCCGCCGGAAGGGTTGGCCGACGCGCGGCTACGAGCGCCGAGATCACAATGTGCAGCGCGCTATACTGCACGAGATCTCGCTCTGGACGGACGTTCCCTGCGGCAAAATCGTCCAGGCTGTCGATGGCTGCGGCGTCGTGGTTTTTGGGATGACGCTTGAGCGGATGGCCCGCGCTTACTCGCGCTTCGCCATCGCAGCAGATCGCGGCGAGGAATACCCGAAGCGCGTGATCAATGCGATGAGCAAGAATCCATTCCTCGTCGGCGGCACCGATCGCTTCGATACAGCGCTAATCGGCGAGACCAGAGGCCGGGTGATCTCCAAGGTCGGCGCCGAGGGAGTGCATTGCGCATTGATCCCGGCCCGCGGAATCGGGATTGCGTTGAAGGTCGAAGACGGAGCGCAGCGCGCACAGGTGCCTGCGCTTCTTCGTTTATTGCAGGAGATGGACGAGCTTCCCGATCCACTCCCGCCGCGGCTGAACGAATGGATGCACAAGCCCGTAAAGAACACTCGCGGCGAGTGCGTTGGCGAGATTGCGCTGAAGGCTGACGTCTCCTGATTACGCGCGCCGCAGCGTGATGACGACCGGCGCGGAAACGCGAACTAACGTTGCTCCACTCTCGGCCGGACTTCGGCACCTCGTAAGAATTGCGGGTGCGATCGCCGGCTCGCCTGAGGGTCAAGTCCGAGCAACCATGACCAGTGCCATCGATGAAGTAGACCCGGTAGCTGTCGAAGAGATCATTCTGCAATCGTATCTCTTCGCCGGATTTCCCCGTGCACTGAATGCCGCGCGCGCGTGGCGCACAGTGTCCGAACGTGCCGCGCCGACTGCCGACGAGCACGCGACGGTTGATGACCTCGAGGAATGGCGCGAGCGCGGCGAGGAGACATGCCGCGTCGTCTACGGGGACATGTACGAGCGCCTGCGCGACAACATTCGCGAGCTCCATCCCGCGCTAGACGAGTGGATGATCATCGACGGCTACGGTAAGGTTCTATCGCGCCCCTATGTCGACCTGCGCACGCGCGAGCTGTGCGTCGTCGCTGCCTGCGCTACTTCCGGTCAACAGCGCCAGCTGCATTCTCACCTTCACGGCGCCCTGAACGCGGGCTCGACCGCCGCCGAGATCGGAGCTGTGCTCGATGCGCTCAACGATCTGATTTCGCGGGACGATCTGGCCCGGTACAAGCAGCTGCTTGCCAAAGTTGTTGCAGGCTAGAGTTTCGGCGTCGAGTTCACTGCGGTCGATGAGATCTCGAAACCCAAAGGCGGCAGGTTGCAGACTCCAAGTCCGCAGAATTCGCAATAACGATGTTCATCGATAGAGCGGTAATAAGAGTAGAAGGCGGCACGGGCGGCTCCGGCGCAACGTCGTTCCGCCGCGAGTTCCGCACGCCAATGGGCGGTCCGGACGGCGGCGACGGTGGCCGCGGCGGCAACGTCATCGTGCGCGGCGACAAGAACCTGGCGACGCTGCTCGACTACACCTACCGCGACCGGTGGATTGCCGAGCGCGGTGAGCACGGCATGGGCAGCAACAAGACGGGCCGCGCTGGAAAAGACGTCGTCATGCCGGTGCCGCCGGGCACCATTCTGCGCGACGCCGAATCGGGCGAAATCCTCGCCGAGATTCTGGAGGATGGTCAGGAAGTCGTGATCGCGGCGGGTGGGCGAGGCGGCAAGGGCAACGCTTTTTTCGCGACGTCGACCCATCAATCGCCGCGCGAATGGCAGCCGGGCGAGGAAGGAGTCGTGCGGACGGTCGAGATGGAGCTCAAGCTCATCGCCGATGTTGGGCTCGTCGGCCAACCGAACGCGGGAAAGTCCACCCTCCTTTCCGTCATCTCCGCCGCCCGACCCAAGATCGCCGACTATCCGTTCACGACGCTCCAACCAAACCTCGGCGTGGTGCAGCTCACCGACCACCGAACCTTCGTCGTCGCCGACATCCCCGGGATCATCGAAGGCGCGCACGAAGGCAAGGGGCTCGGGCTCCAGTTCCTGCGGCACATCGAGAGAACGCGCGTGCTCGCGTTTCTGATCCCGATCGACGCTATGGATTGGCAGGCTGAATACGATCAGCTTCGCCGCGAGGTTGGGGAGTACTCGGACGATCTCGCCGCCAAGCCACACTGCGTCGTTTTCACCAAAATGGATTTGATGGGTGAGAATTATGTCCCGCCCATCAAAGCGCCCGGCACCTTCGGATTGTTCGCCGTCAGCGCAGCGGCGCGCACTGGTCTCGACGAATTGCTGGCCGCCTGGTGGAACGAGCTCCTGCGCTTAAAGAAGAACGAGAGACCAGAAGACGCAACTGTAAGTCTGCCTTGACGTTCACAACTCTCGCGTCGAGCCAATCCGCGTTCAGCATTCAGGAGTGGATGGAGGATTCGCCGGAGTATCCGCCCCAGTTGCGGGACCTTAGGCTGCGGCCCACTTCGCTCTTCGCAATTGGCAATCGCGAGCTGCTCGATCGGCCGCGGATCGCAGTCGTCGGAACGCGCAACTCCACCGCTTACGGCGAGCGCGTCACCCGCAATCTCGGTGTCGCGTTCGCTCGCGCTGGCGTGACTGTTGTCAGCGGCATGGCCCGTGGCATCGACAGCAAGGCACACCGTACTGCGCTCGATCAAAGTGCCGGGACTGTTGCGGTACTTGGCACCGGCATCGACGTTCCCTACCCAGTGGGACATCGAGCGCTCCACCGCTCGATCGCAACCGCTGGCCTCGTCCTGTCGGAGAATCCGCCTGGCAAGACCGCGTACCAGGGCGCCTTTCCACGACGCAATCGGATCATCGCCGCGCTGTCGACGCTGACAATCGTGATCGAGGCCGACTTCCGCAGTGGCGCTATCAACACTGCCAGTCAGGCTCTGGAGCTGGGACGACACGTCGGCGCCGTACCCGGCCCGATCGATGTCGATCAGAGCCGCGGCACCAATCAGCTTCTCAAAGACGGCGCCCACGTGATCACGACTCCACAGGACGCACTGGACTTGATCGGACTCCACCTTCCGCCCGACAAACCGCCGCCGCCGCTCCTTCCCGACACCGAGCAGAAGGTCTGGGATTCGCTGGCCGATGGCATGAAGCTCAGCGACGACCTGCCTGCGCTAACTGAGCTTTCGCTGGCCGAGTGTCTAGCTGCGATTACGTCGTTGGAGATTATGGGATTGGTAGAGTGCACTTTGGCGGGAGAGATAAGAAGGCGTTGACCGAGGCCCGGGGCCTCGGTTCCTCCCCGTATATTCAGCCATGCTCCCGACGCATCTCTATATCCACGTTCCATTCTGCGCCCGCCGCTGCTCGTACTGCGATTTCTCGATCGCTGTTCGCGGGACGACGCCGGTCGACGAATACGTTCGCGCGCTGAGAGCTGAGCTCGATCAAATCACCCGCCGGTCGCTGACGAGCGCTCCGCTCGCCACCGTCTACCTTGGTGGGGGGACGCCATCCCGGCTTGGCGGAAACGGCGTGGCGGCGGTCGTTGAGGCTGTGCGTGATCGATGGAGCGTCGAGCGTGACGCTGAGGTCACGATCGAAGCCAATCCGGACGACATCAACGACATCGCCGTTGCAAAGTGGATGGCTGCCGGCGTCAATCGCGTCTCGTTAGGTGCACAAAGTTTCGATGATTCGGCGCTCGAATGGATGCACCGCACCCACGACGCCGCCCAGATCAGTCGAGCGGTGGAAACGCTCAAGCGCGGCGGCATCAAAAACATTTCTCTCGATCTCATTTTCTCGCTGCCGGAGAACCTGGGCCGCCTGTGGCGCAACGATCTCGAGCACGCCATCGATCTCGAGCCGACCCACCTTTCGCTTTATGGCCTGACCGTCGAGCCACACACGCCGATCGGTCGCTGGGCCGACCGCGGACAGGTTGTCGAAGGCGAAGAAGAGCGCTACGAAGAAGAATTCCTGACGGCGCACCAGACCATGACCGAAGCCGGTTTCGAGCACTACGAAGTGTCGAACTTTTCGCTGTCCGGCAAACAGTCCCGACACAACTCGGCGTATTGGACCGGCGTGCCCTACCTCGCAGCCGGACCATCCGCGCACTCTTTCGATGGCGCAACTCGCCGCTGGAACGTTGCCGCTTACGCCGAGTGGGTTCGCCGCCTCGACAAGAACGAGCTCGTCCTCGCCGGCGAAGAAGCTCTGACCGATGACAACAAGACAGCTGAGGAGATCTATCTCGGCCTCCGCACCACCCGCGGCCTGCTCGTCACCAACGAGGAGCTGCCGCGAGTCCAGGTCTGGGAACGTTCCGGCTGGGCCACCATCGCTGACAATGTCGTTCGTTTGACCCCACTCGGATGGCTCCGGCTCGACAGCCTCGCGGCTGACGTAGCTACGCGTCGTGGATCGTCGGCCGCAGTGGCCTGAGCTCGCGGGCTTCCCCGCGCCCACATCCCCTATTCCCATCGCCATCCCCATCTCTCTTCCGCCTCCCGCGTAACCCCTAGCCATTACTATATTTGAAGCATGTCACTGCCCAGTTTGAACGAGCGTGAGCGGCGCGTTCTGGAAGCCGTAATTCAGGCCTACGTCGAGACGGCTCAGCCTGCCGGCTCGCGCAGTCTTGCTCATCGGTTTGGACTGGGTGTTTCGCCGGCGACCATTCGCAACACCATGAGCGATCTGGAAGAGAAGGGATACCTCTTCCATCCGCACGCGTCGGCCGGCCGAGTTCCGACCGATGTCGCCTATCGGGTATACGTCGATTCGCTGATTCCAATACGGCCACCGGCGGCAACTGAGCGGCGTCGTCTGACAGCCCAGATCGCGAGTGGTGGATCCGCAGTCGAAGCGATTCTTCGCCGCGCTGCGCAAAGCCTGGGCGTCATCACTCAGGAATTGGGAGTCGCGCTCGGGCCCCGCCTCGACAACGCAGTGCTCGAGCGAGTCGACCTTATTCGCCTTTCATCGGAGCGTCTGCTCGTCGCGCTCACACTTTCGCCAGGCGCAGTGCGAACGATCTTCGTCGACGTGCGCGGCGAGATAGCCGATGCCGCGATCGCTGAAGTGACCCGAGTGCTCAACGAGAGACTCGCTGGCTTGACGCTCAGGCAGATTCGGTCATCCCTCGGCGATCGTCTCCGCGATTCGATTCCGACGCGCGATGCTACTGATCTGCTCAACGTCTTCATCGAGGAAGGCGATCAGTTGTTCAACGCCGGACGCGAATCAGATGAGGAAGGTGTCTTGCTTGGTCAGGCGTCGGTCCTCGCGGAACAGCCTGAGTTCGCCAACGTCGACAACATGCGGCGACTGGTTGAGCTCACCGAGACGAGAGAGAAACTCGGTGAGCTGCTGCGTCGTCGTAGCGACACCAGTGGTGTATCGATCACCATCGGCAACGAGCATAACGATCCGCGACTGTCTAACTTCACCGTTGTGACCGCATCGTATCACGCCGGTCCATTAACGGGTGTAATTGGCGTCATTGGCCCGACGCGGATGCCGTACGACAAGGTAATCTCGCTCGTTACGCACACGTCGGAGCTGGTGACTGATTTGTTGAAGGAGAATCCGAGAAAGAATGGCTGATTTTTATCAAACCCTTGGCGTGGCACGCGGCGCGAGCGACGAGGAAATCAAGAAAGCCTATCGCAAGCTGGCGATGCAGTTTCACCCCGATCGCAACAACGGATCGAAAGACGCCGAGGAGAAGTTCAAGGCTATCACCGAAGCGTACGACGTCCTGCGCGATGCGAATAAGCGCGCGTTGTACGATCGTTACGGTGAAGCCGGACTTCGGGGCGGTGCTGGATTCCATCACGTCGACCTGTCGGAAGCGCTCAGCATCTTCATGCGCGACCTCGGTGGACTGGGCGGCTTCGGAGATTTGTTCGGCGCCGCAACCCGCGGTACCGGCCCCCGCACCGGTTCGGACATCAAGATCGCGATGCCGATGACATTCGCCGAAGTAGCGAGTGGCGTCGAGAAAACCGTGACCGTCAGACTTCTCGAGCCGTGCGATCGCTGCGAGGGCAGAGGCGCCGAGCCAGGGTCGAACCCGACCACCTGCACCACATGTCACGGCAGCGGCGAAATTCGTCGCGCCCAGCGCAGCTTCTTCGGTCAGGTGGTGAGCGTCGCGCCGTGTCCGACGTGCTCGGGCGAAGGCACAGTGATCGCCGCGCCGTGCAAAAAATGTCGCGGTGAAGGCCGTGTGCGCGGTGAAAAGCAGATCGTTGTGCGCATTCCTGCCGGAGTCGCAACTGGTCAGTACATGACGATGCGTGGCGTTGGCAATGTTGGCCCGCGCGGCGGGCCGCGCGGAGACATCCTGGTTGTTTTCGAGGTCGAGGAAGATTCGCGGTTCGAGCGCGACGGCGAAGATCTCTACACCGAAGTGCTCGTTACCTATCCGCAGCTTGCCCTCGGCGCAAACGTCGAAGTGCCAATGGTTGGTGGCACCGTGACGCTCCAGGTGCCGCCGGGAACGCAAAGCGGCCAGGTGTTCAACCTGCGGGGCCGCGGATTGCCGAGGATCAACTCGAGCTCGTCGGGCGATCTGCACGTGCGCCTGCAGCTTTGGACCCCCGAGTCGTTCAGCAACGAGGAAGAGCTGCTGATTCGCCGCCTGAGTGAGTTGCAGGTTGTTCCCAATCCGCGCCCGAAGGGACTCTGGTCGAAGATCCGCGAATCCCTAGGCGCCTGACTTGAGCTGGATCGCGCTGCGCATCACTCCACAGTCGAATCGCGACGGAGTGATCGCGGCGCTTTTTGATTCGGGTTCTCAGGGGGTTCAGGAAGATGGCGCCAGCGTCGTCACCCATTTCGCGGACGACGCGTCAGTCGCTGACATCGAGCGCGCGGTCAAAGAGGCAGATCCAGCGGCCGAGATCAGCATTTCATCATCAATTGATGTCGATTACTCGGAGTGGCACGCATCAGTCGGCATCCACCGAATCGGCAGCCTGATCATCGCTCCCCCCTGGCTTGCCGACGCTGAAGATTCTGCGAGGACGATCATCATCGATCCCGCGATGGCCTTCGGCACTGGCGAGCACCAGTCGACGCGCGGCGTGATGCGGCTCATGCAAAACGTCATTCGTCCCGGTGATTTTGTGGCGGACCTGGGCGCCGGCAGCGCCGTGTTGTCGATCGCTGCAGCCAAGCTCGGTGCGACGCGTGTCGCTGCCATCGAGCTCGACCACGATTCGATCGGCAACGCCGAGCAGAATGTCGAGGCGAACGGCGTGTCGGAGTGGGTTGACGTGGTTGAGGGCGACGCTGGACTGTTGCTGCCGCTCATCGCTCCGGTACGCGTCGTGCTCGCCAACATCATCTCGTCGGTGATCATGTCGCTCTTACCCGTAATGCGAGCAGCGTTGACGGTCGATGGTAAAGCGATAATTGCTGGAATCGTTGTCGACGAGCGTCCGATGATGGAGCGCGCACTCTCCGAAGGAGGCTGGCGAATCGAACGCGACGACGTGGAGGATGTGTGGTGGAGCGCGCTGATCGCCCCGCGGTAGCGACGTTCTTTGCCAACGATGGTTTCGTCGCCGGCGGCACCGTGACGCTGGCGGAAGATGCAGCTCACCATATCCGTGTAGCGCGAGTTGGCGTCGGCGAGTGCATCGAGCTGCGAAATGGCGAGGGCAAGGCAGCAGTTGGATTTCTGGTCAAATCGTCGCGGACTACGGCGCTCGTCGACATCACGGAGATCAGTGAGATTCCGCGGCCGGCGCCCATTCATTTGCTCACCCCCATTGCCGATCGCGAGCGAATGCTCTGGCTCGCCGAAAAGGCTACGGAATACGGCATTACCAGCTGGCGTCCGGTGATGTGGCGCCGCTCCAAGAGCGTTTCGCCGCGCGGCGAAGGGTCGACGTTTCAGGGAAAGGTTCGTGCGCGGATGACTTCGGCGCTGATTCAAAGTGGCGGCGGCTGGCTGCCGGAGATTTTTCCGGAGGCGACCGTCGAGCGTGCGATTGCCGCCGCACCGCTGGGGACGCGCTTGCTATTGATCAAGGATGGCGAGCCGATCGCTGGTGTTCCGATGCATTCGCCGATCGTCATTGCGCTTGGCCCCGAGGGGGGAATGGAGGACGCCGAGCGAGATGCTTTCATTGGCGCTGCCTTTCTCCCTGTGAAGCTCGCGCCAACGACGCTACGTTTTGAGACCGCCGGCGTCGCTGCGATTGCGATTGCAGCGGCGGGAATGGCGAAAGCGGCCAGCGGGAAGAGGGAAGCGGGAAGCGGTGGGCTCGAGGGGAGCGAGTAGAATGCCTGATTCCGGTAACTGCATTTTTTGCAAGATCATCCGCGGCGAGATTCCGTCGAAGACGATCGTCAACAACAAGGAGATGATTGCCTTTCGTGACGTCGCTCCTCAGGCACCGACGCACATCCTCATCGTTCCCAGGAAACACGTTGCGTCGCTCGATGACATGATCGACTCTGATTTACTCGGTCGTATGATGGGCCTCGCCGCTGCGCTCGCTCGTCAGGAAGGGATTTCGAAAACGGGCTATCGCACGGTCATCAACACCGGCGCCGACGGCGGACAATCGGTGGATCATCTCCACATCCATCTGCTCGGCGGCCGCAAGATGACCTGGCCACCCGGATAGATTCGCTTCCCGGCTTCGCGCTTCCCGCCGTTGACCTATCTCTCTATGACGCCTAACTTTACCAGTCTGGCCTAAACCGGCGATGACGATCGCCAAGAAGGGGGGAAGTAGATTTTGTCGGAAGTCATAATCCATGACGACGAGAACTTTGAGCGCGCGCTAAAGCGCTTCAAAAAGAAATGCGAGAAGGCGGGCATTCTTTCCGATCTCCGCAAGCACCGTCATTACGAGAAGCCGAGCGAGCGCAGGAAGCGCAAGCTGAACACGGCGATGCGGAAGAACCGTCGCACACGTCACGTCTAGGGAATGTCTGAGCTCCTCGCCCGGCTTCAGGGCGATCTGAACAACGCTCGCAAATCCCAGGACAAGGCCGGTACGCTGCTCCTTGGCACCGTCCTCTCCGAGATCAAAAACAAGAAGATCGAGCTCAGACGAGATCCGACCGACGCGGACGTCATCGACGTTCTGCGGAAGTCGATCAAGAAGCGGCGTGAATCGATCGAACTTTATCAGAAGGGCAATCGACCCGAGCTCGCGCAAAAGGAAGCGAATGAAGCCGCCGCGCTCGAGAAATATCTGCCGGCTCAGGTGAGCGACGACGAGATTCGAAGCGCGGTCAAAACAGCAATCGCCGGCGGCGCCACGCAGATCGGAGCTGTCATGGGTAAGGTGGTCCCCCAATTCAAAGGACGGGCGGAAGGCGCGACGATCAGCGCCATCGCCCGAGAGGAGCTGGCCAAGCAAGCGTGAGGATGTTGTGATTGAGAGGACCCGAGCTAGCGAGTTAGGCGCTGGCTCGGGTTTTTGCTTTATCAACTTCGGACAACTACAAAAGAACGCGGTATGGGGTGCCGGGTAATGGGCTTCGGGCATGGGTGCGTTCCCGTGAAAATCGCGCACGGTGTTACCCGATGCCTCGCACCAGTCATCCGATGCCCGATGCCCGTTCTTTTGTAGTTGTCCCCAGCATAAACTGCATTAGTGAATACCCACGCCCTCACCGTCATCGAATTCCCGCGCACACTCTCCTTAATCGCCGAGCGCGCCGTATCTCCGCTTGGCGCGGAGCGCGTAAGAGAGTTGGCACCGATGACGGACCGCGACACGATCGAGCGCGAGCTGGCTCGGGTGGCAGCCGTGAGATCGCTTCTCTCTGCCGAGGAGCCCTGGACTCTGCACAATGTCCCCGACGCGCGAGCTGCGTTGACCCGGCTCCGCGTCGAGGGCGCCTCGCTCAGCGCGCCTGATCTGCTCGTGCTCGGCGCATTGTTGCGCAGCTCGCGCCTGACGCGCGAATCCTTTCGAGGGGAAAGGATCTCGCCGGTCGCGACCGCGGTGCTCGCCGAGCAGCGCGACGCGCTGATCGTCGACAAGGCGAATGAAGCCCTCATCGAGAAATCTGTCGACGACGAAGGGCAGATCCGCGACGAAGCTTCGTCGGCACTGAAAAAGATCCGGCGCGATTTGCGGGCCTCGCAGGGAGAGTTGATCAAAGTTCTCGAGCGCGCGATGGCGAAGCTCGAGCCGCACCAGCGAGTGGCGGATATGTCGGTCACGATTAGGAACGGCCGCTACGTGATTCCCGTGCGACGCGAAGCGCACGGCGCCGTCGGCGGGATCGTCCACGATGCATCGGCGACCGGTGGAACGCTTTTCATCGAGCCGCCGGCGGCGGTCGAAGCTGGCAACCGCATCCGCGAGCTCCAACTCGAAGAAGGCGAAGAGATCGATCGCATTCTTGCCGAAGTCACCGAGCGGCTTCGCCCACAACGAGACGCGATGCTGGCATCGCTCGAAGCGTTGATCGTGCTCGACTCACTTGTCGCTCGCGCGCGTTTCGCGATCGACTTCGCCTGCCATCCTTCCGAGTTAGCGGACGCCACCGCCGGTTTCACGATCGTCCAGGGCCGGCATCCGTTGCTCGTCGCGCAAGGGATCGATGTGGTGCCGTTCGATTTGGCGATGCCGGCGAACGAACGCACGCTACTGATTTCCGGCCCGAACACCGGCGGTAAGACTGTCCTGCTCAAAGCGCTGGGTTTGCTATCCGCGCTCGTTCAATCGGGCATCCCGGCGCCGGTTAACAATGGTTCGACAATCGCGATCTTCGACGACATCTACGCCGACGTCGGCGACGAGCAATCCATTCTCGCCAGTCTGTCCACCTTCAGCGCCCACCTCAAGAATCTCGCGGAGGTGCTGACATCGGCGAGTGATCGCTCGCTCGTTCTGATCGACGAGCTCGGATCAGGAACCGATCCGATCGAAGGAGCAGCGCTGGGCGGCGCAATACTCGAGGCACTGACGACACGCGGCACGCTAACGATCGCCACCACTCACCTCGGTGCTCTCAAGGAGCTGGCGACCCAGGTCGACGGCGTGGTAAACGCATCGCTGCAGTTCGATCCGGTTGCGCTGGCGCCGACCTATCGACTGACGAAAGGCATTCCGGGACGCTCCTATGGAATCAGCATCGCGCGCAGGTTGCAGCTTCCTCCTGACGTCCTCACCCGCGCCGAAGAGAGAGTCCCCGTCGACGAGCGCAGGGTGACGGCATTGCTTGCGGATCTCGAATCCCGCGAGAAAAGCCTGACAGCCATCGAGAAAGAAACCGGCGAGATCGCCGAAGAGACGCGCCAACGCTCACGCCGCCTCGCCGAGCGGGAGCGAAACGTTCGCGAGCGCGAGCGTCAGCTAGAGCAGGCATCGCGACGCGAGGCCAGACAGTATCTGCTCGAGGCGCGCGCAGAAGTCGAGCAGACCATTCGCGAGCTCAAGGCGGCGTCGGAAGCAAATCAGGATGCGGCGCGAGAAGCGCGAAAGCGCATCGAGGAGCTCGCCAACCAGCACGGCCGCGCGCTGGAGCAGATCGAGCACGACGCGAAAGAGAGCGCGAGCGCTGACGCCAATCAGGATGTCAACATCGGCGATTTCGTCGAGGTCGAAACCCTCGGCGGCAGGGTGGGTCGCGTCGTCGAAGTACGTGATGGCGAAGCGTTGGTGGCAGTCGGCGCGATGAAGCTGGCGGTGCCGCGCACCGCGCTGCGCATCTCGACCCCTGAAGCCGCCGCGCCCGCCGTCGCCGTCAACATCCGAGGCGACATGCCCGAAGTTCATGCTCAGAGCGAAATCGACGTCCGGGGCATGCGCGTCGGCGAAGTTGAAGACATCGTTATGCATGCCGTCGATGCTGCTGTGCGCGCCGATCTCAAAACCTTGCGAATCATTCACGGCAAAGGCACCGGTGCTCTGCGAGAGCGCGTTGCGGAGATGCTGCGCAAGGAATCACGCGTCACCAACTTCAGACTCGGCGCGTGGAATGAAGGCGGTGCCGGCGTGACGGTGGTCGAGCTGAAGTGATTCCCGACGAAGTCGTCGAACAAGTTCGGGACGCGGCCGACATCGTTCAGATCGTCGGCGAGTACGTGAATCTCAAGCGCGCGGGCCAGGATTTCCGCGGGCCTTGTCCGTTTCACCAGGGGACCCATCGCAATTTCTCGGTCTCTCCCCGCAAGCGGATGTACTACTGCTTCGTCTGCCACGAAGGCGGTGATGTCTTTCGATTTCTTCAGAAAAGACTCGGGGTTGAGTGGCCGGCGGCAGTGAAGATGGTCGGCGAGAAATCAGGGATCGAAGTCAGGGAAATCGACTCACGACGCGAAGGGCCCGATCCGCGCGAACCGCTCTGGGAAGTCAACGCAACTGCTGCGGCATACTTCCAGAAAATTCTCTGGGACGATCCACTCGGCGCTCAGGCGCGCGACTATCTCGAGCAGCGCGACATCACCAGGGAGATCGCCGAGCAGTTTGGCATTGGCTTCGCGCCACGCGAAATCGGACTGCTGCGAAACTACATGGCGACCCTCGGCTTCGACGAGGCGCGGCTCGTCGCCGCCGGATTGCTCGTCTCCGGGGAAGAGGGTAGCGAGCCCCGCCCGCGGTTCCGCGGTCGACTGATGTTTCCTATCCTCGACGCGATGGGCCGCAACGTCGGATTCGGCGGACGAGTGCTGGGACACGGCGAGCCGAAGTACCTCAACTCGCCGGAGTCCGCTGCATTCTCCAAGGGCCGTACGCTCTACGGACTTAACTGGGCAAAGAACGACGTTCGCCGTGAAGATCACGTGCTCGTCGTCGAGGGATATTTTGACGTTGTGCGTTTGATCAGTGCAGGTTTCACCACAGTAGTAGCACCCATGGGAACTGCCCTGACCGACAACCAATCCGCGGCGCTGCGCAAATTGACGAAGAATGTTTTTTTGCTGTACGACAGCGACAAAGCGGGTTTGCAGGCTACATTCCGTTCTGGCGACGAATTGTTGCGACAAGGCGCTTCAGTTCGGATCGTCACACTTCCCGAAGGTGAAGATCCCGATACATTCGTCAAGAAGAATGGCGCGGCAGCGTTGACGGCACGGATGCGTGACGCGATTGATGTGTTCGAGCGAAAGATCCAGCTGCTGGAGCGGGCCGGGATGTTCGCCGAGTTGCACAAGAAGAGGCGAGCATTGGATCGCCTTCTTCCCACCATTCGAGCAGCGTCTGATCAAATCACCCGCGATTTGTATCTGGCCCGCGCCAGCGAGGTGAGTGGTGTCGCGCGTGAAGTTCTCGAGCGCGAGCTGACCGGTAGCGCGGCGCGCGCGACTTCGACATCGCCACCACCCGCGTCTGCACCCCGCATCTCGCCGGCGGCGCGGGTGCGTCGCGGAGAGCGGCGCGTGCAACACGCGGAGCGCGGCGCGTCCGCCGAACGGGAGCTGATTCGGGCGATGTTGTTCAATCGCGCACGAGTAGTGCAGATCGCGGAGAAGCTGGGCGTGGCGAGTTTCAGAACCCCGGCCTATCGGGAGATCTACCGAGCACTGATTGCCTCAGGACCAGATTCAACAATCGAGCAGGTTTCTGCGAATCTCGATGAGGATGCCATCGTGACAATCGAGGACATTCTCGCCGAAGGCGCAGTGCAAATTGATCAGGAGCGAACGATCAACGACAGCTTCGCCACGCTGCGCGCGCGGGATCTGGACCTGCGCGCCGCCGAGCTCGATCGCATTATTCCGCTCGCGAGTGGCGCGAAGAAGGACGAGCTGATCGCCGAGAAGGATGCGATTCGTCGCGAGCTGAAGGCCACCGGCCGAAACTATTTCAAGAAGTTCAGGCGTACCGGAGCACGATGACAGAGGAGAAAGAATGTTGGAGCAAGCTGAAGCCTCGGTGAGAGGCTGGAGGTCGAATGCGCCAGGAAGTTGAAGCGTTACTGGCATTGCAGGATGACGACCTCAAAATCCGCGAGATCGAAAGTCAGATCCGCGCGCTCGACCCGCACCTGGCCGAGCTGGATAGAAAACGAGATAGCGCTGCCGCCGCGGTCACCCGTGCCCAGACAGCCGTCGAAGCAGAAGAAAAGAAACAGCGAGACCTGCAACAGCGGCTCGCCCAACACCGACAACTTCAGGAGCGCAACCTCCATCAACTGGAGGATGTAAAGCGACTACGCGAGGCAACCGCCGCCACCGCGCAGGTCGAAGCCACCAAGCGCCTGATGGCGGAAGACGAAAGTGAGATCGCGATTCTCGGCCGACGCATCAGCGAAATGACGGCGGCGGTCGCGGCCGCGAAGCACGCCCTTGCCGACGTCGAGCAGCAACAGAAGGACGCGCGTCCCGAAATCGAAGCCAGGCGCGCGGAGCTCCAGTCGCAGCTCGACGCCGCGAAGCGCGATCGCAACGGCAGAGCGGGTTCGGTCCCGCGACCAACGCTCGGCAAGTACGATCGTATCCGTGGCCGCCGCGGTCAGGCTCTGTACGCTTTGCGCGAAGGATCGTGCGGCAATTGCGACACAGCGATTCCTTTGCAGCGTCGCAACCTGATGCAGGCGAGCGGAGAGATCGAAATCTGTGAGGCGTGCGGGGTTTTGCTCTACTCTGATGGTAGATGACCGCTAACTTTCGTTGGTGAGCACAGTAGCATCAGAACGCCCGGCGCCACCTGCGCGCTGGATCCTGCCAGAACCACCTGACGAAGAAGCGGTGCGCGCCCTGATGGAGGCGCTATCGCTGCCGGACATCGTCTGCCGGTTGCTTTTGATTCGCGGCTATGTGACTGCTGACGAAGCGAAGCAATTCCTGCGTCCCAAGCTCGACAAGCTCCACGAGCCGTTGGCATTTCTGTCGATGGATAAAGCCGTCGAGCGACTGGTCCGCGCCGTCAGGGAAAAAGAGTTGATTTTCATTCACGGCGACTACGATGTCGACGGCATTTGCTCGACGACTATTCTGACCCGCGTCATCCGCATGCTTGGCGGCAGCGCGATGCCCTTCATCCCGCGACGCATCGAAGACGGGTATGACCTCGGCGAAGCCGGCGTGAATGCCGCGCTCGCAGCCGGTGCCAGGGTAGTGGTGACCTGCGATTGCGGAACGGGCGCTGTTGCTCCGGTCGCCAAGCTCTGTCGCGCGGGAGTCGATGTAATCGTGACCGATCACCACTTGCCGAGCGGCGAGCTGCCCGACTGCCTGGCGATCTTGAATCCGAAGCGCCCGGGTTGCGGCTACCCGGACAAGGATCTCGCCGCGGTTGCCGTCGTTTGGAAGTTGTCGTTGGCGTTGGCCCGCGCACTCGGCGCCAATGAGAATCCGATCTGGGCGATGCTCGATCTCGTCGCATTGGCGACCGTCGCCGACGTTGCACCGTTGCGTGGAGAGAATCGTGTCTTCGTGCGCTACGGTCTGCGGATGCTCAAGGAGACGCGCAATATCGGCATGCGCGCTTTGCTACGCGCATCGGGCCTGGACGGGCGTCAGCTGACTGCAGGTCGGATCGGTTTCATCCTCGCGCCACGACTCAATGCCGCTGGTCGAATGGGACATGCCATTCGTGGTGTCGAGTTGCTGCTCACGAGCGACGAGCACGAAGCCAACGTCATCGCGCGCGAGCTCGAGGAGCTCAATGCGCGGCGACAGGAGATCGATCATCAGACGCTCGAGCAGGCTCGCGAGCGCGTGCTGACGATGGATCTCGAGGAGATGTTCTCGATCGTGCTGGCGGATGAATCCTGGCATCCCGGAGTCATCGGCATTGTGGCGTCGCGGCTGGTCGAGGAATTTGGTCGACCAACAGTGTTGATCGCGTTGTCCGGCGAACAGGGAAAGGGCTCAGGTCGCTCGATTCCAAAATTCAACCTGCACGGCGCGCTCGCCGAAGCCCGTGATCATCTGCAGCGTTTCGGCGGTCATCGCGCAGCCGCCGGTGTCACGATTGCGCGCGACAAGGTCAGCGACTTCGCTGCCCGGTTCAACGAGATCGCGCACACTCATCTCACTGCCGAGGATCTCGTTCCGGAAATCCGCGTCGACCTCGAAGTGGGAATCGAAGGCCTGGATGGCCGGATCGAATCGCTGTTCAGGCATTTCGAGCCGTTCGGGATCGGGAATCCGGCGCCGGTGTTGTTGGCGCGAAACGTCTCGATCAAACGGCCGCCACGGCTGGTCGGCCCCGACGGCCTGAAGATCGTACTGGACACTGGTAGCGGGTCACTCGAATCCCTGGGTTGGGGATTGGCGAGCAGGGTCGCCGAGCTGCACGAGGGGGCGCGTGTCGACGTCGCCTTCCGCCTCGAGCGCGACGACTATCGCGGCGAGAGTTACCTGCAGGCGCGTATCGCCGACATTCGACCTACCGCCGCATGAAACAAGCAGCGCGCTATTTGGCATCCGCCACTCGCTTCCCGCTTCCCGCTTCCCGCTCCCGCCTTCCCGCGCCTTGAGAATCGTCGCCGGTCGCTGGCGAGGTCGACGAATCAGCGCACCATCCGGTCGTCAGGTGCGGCCGACTCTCGATCGAGTTCGTGAAGCGTGGATGAGCATTTTGCAGTTCGATGTTCCCGGTGCACGCGTACTCGATCTTTATGCCGGCTCGGGAGCGCTGGGACTCGAAGCGTTGTCACGCGGTGCCAGGTCTGCGGATTTCGTGGAAAAGGATCCAAAGAGTTTGCGCGCCCTCGAGGAGAACATTGAATCCCTCGATGCAGGCGACCTTGCCACAATTCATCGCAAATCAGGACTCTCGTTCATCGGTGCCCTCGAAGCAGGCGCGTACGACATCGTCTTCGCCGACCCACCTTACGCCACCGGCGATGCGATACGGTTGGCGGAACGCTGGAAAGAAGTAGCTTTCACGCGCGTCTTGAGCATTGAGCATTCGTCAAGGGATGCCATGCCGGACGGCGGGGACACCCGCAAATACGGGTCGACCGCAATCACCTTCTATCGCAGTGAGGAGTGACGTGGCAACGACCGCGATCTACGCCGGCAGCTTCGATCCGATCACCCGTGGTCACGAAGACCTGATCAAGCGCAGCTGCCAGTTCGTCGATCATCTCATTGTCGCCGTCGCGGTCAACTCTTCGAAGAAGGCGTTATTCACCGCCGAGGAAAGAGTTGAGCTGATCAAAGCGGTCACTGCCGACAACAAATGCGTCGAGGCGACGCGGTTCGAGGGCCTGCTCGTCGATTTCGCCAAGAAGGTCGGCGCCAAGTTCAACATTCGCGGGCTGCGCGCCGTTAGTGATTTTGAGTACGAGTTTCAGATGGCGCTGATGAACCGCCACATGTCGGAGAGCTTCGAGACGGTTTTTATGGTGCCTTCAGTCGAGACGACGTACATCAGCTCCAGCGTGGTACGCGAGGTGGCAATGCACCACGGAAATCTCAAAGGGCTCGTGCATCCGGCAGTCGCCAAGGCGCTAGCGAAGAAATTCAGTAAGTGAGCTTTGTCGAGGTCATTCGCTCGCGCGCCACAGCGCTGAAGCGCCGGATTGTCTTTCCGGAGAGTGGCGATGAGCGCGTGCTCGCCGCCGCGGAAGAGATCGACCGCACCGGGATGGCGATTCCGCTCCTCGTCGAACCCGACGAAACGTCCGCTCTGGAGCGTGCTCACCAGATGCTGGCGAGTGGAGAAGCTGACGCCTGCGTTGCCGGCGCCGTCTATACCACCGCCGACGTTCTGCGCAGCGCGCTCAAGCACATCGGACTCGCGCCCGGTGTCCGGGTTGCGTCCAGCGCGTTTTACCTGACTCCTCGCAAGCTGCTCGACATTCCTGAAGTCCTGACTTTCACTGACTGCGCGGTGATTCCGTACCCGACAGCGGAGAATCTCGCCGACATCGCGGTCGCCGCAGCGCACGATCGGCAGCTGATAGTGGGCGATGAGCCCATTATTGCCTTCTTATCTTTCAGCACTCATGGCAGTGCCAGAGGTGCAAGCGTCGACCTCGTGCGCGAAGCTGTCGCGATTGTAAGACAGCGGGCGCCTGACCTCGTCGTGGACGGAGAATTGCAAGGTGATGCGGCGCTGGCCCCAACGGTTGCCGCCCGGAAGTCACCCTCCAGTCCGGTAGCCGGAAGGGCCAACGTGTTGGTGTTTCCGTCTCTCGATGCCGGAAACATCGCGTACAAGCTGGTGCAGCGCGTCGGCGGTGCGCAGGCGTTCGGTCCGATTCTTCAGGGATTCGCGAAACCGGTTGCCGATCTCTCGCGCGGCGCGGAGAGGGAAGACATTATTAACGTGGCCGCGATCGCAGTGCTCCAATCGGCGAGGCGTGATGAACGTCCGACCGGCGCGGCTTGATCAACATTGGAGACCATCTGAATGAGCTTTTCGATTAAGAAACAGGGAGAAGTTGTTGTGGTAGACGTAGAAGGACAGCTTATTGTGGGAAATCGCCAGGAGCTGAAGCAGAAAGTCCTCGATGAGCTCGAGAAAGGCGAAAAGAAGTTCCTCATTGATTTCAGCCAGACCGGCTACATCGACAGCTCCGGACTGGGCGTGCTCGTCTCATTGTCGAAGAAAATTCGGGAACAGGGCGGCGAGTTGCGTCTGGCCAATCTCAACGATGATCTCCAGACGCTGTTTGAGCTGACCAAGCTGGATACCCTGTTTCAGATCTCCGACACTCGGGAGCGCGCGCTAGAGAGTTTTTAGATGGCGGAAACCCGCGTCGCGTTCGATCTGGAGATCCCGAGCGACGTCGAATACATAGAAGGAGTCGTCGAGCTCGCGAGGCAGCGCTGCCGCGAGCTCAAACTCTCACCCACCAAATGCTCGCTCAACGTTCCGGTAGCGCTCTCTGAAGCGCTGTCGAACGCAATCTTGCGGGGCAACGACGCCACCGGCGGCAAACATGTTCGCGTCCGCGCCATCATCAGCGACACCGACCTCGTCTTTGAGATAGTCGACGAAGGACCGGGCTTCGACCTCGACAAGTGCACCGTCGACTGCACCACTGAAGAGAATCTGACCAAGGAAGAAGGGCGCGGACTCTTCCTCATGCGTCAGCTGATGGACCGCGTGGAGAGTTTTCGAAATCAGGGCAACGTCGTCCGATTGACGTTGCACCGAGGGTGAAGGAGCTAGAAGCGGTCCTGATGGCGTTCCGTGAGGGAACGCACTGTGAAGCGGCAGTCTGGGGAAGCAGCGATGGCCGCTCGACACCAACGATTATTGCCCGCTCCAGCCCTAAAGTTCAGATGCCCGATGTCCTGCCCGAAGAGCCGGGCCAATCAGTGCCGACAAACTTCGGGACTCAGCTCGTCACCCGCGTTCCATCGACGAAAAAAATCTGGCTGACCGTCGGACCGTGCGACCCCTCGTTCTCGCCCGAAGAACGACACATCAAGCTGCTGATGCCGGTAGTGACTCAGTTCACTCAGGCCGCGCTCGAGGTCGAACACGCCGCCACGGAGCTCGCTGAGCGCTACGAGGAGATCAATCTCCTCTACACCATCGGTGAGATCCTCGGTCGCACCGTCACCCTCGAGGACGCCGCGCAAACCATTCTTACAGAGATTTCGGAGACCGTCGGCGCCCGTGTCGCATCGATTCTGGTTCACGATGCGCGCACGAACACGCTCCAGGCGGTCGCAGCGCTCGGATTGACGAAGGACAAAATCCCGCCGATCAGCGCCGACGATCCAAGCAGCGTCTCGGCGCGCGTCTTCCGCACTCAGCATCCACTGATCGTGGTCGGCAAGGGCGTCACGTTCGGCAGCGAATCACCGTACGGCCGCGGCGAAATGTTATCGGTGCCGATCATGTGGACCACCCCGAGCGGTGGCCAGCCACTCGGCGTGGTGAATCTTGCCGATCGTCGCTCGCGGCAGCCGTTCACCGCCGGTGATCAGAAGCTGGTGACTGCGATCGCAACTCAGATCGGTACGGCGATTCAGAACGCGCGACTGGTGAGTCAGTCACTCGACCGACAGCGGCTGCTGCAGGAAATGAATCTCGCGCACGATCTGCAGATGAAGCTCTTGCCATCGACTGATGTCGTAGCGCCGGAAGCGGAGGCGACCGCGCGGGTCGTGCCGGCGGAGAGCGTGGGCGGCGACTTCTATCAACTGTTCAAACTGCGCGATGGGAGAACGGGCGTTCTCATTGGTGATGTCTCGGGCCATGGCTATCGGGCAGCATTGATCATGGCTCTGGCGATGAGCGCGTCTGCGATCCATGCGCAGAACTTCGTGAACCCTGGTGAGACACTCGGCGCACTGCTCCGGTCGTTGCGAGAAGAGCTCGAGTCGACGGAAATGTTCATCTCGTTGTTCTACGGCGTGGTCGATCCCGAGCAAGGAAAACTGAGTTACGCCAACACCGGACATCCGCACGCGTTCGTGATCAGCGAAGAGGGCACCGTAACGCGCCTGGCGGCGACAAATCCGCCGCTCGGCATGGTCGACGATGTGCCCGCAACTGCGACGCTGAGTTGGGTGAAAAAGAAAGACCTGCTCGTTCTCTTTACCGACGGTATCAGCGATGCGCGCAACACCAGGGACGAGCGGCTCGGCGAGGAGCGCGTACTGGAGCTGATTCGGGAGAACAGGGAGAACGGCACCGGGATTATTGTCGACCGTGTCTTCAAAATGCTCGAGGTTCACACACGCACCGTGCCGAGACGCGACGATCTCACGCTCGTGGTGATGAGGAGCTGAAAGTGCCGCGCGCGGCCGGTGGCCGCGGCCGACAGCCGCCCGTACTCAAGAAGTTTGGCCAGCACTTCCTCAGTGATCCGGCGATTCTCTCCTCGATCGTCGACGCGCTCGCGCCGTCGAAAACGGACACCGTGGTGGAGGTCGGTCCCGGTCGCGGCTCGCTGACGGACATTCTCGCCGGGCGTGCGGGCAGAGTTGTCGCCGTCGAGATCGATCGGGCTCTCGCTGCGCAACTGCGCGAGAGGTACGGTGGCAATTCACGAGTCGAAATCGTGGAAGCGGATTTCCTGCAGACGGATCCGCGTTCCATTGCGGGGGAGGATTTTCTGCTGATCGGCAACGTGCCGTACTACATCACGACGCCGATCGTGTTCAAGGCGCTCGAGCCACCGATGCCGCGCCGGTCAGTCTTTCTGGTGCAGCGCGAAGTCGCCGAAAGGATGGCGGCGAAGGAAGGCGATGATGATTACGGAGCGCTGTCGGTGAACGTGGCTGTGGTGGCTGACGTGGAGCAGGTGTTGCGGGTTCCGGCCAGCGCGTTCCGGCCGCCGCCAAAAGTCGAATCCGCGGTCGTGCGCCTCACTCCGCGCGCGACGCCACTCGTTCCGCTCGCTTCGGTGGCAGGATTTCGCACGTTCGTGCAAGCCGCGTTCGGCCAGCGTCGAAAGCAAATGCAGCGCGTTCTGCGCTCGGTGCGAGGCCTATCTTCCGACAGAGTCACGCAGGTGCTAGAGTCGGCGGGCATAGAGCCGAGTGCGCGGCCGGAGGTGGTTAGCCCGGCGGAGTTTGCACGATTGTTCAAAGTTGTGGCTGAGGACTAAGAGCAAAAGCGCACTACTCTGCTATTAGCGCCCAGAAGCAAGCTTCCAGCTTCCCGCTGCAGGCAACGGGACGGATCGCGTCGGATTATGAGAGGCGCGCGTAGTCCGGATTTATGCAATGAGATCCATCTGGTAGTAGGCAGCGGGAAGCTGGAAGCCTGCTGCTGGCAGCTAATGGCGAGGTAGTTCGCTTTTTAGCTCGCAGTCCTCAATCGCCCCGATTGGCCAACGCGAACGACAGCCCCTCGAGCTCCATTGCCATGTTGACCGTCCGCACCGTGACGTCGGCGGGCACCGCCAGCTGAATCGGCGCAAAATTGAGAATCGCCTTGATGCCGGCTCGCACGATTTGCTTCACGACTGCCTGCGCGCTTTCCGCCGGCGTGGCGACGACGGCGATGTCGAAATCCTGCTTGGCGGCGTCCTTCTCCAGGTCGCTGACGGGACGCACCGTGAGCGCTTCCCATCGCTTGCCGATCTTGGTTTCGTCGGAATCGTAAACTGCGGTGACGACGAAACCGCGCTCAGCAAAGCCGCGGTAGCGGGCGAGTGCAGCGCCGATTTTACCGGCGCCAATAATCACGACCCGCCATTGCTTGCCCAGCCCGAGAATCTCGCGGAGCTTACGCGACAGCTCGGGAACCGAGTAGCCCAGTCCGCGTTTGCCGAAGGATCCGAACAGGGAGAGGTCTTTCCGGACCTGCGCCGAGGTAGTCCCGCCGAGTCTGGCGAGCTCATCACTCGAGATGGTTTTCACTCCCTGACGCTCGATCCCTTCGAGGAAGCTCAGATAGAGCGAAAGGCGCCTGACAGTCGATTCCGCGATCCGCTTCAAAGGAAGATTGTGAATTTCTTCACAAACTAACTCGAAGGGGGGTGGACGGAAGGTCCTCGCTCCTCGATGGACTGATTGAGACCTGAGCACCCGGACCAACGGCATCGACAATTTCGTACTGATTGAGGGCAGGGACTGGGACGACCGCCGGACTGCGGACAAGAGGACTCGCGCGTCCTCGATCCTGCTGGTGCGCAGTCCGAGTCCTCACTCAGTCCGAACCCGTCGATGCCATTGGTCCGGGGCCTAAGTCCTTCGGCCACTTTCGCCTTTCCTTCGGACCGACTCTCCCTCTATTTTGCGGGATGCCAGTGCATGTCACCTCCGAAATCGGCGCGCTTCGCACCGTCCTCGTTCATTGTCCGGGCAATGAGCTGCTGGCGGTGACGCCGACGACGCGGGCGGAATTTCTCTACGACGACATCGTCGACGTGGAGTTCGCCAAGCGCGAGCATCGCCGGTTCGTCCAGGTCCTCGAGAAGTTTTGCGAGGTCCTGCACGTGCGCGACCTGCTTACCGATGTGCTGGCTGACGCACAGGCTCGTGAGCTCATCATCCGCGAGACCCTCGACGTCGTTCCGCGCGAGCCGCTCGCCGCCGAGCTGCGCGAGCTGCCGCCCGAGGCCGTCGTCAACATGCTGATCGAAGGCAGGGAGGAAGAGCCGGGACCACTGTCCCGCACCCTTAATGAGTTCAGTTATGCTCTACCGCCACTCCCGAACCTCTTCTTCACGCGTGATTCGGCGATGGCGATCAATCAGAACATGATGATCGGCTCGATGCGCTTTCAGGCTCGCTGGACGGAGGAGCTGATCATGAAAGCGCTTTTCACATCGCATCCAAAGCTGACGAACAAGGGAATTCTTTACGACGGGTCCGTCGAGCGTCGCCTGAATCACACCCTCGAAGGCGGCGACGTCCACCCGTTGCGCGAAGATGTCCTGATGGTCGGCTTCAGCGAGCGATCGAGTCCTGCCGGCATCGACGGTCTGGCGACTCTGCTCTTCGAGCAAACCGAGGTGACGAATCTGATCGTGGTGGTGATGCCGGAGCAGCCGACGGCAATCCACCTCGACATGATCTTCACCCACATCGACCGCGACCTGTGCGTGATTTATCCGCCGCACTTCATCGGTCCGTATCGCGTGCCGATTCTGCATTGGCGAAAGGGTGACGCGCACATGAAGCAGCAGCCCGATTTGTTTACTGCCTTCAAGCATTGCGGGATGCCGATGGAGCCGATTTTCTGCGGCGGCTCGAAGCGAATCGTACAGGACCGCGAGCAGTGGGCATCAGGCTGCAACTTTACCGCGCTGCGTCCCGGCGTCGTCACTGGTTACACAAGAAACACCCAGACATTGCGCGAGCTGGAGAAGGTTGGATTCAGACTGTGTTCCGCGAGCGAGTTCCTTTCCAACCCTGATGCGCTGTCGCCGACAGATCGCGCCGTCATCACCTTCGACGGCGGTGAGTTGGTGCGGGGCGGCGGTGGTGCGCATTGCATGACGTGCCCAATCACGCGAGACGATCCGTGGAGTTGAGACGCGGCATGTACACCGAGCCGGAGGACACGCTTCTCACGACTCGCGCCCTCAACTATCTGTCAGCCGGGCCCGCCGATGTCGTCGATCTGATCGGTTACATCTGTGCGCTGCCTGGCGCGCCGCGAATTGTCGCCGAGCACATGGCGCACGCGATGTTTGCCGGGCGGCCGCAGTTCCAGCGCACGTCAGATGGAAAGTGGATGCTGACGCCGAGCGTCCCGGTGCAGAAAGACGTTCGCGGTCGTCGCGGCCGCAAGCATGACGACAGCCGCGAAGCGATCGCTGATGTTGCGGTCGACGGAGGCGGCACCGAGCCGTTGCGCGCACTTTCCTACGCGGTCGTCGATACCGAGACGACGGGCGGCAGCATGTGGTACGGCGATCGGATTACCGAGGTGGCGGCCGTTGTCGTTCGCAATGGTGAGATCGCCGAGATCTATGAGACCCTCGTCAATCCGGAGCGGCCAATCCCACCGTTTATCACTGCGCTCACCAACATCACCTGGGACATGGTGAGGGATAAGCCGACTTTCGATCAGATTGCGCCCGACTTGATGCGCGTGCTCGAGGGGAATGTCTTCGTGGCGCACAACGCCAACTTCGATTGGCGATTCCTCACTGGCGAGATCTCGCGTGCAACCGGTCATCAATTGCACGGGCGGAAATTGTGCACGGTGAAGATCGCGCGGAAAGTTCTGCCGCAGCTGTCACGTCGTTCGCTCGATCATATCGCGCGCTACTATGGCGTCGAGATTCGCAACCGTCACCGCGCCGGCGGCGACGCCATTGCGACGGCGAAATGTCTGGTGCGCATGCTCGGCGACTTGTCAGATCGGGGCTGTGAAACGTGGGGTGATCTGCAATCGTTCTTGCGCGGCGGAGCGAAGAAGAAACGCAAACGGCGTCCGCCGGCCATGCCAACCTCCGTCAGTCGAGATACCACCGCGTGACCGCTCCCACTCCGCTTGTCGAGCGCCGCAAGATCGGCGCTTTGACCGTGCACGCCGTTCAGGCCGGCGGACAGAAACTCGACGGCGGCGCAATGTTCGGCGTCGTTCCCAAGCCACTCTGGGAAAAACGCATCCCCTCCGACGAACGCAATCGAATTCAGCTCGGCATGCGTTGTCTGTTGATCGAGCATCCGTCGGGCTTGATCCTCATCGATACCGGCGCCGGCAACAAGGAAGACGCCAAGTTCAAAAACATCTACGGCCTCGAGAACGACGGTGCGAACGGTCTGACGATGCTCGAGGATGCACTCGCGCAGGTTGGTGTGCGTCCTGCCGATGTGGTGATGGTGATCAACACCCATCTCCACTTCGATCACGCCGGCGGCAACACCCGCGTCGGTAAAGACGGCAAGGTCGAGATCAGCTTCCCCAATGCCACCTACATTGTGAAGCGCGGCGAGTACGAATACGCGACACACGCCAACGAGCGCACCGCTGCCAGTTACTTCGAGCGCAACTTCACGCCAGTCGAGGCCGCCGGAAAAATCGAGTTCGTCTCGCGCGAAAAGGAAATCGTCAAGGGAATTCGTGTGGTGCCAACGCCGGGCCACACGCCTTCCCACCAAAGCATCCTCATCGAGTCCGCCGGCGAGCGTGCCTTCTACCTCGGCGACCTTTGTCCCACCGCCGCCCACCTGCCGTTGCCCTGGATAATGGGCTACGACGTCGAGCCGTTAGTGACTCTCGAGACGAAACGTCGCATCCTCAAGCAGGTGATGGATGAGAACTGGCTCTTGATATTCGAGCATGATGCGACGAACGCGTGGGGAAGGGTGGAGCACGATGGGAAAGCTTACCGGCTGAGGAGTGCGGACTGAAAAGCGAACTACCTCGCTTTTAGCTGTCAGAAGCACGCTTCCAGCTTCCCGCTGCCTACTACCAGACGGATCTCATTGCATAAATCCGGACTACGCGCGCCTCTCATAATCCGACGCGATCCGTCCCCTTGCCTGCAGCGGGAAGCTCGTAGCTAGCTGCCGGCAGCTAAAAGCAGAGTAGTACGCTTTTGTTCTAAGTCCGCAGCCTAGTTAAGCGGCTGGTACAGCTCGATCCGGTTCCCCTCCGGATCCCTTATCCAGGCAAACCGCCCGTAGTCATAGTCCTCGGTTTTCTCGATCGCCACGCCGTCGGCCTTGAGCTGCTCGAGAAAGGCAGTGAGGTCGCGTACGCGATAGTTGACGACGCACTCGCGGCGCTCGGTGGGGAGCGGCGTTTTCGCCTGCGAGATGGAGAAGACCGTCGAGTCGACTTTGGAGGAATCGCTCAGGCGACGGTACTTGAACTCGGTGCCGTAAACCTTTCCATCCTCGTAGGTTTCGATCCGCATGCCGAAGTGATGCGCGTACCAGTTCGACAGCGCCTTGGCGTCATTCGCGTACAGGAATACGCCGCCAATTCCGTCGACACCGATCCTTTTTTCCGTGCGGCCGCTCATGGCGTTGGACATGCCGCGAATCTAGGGAGCCACACACCGGGCGGGAAGCAGGTTGGATGAGAACCGCGTACCGCGGACCAAGTGCATCGACGAGTCCGTACTGCAGGTTGGATGAGGACCGCGTACCGCGGACCAAGTGCATCGACGAGTCCGTACTGATTGAGGATTTCGGACGGGGACAACCGCAGGATCGAGGATGGCACAGTCCTCTTTTATCCTCGCTCCTGCTGTTTAGTCCTAATGCGGAACCCTCAATCAGTCCGAACTTGTCGATGCCGTTGGTCCGCAGTACTCAGTCCTCGGTAAATCCCCGTGAATCCGCCTTGCAGATGTAACGCCTCGCGTCTATCTTACGTCCTCACAATGTGATAAGCGGGCGACCCGGGCGGGTTGCTCCACCCTTCGGCCCTCGTTCTCCCGAGGCGTGCTGCAGGAGTTCAAGCCAAGACACTCCGTCAAAATTGGGCGAAGTGTCGCCGCGCGGACTCCAGATCGGGTCCGCGTTTTTGTTTCCAGTCTCAAAGAGGAACGTATTCAGGACACCACCAAGCGCGTACGCGTCAACAAACAGATCCGCATCAGTCCCATCAGAGTAATCGCTGCCGACGGCGCTCAGCTCGGCATCATGGACGTGGAAACCGCACTCGCTGCCGCAATCGAGCAGGGGTTGGATCTGGTGGAAGTAGCACCAATGGCGAGGCCGCCCGTTGCCCGCATCATGGACTACGGGAAGTTCAAGTTCGAGCAGGCCAAGATGGCCCGCCAGGCAAAGAAAAAGCAGCACGTCATTCACCTCAAGGAAGTGAAGTTCCGGCCCGGCATCGAAGAGCACGACTTCATGACCAAGACCCGCCACGCGCGGGAGTTCATCCAGGAAGGAAACAAGGTGAAGATCACGCTGATGTTCAGGGGCAGGCAGATCGCCCACCCTGAACTGGGACGCCAGGTCGTGACGCGCGTCGCTCAGGAGTTGTCGGACGTCGCAAAAGTCGAAACGGACGCGAAGTTCGAGGGAAAGTTCATGACGATGATTCTCGCGCCGAAGTAGAGAGAAGCTGGAAGAGGGAAGAGGAAGCACGACAACGGAAGTCATTACTCGCGTTTAACAACGCGAATCGAGATAAAGGAACTGCAATGCCGAAAATGAAGTCGCACAAAGGCGCAAGAAAGCGCTTCAAGATCACCGGCTCGGGAAAGATCAAGAGAATGAGAGCTTTCAAGAGCCACATCCTGACGAAGAAAGATCCGAAGAGAAAGCGGCGCCTCCGTCGGGCAGCTGACATCCACACTTCAGGCGAGACGAAGCACATCAAGCGCCTGCTGCAGTACTAGAGGAACTATCAATGCCACGCGTTAGATCAAACGTCGCGCGACTCAAGCGCAAAAAGCAGATCATGAAAGCTGCGCGCGGTGCCTTCGGCGCCCGCAGCAAACTCTGGAGACCGGCCAAGGAGAACGTCGAGCGCGGCTGGAAGTACGCCTACCGCGATCGCAAGAACAAGAAGCGCGATTTCCGCAAACTCTGGATCGTCCGCATCAACGCCGGTGCACACCAGAACGGAATGTCGTACTCCGTGTTCATGAACGGTCTCAAGAAAGCCGGCGTCGAGATCGATCGTAAGCTTCTTGCCGACATTGCCGTCAACGATGCCGAGGCGTTTACCGCTCTCGCCGAGAAGGCGAGATCAGCTCTGGACGCCGCGTAACGTCTGCTCGCAAGGATTCAAAAAGGACTCTGCCGGCGCTAATCTGAAAAAACGCGCGGTAGAGTCCTTTTGTCGTTTCTGCGCTCCGCGCCCACCCGACTCTAATACTTCGTGACGCTTTCTGAATTTCAGCAACAGGTGACGGCGTTGGCGGCCGACGGCGAGAAGCTCATCGACGGCGCCACGACGAGCGCGCTGCTCGAAGATGCGCGCACGACACTGCTCGGCAGAAAATCGGGCCGGCTTCCGGATCTGTTCAAGCAGCTTCCGTCCCTCGCGCCCGGCGAGCTGCGCGAGGCGGGTTCCCTGATCAACGCCGTTAAAGCGAAGCTCGAGGCGGCACTCGAAGACCGTCGTCGTCAGCTCGACGCCGCTAGCTCATCGAAGAAGAACGTCGATCTCACGATGCCCGCGCGTCGTCAATGGCTCGGCTCAAAGCATCCCGTCACCCTCGTCATCGAAGAGATCGAAGACATTTTCCGGGAGCTCGGTTTCACTATCGCGCTCGGTCCGGAAGCGGAGACCGAGTGGTACAACTTTACCGCGCTCAACTTTCCACCCGATCATCCGGCGCTCGATCTACACGACACGCTCTACCTGAGCGAGAGCGTGCTGCTGCGCACTCATACATCACCGGTGCAGATCCGCACCATGCAGAAGTACAAACCGCCGATTCGCATTTTGAGTCCGGGCAACGCATACCGTCGCGATTTCTTCGATGCGTCGCACGCTCCGATGTTCGCGCAGATCGAAGGTCTCGCCATCGACGAAGGCGTGAGCTTCGTCGATCTCAAAGCCACACTCATTCACTTTGCCAATCGGTTCTTCGGCAAAACGAAGACGCGCTTCCGCCCGAGCTACTTCCCATTCACTGAGCCGTCGGCCGAAATGGATGTCGAGTGCCAGCTGTGTCACGGCTCCGGCTGCGCGAGCTGCAAGGGAACCGGCTGGATGGAAATCCTTGGCTCGGGCATGGTGCATCCGTCCGTGATCAATGCCGCTGGTCTCGACGCCGACAAGTACACCGGTTGGGCGTTCGGCATGGGACCGGCGCGCATCGCCATGCTGCGTTACGACATCCCTGACATCAGAATTCTCTACGATTCTGATGTGCGTTTCCTCTACCAGATCTCCCGGTGAACGCGTCGTACGAGTGGCTGCGGACGTTCGTTCCGTTCGACCTGACGCCGACCCAGCTGCGCGATTTGTTGACGTCGCGGTGCGCGACGGTCGATGACGTCGTCTCGCTCCGTGATGATCTGCGCGACGTCGTTGTCGCGCGCGTCCTCGAGGTGAAGCGTCATCCGAACTCGGATCACCTGTGGCTTACCAAGGTCGACGCCGGCGGCGGGACGATTCGCGACGTCGTCTGCGGCGCGCAAAACGTGACTGCTGACACTCTCTATCCGTTCGCGCCCGTCGGCGCGACGCTGCCGGGCGGCGTCAAGATCGAGAAGCGCAAGATCCGCGGCGAGACGTCCGAAGGTATGCTCTGCTCTGCGCGGGAGCTCGGTCTCGGTCAGGACCACGAAGGAATAATGGCGCTCACGCTCACCGCTGCGCCCGGTACCCGCTTGCTCGATGCGATGCCGCTCGGCGACACCCGACTGGTGATCGATGTTCTTCCCAACCGTCCCGATCTGTTATCGCATGAGGGACTCGCGCGCGAGATCGCTGCCGCGACGGGTGAGTCGCTGACACGACCGGAGATCGCGACGGAAAAGGGATTCGTCATTCGCACGCACACCGTCAAGGCGACGTCGGGAAAAGTCGGCGACGTCACCGTGCGACTCGAAGACACCGAGGGTTGCCTTAGATACGCGGGCGCGGTCGTCACCGGATTGAAGGTTGCGCCGAGCCCGGATTGGCTCGTGCGCCGTCTGCAGTCGATTGGGCTTCGATCCATCAACAACGTCGTCGACGTCACCAACTACATGCTGCACGGTTTTGGACAGCCGATGCACGCGTTCGACCTGAGCCAGCTCGCACGCGATACCGTCGTCGTGCGGAAGACACGCGGCGAAGAGCTGATCAAAACTCTCGACGGCGTCGACAGGACTCTTCCGCCGGGCGCCGTCGTCATCGGCGACGCCGAGCGTGCACAGGCGATCGGCGGAATAATCGGCGGCAGCGGCAGCGAAGTCACCAACGAAACAACGGACATTTTCCTCGAGGTCGCGGCGTTCGACCCGGCCCGCACCCGCGCGACCCGTCGTCGCCTGAACGTTACGACCGATGCCAGCTACCGGTTCGAGCGCGGTGTCGACGTCGATGCGATTCCCGGGTTGATCGACTACGCCGTGCGTCTCATTCTCTCGATGGCGGGCGGGATTCCGCAGGGAAGTCCGATCGACCTGTATCCACTGCCCAAGCGACCGCAGCCGATCTCACTTCGACTCGTGCGCGTCAATCGTCTGCTCGGTGAAACCGTCGAGATCGGTGAAGTCGAAAAAAACCTGCGCTCGGTTGGATTCCGCATCGCGCCCGAGGCAAAGGACGTCATCAAGGTCACGCCACCCAGCTGGCGTCACGACGTCAAGGCCGACGTCGATCTGGCGGAAGAAGTCGCGCGACTACGGGGTTACGACACGTTTGCCTCGGAGCTGCGCCCTTTCAGAAACAGCGAGGTCCCCGACGCCCCTCTTGTCGCCGTCACCAAGCGCTTGCAGGACGCGATGCTCGGCGCGGGTCTCAATGAAGTTCGTCCGATGCCGTTCATCGGCGCCAACAAAGGCGGGACCGTCCGCGTCAGCAACCCGCTCGCTGAAGATGAAGCGTATTTGCGTGGTGATCTTCTCACAACGCTCATCGGTCGCGCGGAGTACAATCTCGCCCGGATGCAGGGAAACGTGCGACTGTTCGAGATTGGCACTGCCTTCTCCGCATCGGCTACCAATGCCTCAGCGCCCGGACCAAAGCTCGCAGCGCTGCCTCACGAGGAAATGCGTGTTGCGGCCTTGGTAATGGGGCAGCGCACGCCAACACATTTCACTCGCGCGATCCAGCCGAGTTACGACGAATGGGACATCAAGTTCCTCGCCGAGCGCGCGGCTTCTGTCACGTATCCGAACGCGAAAATCGAGCTGACGCCGGGAAGCGCCGACATTCTCTGGGAAATCAAAGCCGACGCCACCACTGTAGGTGCCGCGCGCAAGCTCACGCTCGACGCCCCAGTCTGGGCACACCCCGCATTCGGATTCGAGATCAATCTCGAGGCGCTGCCGCAGACAGCTGGTAAAGTGCGCAAGTACGAAGCGATTCCAGCGACGCCGAGAGCCCAGGTCGATCTCGCGCTCATCGCATCTACAAGCGTGACGGCAGCGCAGATCGAAGGAGTCATTCGCAAGGAAGCGGGACCGCTTCTGGAAACGCTAACATTGTTCGACGAGTTCATCGGACAGGGAATTCCAGAAGGATCGCGCAGTCTGGCGTGGGCGTTGACCTTCCGGGATGCGGAGCGCACACTAAAGGACAAAGAGGTGCAGGAACGCACCGCGAAAATCGTAAAAGCTCTCGAAGGAGAACTGGGTGTCAGACAGCGCACATCCTGAGAAAACCGCATTTGCGGAGCTGGAGCAGCTGGTGAAGCACCTTGGCGACGAGCTCGCCTCCTTCCGCCGTCGTGCGTTGCAGGCAGAGGCGCGACTAAAATCGCTCGAGCAGACGGGCGTCAAAGGAGTCGTTTCGCCGGAGCGTGTTCAGCATCTCGAGCGTGAGAACGCCGGATTGAACAAGCGGCTCGAAGCAGCGCGAGCGCGAACCCAGCAGATGATCGACCGCGTTCGATTCCTGCGGCAGCAGCACGACGGGGTACCGGCCCGTTGACCTCGAAAAAGAACGTCGTCAGAGTGACGATCCTCGGCGACGAGTACTCGATCCGCAGCGATGCGAGTCCAGAACGCACCCGTGCCGTGGCTGAGCACGTCGACAAGGTGATCCGGGAGACCATGAGGGCGGGGAACATCGTCGAGACCCAGAAGGCGGCGATTCTGGCGGCGCTTTCAATCACGGACGAGCTCTTTGACGCGCGCGAGGGCGGCGAGGAGCTGGCGGCGTCGATGCGACGATTGGGGAACGAGATCAGGCCGTGGTTGCCGCCGGCGAAGAGGAAGGACTAGGGCTCGGCGCGTAGATCTCGCAAAGTAGCTGACAATCACAAAACAAAAGCGAGGAGCTGGCAGCGTAGTCAGCATGAGAGCTGGTGAGCTGCCACTGGCGCCGTAACGCATCAGCTGCGAGCTAGCTCCCAGCTGATGCGGAAAGGAGTATCGCCGCTCTGCGGCTCACGACGCTGACCAAGCTGCCAGCTCCTCGCTTTTGTTTTGTGATTGCCCTTCGAAGCGCCCGGGACTCTACGCCGAGATGGTTATAGCCTAACCCCCGGACCCGCATTAGCTTATGCTCCGACTACGCGACGACTTTTCGGCGCGAAGGGGCCGCCTGTGGCATTGCCGCGGGCCCAACATAGATCTGGACTATGACGACTACTGCCTGGTTAGCCGCAGCTGGCATACTTCTGTTTCTCGTTGCCGGCGCGGTTTTTTTCATTATTGGAAGCAGGATCGGTCGGCGCAACGAGCTGCGTCGACAGCAGCAGGCACAGGCGACGGCCGAGGAAACCGCCAAGCGTATCGTCAGCGAAGCTGAGCGTGAAGCCGAGAGCTTGCGCAAAGCGGCGGTTTTGAGCGGAAAAGAAGAGCTGATCAAAGTCCGCGAGGAATGGGAAGCCGAGATCCGCGGCCGGCGTGAAGAAGTCGAGCGCGAGGAGCGCCGCGTCGACGACCGCGAAGGCCAGCTCAATCGAAAATACGATTTGCTGGAGCAACGCGAGCGCGAGACCAACCGCCGCACCGAAGCCGTTGCCGGCCACGAACGGACGGTCGCTCAGCGCCAACAGGAACTGGAAAAGCTCCTCGGCGAGGAGCGGCGCCGGTTGGAACAAATCGCCGGTATCTCAGCGGCCGATGCCAAGAACGAGCTGATGCACCGGATGGAAGAAGAAGCTCAGGCCGATGCAGCTAACAAGATTCGCGAGATTCGTGAAACTGCGAAGCGCAACGCCGATCGCGAGGCGAAAAAAATCATCGCCCTGGCGATCCAGCGCATCGCCGCCGAGCAAAGTGTTGAAGCGACCGTGTCCGCGGTGGCGCTGCCAAATGACGAAATGAAAGGCCGCATCATCGGCCGTGAAGGACGAAACATTCGGGCGTTCGAGCTGGCGACCGGTGTCGACGTCATCATCGACGACACGCCGGACACGGTGGTGGTGTCGTGCTTCGATCCCGTGCGTCGCGAGATCGCGCGCTTGTCGCTGGAGAAACTCGTCGCCGACGGGCGCATTCATCCGGGACGCATCGAGGAAGTCGTCAACAAATCACGGCAGGAAGTCGATGCGTCGATCGTCGAGACGGGAGAGCAAGCCGCATACGAAAGCGGAGTGCACGGGCTGCATCCGGAGCTGGTGAAGCTGATCGGGCGCATGCGTTGGCGCACGAGCTACGGGCAGAACATTCTCAACCACTCGAAGGAAGTCGCGTGGCTCGCCGGCATCATGGCGGCCGAGTTGGGCCTCGATGTGAATCTCGCGCGTCGCGGCGCGCTGCTGCACGACATCGGTAAGGTGCTCACCCACGAGCACGAGGGCACCCACGTACAGTTGGGAGTCGAAGTTGCGACCCGCTACGGCGAGAATCCGCTGGTGGTGAACTGCATCGCCGCGCACCATGACGACGTTCCACACGAGAGTGAAATCTCGGTGTTGGTTCAGGCTGCCGACGCGATCTCGGGCGCGCGCCCCGGTGCGCGTCGCGAAGCGTTCGAGACGTACGTCAAGCGACTCGAGGGTCTCGAAAAAATCGCCTCGAGTTATCGCGGCATCGAAAAGGTCTTTGCGATTCAGGCAGGCCGCGAGATTCGCGTCATCGTCACGCCGGAAGAGATCGACGACCCACGCATGTCGTCGCTCACCGAAGAAATAGCGCGTCGCATCGAGGCCGAGTTGCAGTATCCGGGACAGATCAAGGTGGTGTTGATCAGGGAGACTCGAGCGGTGGACTTTGCCCGCTGAGTTGATCGATGGGCGCGCGATCGGACAAAAGATTCGCGCGGAAGCGGCGCAGCGAGCGAAGAAGCTCGCCGAACGTGGAATAAAGCCCGGACTCGCGGTCGTCCTCGTCGGCGAAGATCCGGCCAGCATCGTCTACACGACATCGAAATCGAAAGCAGCGGAAGAAGCTGGCATGTACAGCCTCAATCTCCGGCTGCCCGTCGAGATCTCGCAGGATGAGCTACTTAGTCGCGTCGATCGGCTGAACTCGGATCCCAAGATTCATGGCATCCTGGTGCAAATGCCTTTGCCCAAGCACATCAACGCCGACGCCGTCATTCGACGCATCGATCCATACAAGGACGTCGATGGTTTTCATCCGGTGAACGTCGGAAAGATGCTGATCGGCGAAAAGGACGGGTTCATTCCTTGTACTCCGGCCGGCATTCAGGTGCTGCTGCGCGAATCAGGGGTCAGGACGCCCGGCAAGAATTGCGTGATCGTCGGTCGCAGCAACATCGTTGGCAAGCCAATGGCGGCGCTCATGGTTCAGGACAATGAAAACGCGAATTGCACGGTGACCGTTTGTCATCGCCACACCGCCGATCTCGGCGCGCAAACCCGTCAGGCTGACATTCTCATTGTCGCTGCCGGCAGAGCGGGGATGGTCACGCGTGAGATGGTGAAGCCGGGCGCGGTCGTTATCGACGTCGGCACGAACCGCGTTGCTGATTCTTCCGCCAGGTCGGGATCGCGGTTGAAAGGCGATGTCGACTTCGATGCGGTTCGCGAGGTTGCATCGAAGATCACTCCGGTTCCGGGCGGGGTCGGGCCAATGACTATTGCGATGTTGATGCTCAATACCGTCCGCGCGGCCGAGATGGCGAGTCGATGAAGCAGCTGCCGTTCGACTTGTTCGAGCAGCCACCTCTGCACAGAGAGCGCAGCGAGGTTGCAACGATTGGCTCCGCCGCGCGCCCGATCTCGGTTGCGGACCTGACGATGGAAGCGAAGGATGTCATCGAAACCCGCTTCCGTCGCGTCTGGGTGCGTGGCGAGATCAGCGATTTCAAGAAGCATCGCAACGGCCAGTGGTATTTCTGTCTGCGTGACGGCGCGTCGCAGATTCGCTGCGTGGTTTGGGTCGGTGACCAATACCGGATCCCCGCCACGCCTGATGATGGAATGCAGGTCGTCGTACTCGGCCAGCTGACCATTTTCGCCGCGCGCGGCGACCTTCAGCTCAAGGTCACGAAGATCGACGCCGAAGGCGACGGTCTGTGGCGGAAGGCGATGCAGATCACGCTCGACAAGTTGCGCAAGGAGGGCCTGCTCGAGGAAAGCCGCAAGCGTCCAATACCACATTATCCGCGCTGCATCGCGATAGTCACGAGCCGCGACGGTGCTGCGCTCCACGACATCGTCGCCGTTCTTCGCAAACGCAACATCGGCGCGAGAGTCGTGATCTGTCCCGCGCAGGTGCAAGGCGATACGGCGGCTGGTGAAATCGCAGCGGCAATCAGGAGAGTCGGACGCTGGGCGAAAGCGGATGTTGTTATCGTCGGACGAGGCGGTGGCAGCAAGGACGATTTGTGGGCGTTCAACGACGAGCGCGTCGCGCGTGCTGTTGCGACTTCTCCGATACCGGTGATATCAGCCGTCGGTCACGAAGTGGATCTGACCATTTGCGATGCCGTTGCCGATTTGCGCGCGCCAACTCCGACCGCGGCCGCTGCGGCCGCGTGTGCGTCGCGCGATGAAGTTCGCAAAGCGCTGACACTTGGCCGACGTGAGTTGATCACTGCGCTGAGCAGCCGACTGCGTCGCGAGCGCAGAGAACTACTCCGGCTGCCACCGACACTGGCGCGCCTGGCTTCCCAGCGGATTCAACGACAGCGCGCGGCTCTAGGCGCCTGTGCGGCGCGACTCAACGCGCTCAGCCCGTTGGCAGTACTCGCGCGCGGTTACGCGGTTGCCCGCGACAAAGACGGCCGCGCGTTGACATCAGCGCGTGAGCTCAAGCGCGATATGGAGTTCCTGCTTCTCTTGCACGACGGATCGGTCGAAGCCGTGTCGAGAGGGACGAAGATTTGAGTCTGCTGTTCACTTTCATCACCAGTCTGCTGCTCGGGATGCGGCACGCGACTGATCCAGATCACATCGTCGCCGTAACGACGATTGTCACGCGCGAACGATCAGTCGCAAAAGCAGCCGGCATCGGTGCAGTGTGGGGACTCGGTCACACCATTACGCTGCTACTCGTCGGCGGCGCCATCATTGTCTTCAAGGTCGCGCTGAACGCGCGGATCGGACTATCGCTCGAGCTCTGCGTTGCGATCATGCTGATCGTGCTGGGCCTGCTGAATCTCTTCAACGTGCGCGCGAGCACCGCCGGGTTGAACACGACCCGTCCGTTTCTGGTCGGCGTGATACACGGACTTGCTGGGTCTGCGGGGGCCGCGCTGCTGATCGTCCCGTTGATCGACGACCCGCGCTGGGCCGCGGTCTATTTGCTGACGTTCGGATTGGGCACGATCGTCGGCATGGCACTTATCACCCTCACGATCGCATTTCCATCTTTGCTCGCGACCGCTCACCTTCCGAGTTTTCAGCGCCAGCTGCGCATCGCATCGGGTGCAGTGAGTCTGGTCTTCGGCATCTACCTCGCGCACAGAATCGGCTTCACCGACGGTCTCTTTATGTCGGAAGCACACTGGACTCCGAATTAGAGGCTAGTGGCTGCCGGCTCAGGGGCCCACAGCGGCCGGCCGGTAGTCTTCCGTTGGTAGTTAGAGGAGCTGCTGACTGCACATCAGAAGGATCACTCTGACTTCATCGTTGTCCACCGCCGGGACTATTCTCGCCGAGTAGTAGAACGGTTCCCCTGGCATGCGCGCTTCGCCGAAAACGAGCACCGAATCCATCTGCGGAACCGTGATCTCGAAATCGCCGTTGCCGTTGCTCATGGCGTAGCCGAGTTTCTTCGCCTTCTGTACGCGCGAGATGAGTCGATTGTATTCAACGACCGATGCGCGCATGGCGTCCGGGTTACCGTCTTCCCAATCGAGGCTGTCCAGCGCATTCAGCGATTGCCTGATGGTTGGAATTTTCGCGGCGTTGAACGCGTAGACGTGGACACCGGGAATTCCTGACGTCGACTCCTTCACGTCCGCGCAGGGTTGTGCGGTGCCGTCCAACAGGATAGTTGCAGGCTCCCCAGCGCCTAGCGCGAGCAGGCTGATGAGAGCGGCGACTTTCAAAAACACGGTCATCTCCAGTGAGTTCGCATTCTAGACGCGCAAGTCCTCCATAGGGAACGGTTTAGGTTGAGAATTGCGTACTGCGAGCCAACCAATCAGTTCGAACTGCTAACTAAGTCCGAAGTTCGAACTAAGTCCGAAGTTCGAACTAACTACGAATTCCGAAACTGACTCCGCAGCTAACCACAAGAACTGGTTGGTAATTCGGAGTTAGCTCGTAGCCCGCAATTAGTTAGCAGTTCGGAATGATTAGTTGGCTCGCAGTACGCAGTTGACGGGGCACCTTTACACGAACCGGATATGCCGCTAAGTTATGGGGCTACAGCGATTTAAGAACCAGTGACACGCCGGAAAATGGTCCGGCGCCAGACCCTCCAAATGGCATTCGAGAAAACTCCGACCGTAGAGAAGTACCGCAAGCACAAGACTGACAGCGGTTCGACCGAAGTCCAAGTCGCCCTTCTCACCGAAAGAATCAACTACCTCACCGACCACTTCCGCACCCACGCGAAGGACCATCACAGCCGTCGCGGGCTGCTCAAGATGGTCGGTAAGCGTCGTCGCCTCCTCGACTACCTGAGGAAGACGGATCTCGAGGGTTACCGAAAGATCATCGCCGACCTTGGACTGCGGTACTAATCTGGCTCTTTGATCTGACCGCGCGGCACAATGTCCGCGCGGTTTGTGCTACTCAAAGACAAAACAACCTATGCAACGCATCGAAAGAACTTTCGCCGGCAGAAAACTCGTCATTGAGACGGGACGCATGGCGAAACAGGCGGCCGGGTCCGCCCTCGTTCAGTTCGGCGAGACGATGGTTCTCGCCGCCGTCACAGTCAGCGACAACGAAAGCCCCCTCAATTTTTTCCCCCTTCTCGTAGAGTACCGCGATAAAGCGTACGCCGCCGGCAAGATTCCCGGCGGATTCATCAAGAGAGAAGGACGTCCCTCCGACGCAGAAATCCTCAAAGCGCGCATTATCGACCGTTCGATTCGCCCGCTGTTCCCGGAAGGATTCAAGAACGAAGTCCAGGTCTTCATCTACGTTATCTCTGCCGATTACGAGAATGACGCCGACGTGCTCGGCCTCCTCGCCGCGTCGTACGCGATCAACTCGTCGAGAATCCCCTTCATGGGTCCGATCGCCGGCGTGCGTGTTGGTCGCGTGCAGGAGAAGTGGATTCTCAATCCGACTTTCCAGCAGCTGCCCTACAGCGACATGGATGTCGTCCTCGCTGCCGCAAAGGATTCGATCATGATGGTCGAGGGTGGCGCGCTCGAAGTCTTGGAAGCGGACATGCTGGAGGCGCTCTCAGTCGGCCAGCGCGGTATCCGCGAGTTGATCCAGATGCAGGAAGACCTGCTCGCACAGGGTCGCGCCGAGAAGATGCAATGGACGAAAGCAGCGCTGCCTGACACTCTCAAGGCGCGCGTCGACGAGCTGACCAAAGGCAAGATCAGCGACGCAATCAATCAGCAGGAGAAGCACTCGCGGATCGAAGCCGTCGAGCTGGTGAAGAAGGCGGCGATCGAACAGCTGCTCACTGAATTCCCCGACAACTCGAAGGACATCAGCGGCCTCGTCGGTGACGTCGAGTATCACGCGCTGCGCTCCCAGGTTCTCGACACCGGCAAGCGCGTCGACGGTCGCGGTACAAAGGAAGTTCGTCCGATCACCATCGAGACCCAGGTTCTGCCACGTGCGCACGGTTCCGCGCTCTTCACACGCGGCCAGACGCAGGCACTGGTCGCCGTAACCCTCGGCACCGCCAACGACGTGCAGCGTCTCGACTCAATCGACGTTGCTGGTGAGACGACCAAGACCTTCATGCTCCATTACAACTTCCCGCCGTTCTCGACCGGTGAAGTTCGTCCGATGCGTGGCACCAGTCGCCGCGAGATCGGTCACGGCAATCTCGCCGAGCGTGCGCTGCAGGGCGTGCTGCCGGCTTTCGAGGATTTCCCGTACACGATTCGCATCGTGTCCGACATTCTCGAGTCCAACGGCTCCTCCTCGATGGCGTCGGTGTGCGGCGGATCACTCGCCTTGTTCGACGCTGGCGTCCCGCTTCGCTCCGCAGTCGCGGGCGTCGCAATGGGCCTGATCAAGGAAGGCAGCAAGTACGCGATTCTCACTGACATCCTCGGCACCGAGGATCACCTCGGCGACATGGACTTCAAGGTCGCGGGCACTGAGAACGGAATCACTTCGATCCAGATGGACATCAAGATCGAAGGCCTCGACTTCCAGATCGTCAAGGAAGCGCTCGCTCAGGCGAACGAAGGCAGACGACACATCCTCGGCGAGATGGCGAAGGCACTCCCGGAACCACGCGCAGATCTGTCGAAGTACGCGCCACGCATCGTGACAATGACGATCAACCCCGAGAAGATCGGCGATCTCATTGGACCGAAAGGCAAGACGATTCGCGGCATTCAGGAAGAGACCGGCGCCGAGATCAGCGTCGAAGACACTGGTCTGGTGACGATCGCAGCGGTTGGTGGCGAGGCGATGGAGCGAGCGCGTCAGATGATTCAGGCGCTCACCGCGGAGCCGGTGATCGGCGAGACATACGAAGGCACTGTGAAGAGCACGACGGCATTCGGCGCATTCGTCGAGATCATGCCCGGCACCGAAGGCCTGGTGCACATCTCCGAGCTCAAGCACGGCCGCACCGAGAAGACGGAAGACGTCGTCAAGAAGGGCGATCGCGTGCGGGTGAAGCTGCTCGATCGCGATGAGCGCGGACGTTTGCGGTTGTCGATGAAGGCACTGGTGCCGAAGCCGGAGGGAGAGACTTCGGGAAGCGGGAAGCGGGAAGAGGGAAGCGGTGAGGATCCCGCACTCGCAGCTGTCGGCGCAGAAACCGGCGGCGAGGGTGGCGAAGCCGAAGAGCGCGGTGAGCGGTCTGAGCGTGGCGATCGCGGTGATAGACCGCGGCGCGGCCGCGGCGGACGTGGTCGCAACGGTGGTGGAGGCGGAGGGCGTTCGCGCGAGTGACGCTCGCCGAGCAGGCCGCAGCATCTGAACTGCGGCGCACCGTTCTTCCGAACGGGCTGACCGTACTTTCGGAGCACATGCCGGGAGTACGGTCGGTCGCTTTCGGGGCATGGATTCGTGCTGCGTCCATTCACGAGGCGCCTGAAAAAATGGGCGTGTCGCACATGCTCGAGCACATGGTGTTCAAGGGCACGCCGACGCGCAGCGCAAAGGAGCTGGCGCTCGCTCTCGAGACACTCGGCGGCTCTCTGGACGCCTACACCGCGCGAGAGCACACGGCTTATCAGGCGAAAGTGCTCGACGAGCACCTGCCTCAGGCTGCTGACGTAATCGCCGATCTCATCTTTCGGCCGGTATTGCGGCCCTCGGATCTGACTCTCGAGCGGAAGGTCGTGCTCGAGGAGATCAACACCGTCGATGACACGCCCGACGATCTCGTCTTCGAGCTGCACAACGCGCAGCTCTGGGGAAATCATCCTTACGGTTATTCGATTCTCGGTACTCGGGAGACCGTAAGCTCTTTGCACGCTGATGATTTGAAAGCACTTCATCAGCGAGCGTACCATCCCGAGCAAATCGTTGTCGCAGCAGCCGGGAACGTCGAGCACGAATCGCTGGTCGACACACTCGAGGCAACCGGTTGGTCAGACGTTCCGGCGGCCGGTCTCGCGCCGCTCACCGCTCCGGCTCCAATCGTGCAGCTACCCCGCGCTGTGCACATCGACCGCGACACCGCCCAGACACACATCGTCATCGGTAGTGAGGCGTTCCCTCACGGCGATCCACGGCGCTACGCGATGAGTATGATCGGACTTTTGTTTGGCGGCGGCATGAGCTCGCGTTTGTTTCAGCGCATTCGTGAGGAGCTCGGTCTCGCGTATTCCGTCTATTCGTTCCAGTCGTTCCACGAAGACACCGGCGTACATGGTGTATACGTCGGAACCGCGCCGCAGACCGCTCGCGCGGCCGTCGACGCAATCAACGATGAGATGGAGAAGCTCGCGGCGACTGGACTCAGCGAACAAGACCTGACCGCTGGAAAAAGTCAGCTGAAAGGGCAGATTACACTGTCTCTGGAAAGCCCCACCTCGCGGATGTATCGCGCAGCCGGGGTCGAGCTGTACGGCGAGCCTTATCGGACGCTCGACGAAGTGTTGGCGCTCATCGACGCGATCGACGCGGAGACGTGCGCCGCAATCTGCAGAACCTATTACGCACCTGCGCGGCAAACGCTCGTCAGCCTCGGACCGCGAGCTGCAGCGTAACGCACGATGTCGCGCCGCCTTCAACTAACTGAAAGAGCCTGACAACGACATGAAGATCGGCGTTCCAAAGGAAATCAAAACGAACGAGAATCGCATCGCCCTCGTCCCCGCCGGCGCCGAAGCGCTCGTCGGTGCGGGCCATACCGTAACGATCGAGAAAGGAGCGGGTGAGGGGAGTGGCTTCCCCGACTCGGCGTACACTGCTGTCGGCGCGAAGATCGGTCCGGACGCGGACACGGTTTGGCGCGAAGCAGACATGATCATGAAGGTCAAGGAGCCGATCAAGGTCGAGTGGCCGCGCATGCGCAACGGCCAGCTGATTTTCACGTACTTCCATTTCGCAGCCGACAAGGAGCTGACACTCGCGCACGTAAAGAGCGGCGCCATCTGCATCGCTTACGAGACTGTCGAATTGCCATCGAGAGAATTGCCCCTGCTGACGCCGATGTCGGAAGTCGCGGGACGCATGGCGGTCCAGGAAGGCGCCAAGTATCTGGAGAAGATTTACGGCGGACGCGGCGTGCTGCTCGGCGGTGTGCCCGGGGTTCCGCCTGGTAAGGTCGTTATCCTCGGTGGCGGCATCGTCGGCATCAATGCCGCGAAGATGGCGGCCGGACTCGGCGCAAAGGTGACAGTGCTCGACCTCAGCCTTGAGCGGCTGCGCTATCTGTCCGACGTAATGCCGGCCAACGTCACACTCATCTACTCCAATCGTCATAACATCCTGGAGCAGATCTCCACTGCGGATCTCGTGGTTGGTGCGGTGCTCATTCCCGGCGCGGTCGCACCAAAGCTGATTCGACGCGGCGATCTCAAGACAATGCAACCAGGATCGGTGATCGTAGATGTGGCGATCGATCAGGGCGGCTGCGTCGAAACGATTCACGCTACAACTCACGAGAATCCAACGTACGTCGTGGATGGAATCATCCACTACGGAGTCGCGAACATGCCAGGCGGAGTACCAAGAACTTCAACTCTCGCGCTCACGAACGCGACTTTTCCCTACGCGATGCAGCTTGCGAACAAAGGTTGGAAGCAGGCGTGCAAGGACAACGCTGCGTTACGAAAGGGAATCAATATCGTAGACGGTAAAGTGACATATCCCGCTGTCGCTGAGGCGTTTGCCTTGCCGTACACACCACCCGATTCATATTTGAACTAATGCGCTGGCCATTCTTCAAACCGGGCGCACTCTTCCCGGCCAACGCGATTGCCGTCGACCTCGGCACCGCGAATACATTGATCTACGTGAAGGGCGAAGGAATCGTACTGAACGAGCCGTCAGTCGTCGCCCTCGATCGCGAAACCAAGAAAATCAAAGGCGTCGGCCTCGAGGCGAAGCGCATGCTCGGTCGTACGCCCGAAGGCGTCATCGCGGTGCGTCCGATGAAGGACGGCGTCATCGCCGACTTCGACGTCACCGAGAAGATGCTGCGCTACTTCCTGGCGCTCATCATCGAGAACCACGTCTTCAAGGTGAAGCCGCGGGTGATCGTCTGCGTGCCGTCCGGCATCACCGAGGTGGAGAAGCGTGCCGTGCGCGACTCCGCGCTCGGCGCCGGCGCCAAGGAAGTCTTCATGGTCGCCGAGCCAATGGCGGCTGCGATCGGCGTCGGGCTGCCGGTTGAGACGCCGACGGGCAACATGGTAATCGACATCGGCGGTGGAACCACGGAGATCGCCGTTATCGCGCTGTCGGGAATCGTCAGCGACACATCGATCCGCACCGGCGGCGACGAGCTCGACATGGCGATCGTGCAGTTCATGAGAAAGAACTACAACCTCCTCGTCGGCGAATCGACCGCGGAGCAGGTCAAGATCCAGATCGGATCTGCCGCTCCAGTCGGCGACGAAAAGGAAATGGACGTCAAAGGCAGGGATCTTGTATCTGGTATTCCCAAGACGGTGCGCGTGCACTCGTCGGAGATCCGCGATGCGGTCCAGGAACCGATTCAGCAGATCGTCGATGCAGTGAGGCGCGCGCTGGAGATCACCCCGCCTGAGCTTGCGGCCGACATTGTCGACCGCGGGATCGTGATGACTGGTGGCGGTGCTCTCATACGAGGCCTGGACGTTCTGCTCTCGCAGGAGACTGGACTTCCGATTCACGTCGATGAAGACCCGCTGACCTGTGTTGTGAGGGGTACAGGCCGTATTCTTGATGACGAGGCGAAATACTGGTCTGTCCTAGCAACTTGAGGTAACACGTGCAGCGCACGCTCCGCAGCAACACCCGGTTCGACCTGATCATTCTGTCGAGTTGCGTCGTTCTAGCTTTGGTGGCGCGTGCACTTCCGGACAACATGCGGGAGCCCGTCGCGACCGGCATGCGACGCACTTTTCTGGCGCCACTCGTAATGCTCCAGGAAACCGCCGAGCGCTGGCGCCAATCGGTGCTGAGCGCCGACGCCAAGCAGCAGTACCTCGATAGCCTCTCGCTCAACGCGATGAAGGCGGGCTCGCTCGAGGGCGAGAACGACCGGCTCAGAAAGCTGATTGGCATCGGCTCGCGCCTGAAATGGGGATTCATCCCCGCCGAAGCGTTGCACGGCCGGGGTGTGCGCGATGAGACGACGGTCATTTTGAGCGCTGGCTCGCGGGCCGGTGTGTCGCGACTCAGCCCCGTGATTGCTCCGGAGGGCCTGGTCGGCGTCGTCGATCAGGTCGATCCGACGATGAGTCACGCGATGCTGTGGACGCATCCCGATTTCAGAGTCAGCGCGATGTCGCCCGACGGGACCGCGTTCGGAATCGCGCAGGCGCACCTCACGGGCGCGACCGGCGGATATCTGATCGAGCTGCGCGGAGTCCCATTTCGCGCGACGTTGAAACCGGGTCAGATGATAGTGAGCTCGGGGTGGGGCGGCGTGTGGCCCCGCGGCATCCCGATCGGAACGATCCTCCAGGAGATCAAAACCAGCGAAGGCTGGGCGCGCACCTACTTGCTGCGGCCGGCGGTCAATCCCGCCGACGTGTACCAGGTGATGATTCTACGGCGGGATCGGCTCGCGAAAGGACTGGATGGCGTCTGGGAAAGCGTGGCGCAGGTGGACGCTGCCGCGCAGCGCATCGTTGTCTCGGGTGATTCGGCAGCAAAGGCTGCGGCCCTCGCCGAGGCTGCCGCGAGGCGGGCAGTGCTCGACTCGATGGCGCGCGCGAATGGAGCGCCGCCGTTGGGCGCAACCGCTGATTCTTCCGCTCAGGCGGAAGCGGCACGTGCCGCGGCTGCTCGTGCGGCAGCCGCGCGGGCGGCGCAGCGCAGAGCGGACAGTGTCGCCGCGGCGCGCCGAGCCGACACCAATACCGCGGCGCCAGCCGTAACTCGTCCCGATACCGTGCGCACGGACACTGCTCCTACGAGACCCCCAGGGGGAGGCGGAACGCGATGAACGTTGGCGGAGCGATTCGCGCGATCATCACCTTCCTCATCTTCGTCGTTCTCCATTACACGCTCCGACCGTTGCTCGGCTGGCGCGCGCCCATGGATTTCCTGATCCTGGCGCTGCTGCTGGCTGCGGTTCGTGTAAGGCCGGCGACAGCGGCGATCATCGGCTTCCTGCTCGGTATCATCTCCGACTCGCTCGCGCCTGACGCGCTCGGCGCCGGCGCAATCGCCATGACGATCGTCGGATTCGGCGCCTCGTATCTGAAAGCGGTTTTCTTCGCCGACAACCTCGTTTTGAACGCTTTCTTTTTCTTCCTCGGAAAGTGGGTGTTCGACATTCTGTACTTCGTTGGGGAACAGCGGGTGAAAGGAGTCGAGCTGTTGCAGCAGCTTCTACTCTGGTCACCTCTGTCGGCGGCGGTTACCGCGGCGGTAGGCGTCTTGCTACTCTTCCTGATGCGACCGTTGTTGGAGCCGACCCCCGCATGAGCTTTCATCCGAACGACGTAGCGCGGAGAGCGCGCTGGAGCACGCTCTTTCTTGCTATTGCGTTTCTTGTTCTGATTGGCGCGTTCTTCAAGACGCAGGTACTTCAGCACAAACAGTACGTACTGCAGTCGCAGGAAAATCGACTGCGGCCGATTCCGCTGCCCGCGCCGCGCGGTATCATCTACGATCGACACGGCGAAGTAATCGCGGAGAATCTGCCGGCGTATTCGGTGTCGATCACCGCGCCCAACGTCGATAGTCTGCGCACTGCACTCGCGCAGCTGGCCCCGACGCTGCAGCTGACGCAAAACGACATCAATCTCGCCGTGCGACGCTATCGCCGCGCGCCGACGCGTCCGACGGTGATTCTGCCTGATGCATCGATCGACATCGTCTCGGTGCTCGAGGAGCATCGACTCGATTATCCGCGCTTGATCATTCAGTCGGTGCCGAAGCGCTACTACCCTGACGGACCGGCCGTCGCGTCGTTCGTTGGCTACACCGGTGAGATAACCGAGAATGAGCTGAACGACCCGAAGTATGTCGACTACAAGCCGGGACAGGACATCGGCAAGGCGGGTCTCGAGAAGCAGTACGAGAAAATTCTGCATGGCCGGGAAGGTGTGCGCTTCGACGAAGTCGACGCCCGCGGTCGACCGGTGCGCGGCGAAGGGCCCCGTCCCGATCTCGATCCGGTTGGTGCGCCGCCGCTTTATACCAACATCGATCTCGATCTGCAAAGGTTCACGGCGGGTATCTTCGCCGATTCGCTGCAGGGCGGTGCAGTGGCGATCGATCCGAATACCGGTGAAGTGCTTGCCATTTACAGCGCGCCAAGCTGGGATCCGAACAAGTTCACCGGCGGAATTCCGGTCGATTACTACAAGCAACTGCTCGAGGACAAACGCCGGCCGCTCGTCAACAAAGCGATTCAGGG
>DATFHK010000031.1:0-10364 GCA_035248505.1 Gemmatimonadaceae bacterium | reverse complement strand
GCGCGCGGCGAGCTGCAGTGCGTCGGTGCGTCGACCCTCAACGAGTATCGCAAGTACATCGAGAAGGACGGCGCCCTCGAGCGTCGGTTCCAGACCGTAATCGTCGAGCCACCTTCGGTGGAGGAAACCGTAGAGATCCTTAAAGGTCTGCGCAAGAAATACGAAGAGCACCACAAGGTCACGATTCCCGACGAGACGCTCTCAGCAGCGGCGAAGATGTCGGAGCGCTATATCACCGACCGGTTCCTGCCCGACAAGGCGATCGACGTGATCGACGAAGCCGGCGCGAGAGCGCGTCTGGCGACGCAGTCGCCGCCGCCCGCTGTCGCCGAGCTCAAGGGACAGCTGGATTCGGTGAACGTTGATAAAGAGCAAGCCGTTCGCGATCAGAACTTCGAGCGTGCCGCAGCGCTGCGCGATCGTGAGCGCGAGCTGCAGGGTGACATCCGTCGCAAGCAGGAAGAGTGGGAGAAGCATCGCCAGTCGCACCGCCCGGTACTCGGCGAGGAGGAAGTGTCCTTCATCGTCAGCCGCTGGACGGGTATTCCGGTGATGCGTCTGCAGGAGGCGGAGACCGCCAGGCTACTGCGCATGGAAGAGGAGCTGCACGCTTCGGTCGTCGCCCAGGAAGAGGCGATCAAGGCGCTGGCTCGCTCGATCCGTCGCAGCCGCGCTGGGCTCAAGGATCCAAATCGCCCAATCGGCTCGTTTATCTTCTCCGGTCCAACCGGTGTCGGTAAGACCGAAGTGGCACGCGCGCTGGCGAAGTTCCTCTTCGCCGATCCGCAGGCACTGATTCGCGTCGACATGAGCGAGTACATGGAGAAGTTCTCGGTTTCTCGTTTGATCGGCGCGCCTCCGGGCTACGTCGGCTACGAAGATTCGGGCACGCTCACCAAAGCTGTGCGTCGCAAGCCGTATAGCGTGGTTCTGCTCGACGAAATCGAGAAGGCGCACCCGGATGTCTTCAACATCCTGCTGCAGGTTCTCGACGAGGGTCACCTCACCGACAACTACGGCCGCGTGATCGACTTCAAGAACACGGTCGTGATCATGACTTCGAACGTCGGCGCGAGAGACATCAGCAAGGGTCGTGGACTCGGTTTCCACGCGCCTGATCTCAAGTCGAACTTCGAGAGAATCGCGGAGAAGGTGAAGGAAGAGATGCAGCACACCTTCAATCCCGAATTCCTCAATCGTCTCGACGACGTGATCGTGTTCCATCCGCTGAGCGAGCAGAACATCGCCGACATCGTCTCGATCCTGCTCAAAGACGTGCAGAAGCGGCTGGGCGACGAGGAGCTGACATTGAAGCTCACCGACGCAGCCTCGACGTTCCTGGTGAAGCACGGATACGATGAGAAATTCGGTGCGCGGCCGTTGAAGAGAGCGATTCAGAAGTACATCGAGGATCCCCTCTCGGAGAAGATCCTGCTGGCAGAATTCAGCAAAGGCGATGAGATCGAGGTCGATCTTGCTGCCGACGGCGAGAAGCTCGACTTCCGCGTGATGACGGGGTCGACGAAGGCCTAAAGCCGGGGAAAAATCACACAGAAAAAGGCCGCGGGAATGCAACTTTCCCGCGGCCTTTTTGTCTAATCAAAGTGTTCAGGCTAAAGGACCTGAGCCACCCTCGACTGTGTATATTTGTGTGATGCGGAGACTCGCTACTTACAGTACGGCGTTGTTATGCGCCGTTGCAGCTCATCTATCTGCCCAGGAACCGGCAGCCGGCGCGTGCGCCACTCCTGAAACCATAACCGTCACCGGCGCAGTGCGAAACGACACTGCGGCCGTTCGTGCCTCTTCGGCGCTCGTCACCGGGCAGCAATTGGCCGTCCACGACATTCAGGCGGCGATCAAGGCGCTTTACGCAACGGGCCAGTTCGACGACGTCCAGATCGTCTGTCACATATCGCCGACGACCAACAAAGCGGGCCTCGTAATCCAGGTCAAGGAGCGGCCCAACCTCGTTGCGTATCACGTCATCGGCGCCGATCGCGTTTCGCCGAAAGACGTCAAGGAAAAGCTCGCGTTCGCGACCGGCAGTCCGGTCGATCCGGCGAAGATCGCCAAGGCAATCGCCAGCGTCGATTCGCTTTACGAGGCGAATGGTTACTACCTGGCGACGGTGAAGCCGGAGTCGACGATCACCAATGGCAATCTCACGATCGATTTCAAGGTCGACGAAGGAAGACGCCTCGCCATCTCCGGGATCCGCATCAACGGCAACAAGCAGGTTTCCGACGAAGACATCGTCGCCGCGATGGATACGAAGCCGGAAGGGTTCCTCTGGCTGCGCAACGGTGAGCTCGACGACGCCAAATACGCGCAGGATCTGAGTGAGAAGATTCCGCAGCTTTACGCCAGCCGCGGCTATATCGACTTCAGGATCCTCAAAGACACGCTCATCGTCGACCGCGCGCGCGGGAAAGGACTGATCGACATCACGGTCAGCGAGGGCCCGCGCTACAAAGTTGGTAACTTCGAGGTTCTCGGTAACCGCCGTTTCTCGACGGAGCAAATCAAGGCATTCTATCCATTCGGCGACAACGATCAGACCTCGGTCGTTGAGAAGGCGACAAGCCTCATTCGTCGCAGCTACGTAAATCCGCCAAACACCTTCGACGCTGAGAAGTGGGACGACGCGCAGCAGAAGCTGATGGAAGCCTACAACGACGAAGGCTACATCTACGCGAGCATCCGCCCGGTGACGGAGAGAGTTCCAAGCACCGATTCGGTACGCACGGTGAATCTGCGCTGGGAAATCGACGAGAGAACTCCCGCGATCGTGAACCGGATCGAGATCGCCGGCAACGACTACACCCACGAATCGTGCATTCGCGAGCAGATCGTGCTTGCCCCGGGACAGGTCTTCAATCGCAACTACCTGATTCGCAGCTATCAGAACATCGGCAACCTGAACTTCTTCGAGACGCCGATGCCGGCACCGGAGACCCGACCGAGCGGCGATCAGGGCGACGTCGACATCATCTTCAACGTCAAGGAAAAGAGGACCGGCAACATCAACTTTGGCGCGTCGATGGGTCAGGGAACCGGATTGGGCGGGTTCATCGGACTCGATCAGCCCAATCTGCTTGGACGATGCAAGCGCGCCCAGCTGCAGTGGCAGTTCGGGCGATACATCAACGATTTCAATCTGACCTACAGCGATCCCAACATCAGACAATCGCGGATCTCCGGTAGCGTCACCGCGTATCACAGCCGCTCGCGGTACAACATCGCTGACCTCGGCGGAATCATTAGAACGGGCGGTCAAGTCCAGCTCGGCTTCCCGGTGCCGCAATCGATATACACGCGACTGTTCGTGTCGTACGGCGGCGAAAAAGTGAACTACACCAGTGATGGATTCCTGGGCACGATTGCGACCGATTGTAAGAACTGCTTCCGCTCGACACTGGGCTTCACGGCGCAGCATGACACGCGCACTGGAATGCCCTTCGCGGCGGACGGCGGCTTGCAGTCGTTCAATGCCCAGTTCAACGGCGGGCCCCTGGGTGGCACGGCCGCATTCCAGCGCTACACGACGGAGCTGCGTTCGTACGCGCCCGTCGGTCGGTTCGGTGGAAACATCATGGGCGCCGAGCCGATGATCGTGGTGGCGGGATTGTCCGCGCGGGCGGGAGCACTGTTTGGTGATCCCGGACCGTTCTTCTCGACACAGTCATTTGCTTTGGGCGGTACTCAGTACGGCGAGCAATTGCGGGGTTACGACGAGTTCTCGGTCACCCCCTTTGGTTTCGACCCTCGGGGCTCGGATACCCAGGCGACGCGGGCCTCTTTCGGCAACGCTTTCTTCGTAGGGACCGCGGAACTTGGCCTGCGGATCAATCAGTCGCTGTACGTGAACTCGTTCTTTGAGGGTGGTAACGTCTGGAACAAGCCGCGCGAATTCGACCCGACGCGGTTATTCAGAAGCTTTGGCTTCGGTGTCAGCACCATCAGCCCACTTGGACCTTTGGGAGTGGACATCGGGTATGGGTTCGACAAGATTGACGCTCAGGGGCGGCCGGCACCCGGCTGGAAGCTCCACTTCAAGCTCGGACAATTCTTCTAACACTGGAGTCATAAATGCGAAGCCTTATGCGTGCGAGCTCGATCGCACTAGCCACTTCGCTGATTTACGCGGCTAGCGCGGCGTCGCAGGCGACGTCGACATCGACATCATCGGGACCGGCGCCGACCAAGATCGGCTACATCAATTCACAGGCGATTCTCGCGCAGGCTCCCGGCCGCGCCGAAGCGGAGGCGCAGTTCGACAAGGAGGTCGTGGTCTATCGCCAGCAGATCCAGCGGATGGATGACTCGCTGAAGGCGATGATGGCTTCCTTCGATCGTGACGCGGCGAAGCTGGATAGCGCCACGCTCAACACGCGTCGTGCGACGATAGCGCAGCGTGAGACGGAGTACCAAACTCGCGCCCGCGGCCTTGATTCGACGATGCAGGCCCGGCAGGCGCAGCTGGTGAAGCCGATCATGGAGCGCGTACAAAATGTCATCGAAGCGATCCGCGCTGAGGACGGCTACGCGATGATTCTCGACGTCGGCGCGCAGGTGAGTCTGGTGGTGGCGGCAGACAAGAGGCTCGATCTAACCGACAGGGTGCTGGCCAGACTGAAAGCACAGGGACCGGCCCCGACGGCAAGCAGCACAGTTCCGCAACCAGCGGGAGTAACGCGCCCGAAGAAGTGACGGCGCGAGCTGACACCCGACTTTCACTCAGCGGTGATGGTGCGAGCACTATCACCGCTGCGGCTATTGCGGCACTGGTTTCGGGCGAGCTCATTGGCGACGGAAGCGTCGCAGTAACCGGCGTCGCGCCGCTCGATCGCGCGCGAGAAAACGATCTCAGCATCCTGAGCAGCGGCAAGTACGCGCCGCTGATGGCGACGACGCGCGCCGGTGTCGTGCTGGTGGATCCGGAGTTCCGCGATGTGAGCGCCGGCCCGCAAGCGCGCATCATCGTCGACAAGCCCCAGGAGAAACTGGTCGGCCTGCTGCCCAAGCTTTATCCGCAGGACGAGCTGCGTCCCGGGGTCGCCTCCACCGCGCGCATCGGCAAGGGTGCGACGGTCGGTCGTCGCGTTTCCATTGGTGAGTACGCTGTCATCGGCGCCGGGGCGGCAATCGGCGACGGCGCCGTCATCGGTGCGCAATGCGTGATCGGAGATGGAGTGCCGATCGGAGCAGGCTCGCGCCTGTGGCCAGGTGTGACGGTTTACTCCGGCGCGGAAATCGGCGAGCGCGTGTTCATTCACGCCGGCGCACGCATTGGTTGCGATGGGTTCGGCTACGTGTTTCGTGACGGTGCGCACCAGAAGATTCCGCACGTCGGGCGCTGCATCATTGGCGACGATGTCGAGATCGGTGCCAACACCACCATCGACCGCGGGAGCATCGACGACACCGTGGTCGGAAGGGGAACGAAGATCGACAATCTCGTGCACATCGCCCACAACGTGCGGATCGGCGAAAAGTGTTTGTTGATGGCGCAAGTAGGAGTTGCGGGTTCAGTGACCATCGGCGACGGCGCAATTCTCGCCGGCCAGGCTGGCATCAGCGGACATCTGTCGATTGGTCCCGGCGCGCGACTCGCCGCCCAGGCCGGCGTATTCGGCGACATTCCCGCTGGGGAGACGTGGTCTGGTTATCCGGCGCGGCCGCATCGTGAGTCACTTCGCGCATCGGCAGCATTGCTTAAATTGGCCGGCATGATGCGCAAGCTGGAGAAACTGCTCCAAGAGCCCGAGACGAAGTGAGTCGTCGCACGCTCGCGCGCCCTGCGGTGCTGGAGGGCACGGGACTGCATCTCGGCGTGCCCTGTCGCGTCACTTTCCAGCCGGCTACCGGCAAACAGGGAGTTGTCTTTCGTCGAGTCGATTGTCCGGGACAGCCGAAGATTCGCGCGCACGTCACTGAAGTCAGTGGCAGTGAACGTCGAACGCAGCTGGGCAAGGGCGATCACGCCATTCACACCGTCGAGCACGTACTCGCTGCGGTGAGTGGACTCAACATTGACGACGTCACGATCGACATGGATGGTCCAGAGCCACCAATTCTCGACGGCAGTGCGGCGCCGTTCGTCCGGGCGCTGTCCGAGGCCGGACTTGCGTCGATAGAAGGTGAGCCGGAGTTTTTGGAGCTGAACGAGCCGGTGCGCATCATCGATGGTGCGTCCGTTTACGAGGCGTATCCGGCGGAGGGGCTGGAGCTCGACGTTACGATCGAGTTTCCCCATCCGCTGATCGGAAAGCAGTCGCGTAGATTCACAGTCACGGAAGAATCGTTCACCAGCGAGCTGTCGCCCGCGCGGACGTTTGGCTTCGTTCATGAGGTCGACGCGTTGCGCGAGAAGGGATTGATCCGCGGCGCGTCGCTCGAGAATGCAGTGGTGCTGGGCGACAACGACGTTCTCAGCGGCGATCTTCGGTGGAACGACGAGTTCGTTCGACACAAGGCGATGGACTGCGTCGGCGATCTGGCTCTTGCCGGCGCACGGGTGAAAGCGAGAATCGTTGCGATCAAGCCGAGTCACCGCGGCACGGTAACCCTGGTGCGGGAGATGGTGAAAGCCGGAAGAAAGGAGGGGGAGAAGGGGATGTACACGATCGAAGAAATCATGAAGGTTTTGCCGCACCGGTATCCGTTCCTGCTCGTGGATCGCATCATCGAGATCGAAGAGAAGAAGCGGATCGTCGGGCTCAAGAACGTCACCATCAACGAGCCGTTTTTTCAGGGACACTTTCCGGGACATCCGATCATGCCTGGCGTCCTCATTATCGAGGCGATGGCGCAAGTCGGCGGAATGCTGTTGCTCGGATCGGTGAGCGAGCCGGAGACGAAGGTCGTGTACTTCATGTCGCTCGACAACGTGAAATTCCGCCGTCCGGTGAAGCCGGGCGATCAACTTCGCTTCGAGCTGGACGTCATTCAGTTGAGGGGGACGGTGTGCAAGATGCGCGGAATCGGCAAAGTGGATGGCGAAGTGGTAGTCGAGGCGGACATGGCCGCCGCCATCAGAGATAGATGACCAAGTCGCGCATTCACTCGACGGCGATCATTTCCCCCGAGGCGGAGATCGGCTCGGGTGTCGAGATCGGCGCGTTTGCGATCGTGGGCGAGAGCTGCGTGGTTGGAGATGGCTGCGTGATCGCACCGCGCGCCACGCTCGAGCGCAACGTCACACTTGCCGCCAACGTCAAAGTCGGAATCGGAACCGTACTCGGCGGGCCACCGCAGGATCTCAAGTTTGCGGGTGAAGAGACCACGGTTGAGATCGGGGAAGGCACGGTGATTCGCGAATACACGACCATCAACCGCGGTACCGCTCAATCGTTCAAGACGACGGTCGGCAAGAACTGCCTGCTGATGTCGTACGTGCATTTGGGTCACGATTGTCACATCGGCAACAACGTCATCCTGTCCAACGTCGTGCAACTGGCCGGACACGTAACGATCGAGGATCGTGCGATCGTGTCGGGCTTGTCTGCGGTGCATCAATTCGTGCGCATCGGCCGACACAGCTTTATCGGCGGCTGCTCACGCGTGTCGAAAGACATTCCCCCGTTCCTCAAAGCGGTTGGTAATCCGGTCAAGCTGTACGGGCTCAACACGGTCGGGCTGCAACGCAATGGCATGGACGACGCGACGATTCGAGAGCTGAAGCGCGCATACAGATTACTGTTCCGTTCTGACCTGAACGTGACCCAGGCAATCGAGCGAGTGCAGCAGGAGATCGAGGTTCTTCCCGAAGTCCGCGAGTTGTTACGCTTCGTCGAAGCCAGCGAGCGTGGAGTAGTGATTTGAGCTCCACTCCGCGCATCGGAGTGGTTGGCGCGGGTAGTCTCGGGTTTCACCACATAAGAATCCTGCGCGATCTCCGTGGTGCGCAGTTCACGGGCTTCGTCGAAAGTAGTGCGGAGCGCAGAAAGGAAGTCGAGAAAGAGCTGAAGGTGCGCGCCCAGCCGACGCTCGACACGTTGCTGGATGTGTCGGACGCGGTAATTGTCGTCGTACCAACCTCGCAACATTTCGCCGTCGCCAGCGCCGCCATCGAGCGCGGAAAGCACGTCTTCATCGAAAAACCAATTACGGCGACGCTGGAAGAGGCGGATGCCCTGCTCGATCTGGCGAAAAAGCGTGGCGTGATCGTTCAAATCGGTCACATCGAGCGATTCAATCGCGCGGTGCGCGCTGCGTTGCCGCACGTCAAGCGACCACGGTTCATCGACAGCGAGCGGCTGGCTCCGTTCAGCCCGCGTGGGTCAGACGTGGCAGTCGTGCTCGATCTCATGATTCACGACATAGATCTGCTGCTGACGCTGGTGGGCGCCGACGCTCGGGAGATTTCGGCGGTCGGAGTGCCCGTGCTGACGCCGATGCTGGACATCGCGAACGCGCGCGTGACATTCACGTCCGGCGCCGTAGCCAACATCACCTCGAGCCGCATCTCGCGAGAGAAAAAGCGTAAGATCCGGATCTTTCAGGAGCGCGAGTATCTGTCCCTCGATCTTGCCGGCGGCACTGGCGAGTTCTACCGACTGAAACCGGGCTTCGATCCCAAATCCATCAAGTCCGGCTCGGCAGACATTGCCGCCTATGTCGAACGCGAGAAGCTCCACGCTCCCGAAGGAGAGCCGCTCAAACTGGAGCAGGAGAGCTTCGCCGCCGCATTGACGGGAAAGGCTCCGGTAGTGGTAACAGGCGAGGAAGGCAGACTGGCGTTGGGTGTCGCGCTCCGCATCGTGAAGGAGATCGAGCTGACTCTGCCTTCGCTGGTCGGACACGCGCACCATCATGCATAAGGTTTTATTCGTCGCGGGCGAAGCGTCTGGTGACATGCATGCAGCCGGCGTAGCGGGCGCGCTCCGTCGACTGCATCCCGAGCTGCAACTTGCCGCTGTCGGCGGCCCGCGCCTCGCCGAACAGGGCGTCGAGCTGATTCATCGCGACAGTCAGCTCGGCGTGATGGGATTCCTCGAGGTGTTACGGCATGTGCCGCGGCATTTCATGCTGCTGCGCAAGATCCGCAAACTGCTCGAGCGCGGCGAGATCGCGCTCGTGATCTTGATCGATTATCCCGGATTCAACATGAAGGTAGCGGCGGCGGCGAAAGCGGCGCGCGTGCCGGTGCTGTACTACGTCACTCCGCAGGTCTGGGCATGGGGCGCGGGGCGAATCCCAAAGCTCGCCGAGCTGATCACCAAAGCAGCAGTGATTCTTCCGTTCGAGGAGCCGCTGCTGCGCGGCTACGGCATCGACGCCACCTTCGTTGGACATCCCTTGCTCGATCGCGCGCAGAACATGCCGTCGCCTGAGGAAGCTCGCGAGATCCTCGGTTTGCGGCCCGACAAGCCGGTGCTCGCTCTCTTTCCGGGTAGCAGACAGCAGGAGATCGATCGCCACATCGACGCTTTCGTGGAAACGGCAAAGCAACTGTCCGCTCGTGTTCGGAATCTCGAGGTCCTGGTCAGCGTGGCGCCGACGGTCGCGCTCGATAGCATTCGCTGTCCCTTCCGACTCGTTCATTCCGCGTCGTTGACCGTATTGCGAGCAGCTGACGCGGGGCTTTGCAAGAGCGGTACGACAACGCTCGAGGCATCGATTGCCGATTGTCCACTGATCGTGGCGTATAGAACAGGGAAGATCTCGTACGCTCTGGCGAAGCGACTCGTCAAAGTCGCCAACATCGGCCTGGTGAACGTCGTCGCCGGACGCGAAGTGGCGCAGGAGTTCATCCAGGACGAGATCGTTCCCTCACGCATGGCGGATGCCTTGATGGCGTTGCTGGATCACGGCAGTCCGAAACGCCGGGAAGTGCTGGATGGACTGGCCGAGGTTCGTTCTCGACTCGGTACGCCGGGTGCCGCCGAGCGCGTGGCTCGAATGGCGGGCAGCCTCGTAGAACGGCGATCGTGAAAGGGCGGAAAGCGGGAAGGCCTGTGCGGGAAGCGGGAAGTGGGAAGCGGGAAGCACCTGCAGACAGGGAAGATTTTCCGCGGAGCGCACGCTTGGCGCTCTTCTTTGGCAAAGGCGTGTTGCGAGCGCTGGGAATGACATGGCGCATCCGCCTCGTCAACACGGAGCCGATGACGGCGCTGCGCAAAACCAAACAAGGTTTCATTTTTTCCCTGTGGCACGGACAACTGCTGCCCTTGCTGTGGCAGCATCGCGGGGAAGGCGTCTTTGTTTTGATCAGCGAACATCGCGATGGAGAATTGGTCGCGCGCGCGGCGGCGTCGCTCGGATTTGGACTCATTCGCGGCTCGAGCACGCGCGGCGCGGATCGAGCGCTGATAGCGATCATTCGTCAGCTTCAGGCGGGTAACGAAGTGGCGATCACG
>DATFHK010000030.1:0-50798 GCA_035248505.1 Gemmatimonadaceae bacterium | reverse complement strand
TGGTTCGGCAACGGCACGTCGTCGCACATCGCAAGTTGTGTTGTATGCCCTGCTCATTATCGGTGCACTCATCGCGCTGTTTCCGATGCTGTGGATGATCTCGGCGTCGTTTATGCCCACGGGCGAGGCGAGTCAGTATCCGCCTCATCTACTGCCGTCTCGGATCACGTTTGCGCATTACCGTGACTTGTTCACGCGGCTCAATCTGGGGCGATATCTGTTCAACAGCACGTTGATCGCGGTCGTCGTGACGGCGGTCTCGCTGGTTGTGAACTCGATGGCGGGTTACGCGTTCGCGAAGTTGAGATTCCGCGGACGCGATCGGACTTTCCGGATGCTGTCGCTCGGCCTCGTGCTACCGGTGCAGGTGGCAATGCTGCCGCTGTTCCTGTTGATGAAGAATCTCCATCTCATCAACACCTATTGGGGTGTGATCATCCCGGGGATGGCGAGCATCTTCGGAATCTTTCTCATTCGGCAATACGCGCTGTCGATTCCTGACGACATGCTCGACGCGGCGCGGATCGATGGCGCCTCGGAGCTGCGGATCTATTGGTCCGTTGTCGTACCGGGGATTTTACCGATTCTCGCCACACTCGCGATCTGGACCTTCCTCGCCACATGGAATGATTTCATGTGGCCCTTGATCGTCCTGAGTGATGAAGCGCACTACACGTTGCCGGTCGCGCTGGCAGTTCTCTCCGGCGAGCACGTGCAGGACACGGAGCTGATGATGGCGGGGTCGGTGCTGACGGTAATTCCAGTGCTGGCAGTCTTTCTTTTCCTACAGCGGTATTACATCCAGGGTGTGATGGCGGGGAGCGTCAAAGGGTGATAGCGGGAAGCGGGAAGCCGGAGGGGAGAGGCGAGAGGCGGCAGGCGAGAGGAACGCGCTCCGGCGCTCTGAGGCTGATGATTGTTGTCGGCTTCGCCTTTTCTCTGGAGGCACAAGCGCAAAATCCGCCGTCGACGACTCCGCCAGCAAATCCGCCGGCGCCGACACCGATTCCCACAGTCGTGCCGACAACTCCGGTGGTGGCGGCGAATACTATAGTGTTGGACAACTTCGATTCGGTCACGCAGTGGACGACCACGCCGGCCGAAGGTGTGGAGATCTCCGTGCACCCGGATCCGAGTGGCGTGCACGGCGGCGCGATGCGCATCGATTTCGATTTCCACGGGCACGGCGGTTACGGCGTCATCCACCGCCCGCTCAACCTGACCCTGCCAGCGAACTACGAGTTCTCGTTTGCGATCAAAGGTGACGCACCGACCAACACTCTGGAGTTCAAGCTGATCGACTCGACCGGCGACAACGTCTGGTGGTCGAATAATCCGAACTTCGTGTTTCCCAAGGACTGGAAGACGGTCACCCGCAAAAAGCGGCAGATCTCTTTTGCCTGGGGGCCGACCAACGACAAGGAGCTGCGTCGGGTAGCGGCGGTCGAGATTGCCATTACCGCGGGCTCGGGCGGGAAGGGCAGCGTGTGGCTCGACGACTTTTTGCTTACACCCCTCGAGCCCGCAACGGCGTACACTTTGACCCCGATCATCACCGCTTCGTCGCAGACACAGGGCTACGAAGCGTTTCGTACGATTGACACGAGTCTTACGACATCCTGGCGAAATTCGCCGAGACCGGCGAGCGTCACCGGTGCGTCATATGATACCGTCAACATGGACTTTCAGAAGCGACGAGAGTTCGGCGGGATGGTGATCGCGTGGGAGCCAGGCCGGCGCGCGACGTCGTACGATGTGCAGGCGTCAAAAGATGGTCAGAGTTGGGAGACGGTCTACTCTTTTCGCCGGAGTGCATTTCCGCCCTTTGGGGGGGAAGCGGGAAAAGGGAAGCGGGAAGCGACCGCGGAGCGACAGAGCATCGCTTCGTCGCCGCTGCTAAGAGACTATTTGTATGTGCCGGAGAGTGACGCGCGGTTTGTCCGCATCATTCTCAAGTCACCTGAAAGCACGAGCGGATACGGGATTCGGGACATCAGCGTCAAACCGCTCGATTGGGCGGCTACGGCAAACGATCTGTATTTCGCTCTGGCGAGGGAGGCGCCGCGCGGCAGCTATCCACGGTACTTGTCCAACGAGCAATCGTATTGGACAGTCGTCGGCGTCGATCGCGATAGCGCGGAAGCGTTGATCAATGAAGAGGGGATGATCGAGGTCGGTCGCGGCGAGTTTTCGATCGAGCCGTTTCTCTACGTCGACGGGAAGTTGCTGACGTGGAATGACGTCAAGACTTCGGTTGCGCCCAATCCCGAGGGACTGCCTCTGCCACAGGTGGTGTGGAGTGCGAACGACCTCGACCTGATCATCAGTGCGTTCGCGGCGGGACCGGCTGACTCGAGCGTTCTCTATGCTCGTTACAGAATCGCCAACAACTCCCGAAAGTACAGGAAGCCAACCCTGTTTCTCGCGATTCGTCCACTGCAGGTGAATCCGCCGTGGCAGTTCCTGAATTTGCCGGGCGGAGCGGCGCGCGTCGATTCGATCTCGCTGAACGGCGCGGCGGTGCGCGTGACTGGCAACAAGGTCGTGCGCTCGCTGGCGTCGGCGAGCGGATTTGGCGCAGTTGCATTTGATGACGGCAACATCGTCGACTGGCTGCGCGCCGGGCGGCTGCCGTCACGCGTGGTGCTGACAGATCCGACCGGACGCGCGTCGGCGGCGTTCAGCTACCAACTCGAGCTGGGTCCGCGCGCGACTTCGAGCCCGATTGACATCGCAGTGCCATTGCACGGTGGTGATCTGAACCTTGGGCAGCTCCTGGCTGCTGCTCGCAGTGGATATGAAGCGGGAAGCGGGAGGCGAGAGGCGGGAGGCGGAACTGCGGGATGTGGGATGGGGGATGCGGGATGCGCCACTTTGCTTCCCGGTCAGGGAGAGCGTGCGGTGACAGCCTGGCTTGACCAGGTGACCGGCGAGTGGCGCAACAAGCTGGGGCCCGCCAGCATCACGTTGCCGCTATCGGCGGCGCGCTACACGCAAACGCTGCGCGCGCAACTCGCGGACATTCTCATCAATCGAGACGGCCCTGCGATTCAACCCGGATCGCGCAGTTATTCACGCTCGTGGATTCGCGACGGCTCGCTCACGTCGACCGCACTGCTGCGACTGGGGCACGATCAGGACGTCAAGGATTTCATGGAGTGGTTCGCGCAGTATCAGTACGACAACGGCAAGGTTCCCTGCTGCGTCGATGAGCACGGCGCGACGCCGGTGCCGGAGAACGACAGTCACGGCGAATTCATCTACCTCGTCGCCGAGTACTATCGGCATACGGGCGACAAGGCGGAGCTCGAGAAGATGTGGCCGCACGTGCAGAAGGCAGTTGCGTACATGGACTCGCTCCGCCACGAGCGGATGACCGAGGCTTACACCGTCGGCGCCAACAAGCCGTTCTTCGGATTATTGCCGCAGTCCATAAGCCATGAAGGTTACAGCGCAAAACCGATGCATTCCTACTGGGATGATTTCTTTGCGCTGCGTGGTTTCAAGGATGCCGCGTTCATAGCGAAGGAGCTCGGAAAACCGGAAGCCAATAACTACGCGCAGATACGAAACAGCTTCCGCGCGAATCTTTTCGAGTCCATTCGTCAGGTAGTGATTACGCGCCGCATCGATTACATCCCCGGCTCGGTCGAGTTGGCGGACTTCGATCCCACGTCCACGACGATCGCAGTATCACCCGGTGGTGAAGCCGGCCGACTACCGGGTCCGCTCCTCAATCGCACGTTCGACAAGTACTTCCAGGAAGCGCGCCAGCGCGCACTCGGCATCAAGCCGTGGGATGCCTACACGCCTTACGAGCTGCGAACGGTTGGAGTGCACATCCGGCTGGGTCAACGTTCTCGAGCCCACGAGCTTCTCGATTTCTTCTTTCAGGGTCAGCGGCCGGCAGCCTGGCATCAGTGGGCGGAAGTCGTCTACCGCGATCCGAAAACGCCGAAGTTCATCGGCGACATGCCGCACACGTGGGTGGGCAGCGACTACATCAGAAGCTTTCTCGACATGCTCGCGTACGAGCGCGAGAGCGACAGCTCGCTCGTGATCGGAGCCGGTGTGCGCGACGAGTGGGTGAAGGAAGATCCGGGGATTAGAGTCTCCAACCTGAGCACCGAGTACGGTCCGCTGAACTTCGACATGCGCGCCATCGGCCGAGTGGTGACAGTGAATTTGCGCACCGGCGTACGGTTACCGCCGGGCGGAATCGTGGTCTACAGTCCGCTCGAGCAGCCGATACTGTCGGCGACGGTGGACGGAGTGCCGGCGCCGGTGAAGGGCCAGGAAGTTAGTGTGCGCAAAGTTCCCGCTATCGTCACAATCCGCTACGCCCGTTAGTGTGGTCACTCCGCGAGCTTGGCGCCGTTAGTCCTGATCACCTCGGAGTAATACCGACCGCTCGCTTTGATGGTGCGGCGCTGGGTCTCGTAGTCGACGTGAACGAGGCCAAAGCGCTTGGAGAAGCCCAGAGACCACTCGTAGTTGTCGAGCAGAGACCACGCGTAGTAACCGCGCACGTCGACACCTTGCGACATTGCATCGTGAACCGCGCGCAGGTGCTGGCGATAGTACTCGATGCGGAGCGGATCGTCGATGCGATTTGCGATTGGGGACGGCGGATCGTAGAAAGCCGCGCCGTTCTCGGTGATGTAGATCGGCAGCTTCCCGTAGCGCTCGGTGACATCCACCAGCACGCGTGTCAGCGCCTCGGGAAAGACTTCCCAGTGCGTCTCGGTCTGCATGTGCTGCGGCTGCGGAACGTGCCTCGTCTTGAGCGGCAGAATGTCGGGATGAAATCGCTCGACCTTGCGCGTGTAGTAATTGATGCCGAGGAAGTCGATCGGCTCCTTGATGATTTCCATGTCTTCGTCGGACCAATCCGGCCACGCTTCGCCAAAGATCTCGGCCATTTCCTCGGGATAGGTTCCGAGGAAAACCGGATCCAGAAACTGGCGATTCATGTATGCATCGGCGCGCTTGGTCGCCTGCAAGTCGGCAGACGAGCGAGACGCGGGATACTTTGGCTCGAGATTGACTACAATGCCGATCCTGCCTCGCTCGCCGGCGCGCGTCGACCGGAATCTCTCGACTGCCTGCCCGTGCGCGCGCAAAAGGTTGTGCGTCGCGATGGGCGCCTCGAACAAATTCGAGTGACCGGGCGCCAGCAATCCGCTCAGATATCCGCCGTCGGTCACCACCCATGGCTCGTTGAGCGTGGACCACATCTCGACGCGATCGCCGAGCGCGTCCCACATCGTGACGGCGTAATCGCAAAACCACTCGGCGATGTCGCGATTGAGCCAGCCGCCACGGTTGTCGAGCGCTTCGGGAAGGTCCCAGTGATAAAGCGTGGCGTTGGGCTTGATGCCGCGCTTGAGCAGCTCGTCGACAAGACGCGAGTAGAAATCGACGCCGCGTTTATTGACAGCGCCCGTTCCATTGGGGAAAATCCGTCCCCACGCGATGCTGAACCGATACGAATTGGTACCGAGCTCGGCCATCAGCGCAACGTCTTCCTTGTATCTCCGATAATGATCGCAGGCGATGTCCCCGGTCTGGTCGAGAAAAGTGTTGCCGGGAGTGTGCGAGAAGCGGTGCCAAATGCTTGGTCCCGCGCCGTCGGCGGTAGGAGAGCCTTCTATTTGGTACGCAGACGTAGACGTTCCCCACAAAAAATCAGCGGGAAACTTGTAGCTATCGCTCATCGAGGAATTTTATGGCGAGAGTGAAGCTCGAAGGGGTTCGGAAAATCTACACGGAAGGTGCGCAGCAGGTAGCCGTCGATCGTGTCGATCTCGACGTGAAAGATGGTGAGTTCGTGGTGCTGGTCGGCCCGTCGGGATGCGGTAAGAGCACGACGCTGCGCATGATCGCGGGACTGGAATCGATCAGCGACGGCACCGTGACGATCGGCGAGCGAGTGGTGAACGACGTGCCGCCGAAAGCTCGCGACATCGCAATGGTCTTCCAGAATTACGCGCTCTATCCACACATGAGCGTGCGCGAGAACCTCGGCTTCGCGCTCAGGCTGCGCAACATGCCGGCGAGCGACATCGATCGACGGGTGCAAAACGCAGCGTCGACCCTCGGCCTCGACCAATATCTCGATCGGAAACCGCGCCAGCTCTCAGGCGGACAGCGGCAGCGCGTCGCCCTCGGCAGGGCGATCGTCCGCCAACCACAGGTATTCCTGTTCGACGAGCCGTTGTCGAATCTCGATGCGCAGATGCGGGTGTCGATGCGGCGCGAGATTGCGCGACTGCATCAGGAGCTCAAGGTGACGATGATCTACGTCACCCACGATCAGGTGGAGGCGATGACGCTCGGCGATCGCATCGTCGTCATGAATCGCGGGCACGTGATGCAGATCGATACGCCAATCAATTTGTACGAGCGGCCCATGAATCGGTTCGTGGCGGGATTTATCGGAAATCCGGCGATGAATTTTGTAGAAGGGCAGATGAGAGAGGCGGAAGGGCGGGAAGAGGGAAGCGGGAAGCGGGAAGCGGGCAGTACGAAAGCGGCCAAGTTTGTCGCGGATGGGGGCGATTGGGAGTTGAATCTTCCAACGCGTGTCGCGGGGTCTCTGGCGTCGGCGCGGGGGAAGGCGGTCACGCTGGGGATCCGGCCGGAGGACATCTCGGTTGTGGCGGGGCCGGAAGGTGTACCTCCGACCACGACCGCGCGTCTCGATCTCGTGGAGTCGCTGGGCAACGAGACTTTCATCTACGCGCGGGCCGGGAAGCACGATCTCACGGTGCGACTCTCGCCACCGCAACCGCTGCCACCGCTCGGCTCCAACATCATGCTCGCATTCAATCTCGAGCGAGCGCATTTCTTCGACGCGGTCAGTGGCGCGCGAATCAGCTAAAGGCTTGGTGGTCTCATCGAAACAAAAAAGCCGGCACCATTTCGGAGCCGGCTTTTTTTTCACCCGATCAGTTACGGTCTCTTGCCAGGGGTAGTGGCGGGCCGACCTGTCGTCGGTGCCGCAGCCCTTACCGCTATGCCCGGCGCAGTTGCCGGCCGGTGAGCAAGACCACCTTCCTTATTCGCGGTTGGTGGCCGGTTGTCGTTCGCGCTCGCGTTTTCTTCAGCAATGAGCTGGCGATCGGTCGCCTTCTGCTGCAGGCGATCGTGTACTCGAGCGAGCGCGTCATTCGCTTTGACGCCGTGATCCATCATGTGACTGGTGACGTAAAGCGGAACGGCGAGCGAGCGACCGGACGGCGCAGATCTCGCCAATTCGCTGACCTGGGATCCATCAACACCGTGACCGATCACGCCGGCGCCGGCTTTGATTTCGTCGCTGGTCGGTTTGCGGCCTGCCTTTTCCAGCGCTGCTTTCGCCTTCTTCATGTTGTCAGCGGAGCGATCGACTGATTTTTCGACGTCCGCCGGCTTCGCGCCTTTTTGCGTCATTCGCAACGCCTGTTGCTCTAACGCAACCGCGGGAAGCGAGTGCGATCGAGCATCGGCGATGGTCGCGAGAACGTGATCCGCAACTTTCGCGGGAAGTACTGCGCGCAATTTCGCCGATGGATCCTTAGCAGTCTGAGCGGATGCCGCGGTGGCAACCAGTAGCATCGCGCCAACGAGAATTCGCTTCATAGAGTCTCCATTGTGGGACGGGGCCTTTAATGGCCCCGCTATAGAGACTCGCAGAATGCAGTGAGAGGTCACCCGAAGCGCCGTCACTTTTTTTGGCGGTGTCACCGAGGCGTCAGCTTGGAGTCGGGCTCTTTTCCGAAACGGCTTTCTTCGTCACCCGGCGAAATCCTGCGGGATCAATGCGTGGGCTTCGACGCTGGGAGTGTCAGGACGAAACGCGAACCCTTGCCAAGTTCGCTTTTCACCGAAAGTCTGCCATCCATCTGGCGGGCAAGGTCGCGGCTGATGGCGAGGCCGAGCCCAACCCCTTCGTGACCGCTGCTCAAGGTGCGATCGAGCTGCACGAACGGCTCGAAGATCGCGCTTTGCTTGTCGCCTGGGATGCCGACGCCGGTGTCGCTGACCTCGAAGCGGACGAATCGGTGGTCGCAGTCGCAATCGAGACTTACTTCGCCGCCGGGCTCGGTGAACTTGATGGCGTTGCTGATCAGATTGAGCAGGATCTGCTGCGTTTTTTCCGGATCTGCGAACACGCGCGCGCCGTTGTTGCACGCGAATCGATAGCGTAATCCGCGCGCCTCGAGCTGAGGCACGACCAGGGGTTCGACGGAGTTAAGGATGTCCGAGGCGGCAATGTCCTTGATGTCGAGCTCGACGTGACCGGCGTCGACCTTCACGAAATTCAACACGTTGTTGATCAATGCCAGCAGCGCATGCTGCGAACGTTTCACCCGCGCGAGTGCATCGCGCTGCTGCTCCGTCAGGGTGCCGTGCACTTCTGCGAGCATCAGATCTACGTAACCGGCGATGGCGTTGAGTGGTGTGCGCAGCTCGTGACTCATGATGGCGAGGAACTGCGACTTTGCAGCGTTGGCTTCCTCCGCCGCGCGTTGCGCTGCGACTGCAGCAGCGCGCGCCTCCTGCTCCGCGCGGTGGACGCGCGCGTTCTCGACAGCAATTCCGGCGCGCCGACCGAGCTCGACGGCGAGTGCGACATCGCGCTCGGTGTAGCGCCGCTTCGACTCGGCTGACACCAGTGTCAGTGCGCCAATGACGCCGCGGGTGGAAATAATCGGCGCGATGATCACGCCGCGGAACTTCACCGTCTTGAGAAGAGCGAGATACTCGGGATCGGCGACGCCCCCGGCCAGCATTTCCTCGGTGATGTCCGGATAAATCTCGGCCTTGCCTGTGCGGAGCACGTTCGGAAGCCCGTGCGGATCCGACATCCTGGGAGGATACTTCGTCGCCAGCTGCTGCGCCCATTTCACCTTGTCCGGATCGGTGTGGGTCACCGCGAGGAGTCGCGCCGAGCCATCCTCCTGCAGCATGTCGACTCTGCACCAGTCGGCGAGGTCTGGGATAACCAATCGGGCAAGCGAGTGCAGCGTCGATTCATAATCGAGCGAGCTGCCCAGCAATGCGCTCGCTTCGGACAAATAGCGTTGCGCTTCTTCCGCCTGGCGGCGCGCGGTGATGTTTTTCCAGAGCGTGACGAGCCCGCCACTCGGCACTGGGTAACAACGCAGCTCCGACCATTCTCCGCGCTGCGGATAGTACGCCTCGAAGCTCATTGGTGCGCGCTGCTCCATCGAGCGGCGCATGTTGATGCCGAAATCGTGGTCGACGATGTCGGGATAGAGCGCCCACAGGTTCTGGCCGATCAGCGAACCCGGCAGTTGATGCGTCGACGACTTGAAGATCTGCATCGCCGGCTCGTTGACGTACTGGAACCGCCATTCCGAATCGTGCAGCACCATCGGATCGCCGAGGCTTTCGAGAATCGCGCGATTGAGGGCTTCAGCATGCGCGAGCTCGCCGGCGCGTTGCTCCAGCAAAGCCGCTCGTTTTGCGAGTGAGCGTGCGCGTCGGTCGAGACTCGATGAACGCTGCGCGCCGCGCGACGATTTCTTCGCAGTGCGCGCGGGTTGCCTGGTTGCGCGCGTGGTTTTTTTCGAGCTTTTGCGCGAAGGTTTCTTCTTCTTGCTCACCGGCTACCGGGTTTTGGAATCAGGGCAGACGAAGCCCAGACCAGAGAACTGGACCAGGCTGGGCCGCGCGGACAAACAGAGGTTTGCCCGTGCGCAATCCTACATGATGAACCTGCCAAACGCTACTGCATGGCAAAGCTGAGATCGCTTCGCGCGGTCGAGGCCCGAAAACTAAAGTCGGCAGTTGGCAGTTCATTGTCAGGAGTTTGGAGTTTTCATACACGCGTGCACGCCGAGTGCGCTGAGAATGCGTGTACAACAACTGCGAACTGCCGCCAATTAACTGCGGACTGCCGACTTTAGTCTCGAGATCCTGATCAAGCTTCCCGATTTCGGAAGCTATGATATCAGGTGCAGGTAATAAGACCCTGCGCGGTGATGTTGCTGTCGCAGACTTTTGCGGTCTGCGAATGGACTGCGCTTGCGGTCCACGCCTGCGGCGGGCCTGCAATCTGAGTGACGGTGATCGTCACGTTCTGCGAAGGCGTGAAGCCATTGAGAGGCGCAGCCGTCGACGCAGTTCCGCCAAAGTATGCGCCGTTGTTGTCGGCAGCGTACTGCTCTTCATAAGTAGCGAGATTGCGGAGGTCGGACTTCATTGCCGCGACGTACGCCTTCTCCTTGGTGTTCGAGAACTTCGGAATCGCGATCGCCGCGAGAATACCGATGATGACGACGACGATCAGCAGTTCAATGAGCGTAAATCCCTTTTTTGCGACTACCATAAGTGCTCCAGGAAAGGGTTTGGTACGCTGACCCGTACCATTGGATAGACTCGCTACTGATGAGATTGATACGAGAATCGACGCAGAATTTTTCCGCAGAAATCCCGCATAACAAATCGTTGCAACGATTCTTTACGAGTGATCGCGCAGCGGCACGCTTCTGCAGACAGCGCACGATCACGTGACGAGCCGTTCATAGTCCTGAGTTTTTACTCTGGCACGCAAAGCCGCGTCCTTCGCCGATCAAAAGTCGCTGACTGCCGCAAAGTAGGTGTATCGGCGCGGAATCCGGGAGTCATTCCTGTGCAGGCGGCAACAAATGCTCGCGCCGCCGTCGATTTGTGCGATCGAACAGGAGGTTCTGATGACCCGACGCTATTCCGTTGCCAGGCCGTTTCTCTTTGTAGCTGCGTTCGTCGCGCTTGCGGCTTGTAGCAGTGATCTAACTGGAACGAACACCAAGACAGTGCAGCTTTCGTTTACCACCAAAGCGACGAGCGTCGTCGCGGCCGGCATTCGCTTGTCGCCCGACATCACGGTCGGTGACAACGGCGATCTCGTGTTGAGCAAGGTTCAGGTCGTAATCGACAAGATCGAGCTCAACGAGAACGAGAGCACCAGCTGCGTTGGTGAGATCGAAGACAGCGGGGATGACCACGGTGAGGCTGGGGAAGAGTGTGAAGATGTCGCTCGTGATCCGGTGCTGATCGACATTCCAGTCGATGACGCCGCGCACACCGTGCTGACGGTACCGCTCGCTCAGGGCACATTCAGCAAGCTTGAAGCGAAGCTGGAGCCGTCGAGCAACAGCACCTTCGATGCCGCCAATCCGGATCTGGTCGGCAAGAGCGTGCGCGTCGAGGGCACGTTCAAGGGAACGCCGTTCGTGTTCACATCCGCGTTACGCTCGAGTCTGGAGATGGAATTCGATCCGCCGCTCGTGATCGATGCGACGACGACCAATGCGACGGTGAGCATCGACGTGCGCAAGTGGTTCCTCGATCGCAATGGCGATGTGATCGATCCGACTACCGGCAGCTCAGGCGATTCGCTGTCGCAGATCGAAGACAACATTCGCCGCTCGTTCCACGCGTTCGAGGATGATGATCACTCCGGCGAGGACGATCACGCCGAGCACCACGACGGGCACGACGACTGATTTAGCGAACTACTGATCTGGTTTGCAACACGAGACGCCCCGGCGGTCAAGGGAACAACCGACCGGGGCGTTTTTCGTCTTACTTCTTTGCTACTGCGAGCCGTGCGCGCCGGCGCGAATTGACGTTGGTGAAATCCTGCAGACTCAACGCGTAGTTCGAGTTGATGCGATCGTACCACTTGGTTGCCTCATCGGGGTGACCAAGCGCAGCGTGTGCTTCCGCGATGCGATTCATGACGATCACATCGTTGGTGTCCGCCGCCATCAGAACTTTGAGTGCGTCGGCAGGCTTCCCCTGTTGGGTAAGTAGATATCCCTCGAGTGCGGCGACACGGGAAGGCGGAGCACCGTTGCTGGCTTTGAGGCTCTTCAACTCACTCTGTGCCGGCGCCCAGTGTTTGAGAATACCGTGCGCCATGCCGGCGAAATAGTGCACATTCCACGGCGCCGTTGGCGCTGTCGTGCTCGCAGTCTGCACGATCTGGTGTGCGACATCCGAATGGCCGAGCGCAGCGTGCACTGCCGCAATCTGCGAGTAGATGGTTGCTGTCTGCGTGAGATCGCCGGACGCCTTTGCTTCGGCGGCAGCTGACTCCAGCGCTTTCGTGATCGCATCAGGCGAAGCGCCTTCCATCGCGTAAGTACCGGCGATCTGGCGCAGGTAGCCGATTTTCTCGGCGGGGAACCACGCGTTGGCGACGGCCTGATTCAGATATGATCTTGCCTGATCGTAGTGTCCCTGCAGGGCTTCGACTTCAGCCAGTCCCGCGTACGCTTCGGGGAACCTTGGCGTCAGAGATGCTGCCTGCTTATAGTGAGCGGTCGCGCCGGCGAAGTCGCCGTTCCACTGGAGAATCTCGGCGTAGGTGTCGTGTGCGTTCGGCGCGTTTGGAATGAGCTCCATCTGGTGCTTCGCCGATGCAATTGCGGAATCCTTGTTGCCGGCTGCCCATTCGGTGTAGGCGAGATTGTTGTAGATGACGGAATAATCGGGGAAGCGCGTCGCCAGATCCCGATAAAACCTGGCATCTCCGGAGAACATGCCGCCGGGTACCGAGATTGCGACGAGGCGATCGTTCGGCATCGCTTGCGCTGCGGACGCGAACAGAGTCTTTGCGCTGTCGTTGCTGCCGATGGCGGCGGCGCGGTAAGCTCTCGCCAGCAGCGCTTCGTTAGCGGTCCCGTGCGCCGTCGCATCCGTGACGCCACGATTCATCTCCTGAGTCAATCGGTCCTGAGGCAGCGCACCGGTGCCAGCCCACATCACGCGCGCCAACCCGAAGTTGGGATCGGCATCTACCGCCATCTTGAAGTGCGCATTGGCGCTCTCGAACGAGATGTTCTGAAGGTCCGCAATGCCGGCCCGAAAGTGCGCTGCTGCGGCCTGGCTGGAGGTGCCGAGTTTGAGGCTGGTGTCGGATTGTGATCGGAGCCGCTGCGGTGCTGCTAGTAGAAGGAATGCGACAGCGAGGAGGGAGAGGATCGTACGCATTGTTCCTCCGAATCTGGTGTGGAGGAGATTCTGTCTGGGAGGACTAAGTACGTATTGGTTTGAGGAGAGCGCAAGGAAAGGTTGATTCGTCCATGACTGACTCTGAATAAACAAAAGTCGGAGTTTGCAGAGACTTTAGTTGTTGGGAGGCAGCCAACGCACGGCGATCTCCGTCAAATAGGTTTTGCCTGACGGAGGTGACGCGCGATCGCGCGCGCAGAGTCGAGCGGACTCTGATTGGTGGTGTCGATCACGAGCTCGGGTGTGGGCATCTTCGGTTTGTCGAAAGTGCCGGCTTCGTCGAGCTTACGAAACTTGTAGACGTCGCGCAGCTTGCCGAATCGCTCGCGCGGCTCGGACTGAATTCGCTTCTCGAGCTCCGTATTGCTGCACTGCAACTCGATGAAGTGAATCGTTCCTCCACCAGTTGCGACTCTCTTCTGAAGCGAGGGGATGAAATTGTCGGTGACAGTTTCTTCCGGTGCGAAGGTCATGATCACGCCGGCCATTTTCGAGTTGAGCGCCGCCTGTACGCACGTGTGCCAGAGATGCTCGCGCAACGAAACGAACGCCGGCGTGCCGAACGGAAACAGCGACGTCGTCAGGTCAACCACCGCGTGGTTGTGCAACAGGCTGAACCCGGTCTCGGCGGTAAGATGCTCGCCGACGGTGAGCTTGCCGACGCCGGGACGCCCGTACAGGAAAATGATCTGCGTCACGGCCCCATAATCCGCAAAGGCCGCGGCTGATGTAAGGGGCGAGCTCTGTTCGATAGCGCACCGTTGCTGCGCCACTCGAGCGGGCGCATATTCGACGCGCCATGACTCTATCGAGACGAATCGCACTTGTCGCACTAATTGTCGTCGCGGGTGCGCAACCCGCGCGCGCGCAAACCAGCATCGCTGATTATCAAAGGCGATTTACGGCCCTCGCGACGACATCGGGGCTGACGGATAGCGCGCGGTTCCATCAGCTGCTCGATCTCGATTGGGAATACAACAACGTCGTGTTCCCCGAGTACGCGACGTATACCGGCTATCCGGGTCAAAACGATCGCTGGACCGATCTGTCGGTACCGGCAATCAACGCGCGACGCGCGATCGTGAAGACCGAGCTCGGCGCCGCGCGCGCGATCAGTCGCACCAGACTCAACGCCGTGGATCAATTGAGTTATGACATCTTCACGCGCGGGCTCAACGAATCGCTCGAAGGTCAGCGTTTCCCAAGCGACCTGCTCCAGGTAGATCAGCGCAACGGTCCGCAGTACCTCGCCGCAACGCTCGAATCGTCGCCACAGGCAACCGTCAAAGATTACGAGAACATTCTCGCCCGTCTGCGCACGTTGCCGGCCGTCGTCGATCAAACGATCGCGCTGCTGGATAGCGGGTTAAAGCGCGGGGTTACGCCACCGCGCATCACCCTGCGTGATGTGCCAGCCCAGGTCGAGAATCTGATTCCCGACGACGCGCTGGCCAGTCCGCTGCTGGCGCCGTTCACGCATTTCCCCGTCGGCATCGCCCAATCAGACCAGGCGCGGCTGATCACCCAGGCACAGAAGATCTACAATGAGCTCGATCGGCCGGCGTTTCAGCGGCTGCACCGATATCTGACGACCGCGTACGTGCCGCACGCGCGACAAACGATCGGAATGAGCGCACTGCCCGACGGCGCCGCGTGGTACGCGTACAACGTCAAGGTGCAAACTACGACGGCGCGCACGCCGCAGCAGATTCACGACCTTGGATTGTCGGAAGTGAAGCGCATTCGCGGTCAGATGGACAGTCTCATCGCGGCGACGGGATTCACGGGCGGATTTCCCGCGTTTGTCAACATGCTGCGCACCGATCCAAAATTCTTTTACACGGATTCGGCGACGCTCGTGCGCGCTTATCGCGACGTCGTGAAGCGCATCGATCCCGAGCTGCCGAAGTTATTTGGCAGATTGCCGCGCCTGACCTACGGCGTGTCGACGATTCCGTCGTACACCGCTCCGTCGCAGACCACGGCGTACTATCAGTCTGGCTCGGTAGCGTCGCACCGGGCGGGACAGTTCATGGTCAACACATACAAACTCGACGCGCGGCCGATCTGGGAGATGGAAGTCCTGAGCGCGCACGAGTCGGTGCCGGGACATCACCTGCAGATCGCACTGGCGCAGGAGCTCGAAGGAATTCCCAACTTCCGTCGCTATGGCGGTTACACCGCGTTCGTCGAGGGTTGGGGACTCTACGCCGAGAGCCTTGGACCCGAGCTGGGGTTGTACAAGGATCCGTACTCGAAGTTCGGCCAGCTCACTTACGAGATGTGGCGGGCGATTCGCCTCGTCATCGACACCGGCATACACTCACTCGGTTGGACGCGCGAGCAGGCGATCGACTACTTCAAGGCGAACAGCGCCAAGACCGAGCAGGATATCGTGCAGGAAGTCGATCGCTACATCGTGATGCCGGCGCAGGCACTGGCGTACAAGAGCGGTGAGCTGGAGATCAAGGCACTGCGCGCATACGCGCAACAGAAACTCGGCGCACGCTTCGACGTCCGTGCATTTCACGATCAGGTACTGAGCCAGGGAGCGCTCCCGCTCGACGTGCTCGATTCGCGAGTGAAAGCGTGGGTTGATTCTACGGCCTCTCAAACAGGTGGCAGATAATGGCTCGATCTTCCGATCTCAAAGCGGTCATTCTGCTCGCCACGCTCAAGCGCAAACGCTCGGGCCAGGAATTCTCGCATACCGAAACGTTGTGCGAAGTAGTGGTCGACTGCCTGCGCGAGAACGGCGCGCGGTCTGAGATTATCCGACTCGTCGAATTCGACATCCCGCCCGGCACGAAGAGCAACATGGGATCCGGCGACGATTGGCCGGGAATCCTGAAGAAGATTCTGGCGGCCGACATCATCATTTTTGCCACGCCAATCTGGTGGGGAATTCAGTCTTCGCTGATGCAGCGCGCCATCGAGCGCCTCGACGAATTGCACAACGAGATACTCGAGACCGGCAAGTCGCGCCTGATCAATAAAGTCGGCGGCATCGTCATCAGCGGCGAAGAAGATGGCGAGCAGCACATCACCGGTAACATTTCCAACTTCCTGCTCAGCCTCGGCGTGACCCTGCCGGCGTACTGTGCGGTCGCCTATCAGGGTGACTACACGCGTGCGACGAAGAAATCACTGGGCCGCAGGTTCCGCGAAGAAGAGACGTCGCAACAGGCTGAGCGGATGGCGCGCAGCCTGACGACGGTGGCGCGATTGTTAAAGGAGAGCGGAATACCAGAAAACGGCTAACTGCGCTTGCTGCCAGCAAGCAGTTAGCTCCCGCCTTAAGCCGGCCTGCGCCCGAACGGCAGCGTCAACGGGAAACGGAAAACCCGCTCGCGCCGGCGCTCAGCCTCGAGATTGAGCGCTCGCGCACGCAGCAAATCATCCAGCGCAATCAGGCCAAGGAGATTCTGCCCGTTACCGCGCTCGATGACCGGGAAATGCGTGAGCCCGGTGTGCGCCATGCGATGCACGACGATGCGCAGCGGCTCGTCCGGATGAGCGACCGTCGGCGTGGCGCGAATCACTTTCACCAGCTCGGTCGGCGCGCTCTGCTCGCCGAGGTTGACGACGCGTTGCAGATCGACGCGCGTTACGACGCCGAGCAGGCGGCGTGATTCGTCGACAACCGGGAAGAGGCGCTGCGGACCTTTGTGCGGATCTACCTCGAGCGCATCAACGAGCGTTTGGTACGTCGCGTTGGCCGGCAGCACCACTACGTTCGGATGCATGACCTCGCGCGCGAACAGAATCTCCAGCGGATCGACAGCGTACTCGCGACTGAGATGGAATCCGCGGCGCGCGACTTTCTCGGTCAGAATCGACCGACGCAGGAACAGCACCGTGAATCCATGCGCGAGGGTAACGGCAACCAGCAGCGGCAGCAGCATGTTGACGTCGTGGGTGAGCTCGAGCACGAAGATGACGCCGGTGAATGGCGAGCGCATCGTGCCGCCGAGGATGGCACCCATGCTGACGAGCGCCCAGAATCCGGCGCCTTCGTTCGGCAGCACCATCGCCTCCAGTCCGCCGAGTGCGCCGCCCATCATTAGAAGGGGAGCGAGCACACCGCCCGATGTGCCGGAGCCGAGCGAGACGGACCAGATGATCGACTTCACGACGAGGATCAGCACCATCAGCTTCAGTGCGATGGTACCCTGCAGCTCGGCGCCGATGATGTCGTAACCCACGCCAAGCGCCTGCGGGCAGATCAGTCCGCCGATGCCGATGACGAGACCGCCGATTGCAGGCCACCACATCCAGTGAATCGGCAGTTTTGCGAACGAATCTTCAGCGGCGTAAACGGCGAGCGTGAGCAAACCGCTGAGCGCACCGGCGAGAATGCCGGCGGCGACGCAACCAGCAATCCCGGCTGGGCCGATGAACGCCGGGTGGGGAGCAACGGGGAACAGCGGCCCCATTCCGATGATGTAGCGGCGTGCGATAGCCGCCGCCGCCGCAGCGAGCGCGACGGGAATCATGCTGCGCGGTTTCCACTCGAAGAGCAACAGCTCGACCGCGAGCATCACCGAGGCAACTGGCGCGGCAAACGTTGCCGACATTCCGGCGGCCGCGCCGGACACGAGCAGCGTTTTTCGCTCGGCACTCGTTAAATGGAAGAACTGCGCGATCAGCGAGCCGAAGGCGCCGCCGGTCATGATGATCGGGCCCTCGGCGCCGAATGGACCGCCGGATCCGATCGAAATCGCCGATGACACCGGTTTGAGAATCGCGACCTTGGGATCGACGCGACTGCCGTTGATGAGAATCGCTTCGATTGCTTCAGGAATTCCGTGTCCGCGAATGCGCTCCGATCCGTAGCGCGCCATGAAGCCGATGATGAGCGCGCCAATGACGGGAATCAGAATCAAGAACAGCCCGAGATGATTACCAGCAGGCGTTACGAGCGCGGTGCTGACCCGCCCAAAGAAAAAGAGATTTGTAAAGAGGCCGATCAGTTTGAGTAGCGCGAGCGCGACGTAGGCGCTGATGATTCCGATGATGATGGCCATCACGCTGATGGTGATGACGCGCGGGCGAGTGGTAAAATCGCCAAGTGGCGATGGGTCGCCCTCTAGCTTGTACATGTTTCGGTTGTGGTTGAATTGCTTGCTGCGGGCTGCGAGCGTGCTGCGGACTGCGAGCTGCTGCGGACTGCGGACTGCGGGCTTCCGCGGACTGCGGGCAGAAGTGCGCTGATGGAAAATACGTAGCACAGACCGCACCTAAGCACAGGTATTACCCTGAATTTTCGATTGTCTAAACGGGGATTGTGCGGACGTGCTCCCGATTGATACCGAGTCCGACGAGTCGCGCCGGGATGCGTCGCAACAGAGCGGATGAGCCGACGAGGCGAATGATCCAGGGCGGCCGCATTCGCTGTCCGGGTCGGCCGAGCACGCGGCGAATGATTCCGTTTTGGATCGCGAGCTGTACACGTTGAACGACGCGCGTGGGCAGCTCACGTTTCTTTTGAATTTGCTGAAGGACGGAAAGCGGGACGCGGGAAGCGGGAGGCCTAACTGTTGAGTGTCCGCTGTCACGAAAGGCCGGCACGAGAAAATTGGCAGCGGCAACGGCGTCCTGGATGGCGAGGTTGATGCCGACGCCGCCGACGGGTGACATCGCATGCGCGGCATCGCCGATGCAAATGCAGCCATCGCGGTACCACTTCTCCAGTCGATCGATCTGCACCGTCAGCAGCTTGATATCGTCCCAGGATTTGAGCGCATCGACGCGATCGCCGAGGAATGGCGCGAGTTTCCTGATGTTGTCGCGCAGCGCGGGCAGTCCGCGCTCACGGATTTCGTCGTAGGTGCCCTTGCCGACGACGAGGCCGGCCTGCCAATAATCGCCGCGATCGATCAGCACGAAGATCTGACCGTAATCGATTCTGCCGAGCAGCTGCGCGGGATCGGTCTCCTCTCGTGGAATGTGCATCCACAGCACATCCATCGGCGAACCAAATTCCGTGGGTTTGAGACCGGCGGCTGCGCGGACTGTCGATGTTCTGCCATCCGCGCCGACGACGAGGTCGGCGTAGATCTCTTTCACACCAGTTGGCGTTCTGGTGCGGACGCCGGTGACGCGATCGCCGTCGAAACACAGCCCGATGACCTCGCACTCCATCTGCAGCGTGAAGGCGCGATAGACGCGTGCGCGCTCGGTGAGAAAGTTCAGAAAATCCCACTGCGGCATGAACGCAATGAACTTCGCGCGTGTCGGCATGTGAGTGAAATCGGCGAGCGTGAGTGACGTGTCGCCGATCTGTCCGCTCAGCTGTCGCACTTCCTGGTGGGGGACTTTGAGGAAGTCGTCGAGGATGCCGAGCTCGTCGAGAATCTCGAGGGTGGATGGGTGGACGGTGTCGCCGCGGAAGTCGCGAAAGAAATCGGCGTGTTTTTCGAGGACGGTGACGTTGACTGCGGACCGGGCGAGGAGGAGGGCGAGGATCATTCCTGCCGGGCCGCCACCGACTACGACGACCTGCGTGTCTGCCATTCGCAGAAGTTACGGCTGCGGACTGAACAGCGCACTACACTGCTGTTAGCTGCCAGCAGCAACCTTCCAGCTTCCCGCTGAAAGCAACGGGACGGATCCCGACGGACTGAGAGAAGGCGCGTTCTTTTCGGACGTATGCAATGAGATCCGTCTGGTGGTAGGCAGCGGGCAGCTGGAAGCTTGCTGCTGAAAGCTAAAAGCGAGGTAGTTCGCTTTTCAGTTCGCACTCAGGCTATCGAGTGCAGATCCGGCCGCAACGCAACAGCATCTCTCAGGTACACATGGTTCTCGAGCCGCCGCGGCGCGGCAATCTCAACCTCCATCAACACCCGCACCACCCGCGGCATCGCGTCGGCGACGGGAATCTCACTCGCGCAGAGTAGCGGCACATCGGTCCACCCCATCTCGCGCGCGGCGAGGGCGGGGAAGGCGGATTTGAGATCGGGGGTGACCGTGAACCAGACGCTGATGATTTCGTCGAGCTCGAGCCAGTTGCGTTCGACGATCGCCTCGAGCAGTTCGCGTGTGGCGTCGTAGATGTGGCGCGCGTCGTCGCGCTCTACGGCGGTAGCACCCCGAATGGCGTACGTGCGTCGCCAAAGACGCGACTTATTGGACACGGAGGCGATGAAGCGGGTGTAGTTGTCGCGACTGTCCTGGATGCCCTCCTCTAGTACCACCAATCCATAAAGCTCGGCGGCGGCGCGGCTTGCGATGGCGCCCTGAGTGACGTCACCGCGGTCCGCGATCTCGCGCGCGGCACCGCCGGTGTCGAACGATTTTGTCGATTTGATCCACGAGTGCTGCTCGAAGAAGCGCTCACATTGCGCGAGCGCGACAGGATGGCTGGCGGCACTGCGCAGCCCTTGGAGCGTCGCACCGCGTGGCGCCATCAGACAGTGTCGCACGGGAACCGAGACTTCGGCGACGTTGCGCAACTGCGGGTGGGCGGCCAGCGCCTGCACACCGGCGTCAACGCGTCCGACGATGGAGTTCTCGACGGGCACGACGCAGGCGTCGGCGTCAGCGTGCTCGACCGCGCGCACAGTCGCGCCGAAGGTTGGATAGGGAATCGCCTCCACCGGGTGCCGCCAGATGTGCGCGATTGCAGCCTCGGAGTAGGCGCCGCGATCGCCCTGGAAGGCGACGCGAATTGGCGCCGTCGGCTTGCGCGGACGATCGGCGCCGTTCGAGTGCACCTGGCCCGCACTTACACTTTTTGATTTCAACATCGTATCCCAGCGTGGAGGTTTAGGTGTCGACGCCCGCTGCGAGGGCTGGGAAACAAAAAGGCCCCCGCGTTGCGGAGGCCGAGTCGGTTGCGAGTGGGGACGTCTACTGCGCGCGAGTCGGCCTCGGAGTCTTATAGAACCCGAAGTAATAGAGCGCGGCGAAGTAGAGGTGTGTCACCGGGCCAACTATAGGATAGTGGGGCGGTGGGGTCAAGACCGTAGCTCGAAACCGAGGGCCGAGGACCAACGGCATTGATAATCGCGGACTAATCGAGAAGTGCTGACTAAAGCGCGCTTTGGTCAGCAATCAGCAGTCAGTCCGCGATTATCGATGCACTTAGTCGTCGGCCCTCGATCAACTCTTTACGATTTCGAAAAGTGTCCCATCTTGGAGGGCCATGATTCCCAGCCTCGCCCTCTGGGCCGGTTTTGCTGCGAACACCCTGATCTACAGCGGTCGTGAAAACCAGATCAACGTCAAGCCGCCGCGTATTGAAGCTGATGCCACCATCGACGGCGCGTTGACTGAGCCTGTCTGGCAACAAGCGGCGGTGCTGACGGGGTTTTCCCAGTTCTCGCCGCACGATGGAATCCCAGCGGCGGATTCGACGCAAGTCCTCGTCTGGTACTCGCCGACGGCGGTGTATTTCGGCATTCGCGCCTTCGAGGCACATGGGGGCGTGCACGCAACCCTCGCCGACCGCGACAAGATCTCCGCTGACGACAACGTCCAGATTCTGCTCGGCACTTTCCACGATCATCGTCAGGCGTACGTGTTCGCGGTGAATCCGTTCGGCGTGCAGATGGACGGAACCATCGTCGAGCAGGGACAGCAGCTCACCGGCTCGTGGACGCCGACGCTGTCCGGTCGCGTCGCACCCGATCTCAGTCAGGACTTCGTGTTCACGTCGAAGGGTCGACTCACTGACTACGGATACGAGGTCGAGATCAGGATCCCGCTAAAGACTCTCAAATATCAATCGGCTGACGTACAGAGCTGGGATCTCAACGTCGTGCGCGAGGTGCAGCATTCGGGACACGAAGATTCGTGGGTGCCGGCCAAACGCGCCAACACTTCGTTCCTATCCCAGTCCGGCTCGCTCGATGGTCTGACGGGACTGAGTCGCGGACTCGTGCTCGATGTGAATCCATCAGTGACGCAGAAAATGACCGGCGCGCCGGGCGCGACTGGTTGGGCCTACGACCGGGGCTCGCCGCAATTCGGCGGCAGAGTGCAGTGGGGAATCACGAGCACCCTGACGCTGAACGCGGCGGTGAATCCTGATTTTGCGGAAGTCGAGTCTGACGCCGGGCAGTTCGTCATCGATCCGCGACTGGCGCTCTTCTTCCCCGAGAAGCGACCGTTCTTCCTCGAAGGACTCGACGCGTTCAGCACGCCGAACAACCTGATTTACACGCGGCGGATTGCCCAGCCCGACGTCGCACTCAAGCTCACTGGCAAAGTTGGCGCGACGAGTCTCGGTGTGCTCTCCGCTGCCGACGATCGCAGTCTCTCTCCGACAGGTCGCGATCGGACGTTCTACAACATCGTGCGGGCGCAACGTGATCTCGGCGGCCAATCGCGCGTTGGCATCGCTTACACCGATCGCGTCGTGGGCAACGACTACAACCGCGTCGCCGACGTCGACAGTCGCCTGGTGTTCGGTGATGTCTACAGTCTGCGTCTGTGGGGGGCGGGAAGTCTCGATCGCACCGCCGGCGTGACACTCAAGGCCCCGCTCTGGGGCAGCGTCTTCGCGCGCGACGGCAAGAAGTTCGGCGCCCGCTACACTTTCACCGGGCTCGGCGAAGATTTCCGCGCGCGCAGCGGTTTCATATCACGCCCCGGCGTCGTTCGCGCCGACATCGATCATCGCGTCACCAGGTTCAACACGCCAGGCTCATTCGTCGAGACGATCACCGGCGATTTCACCCTCGACGATCAATGGCAGTACTCGCACTTCTTCCGGCAGGGCGACGCGCAGGACAAGAAGATGCACTGGAGCAGCGCGCTCGGTTTGCGCGGCGGCTGGCAGATCGGCGCCGGTTATTACCTGGAGACTTTCGGATTCGATCAGCAACTCTACGCGGGCTATCAGATCCAGACGCCGAGTGGAACGCTGATTCCGTTCACGGGACGGCCTCGCATCACCAATCACGATTATGTCTTCTCGCTGTCGACGCCGCAGTGGCAACAATTCAACGGCAGTCTGCTCTACGTCGGTGGACAGGACGAAAACTTCTTCGAGTGGGCGCAGGCTGACATCGACCTGATCCAGCTGGCGATGGCGTTCCGTCCGAGCGATCGCGCGCGCGTCGAAGGCACCTTCGACTACCAGGATTACTGGCGCCGCAGCGATCACTCGCTCGTCGGTCGCAACATGATTCCGCGCGTGAAGTTCGAGTATCAGATCACGCGCGCCATCTTCATGCGACTAGTCGGCGAGTACGATCTCAGCGAGCACGATGATCTGCGCGACGAGACGCGCACCAACTATCCACTGGTGATCGACGGGGCGCTGGCAACCGCCGAGCGTTCACGGTCGTTGCATGGGGACTATTTGTTCTCGTACCAGCCGACACCCGGCACAGTGCTCTTCCTCGGCTATGGCAGCAGGGCCGATGGGGAACCGAATCCCCTCGATCGATTCAACTGGCAACCCCTGCGACGATCGGCCGATTATTTCTTCGCCAAATACAGTTACCTGCTGCGGCTCTAGCACGTCGAAAAGGTATGCAGCAGCGTTTTTTCGCCGTGCTAATGGCACTGGCAGCAACGGGTTGTGCGGCCCGCATGGCAGACCAGACTGATCCGACTCCGATTCAGTTTGTGCACATCGTGGCGGCGCTTCCTCAATTCGATGCGGATTCGGCGACGCACGATGCATCGTCGAGTTCGCTGTACGCGATCACGGGCACGGTTGCGGACTTCGAATCCGGTCAGCCGCTCGGCTCGAGCGAGATCATCATCCGACTCGGCGGAGACGGGAAAATCGTCTCGACGATGACTGACTCTCGGGGTGGATTCGTGCTGCCGCACATTCCGCCAGGCCAGTACGGTCTAATCGTGCGCAGACTCGGCTACACCTCGCTCAGCGACCTGCGCGTCGCGCAGCCAGGCGCGATCGACACGCTCCGTCTGAAGATGATCAAGACCGTCAATCGCATTCAGAACCCCGGCGGCCGCAGCTCCAGCTGATTCAGCCTAGCTGGCCGGCAGTTTTGCTGTAAGGTATTGATTGACCGCGTCGGCAGCATCACGCCCTTCGCGGATCGCCCACACAATCAGCGACTGACCGCGACGCGCGTCGCCAGCGGCGAAGACTCCGTCAACAGTCGTTCGATGCGCGCCGTCGGTTTTGACGTTCCCACGCGCGTCGAACTCGACGCCGAGGTCGGCTAGCAGTCGATTCTTCACCGGACCGGTGAATCCCATCGCCAGCAGAACCAGATCGGCATCGATCTCGGCTTCCGATCCAGAAATGCGCGCCAAGTCGAGTCGGCCGTCAGCAAGGGTCTTCGTCTCGACGCGCGCGGTGTGCAGATGTTGGACGCGGCCGTTGTCGCCGGAGAAAGCGGTGGTGGCGATGCTCCACTCGCGCGCGCAACCTTCTTCATGCGCGTGCGAGCTGCGCAGCATCATCGGCCACAGCGGCCACGGAGTGCTGTCCGCGCGACTGCCCGGCGGCTGCGGCAATAGCTCGAACTGCGTGACGCTCTTCGCGCCCTGACGGATGCAGGTGCCGGCGCAATCTGAGCCAGTGTCGCCGCCGCCGATGATGATGACGTTGCGATCGCGTGCGTTGATGTCGTCGCTGATCGGCAGAATACCGTTGAGGCGGCGATTCTGGGTCGTCAGGAAATCCATTGCGAAGTGAATTCCGGCGAGATCGCGACCGGGAACGGGAAGATCGCGCGGCGCCTCGGCGCCGGTAGCAATGCAAATCGCATCGAAGCGACGGCGGAGTTGCGCAACGGTGATATCGTCTCCGACGTTGACACCTGTCTCGAAGACGACGCCTTCTGCCTCGAGCTGAGCCAGTCGTTGATCGAGAACCGATTTCTCGAGCTTGAATTCCGGAATCCCAAAACGCAACAGACCGCCGGCACGCTCATTTTTTTCGAAGACGACGACGGCGTGACCGAATCGCCGTAGCTGCTGGGCAGCGGCGAGGCCGGCAGGGCCGGATCCGATTACCGCAACCTTGAATCCAGTTGCGCGCCGTGGCGCGCGCGGGACGACCCAGCCTTCGGCGAATCCGCGATCGGCGATGGATTGTTCGATGTGACGAATGGCGACGGGCTCGTTGACGATGCCGAGCACGCACGCTGATTCGCAGGGAGCAGGGCAGAGTCGGCCGGTGAGCTCGGGGAAATTGTTGGTGGCGTGCAAGGAGTCGAACGCGGCGCGCCAATCTCCGCGCTGCACGTAACCGTTCCACTCGGGAACGATGTTGCGCACCGGACAACCCGTGTCGCCCTGGCAGAAGGGGACGCCGCAATCCATGCAGCGCGCCGCCTGGGTGCGCACCTTCGATTCACCAACCGGTTGATAGAACTCGTTCCAGTGACGGACGCGCTCCTCGACCGACTGTCGTTCGGGCGTCGCTCGACGCAGCGTTATGAATGCTTTGGGATCAGCCATGGCGGTCGATCCTCGCGTCGACGATTGCAAGTCCGCCGCGCGCGCCGACAACGCGCGCGCTCGCCTCGGCTTCGCGCTGGCGCTCGAGCGCCGCGCGGTACTCGCGCGGCATGACGGCGAAGAAGTGTCTGGTTGCGCGCTCCCACTGGTTGAGCAGGCTCTTGGCGCGCGCGCTTCCAGTGTAGCGTGCGTGCTGCTCGACGAGGTGGCGCAGTGTGTCGCGCTCGCCGAGGTCGGCAACTGGAATCAACTCGACCATTGCGTGGTTGCACTGCTGCTTGAGCAGATCGAATTCGTCGAGGACGTACGCCATTCCGCCGCTCATTCCGGCGGCGAAGTTGCGGCCGGTTTTGCCGAGCACGACGACAGTGCCACCGGTCATGTACTCGCAGCCGTGATCGCCGACGCCTTCGACGACGGTGATTGCGCCGCTGTTGCGAACGGCGAATCGCTCGCCGGCGGTGCCGGCAAAGTACGCTTCGCCAGACGTTGCGCCGTAAAGCACGGTGTTGCCGACGAGAACCGTTTGATCGGGGATGAATTGCGCCGAGCGTGGATGCCGCACGATGAGGCGGCCGCCGGACAGTCCTTTACCGACGTAGTCATTGGCTTCGCCCTCGAGCTCGAGGGAAAGTCCACGCGCGCTGAACGCGCCGAAGCTTTGGCCCGCGGAGCCGGTGAAGCGGAACGAGATGGTGCCATCGGGCAAGCCTTCGTCGCCGTAGCGACGGGCGATTTCGCCGGAGAGCGTAGCGCCAACCGCGCGATCAGCATTGCTGATCGGCAGCGACGCCTTGACGAGCTCGCGTTTTTCCAACGCCGGCTTCGCAACTTCAACCAGAATGGCGTTGAGCGATTTATCTGCGACAGCGGGTCTTGGCGTCCGCGGCATATAATGGCGAATCACGCGCTTCCCGCTTCCCGCTTCCCCCTTCCCGCTATAAAGCATCGCCGACAAATCCAGCGTGCTGCCCTTGGCGTGATTCTTCGGCGCGTCGAAGCGCAGCAGATCCGTGCGACCGATGACTTCGTCGAGAGACTTGAATCCGAGTTGCGCGAGAATCTCGCGAACTTCTTCGGCGACGAAGAAGAAATAATTCACGACGTGCTCAGGTTGACCGGCGAAGCGCGCGCGCAGCTCGGGATCCTGCGTTGCGATGCCGACAGGACACGTGTTGAGATGGCACTTGCGCATCATGATGCAGCCTTCGACGATGAGCGGCGCTGTAGCGAATCCGAACTCGTCGGCGCCGAGCATGGCGGCGACGACCACGTCGCGACCCGTTTTGAGCTGCCCATCGGTCTGGACGCGGACGCGGCCGCGCAGATTGTTCATCACCAGTGTCTGCTGGGTTTCCGAAAGACCGAGCTCCCACGGAGACCCCGCGCGCATAATCGATGACAGTGGCGATGCTCCAGTGCCGCCCGAATCGCCCGAAATGCATATGAGATCCGCGCGCGCTTTGGCGACGCCGGCGGCGATGGTGCCAACGCCAGCTTCGGCGACGAGCTTCACTGATACTGCTGCCTGCGGATTGATTGCTTTCAGATCGTAGATCAGCTGTGCCAGATCTTCGATCGAGTAGATGTCGTGGTGCGGCGGCGGCGAGATCAGCGTCACACCGGGAATGGAGTGACGCGTCCTGGCGATGATGGCGTCGACCTTGTGTCCGGGCAGCTGCCCGCCTTCGCCGGGCTTGGCGCCCTGCGCGATCTTGATCTGCAGCTCCTGCGCATTCATCAGATACTCGGCGGTGACGCCGAAGCGCGCGGATGCAACCTGCTTGATCGCGCTGTTGCGATTGGTGCCAAAACGCGAGCGCTCCTCGCCGCCTTCACCGCTGTTGCTGCGCCCGCCGATCGAGTTCATGGCGACGGCGAGAGTTTGATGCGCTTCGGCGCTCAGAGAGCCGAAAGACATGGCGCCGGTGGTGAAGCGACGAGTGATCGATTTCGCAGGTTCGACCTCGTCGATCGAGATCGGGTCGCGGTTAACGAAATCGAGGAGGCCGCGCAACGTCGAGCGGCGGCGGGTTTCGTCGTTCGCGAGTTTCGAGAATTCCTTGAAGGTCGAGTAGTTGTCGGTACGCGCTGCGTGCTGAAGGGTGGAGATGGTGAGCGGATTCCAGTTGTGGTGCTCGCCCTGGATGCGGAACTGATATTCGCCGCCGGAATCGAGCTGCGTCCCGGTGTCGTCGAACGCAGCCGCGTGGCGACGCAGAGTTTCCGCGGCGATGAGATCGAGGCCGATGCCGCCAACGCGGGATGGAGTGCCGGTGAAGTGCTTTTGGATCAGCGCGGAGTCGAGACCGACTGCCTCCCAGAGCTGGGCGCCGCAGTAACTCTGGAGAGTACTGATGCCCATCTTGGACATGATCTTGAGGAGGCCTTTTCCGACGGCCTTCACGTAGTGTTGCACGACAACCGAAGAAGACCAGCCAGCAGTCGCGGGCTGCGCAGCCGGCAGCCCCGAGCCGTTGTCGTTTAAAAGCGTTGGCCCGCTGAACGAATCGACAGTTTCGAGTGCCAGGTATGGGTGCACCGCACTCGCGCCGTAGGAGATCAACAACGCGATATGCGAGACTTCGCGGGCTTCGCCGGTCTCGGCGACGATGCTGACGCGGCCGCGGAGACCCTCGCGAATCAGGTGGTGATGAACTGCGGAAACGGCGAGTGCCGCAGGGATCGGCGCGCGAGTCTCATCGACCGCGCGGTCGCTGAGGATCAAAATTCCACAGCTCGCGTCCCGCGTCCCGCTTCCCGCTTCCCGCGCTGCTGCCTCACACAACCCTTCGAGCGCCACCGCGAGTCCAGCCGTGCCCAACGAAGTATCGAACACAGTGTCCAGCGTAACCGCCCGCAACGTCGGTTCGGTCATTGAGCGCAACGCGGCGACGTCGACTTCCGTCAACACCGGCTGTGGAATGCGAATCTGTCGCGCGTGCTCGGCGCCGACCTCGAGCAAGTTGCCCTGCGGCCCAAGGTTCATCGCCAGCGACATCACCAGCTGCTCGCGCATCGGATCGATCGCCGGATTGGTGACCTGCGCGAACATCTGCCGGAAATACGAGGACAGCAGTTGCGGGCGCTCGGAGAGAACCGCGAGCGGAGTATCGTTGCCCATCGAGCCAGCGGGCTCCTCTCCGTTTTGCGCCATCGGTGAAAGGACCATCTTCAGCTCGTCGGCGGTATAGCCGAACAGGCGCTGTCTTTGGAACAAGGACAAAGGCAACTGAACGGGGTCCGGGGCATCGGGTACTGGGCTTGGGGCCTCGGTGAACAACCCTTGCCCGGTACCCATTACCCGGGACCCGATGCCCCGTTCTTTTGCCTTTAAGTTCTCGATCGCAACGCGATGTTCAGCGACCCACCGCCCGTACGGCCGGACCATCGCGAGCTCAGTTTTTACCGCTTCGTCGTCAAGCACTTGTCCTGTCGTCGTGTTGACGACGAACATTCGTCCCGGCTCTAGCCGGCCCTTGGCGCGGATTCTTTCGACAGCGACGGGCAGCGCTCCCGCTTCGGATGCGAGTACGACGAGATCGTCGGCCGTCACGACGTAACGAGCAGGGCGAAGGCCGTTGCGATCCAAAACGGCGGCGACCGAGCGGCCGTCGGTGAAGGCCATCGCGGCTGGTCCATCCCACGGTTCCATCAGCGACGAGTGGTATTCGTAAAACGCTCGGCGATCGGGCGACATCGTCGCGTGCGATTCCCACGCTTCCGGAATGATCATCGCCATCGCGTGCGCGAGCGGGCGACCGGCGAGGGTCAGCATCTCCAGCACGTTGTCGACTGACGCCGAATCGCTTTGATTGGGCGCGCAGACTGGGAAGAGCGCGTCGAAGCGCCCGCCGAAGCGCTCGCATTCCATCGTCGCTTCACGCACCCGCATCCAGTTGAGATTACCACGCAGGGTGTTGATCTCCCCGTTGTGGCAGAGGAAGCGGTACGGGTGGGCCAACCGCCACGAAGGGAAGGTGTTGGTGGAGAATCGCGAGTGCACCAGCGCAATCGCGCTTGCCAGATCCGGATCCTGAAGGTCGCGATAGAAGCGCGGCAGCTGATCGGGCGTCAGCATGCCTTTGTAAACGATCGTGCGCGAGGAGAACGACGCGAAATAGCAATCGGCTCCGTCGGCCGATTCACGCAGCGCGGCTTCGATCTTCCTCCGCATCATGTAGAGGGCGATCTCGAACGCCGAGTCGCTGGTGATGTCGCGATCGACGAAGAGTCGGGCGATGAAGATTTGCCGGATGACGGGCCGCGTCCCTCTCGTCGAGGGCGACAGGACCGAGTCGTCCACGGGCACATCTCGCCACCCCAGCACCGAGTATCCTTCCGCCACGATGGTCTGTTCAATCAACCGCTCGCAATTCGCCCTGGCGGCGGCACGCGATGGCAGAAAGACCATGCCGATTCCGTAGCTGCCGGCATCGGTCAACGGGATGCCGGCGAACGCGCAGGCACGTCGCAGGAAGACGTGTGGGACCTGGAGGAGAATACCGGCGCCGTCGCCAGTGCATGCATCAGCGGCAACCGCGCTGCGGTGCGACAGATTCACCAGCAGCTGCAGCGATTTTTCGACGATGTCGCGCGAGCGCACGCCATGGATGTGTGCGACGAAGCCAATGCCGCACGCGTCGTGCTCGTAAGCGGGGTCGTACAGGCCCTGCTTTTTCGTCATCGCAATCCCTGGAGCTCGGCTCCCGTGGAAGTCAGACAAGAAAAAAGGGCCTCGTCCTTTTGGGAGAGGCCCTCGCGCGTTGTTACAAGTCTGTCGTCAGCTTCTTCGTCCGCGCGCACCCTCTCCCGTCACCGCGATATTAATCGCGTTGATAAGAAGGAGTCGATAAGCGCGGGCGGAGGAATGCATAACTATGCAAAACATACTGGCTTGTTGAGGCGTGGACAAGACTTTAACTGCAAAAGAAGAACTGCCAGGCGGCAGCGGTCTATGGGCTGCCGGCTGGTAGTTCTTCTTTCGTAGTCCCTCAGGAACACCTAATGCCTCTCTAAACCCCAAAGACTTATCAGGAGAGGCAGGATGTTTCCGCTTTCAATCACCGCAATCGCAATCGCCGTCGTGGCTCTGGCCGCCTCGGTCAACGGCAGTGGCACCGTGACCTTCGGAAGCTCGGTCGAGCACATCTCGGTCAACGCCAGTGGCAACTCGGGACGGGCGACGTTCCAGGACAAGGCCGCCGGGGGCAACTTCAACGGTCAAATCGACGTCAACTGCGTAAACGTGGTCGGCAATACGGCGACTATCAGCGGAATAGTCAGCCACGCCAACAAGAAGGACCTCGTTGGCAAAGAAGGCGTGTTCCAGGTCGTCGATAACGGCAGCCGAGGATCCGACATGGCCAGCATCATCAACTTCCACGATCCGGGAACGAGCACCGATTGCCGAGGGGGAGAGTTCGATCTGGCGCCGGTGAAGGGGAACTTTACGGTTAGGTGAAAGGGTGAGGGGATGCGGATGGGGGATGAGACTGCTCCTAAGGTGCCCCCCATCCCTCATCCCCAATCCCTCATCCCTTTAGACGTACTTCATCCACCACGCCGGTCGCGTCGACTTCTGCCTCCAGTACCACCGCGACGGGAAGTACAACACCGCGATCACCATCGCCCAGACCGCGTACAGCAGCAGCAGCGACCACATGTAGTCCTGCGGCGGCGGCGGATTCATCATTGGGTGATTGTCGAATAGCCACGAGTCCACCCGATGCTCGCGTACCAGCGACACGATGACGGCGGCGAGGTGGATCGCCGGGATGTGGAGCAAATAGTAGAACATCGGCACTCGGCCGAACGTCGCCACGAATTCGCCGATTTTTCCGCGCGCGCGATCGAAGAGCGGCATCAGCAGCAGCATCGGGCCGAGCGTCATCAACAGGAACTGCAATGACGCCGGATACTTCGTGGTGTTGATGAAACGGAAGAAAGTCGGCGCCTGAACCGGCGAGGCGGTGGACCAGTGGCGCGGATCACCGTACACGTCGACGCCGCGCAGGATGAAGAAGAGAACGATGCTCGCCACTCCGAGTAGCACGCACATGCGATCGCGCCGCTCCTGCTCCATCGTCATCAGCGCACCGAACGCATAACCAGCGGCCATCACCCCGATCCACGGCACGATCGAATACAAAACCGCCAGCGTTGGGCCGCTGTCGCCAAGCTGGATCGGGCCGCCGTAGTAGAGAATCTGCCACAACCAATCGAGCCCGCCTTGCCCGAGCGCATCCGTCCGCGGCGCCACGAAATCCATCACGTTGTGCAGGAAGATCACTGCGACGCCGAATGCACCGATTGCAGCCACCGGCAGCCAGACCAATGCCGACATCAGCACCATGCACCAGCCGAGCATCCAGATCACGCCCGCGAGCAGATAGTCGCCGAAGCGGAAATTGAAGGTCCACGCAACCCGAATCAGCGTCAGCTCGAGCAGCACCAGAATCAATCCGCGAGTCAGCAGATAGCGCGACAGCGCGCGGGTGCTGCCGAGTTTCCTGCCGAGCAGGTACGCTGACGTGCCGGAGAGAAAAGCAAACGCCGGCGCGACGAAGTTGGTGATCCAGCGAGTAAAGAATACGCCGGGATTCGGCCCACCCGGAGGAACCCCGGCGTACACACGCACATGATCGATTGCCATCAGAATCATGGCGACGCCACGCGCGATATCGATCGACAGAATTCGTCGCACTGCACGCGACGGTGCAGACGTCGTCAGTGGCCAGTACGTCGCACCCAGTTGGTCTTTAACGGCGACTGTCTGCATGACCGGAAAAAATGCGCGATAGCGCGAATGCCGCCATTGCCTCGCTGTGAACGGTGCGCGTTTCGCCGCCAGCGGTTCAACTCCTCAGAAAACGGGGACGCGTGATTGCGCGCGCTGGCAACCCGCCATAGCGTGGGGGCCGTGGAAAACTCCCGTCGACTCCAGCCGTGGATGCTGGTCTCGCTCGCCTGGCTCGGCCCGGCGTTTCTCGGATTCATCACCTCGCTGGGCGAGGCGCACATCTTCGGCGAGCCGATCAACGTGCGCGCGGCGTTTTTCTACAGCACCGATTGGCTGCTCTACGCACTGCTGACGCCGGGCGTCTTTTTCTTTGCGCGCCGATGGCCGATCGCGCGGCCGCACCTGATTTCGCGAACGCTGATCCACATCGCGCTATCGATAATCTTCTCGGCGCTGTGGGCCGGCGGCGGAACGGTGCTGAAGCTGCTGCTCCAGCCGAACACGTTCCAGCACGGCGTGGCGACGTTCGCGATCAGCTGGTTCGTCGGTACGCTGCCGTTCGGGTGCGCGGTGTATCTCGGCATGGTCGGCGTCGAGCACGCAATCAAGTACTTCACCGAAGCGCGTGCCAGAGAAGTACAGCTGGTGCGAATGTCCGAGCAGCTCACCGGTGCCCGACTTGCCGCGCTCAAGGCGCAACTCAATCCACATTTTCTGTTCAACGCGCTCAACACGATCACGGTGCTGATGCGCGAAGGCGACAACGCGGGTGCCACGCGCGTGATGGAGCAGTTGAGTGACGTGCTCCGACTGACGCTCAGTCGCAACAACGAGAACGAAGTCACACTCGAGGACGAGCTCGAGCTGGTGCGCCAGTATCTCGAGGTCGAGCGCGCACGATTCTCTGATCGGCTGCGGCCGGAGTTCGACATCGCCGAGGATACGGTGTACGCAGCGGTACCGTCCTTCGCGCTGCAGCATCTGGTGGAGAATGCGGTTCGACATGGAATCGCGCGCCGCTCGGGTGCGAGTCGCGTCGCGATTGCCGCGCGGCGCGATGGCGACATGGTTGAGATAACGGTGACAGACGACGGACCCGGCATCGATGGCGCCGCGGAACCGACAGGTCACGGGCTTGCCAATACACGCGAGAGATTGCGCACGCTCTACGGAGATCGCGCAGCGCTGGAAGTGAGGACTGCTCCCGGCGGCGGAACTATCGCGAAGCTGAGGATTCCATTCCACGAGGTGCCGACGCGCGGAGGAGACGCCGGTGCAGTCGCCTAAGTGGAAAGTGCTCGTCGCCGATGACGAGCCCGCTGCGCGCCGTGGAGTGAGGCAACTGCTGGCGCGATTCGATCAGTTCGCGGTGGTCGGAGAATGCAGAGACGGGCGCGAAGTGCTCAGCGCACTCGATTCGCTCAAGCCGGACGTGTTGTTCCTCGATATCCAGATGCCGGAGATCGACGGCTTCGAGGTGATTCGCCGGCGGTCGCCGGAGCGGATGCCGGCGGTGGTTTTTCTGACGGCCTACGATCAGTTCGCCATTCGCGCGTTCGAAGCGGAGGCGCAGGATTATCTGCTGAAGCCGGTCACTGAAGGACGGTTTGCCGCGACGATGAAGCGACTCGCGCGCAGATTGACCGAAGGGTCGGTGCGCGAGAAGTCGCTGGTGATTCCAACCGCGCGCGGTGTAGTGGTGATCGCGTTGAGCGAGATCGACTGGATCGAAGCGGCGGATTACTACTCGCGTGTCTGGTCGGCCGGCCGCAGCTATCTGATGCGCGAATCGCTCGACACTCTCGAGAAGCGCGTCGCCGCTGACGGATTCGCCCGCGCTCATCGCAAAGCTCTCATCCGCGTCGCCGGAGTGCGCGAGCTGCGGCGAACATCAGACGGTTTGCTATTGGCGATCCTCGGCAACGGAGTAAAAATCCCGGTTTCTCGTCGCCGCCGCGCGGCATTCGCCGCCGCCGTGCGCGCTCAAACTCCAACCTGACTGGTTTCCCACCGCTGAACTGAAGTCCGTCGCACACTAATTCAGGACATTCGCCGCACGTCGCCTCGCCGGGGCGTGGTCCCGCGTCAATGTTCGCCGGCAAATGCTCCCCATTCGCCGCGTCGGCCAAGTATCTACGGTCAAAATGATATCGCTCGTCGGCATCACCGCGCTGGTTTTACTGGTTGGCTACGGCGTAGTAAGCGGAAGAGCCGAACATCGGAGCAGCGGCTTCGTCGAGAGAGCGCAGCAGATCGGCATCAACTTCGAGATGCACAATCTCCCAGACGAGCAGGGCGGCCAGCGCTTTCGCGTAAATCTCTACGACCATGGCTCGGGGCTCGCGATCGGCGACTATGACGGCGATGGCCGCGACGACATCTACTTCGTAAATCAGTACGGGCCGAATGCGCTTTATCGCAACAAGGGCGATGGCACTTTCGAGGACGTGACCGCAAAAGCGGGTGTCGCTGTGGACGGTCGAGTCTCCGTCGCAGCGACCTTCGCCGACTACGACAACGATGGCAAGGAGGATTTGTTCGTCACCACTACCCGCGCGGGCAACATTCTCTTTCACAACCGTGGCGACGGGACCTTCGAAGACGTTACGCAAAAAGCCGGAGTAGGGCACGTCGGCCACTCACAAACCGCGGTCTTCTTCGATTACGACGCCGACGGTTATCTCGATCTCTTCCTTACCAACACCGCCCATTGGACCACCGACAACTTCGATTTCGCGGATCGCAGCTACGAGGGCAAGGCAAGTCTGCCGGCGTTGATGCATAGTCCGATCGAGCACAACATCCTCTACCACAACAATCGCGACGGCACCTTCTCCGACGTTACCGCCAACTCCGGGCTCAGTGGACTCGGCTGGGCGGGCGATGTCGCGGTCTTCGATTATGACGAAGACGGCCTGCTCGATGTCTTCGTGCCGAGCATGTTCGGCCGTAGCCAGCTGTATCACAACAACGGCAACGGGTCGTTCAGCGACGTGACAGAGCAGACGCTGGGCGCGACGCCACACGGCGCAATCGGCGCCAAGGTGTTCGACTACGACGGCGATGGCAGACTCGACCTGTTCGTGGTCGACATGCACTCGGACATGTGGATGGGACTCGACGCGCGGCAACAATCGCGTGATGCGGCCGTACGGAATCAGCGTCGTCGCTTCCGGTCGCCAGGCGGGCCGCTGGTCGACGAGGACGCGCCCGACTTCGTGCGCAATCAGCGCCAAGAATTTGCCATCCACGGCGAGGACTACAGCAGACTCATCTTCGGCAACGCGCTCTATCGAAATCTTGGCGACGGCAAGTTCGAGGAGCTGGCTACCGACGCCGGACTCGAGACTTTCTGGCCGTGGGGAATCGCCACCGGCGATTTTGACAACGACGGCGACGAAGATGTGTTCATCACTGCGGGCATGGGTTATCCGTTCTACTACTGGCCCGATCAGCTGATGATGAATCGCGGCAACGGCACCTTCGTCGATCGCGCCGAGCAGTTGGGCGTCGAGCCGCCGACGGGCGGAGACTATCAGCCGAAGCTGATCGCGGGTAGAAAGGCGGCGCGCAGCTCCCGCAGTGCCGCTGTCGCCGATTTCGACAATTCGGGACGACTCGAAATCGTAACCAACAACTTCAACGACCGGCCGTATTTCTTTGCCAATCGTTTTCCGGTCAAGAACTATCTGGAGCTAAAGCTTACCGGCACCAAAAGCAATCGCGACGCGATCGGTGCTCTTGCGCGCGCGTGGATCGGTCGCAAGTCGCTGGTGCGACAGGTAAATCCGGCTGGCGGGTATCTCGCGCAGTCGAGCGAGGTGTTGCACTTCGGGCTCGACGACAACGAGTCAGTCGACAGCGTTGTAATTCGTTGGCCGAGCGGAACCCGGCAGGTGCTGGCGCGGCCAAAGATCGATTCGCGACTGGAGATTCGCGAGCCGCGCTGATCAGCGCAGTTCCGCGATCTCGTGTTCCTTGGTTACGATCGCGGTCTGATCGCCGAAATTGATCAGCGAGACCTTGCACTCGCGCAGCAGCTCGCGGAACTCGTGCGAGCAAAGCACGCCGAGCTCGGTTTCGCGCTCGACCGTATAATTGTCGCGCAGAGCGAGCGCGACGTCGGCGTAACCGGGATGCGTCATCAGCTCGGTTGTGCCATCTGGAAGATCGCGAATCAGCTCGAACAATCGGGCGGTGTAGGAGCGCCCGCCGCGCACCGAGATTCCGACGAAGCCGGTGATGTGCTGCCCGGGACGATCGGCCAGATTTCCGGCCGCCGTCGTGCGATTCGGCCGGCGAGTGCTCAATAACGACAGACTCTTTTTGAAAGTCGCGCCCCATGCCGCCGGCGCGTCGTCGAGCGGCTCGCACGGCACTCTCAGGTACGGAATGCGTCGCGCCTGCACCGCACGCAGCACCGCCGGGTAGATCGCGGGATGGGTGTGGACGTGGCGATGGCTATCGAGATGCGTCGGCGGAAACCCGGCGCGTGTCATCCTGTCGATTTGCGCCAGACATTCTCGCTCGATGTCTGATTCATCGAGCATGCCGAGCGATGCTGCCGCCAGCAGCTTGGCCAGTGAGTAAAACTCGGCGGTGCTTGACTGCGTGAGCGACGACGAGCCGGTGACTGCGCTACCGATGGTGAGATTGAAGTGCAGACCAACCGAGATTCGCGGACACTGCCGCACCCGCGTGATGGCGTCGGACGATGCCGGCATGTTCACCATCAGGGAGGTGGAAGTTATTCCACCAGCCTGTGCTGCTTCGACGATGCCGTCGTTTACGCCACGCGAAATACCGAAGTCGTCGGCGTTGATAATGAGCCGGCGCAGTCTGCGCATACGGTCATGATCTTAAGCTATCGGTGCCGTATGACGCCACCGCGTGAACTCCCGGAAGGAGGATTGCTGCTGAGGCGTAGTGTCTTCGGTGGCGCGAATTTTTTGAGCGAGCAGGACGAGCGCGTAGACAACCCAGATCCAGATGAGCCACGACGCACGCTCTGCCCACGAGATCGTGCGCAGCATTTGCCAGGCTTCATCAGGAACCGTCAGCGCGAGGCGGCTGAACGAAATGGGACCCGGCGCTCGCCGATCGATTACCTGTACCGCGTTGGTTCCCTCCCGCAAGATCTGCTGGCGAATCGCAACGTCGAGTTGCGCGGGCGTCATCCTCCGCCAGTCGTGGATCTTCATCACGCTCCACGCCGGCGACGCGCTTGCCCAGCCATGATTGTTGGAGCTGGCGACGAGTGATTGCCGGTGGTCCAACGCCAGTCCGAGGATCGCTTCGCGTTGCCCGTCGCTCTGGGTCAGTCCACGTGGCGCGGCATCCGACAGCTCGATTCCGTCGACCGCCATTGCGCTCTCGGACTTGAGATTGCCCGGCAAGGTGAACAGCACGACGGGTCTCGCGGCGCGTCTCTCTGCACCTTGCTCGAAAACCTGCTCGTGCAGATCGCCCGCTGCGTATGACGGCCAGTCGCGGGCATCGGTGCCGAGCACGATGAGATGGTTGCCGCGGTCGCGGACCTCGACGCCACTCAACATTACGGTTCCATCACCCGCGTGCGCCGGATTTTTCCGAGCAGCCTGTTCAGCGCCGGCGAAGGTACCGTGATCAGTCACGTAAGCGACGTCGAAGCCGGAAGCGTGATGCCAGCGCCGGCTGTCTTCCGGCGAGAAACTGGAGCGCCCGTCCCACGAATACCGCGTGTGCGAGTGGAAATCGACGACGACTTCGTCCGGAGACGACATCGTCAGCTTCGCGATCGGCCGCGGCAGCATCGCGCCGGCCACGTAGACGCCGAGCAGGATGAGCACTGCCCGGCAGGCGACGGTGAGCTCGTCCCGCAATCGCGTACGCGCCCCCACGCGTGTGCTTCTGATGACGCGCCACGCTGCGACGCCGAGCGCGCAGGTGAGGAGGAATGCGACATGTTGACCGAGCGAGAAGAGCGAGATCGTATCGAGCGTGTCACAGATCGGAGCCAAAGCCTTGTAGCCTGGCGACAACTTCAGCGTCGCCTCGGCAGCTTTGCCGGTGAGGCTGTCGGTCAGCCCCGGTGCGGCCAGGAAATACGCGCCGATGACGAGCGCGCTGCAGACTGCTGGAATCCAACATGAGTTGAGTCGCTCGCCGGCCTCGTCGCGGACGAGGGTCAGCTGGGGAACGGGAGCGAGGAGCTCCGCTGCCTCCGGCCCAATGGCGAGAGGAACGCTCGGTGTTGGTATGGTCACGGGCTGCGAAAGGGACTGATGAGAGAAGACGACGCCCGACGAGAATCGTTAACCGCGGCCGGCCGATCAGACGCGAAGGCAGTCAACATAATGCCGATCGTTAGCATGCGTCTTGCCGCCAGCTTACAACGGCGACGCGCAGAGGCAGGCATGGCGATCGGCACGCACCACTCCACGGAAATCGCGGAACGAACGGTTCTCATCGACGCAGCCGGCGTCCAGCTCGAGGGCGATCTGGCAGTGCCGGCCGGCGCGCGCGGACTGGTCATGTTCGCCCACGGCAGCGGCAGCAGCAGGCTTTCACTGCGCAATCGCTACGTCGCGCACGAGCTGCGCGATGGGAATCTGGGCACTCTCCTGCTTGACCTGCTCACGCCGGAGGAGGAACAGATCGACAGCACCAGACATCTGCGATTTGACATCTGTCTGCTCGCCGATCGATTGATCGGCGCGATGCGCTGGCTCGATACCGAAGATGAAACGCGCGGACTCAACGTTGGGTTGTTCGGCGCCAGCACCGGCGGCGCGGCAGCGTTGCTGGCAGCGGCGCGGCGGCCGGATCGCGTCGATGCGATCGTGTCGCGTGGCGGCCGCCCCGATCTCGCGGGCGATGATCTGCCGCTAGTGCGCGCGCCAACGCTGCTCGTCGTCGGTGGCTGCGACGAGACCGTGATTCAGATCAACCAACAGGCGATGTGCCGAATGAAAGCGACGGTGCAGCTGGAGATCGTACCGGGGGCATCGCATTTATTTGAGGAACCGGGCACGCTCGCCGAGCTGGCGGCGCTTTCCTGCGACTGGTTCGTGCGCCACCTCGGCTAACGTCGCGCGGGCGCGGCGGCCTTGATCGCCTTCTCGATTTTTCTTTTTTCCTGCTCTGGATCCGCAACTTCGACGATCATGCGGTCGTAGTGCTCGTGGTCGAGCTCGATGACGATCGTTCGGGTTGGATCGTGCACGTCGTAGAAAACGACGCCGCTGTTCTGATAGAAGGTGCCGGCGGTGAGAACGCCGGGAATGTTCGAGCCCCACAGCTTTACACCGTGCCACCAGCCGGCTGCCGCTTCGGGGTCAACCCTGACACTTTTGATGTGTGACACAGGAAACTCGAGATGGCTGCGCAGCGCCCACATTTTGTCGATGCCTTCGACTTCGAAGTGGATGCGATCGTCGGCAATTATGATGGTGACCATCGGCTAGTTTGAACCTCTGGCGTAGGCCAGGTGTCAAAGAGAGACATCTTAAACTACAAAGAAGAACTACCAACCTGCTGCCGGCGGCCCTAGGCCGGCTGCCTCGAGCCAACTACAAACACACATGTCGCTTCTGGATTTTCGTTACCGGATTTACAAACCGTTTGCTCTTTTAGTCGCAGCCGCATTGACGGGGACAGCTACGCCGCTGGGCGCGCAGGGGATCGTCGACATGGTCGTTCCGCGCGAGGGCGTCAATGCGGAAACGGCGGCGTACCACGCCAAGGTTCGCGAGCAGATTGGTTCGGTGCTCCAGGGATGGGCGCGCGCAATCGAGCGCAAGGATTCCGTCGCGCTTGCGGCAAACTACACTCCGAACGCGCGCTCAATCATTGGTCGCGAGCCGGAAGGCATGAGTCCACTCGGCATCGTTTCTCAGATTTTCTCGACCGCGCTCGGCGGGTCGCACATGGATGTCACCGTCGAAGACTTCGACATGAGCGGCGACATGGCGTTCGTCTCCGCGGTGCTGATCGCTCCCGCGTCGTCGACCGATTCCGCGCCGGTATTCATTCAGTCGCTATTCGTCTTTCGCTTCGACGACTGGAAGGAGCGGTGGCAGATCCGCGAGCAGTACATCGACTGGCGGAGGCTTTAGGGGGAAGCGGGAAGCGGAAGCGAGAGACGAGTGGGAAGCGGACCGAGGCCCTCCGGCCTCGGTCCCCATGCCGCCTTCGCTACTCCGTAATTCCGACGGCGTCGAGCATGAACGCGTACCTGAACGCGCGCTCGCGCAGCACGTCGTATCGTCCCGACGATCCGCCGTGTCCGCCAGCCATGTTGATCTTGATGTAGAGCGGATTGCTGTCGGTCTTCATCGAGCGCAGCTTGGCGACCCACTTCACCGGCTCCCAATAGCCGACCTGTGAATCGTTGAGCGAAGTCGTCACCAGCATCCACGGATATGGTTTGCGCTCGACGTTGTCGTACGGCGAGTACGATCTCATGTAGGCGTACTGCACTGAGTCGTGCGGATCGCCCCACTGCTGCCATTCCTGCGCGGTGAGGGGAATCGACGCATCCATCATCGTGTTGATGACGTCGACGAACGGAACATCCGCGACGACTGCCTTGAACAAGTCGGGCCGCATGTTAACCACCGCACCCATCAACAGTCCGCCGGCGCTGCCGCCGTTGGCGATGAGTTTGTCCTTCGACGTGTACTTGTTGTCGACGAGGTACTGCGCGACGTCGACGAAATCGTTGAAGGTATTCTTCTTGTTCATCATCTTGCCCTGATCGTACCAGGCGCGGCCCATCTCCTGTCCGCCGCGGATGTGCGCGATCGCGTACGCGAAGCCGCGATCGACGAGACTTAAGACTCCGGAGTTGAAGCCGGCTTCGGTCGTCGCACCGTAAGATCCGTACGCATACTGAAGCAGCGGATGCGTGCCATCCTGCTTCCAGCTTTTGCCGACGATCATCGACACCGGGACCATTGCTCCGTCGCGCGCACGAACCATAAAGCGCTTGACTTCATACCTGGTCGGATCGAAGCCCGGGACTTCGACTTTCTTTCGCAGAACGCGCTGGCGAGTCGAGAACGAGTAGTCGTAGGTCGACGGCGGCGTCAGCATCGACTGGTAAAGGAACCTCACGGTATCGGTCGCGAACTCGGCGTTCCCGGTGGTCCCCACAGCGTATGCAGGCTCGGGGAAGGTGATGTAGTAATCGGCGCGCTTGGTCTTGAGATCCATCACCCGCAGGCGACGCAGCCCGCCAGAGCGTTGCACTACGACGAGGTTGTTCTTGAACGGCTGCAGGAACTCGATGAACACCGAATCGGATGCGGGAATGAACTCGGTCCAGTTGCCTTTGCCGAGCTGATCATCCGGCAGCCGCATCACCTTGAAGTTCTGTGCGTTCTCGTTGGTCGTGAGCAGGAATGCGCCATCGATATGATCGAGCTGGTACTCGACGTTGGCTTTGCGCGGTGCAACGACTATCGGCGTTGCAAATGGGTTGCTCACCGGGATGACGCGCGATTCCGATGATGTGAAGCCATCGGAGTTGATGATGATGTACTTGTCGTCGTTACCGCGGTAAACACCGACGTTGTGAAGAACGTCGCTGTCGTGAAACACTTCGATGTCGCTCGAACGCGGCTTACCGATTATGTGGCGCCAGACGGCGTCGGATCGGCGGGCGGAATCCGGTGTCTGGTAAAACAGAACGGTGTCGTTTGCCCAGGCCACCGACGGTACGACGCGTGAAATCGTATCGGCGAGCATTTTACCGGTGCTGAGATCCTTCACGTAGAGCGTATAGACGCGCAGTGCTGTGGTATCGTGCAGATAGGCGAGTTTCGACCCGTTGGGGGAGATCGCCCAATCACCGACTGCTGAGAATTTCTTTCCCGCGGCGAGCGCATTGTCGTCGAGAAAGACTTCTTCGGGCGCTCTCAGCGATCCTTTCTGCCGCACGCGAATCGCATAGCTCTTTCCTTTCTCGGTGCGCGTGGAGTAGTAGTAGCCGTGATCGCGATACGGCACCGAGACGTCGGTCTCCTTGATGCGCGCCAGCATCTCATCGTACAGCTTCTGCTGCAGCGCCTCGGTGTGCTTCATCTTCGCTGCCGTGTACGCATTCTCGGCGTTGAGATAAGCCAGCACTTCGGGATTGGTCTTCTCGCGAATCCAGAAGTAATTGTCGGTCCGAATCTCACCGTGCAGCGTATCGATCTTCGGCTTGACCGTCGCGACCGGCGGCGTCGGCGCCGGGGCCTGAGCTGCAGCCCGCGAGCCAGAAGTTCCTACTATAGGAAGGGCGGTAGCGAAAAGAGCGAAAATACGGAGATGGCGCATGCCAGCCTCGGAACGGAGGTCAATGAATGCGGGTGGGTTGGAGTTGTTTTATCCCGGCTGACTCGGCGATGTCAAGCCAGCAGTAACTACAAAAAGACTACCAGCGGCGGCTTAACTACTAACGGAAGACTACCAGCCTGCGGCCATAGGCCTTCGCAGCCCGCGGCCCCGAGCCGCCACTAAATGCGATTAGACACAGCTCGGGGCTGCCGGCCCGTGGGCCCACAGCCCCCGGCTGGTAGTCTTCCTTTTTTAGCTCAGACCTCTGACGCCCGCAACGATGTCTGCCTCGGCGTCATCGCTTCGGCGCCAGAATCGGTTATCGCCATGATATCCTCGAGCCGAATCCCGAACTTCCCATACTGATAAATCCCCGGCTCGTCGCTGAATGTCATTCCGGGTTCCAGGATGATCTGGCTGCCGCGCACCAGATACGGCCACTCATGGCCCTCGAGTCCAATGCCGTGGCCGAGTCGATGAGTGAAAGTGCGATAATCGGGGCCGTAGCCGGCGTCGGTGATCACTTTGCGCGCGACGGCATCGACCTCGCCGCACTTTTTGCCCGGCGCGGCGAACGCCAGTGCGCGCGCCTGCGCTTCGTGCACGATGTCGAAGACTTTCTGCATCTCCCCCGTCGGCGTGCCGAAGACGACGGTCCGTGTCATGTCCGACTGATAGCCGTGCACGCTCAATCCACCGTCGACCAGCACCACCTGATTTTCCTCGAGCGTGCGCGGATGCGGCAGGCCGTGCGGATAGGCTGACGATTCGCCGAACAAGACCAGCGCGCCACCGTTGTATCCGAGCTTCTGCATCTCCTTCGAAACGGTCGCGGCGAGCTCGGCCTGGGTGAGGCCGGCGCGCAGAGTCTTGAATGCTTCGCGGTAAGCGGCGAGCGTCGTCTGATTCGCGAAGCGCATGATGTCGACTTCGTGCTTCGACTTGGTGCCGCGGCACTGATTGATCACGATGGCGGCGTTTCCCATCTGCATCGACGGCCGCGCGGTCGCCAGCTCGGTGAAGACGAAGGTGCGCGCACTTGGATCGATCGCGAGTCGACCACTGGCGAAACCGAGGTCGCTCAGAGTTTGCGCAACGAGCGCTTCCGGATTCTGATCTTCCTGCCACACACGCACGTCGAATCGACCTCCGACCTGATCTTCGGCTCGCTGCTGCTCGAATGCCGGAGAAATCACAACCGGCCGGCCGCTCACCGGGAACAGGAATGCAAAGAGTCGTTCGCTTCGACCCCACTGAATGCCGGTGAAGTATTCCATGTTCGCGCCCGGCTCGATCAACATCGCAGCGAACCCAAGCTGTCTCAGCAGCGTACGCGCTTTTTCGCGTCGCTGCTCACGCTCGGCTTCGCTGATCGGCGGCGGCGCGTCTCCGCGCGCTTTGGTTGCATCGGCGCGCGGTATCAGCTCGGTGATCCCCTGCGCCACGCCACTCGCAGCTTCGACGCCGAGCGCGGCTACACCGGCGACGACCGCTCCGCGCCTGACGAACTCTCGACGTTTCATTGAGGCCGCAGCCTCCCTCGCGATCTGGCAACCGCATCGAGCGAGTCGTAAACGGCGCGCTTGAAGTTGGTCCGCGGCGCGATCTCCGGACCGATCTCGAGCAGAGCATCGGTCTTCGGATCGTACTTCGGCCACTTCGGCCATTTCCCTCGTGCGGGCGGCGCGTTCGGATCGCCGGCAGACGCGAACGCGACCCAATAGTCGCTCATCGCGGCCGCGACGGTGGAATCGTACGGCGTCGTGCCCGCACTCTCCAGAATCGGATGCGGGCGGCCGAAGACGAACGTGATCTCCGCGCTGTGATACGCGCCGCGCTTTTGATTGACGCTGTCGTCGCCGACGCGCGAGAACACGTACATATACGCCGGCACGTCGCGCGCGGTGACGAGCCGGGCAAACGCACGCGAGGGTGCTGCCATCCACTCGTCGCCTTCGTCGCGATTGGTGCCAACTATGACCGGCACGAGATTGGCGCTGCCGCGCATCAACGCGGTATCAACCGCATGCGGGAGTACCCAACCGTCGACGACAGGAAAGAATCGTGGCCCCTGGCCGAGGTGAACCGAGGCGTCAAGCAACGTCTTCGCATCTGCTGCCCGAAGTTGCCTGACGATGTCGGCGTCGGACCCCGTGATGTGCAGGGAATCGAAGAACTGTTTGGCGATCGCACGCGCAGTATCACGAGTAAACACGCCAAGACCGTTCATTCCGGTCCCGCTCTCCATGATCGCGCGTTGAAAAAGTCCTTTGGCGAGCGGCGATGCGATCAACGAACCGACACTCATGCCGCCCGCCGATTCGCCGAAGATGGTGACGCGCGAAGGATCGCCGCCAAAGCGCGAGATGTTGCGCTTCACCCAGCGCAGCGCCGCGATATGATCGAGCAAACCGTAATTGCCGACCGGATCGTTCGGCGATGCCGCCGCCAGCGCGGGATGCGCGAGGAATCCGAACGGACCAAGTCGATAGTTGAGCGTGACGACGACCGCGCCCTTTTTCGCGAGCGGCGCTCCGTTATGCCGCTCTTCGCCGCCGAATCCGGCCCAGAATCCACCGCCGTGGATCCACACCATAACCGGCTTCTTCGCGTTTTCGTCCAGCGATGTCGTCCACACGTTCAGGTAGAGACAATCTTCCGACACGCCGGCGGTGAACGGATCGATGTCGTCGTACGGCTGGTGCTGCATGCAGTTGTGACCGAGCTTACTGGCGTCGCGAACGCCCGACCACTTCGCGGCCGGCTGTGGGGCACGCCAGCGCAGCTCGCCGACCGGCGGCGCAGCGTAAGGGATTCCACGGAAGACAAAGACACCACTGGTCGAGTCGACGACGCCTTGCAAGGTGCCGGTATCGATCTTGACTCTCGGTGGGGCTAACATTCCTGCGCCGCCGAGCAGAGTGACAATGACAGCGCCGAGACAGGCAACACGCGCGCGATGCAGATTAGTGAACTGGACGGTCATTCTGCTCTCCATGATGTGCAACAAGGATGTGAATCCGGCACTGATGGCGGCAAGAGGCTCAGCCTTTCCCAGGACGCTAAATTTGTCGCCAAGATGACGAAAGGACCGAGGCTCGATCAGCAATGAAAGTTCTCACTCCGCTATGTCTCTCCGCGCTCGCCGCGTGTGCCTCGCAGCATCCTCTCCTTCAGCTCGCTCCCGTGACAACGCTCGTGCGCGCTGAGCCCGCCGCGGTCAATATGTCACCCGATCTCAATCGCCGACTCGACTCCATCGTCGACGTCGCGATGGCGCAGGGCGCCGCACCGGGAGTCGCACTCGCCGTCGGACGCTATGGGCGACTCGTGCACATGAAAGCGTACGGTCACATCGACAACACCGCCGACTCACCGCCCGTAACCGACTCGACGATGTTCGACATGGCGTCGCTCACCAAAGTCGTGGCGACTACCACCGCGTCGATGATGCTCGAGGACGAGGGGAAACTGAATCTCGATTTGCCGGTGAGCGTCTACATCCCCGAGCTCAATGATTCGAGCAAAGCGAAGATCACCGTTCGCGAGATACTCACCCACAGCGGTGGATTCGAGGCCTTCGCCGCGCTATGGCGCGACTTCAAGGGCCGCACCCAATATCTGCAGCAAATCAACGCGCGGCCGCTCGCCTACAATCCAGGCGACACGACGATCTACAGCGATTGGGATTTCATCCTGATGGGAATGATCGTCGAGCGCATCACGGGCATGCCGCTCGATCAGTTCACCGCCGCGCGCATCTGGCAGCCGCTCGGCATGCACGACACCGGATTCAACCCACTCGGCCCGGTGCCACCCGACAGCACCTGCGTCGCCGCATTCAAGCCGGACAATCCGCTGCTGAACCGCATCGCCGTCACGGAGATGGACACCGCTTACCGCCACATGAAAATCCACGGCATTGTCCACGACGAAAACGCGTGTGCACTCGGCGGCGTCGCCGGGCACGCGGGATTGTTCTCGTCGGCGCGTGATGCCGCAGTGTTTTCCCAGATGCTGCTCAACGGCGGACAATACAACGGAGTGCGATTCATTCAGCCGACCACCGTTGCCCGCTGGACGGCGCGTCAGTCGAACAAATCGAGTCGCGCGCTGGGATGGGACACGCCGAGCGATAACTCGAGCGCTGGCCATTACTTCTCACCGCGATCGTTCGGGCACACCGGATTTACCGGCACCAGCATCTGGATCGATCCGGAGCGAGGGGTGTTCGTGGTGCTGCTCACGAATCGGGTGAACCCAACGCGTGCCAATCTCAGACACGAAGCGCTGCGGCGTGCGATCGCCGACGCGGTGCAAACATCGATTCTGGACGCGCCGCCGATCGAGTGGCGTCCGCCGCACGTGCGGCCTTAAGTCTCGAGCGACTTGTACATCGAGACGTGGTCGTACCGCTCGCCCTGCGGTCCGATAGTCCAACCAGGAATCACGCCGACGTCGCTGTAGCCGAGGACCTTGTACCAGAAGTACGCCGGCTCCTCGTAGCGCGTGTTCAGGAGCAGCAGCGTGCGGCCGTGCTGCCGGGCGACGTTTTCCACGGCGCGCATCAGCGCCGTGCCGACGCCGCAGCCGCGCGCGGACCGCGTGACGAAGACTTTTTCCACTTCCGCGCGATGCGGTGAGTTCGCGCGCTGCGACAGCGCGAGCTGGGCCGAGCCGACGACCCGTCCGTGCGACATCGCAACGATCAGCAGTCGCCGCACCGACCGCAGCTCCGGCAAGAGCGAGATCCAGTAATCGCGCGATTGATCCCGAGTGATCGGCGGCATGAAGCCAAGTGGCGATCCGTTATTCACCGTGTCGACGAAAGCGTCGGTCAGATCGCTGATCACCTCGATCAGCCCGGAGGCGGCGATCACGCGCATGGAAACCGTCTGCGCGTAATCGGCCACCGAGTCCTGCTCTGTTTGCATCATGTACATGAATCTGAGGTCACATCGTCGGCGGCACGCGCACGACGATCACGCCCGCCATTCCCGGATGGATGTTGCAGTGATAGTTGTAGGTACCGGCAGTGGTGAACGTACGGCTGATGGATTCGTTGACATTGGTCCCGACGATGTCGGCCGGGGTTGTCGCCGTGCGGGTGTCGAAGATGACGTTGTGCGCGATCGATCCGAAATCGAACGTCACGTTCTGACCGGCGTCGATCGTCACCTGTCGCGGATTGAATGCGAGACTGGGCAACGCATTCACGGTTCCGTTTGGCGGTGGCGGAGGAGGAGGTGGAGGCGGCGCCGTCGTGCCGTAACCACCGGCGCCACTGCAGGCGGCGAGCGCGATCACCAGCGCTGCCAGAATCGATTTTGTCTTCATATGTCGCCTTGCTTTCGAAGAGTGTGGGTTGAAAACGTGCTTGCACGCCCAATCTCACGAACACAAATGGCCCAGTCTTGAACAAAGGCACGGCGACTTTTTGAAGTTTTCTGCTACGGAGCTTCGCGTCAGATGCGACGGCTTTTGAGCAGTGCGCCCGGCGTGACGCCGAACTCCCTCTTGAACAGTCTGGTGAAATGCGCCTGATCCGCGAATCCCGTGCGCTGCGCGACTTCCGACAAACCTGCTTCGCTGTCGTCGAGCAGTCGGCGCGCTTTTTCGAGGCGCAGCGTCAGCAGATAGTTGTGCGGCGCTCGTCCCATCGTCTCCTTGAACGCGCGCGCGAAATGCGCCGGCGACAAACCGACTTCGTGGGCCAGCAAATCGACGGTGAGATTGGCGCCGTAGTGTGCGTCCATGATCTCGAGTGTGCGGCGCCTTGCTGCCGATGACAAACCTCCGCGCAGTCGCTCGACGCGCATTGGTGCGCCCGCGTGCAACGCGATCTGCCTGCTGAGTCCTACCGCGAGCGCTTCCACGAACGCCAGCCCGCCCGGATTTCCCGAATCGGCTTCCGCGACGAGCGCATCGAGGATGTGTCCGATCTGCGACTTGGTGACACCGTAGGTCCGGTGCAGCTGAATCGGTTTGCTGTCGGGATCTCCGGCGAGGCGCGAGAAGTAAATCGGATCGACCGACATGCGCACGTAGCGGAAGGTGCTGTTGACGCGCAGTGAAATGACATCGCCCGCCGGCACCACCCACGCGCTGCCGCGACGCAGTACCACGCGACGGAATCCGTGCTCGCCTTTGAGCTCGAGGGTCACCGGCCGCTCGTCGACGTTGAGCGACACGTAGTGGTGTATACCCGCGACTTCGTCGACGCTGGCGATGTTGTTGGTGCCGGCTTCCAGTCGCAGGCCGGGCCAATCGAACGCTCGCGTTGTAATGATCTGCGGAATGTCGCGACGTACGTCGACCCGGGAAGCCAGACCCGCGACGTCGGCAACATTCATCTCAACGAGTTGACGCATCATCATTATCTCAGGCTGCAGTGAACTACGTGCGAAACCTAATTCTGTTCCATGTCGCTTTCGTCACACCCGGTCGACGTGCAAACCAAAACGGCTGCACTGCAAAGTCGCGTTAGGCGCGGATGTAACAAACAAATGAAAGAGGTGCGCGTAAGGCGTACGCCAGCTACTATCCCAATTGGTGTTCGCAGTTCTATTCGTCCCATGAACTTGAGAGAGAGTTGCCTGCTTCATATGAAATCGATCCGCAGCGCCGGCTGGTCCTTAGTCGACTCTGGGGAGCCGTCACCGACGCAGAGGTTTACGATCACAATCGCCAGCTGCGTGCGGATCCTCGCTTCAATCCCACTTATCTACAGCTGACCGATCTCACCGGCGTTACGCAAATCGGCGTCACTACCGGCATGATCAACGACACTTCGCTCGATCAATTCTTCGAGCCCGGCACTCGGCGCGCGATCATCGCGCGCGACGACGGGGTGTACGGCATGGCGCGCATGTTCGCACTGCGCGCGGAAAGCGTCGGCCAGACCATTCAGGTCTTTCGCGACGAACAACAAGCGCGAGACTGGCTCGGCATTTAACCGGTAGTTCGCCGCCCTATCAATAAAAAAAACGGGGACGTCGATGACGTCCCCGTTCGAACATCTACTGCAACCAGCGACCGCAATCAGGTGCAGGTAATAACACCGTTGGTCATGTCGCAGGTGTGCGCGGACTGCGAATGAACCGCGTTAGCGCTCCACGATGGCGGCGGACCAGCAACGTTGGTCACCGTGATGGTGACGTTCTGCGACGGCGTGAACCCCTGGAGTGGCGCAGCCATCGTAGCGGTACCACCAAAGTATGCACCCTGGTTGTCGGCAGCATACTGCTCTTCGTAGGTGGCGAGGTTGCGCAGGTCAGACTTCATCTGCGCGACGTACGCCTTGTCCTTCGTATTTGCAAACTTCGGAATCGCAATCGCGGCAAGAATGCCAATAATCACGACGACGATCAGAAGTTCGATCAGCGTGAAACCCTTTCTGTTGCTCATTGTCTGCTCCGTTGAATTCTGGGCGCCAAGTGATTTGGCACGTCGCTTACTAGACCACCCACCAGGCGCCCAGCAACTATCAACTCCGGGGTCTTTGTCAGCCTGATGTCAGGTAACGTAACCGCTTGGGAGCTAGCGACTTACAAAGTTGACAAAATCGCGTCGTTCCGGCGCCCAATTGCAGATTGCGAGGGCTGCGCGCACTTCGCCCACCAACGACGCCGAATCTTACTCGAGCCTTACAGTCCGGGCTGTCGACGGAATGGCGATGCGTACCTCATGACTTGCATCATTGTAGTCGAATCGCGCAGCGCGACCATCGACCAATACGCGCCGCGGCCGCGCGACATCGTGGAACACGACGATGAAGGATGTCACACCAGCATACGATCCAGTGCGCGACATCGCCAACGACTGCGCTGAAGTCGTGAACGTCGTGCGTCGAAACTCGCCGCGCTGATACGCGTAGCCATCGCCGGCGTCTTCGTACACCTCGCTTGTCGCCGAACCTGGATATACGTCGAGTCTGAGCGTGTCGATTTTGCGCTGGCCTTCGAAGTCCACAACCGGAGCCGACGGAATCACCGCACCGGCTCTCGCGAACACCGGCAGACCCGCGAGGCCGGTGGTGTCACCACCATCGCTTTCCACATTCGGCGCGTTAGCCGTGATGCGCTGGCTGCCACTGTACGCCTCGTTGCTGCCAACGCGATACCACCGACCAGCTGGCAGATAAACGTCGCGGGTGTTCTTGCCCGGCTCGACCACCGGCGCCACGAGCAAATGATCGCCCAGTATGAACTCGTCGTCGATGCTCATCGCAACGGAATCGGTCAATGAATTCCAGAATACAGGCTTGATCACCGGCGCCCCAGTTCGGGTATGCTGATCGTACGCGGTGTAAATCGCCGGCATCAGTTTGTAACGTAGCCTGATCGTCGCA
>DATFHK010000029.1:0-25978 GCA_035248505.1 Gemmatimonadaceae bacterium | reverse complement strand
GAAGAGGATGTCTCCTTCGCGGAGATTCGTGAGGGTGCCGACGAGATCACCCGGTTTTTCGAGCGCGGGGCCGGAGGTGCTGCGGATATTCACTCCCAGCTCTCTTGCGATCAGCTCGGCGAGAGTTGTCTTGCCGAGTCCGGGCGGGCCGAAGAAGAGGGTGTGGTCGAGTGGCTCGCGGCGCGCGAGAGCGGCGTCGATGTAGATGCGCAGCGATTCCTTCACCCGGTCCTGGCCGATGAATTCGGACAGACGCTGAGGCCGCAGCGAAAGCTCGACTACGCTCTCGTCAGGGATGATTTCAGGAGTGGTTATCTCAGCTCTCGACATCGCCTCAATTTACCCGAAGGTACACCGAAAATCGATACTAGAATGTGAGGTGGTTCCAGTTCGCGACCGCATTCAACGACAGTGCAAAACTTCCCTGGGACTCCCAGCGCCACATCGGTCGGATGCCGAACAGTATAACGTGACCAGCGCCCACCGGCGCGTCGACAACCGCCGATTTGCCCGCGAGTTCATCGCCGCCCACCATCAATCCGGAGACAAGCAAGGAATCCGCTTTCTCGTGGAATCGTAGAATCGTCCGCCCCCGCATCCGATCCTCCTGCTGCGCAAACGCGGGATCGCGAAGCTCTCGAACTACGGTGTCGCGGGGCGCGACATTCATCACCGGCGACTGGCTGAAATAGATCGGGAAGCTCGCACTCTCGTACCCGTACAAAATCGGCGAAGCCGATGCACCAGGCGCGGGCTGCACCCGAATCACCGACCCGCGCGCATTCAACTTCGAAGTCGTAACCTGAGTGACGGTCGGATTGAAGCCGAGCGCGATCGGCAACACGCTCGAGTTGCCTGACGTGATCAACAATCCGCCGTGCTCGACGAATCGACGAAGTTCAGCGGCACCGGCGAGGCCCATCCCCGGTCGGATGTCGTCGGTCTGATCCCACTTGTCGAGATTGGGCGTCAGCTCCGATTTCTTCCACGGAACCTTCGGCCCGACCATCGGCCTTCCATTCACCAGCGACGTCGGATTCCCACTTACGTGCGGAAATACCACGACGTCGAATACGTCGAGCCTTCCCGGCGTGCGCAGCGACTGGTCACTGATATACGTGTACGGCACGCCCATCTGATCGAACGCGTAGCGAATCCATCCCTCGTTCTGCGTCTCCAGCCACGAATGCATCAGCGCGATCCTCGGCAGCTTGATCGCGTGCTGCCGCGCATTCACCGCACCGCCGGCCGCCGTTCCCGTGAGTCCCAGCGATGCGATTGTCTTGCGGGCGTCCGTGCTCGGGTTGCCGATGATGAACGTACCGGCCGGATATTTCACGCCGCCGGCGGTGAACGCTTCCTCGGCGACGCTTACCGATGCGGGCGCGATCTTCCACGGCAAAACCGCCGAGCGCCAATCACCGAGGTGGCGAACGAGCAATGGACGGGATCCGGATGCGACCGACCCTTCGACGTGCGCGTCGCCGTCGAGCAGAGTCATTGGTCTCGTGAGGATCGTCGAATCCGCGATCTTAAGCGTCTGCACGTGACGCAGCTCGTCGAGCGTCCAGCCGGTGTCGTCGTAGGGTGGCGGATCATCGGCCTTGAAATGCTGGATCGCCAATAGCGTTCTCGGCGTCGCCGCATACGGCTGATCGAGCCGCACGATCCAATCGCCGGCGTGGATTTGTACCACCGAGTCGGCACTCGACGTGCGAGCAGTCGAATCCGCACCGCGATCGCGACGCCGCGCGGTCGAGCCGGAATTCTTCACCGAAAAATCCGAGGTCGCGACGTGAACCTCCGCGCCCTGCGCACGGAACAGATTCACCAGATCCGCCGCCTCCGCTGCATGACGCTGACCGCGAGGAATGACAAAAGCGTAGGGCGCGGAACTGCGACCGCGCTCGATCATGCGCTCGCCTTTAGCGACGAAGTTCTCGAGAAAAGTCTCGCGATGATCCGCAACGTACTTCAAAGCGATCAAGGCGCCGGATTCCTGGTAGTTGATGTTCGACCGGATGCACCAGCGCAGACCATTCACCGGCGGATTCGGCCGGTCCCACCTGCGCGATGTATCAGCAGCCGGCAAGCGCACCGTCGTACAACCGGCGCCGCTCGACGTGTACGTCTCGTAGAATCGACCAATCGAGTTGTGCAGATTCGCCACCGCCAGAATCGTGTAGTTGGGCGCCCAGCCATCGTAGAATCCGTGCGTCCACACGCCGGGCAGTCCACGCCGCGTCAGCTCCGTGATCTCCTGGTACGCGAGGGTGTGCCATTCGTCGACGACGATCGGATCGTAATCCTCGTTGTACGGGCCCGTCCCGGTGCTCGTGTACAGGAACGGCACCGATTCGTGCAGATCGTGCACGACGGTCGGATGCCAGTACAATAATCCGCGAATGAAATTCTTCGTCAGATTCTGCGACATCACCATGCCGTCACGGTTGTTGTCATGCGCGGTGTATTTCCCCCAGTAAACGAGCGGCACCGCGTTGTTTCCCAGCTTGAGTGCGCGCGACTCTTTCACGACATCGACTTCACGATCGCGACCGTCGACTTCGGTGACCGGGGTGATCAGCGTGATGACGTTGGCTCTGATGTCCTTCACCCAATCTGATTCGTCGACCGCCAGGCGATACCCGAGCTCCATCAGCATCTCGGGGCTGCCCGTTTCCGGCGAATGGATCGATCCGCTCAGCCAATAGATCGGCTTCGCTGTCCTGACGATTTGCGCGCGCTCCGTCGCCGATAGCCGGCGTGGATCAGCGAGCTTCCCAAGCGCGAGGCGGTTCTGCTCGAGGTTCGCGATGTTGGCTTCGTCCGATATCGCAACGACAATCGACTCACGTCCTTCCTCGCTCGTACCGAGCGAGAATTTCTTGACGCGGGTCGGCGCCGCCGCCGCGAGCGCATCGAAGTAGCGATTGATGTCCGCCACGTACGACAAGCGGCCCTCGGTTCCCGGCACGTAGCCGAGGACTTTGAGTGGCGTCGGAACCGTCGACGACGCGGGAAGGGAAGAGACCAGCTCGGTGGTGAACTTCCAGTGGGAATCGGTCGGCGTCAGCGCTGTGATCTGACGCGAGTACGTGGAGTCGACCGGTTGTTGCGCGGACAGCTCGCAGACGAACATCGCGGACGCGACGCCTGCGGCTGCGATCGAGAATGAGAATCGTTTTGAGATCGGGTTCATCGGACGGATAGGGTGGGTCCGATAAACTGTGCGCGGAGCTCAGGCTAGTCCAGATTCATCCGCGCGCCGCCGAGCCGATCGCCCGGCGCGATTGAGGTCTACCCCTTACGAGGCTCGAAATACTCGTTGATGCAGAGCGTGATCACGCGGGACAACACTTCGTCTCGGCGGTACCCCAACACCCGCTCCGCCTCGGGCAGATTCCACCACGCCGTCTTCAACATCACGACAAGGCCTTCAGCAGTGACTTCTCGCCGATGCGCCAATGTGCAAACGCGCTGCATGGAGTCGCGCAGCTTTTCGTCGATGGGATATCCGTTGGAGATCGTGCGTACCGCGCGCCGCAGCACGCCCGTCGCAAGGTCGCACAAGTTTCCCAACGACTCGGAGTTGTGGGCTAAGTACGGCGCGACCATGAAACCACGATACGCGTGCCCTACCCGGAGGACTAGAAGGACTTCGTGTAAGGTTTTGTCAGGAGACTACCTTACGCCCACCGTCAGGGTTTGAGGAGACGCCCTCCTTTTGCAGACTGGGCTCCGTCTCCGCAAGCCAACCACGGTGCGCTGCGTATCGCACGATTTCCACCCGCGAGCGCAGACCGAGCTTTTCCGCGACCCGACTTTTGTAAGTCTCCACTGTCTTGACGCTGAGGCCGAGCTGGCTCGCGACCTCCTTGTTGCTGAAGCCGCGTGCGATCTTGATCAATACCTCGCGCTCTCGATCGCTCAACAATCGATCGTCCTGGTCGTCCGCGCTCTGCTCGGCGCCAAGATATACCTTCACCATTGTGCCGGCGATGGCCGGATCGAGATAAGTTCCACCGGCCGCGACGGTACGCACTGCGTTCACCAGCTCCGACGGCGCCGCGCGCTTGAGCACATAACCAGCGGCTCCGCAGCGGAGCAACTGCGTGATGTAGTAACGCTCTTCGTGTACCGTGAGCGCCACTATCTTCACGCCCGGCGATTCGCGGCGCACTCGCTCCGTCGCCTCCACACCATTGACCCTCGGCATCGACAGGTCCATTACCAAAACGTCGGGAGCGAGTTGGTGCGCAGACTGGCACGCGGCTTCGCCATCCTCGGCTTCCCCAACCACACGCATGTCGGCCTGCGAGTCGAGCAACCGGCGCAGAGCGTCGCGTACGATTGGATGATCGTCGGCCAGTACGACCCGAATTACATCGGGCATCTGTGACTCCGTGCGTATTCAGTCATCGCGCAGCCTCGCCTCCGGAGGTTCAATCGGAATCCGTACGAACAATGTGGTCCCGCCACCAGGCGACGTTTCGATCTCCACAGTTCCACCAAGCATCGCCGCGCGCTCACGAACTCCCAGCAACCCAAGGCCGCGCCGTTCGCCACCACTGACAGCATTGGCGCGCGAATCAAAACCGACGCCGGAATCTTCGACGATTGCCATGATGCTGCCATCACGCCGTTCGACCACTACTCCCGCATGGGTCGCGCCGCTATGACGCGCAACGTTCGTCAGTCCCTCCTGCACCACTCGATAAACCGCGCTCTCGATCGCGCTCGGCAGGCGCTCGGCGCCCGTGTCTGCGTGGATGTCGATGCGAATCCCTGTTCGCCGCGTCCATTCCTCGGCATACGTGGTGACAGCGGCTTCCAGACCGAAGTCGTCGAGCGTTTTCGGCCGCAGGCGGATCGCGAGTCCGTGCAGCTCGCGGCCCATCGTGTTCACCAGCTCGCGGAGCTGCTCCACGCGAGCCTCGGCTTCCGATCCGGGCACTGCCACCTCGGTCAATGACTGCAGTCCGAGGCCGAGTGACGTGAGATGTTGCCCCACCTCGTCATGGAGGTCTCGCGCGAGGCGGCGCCGTTCTTCCTCTTCGGCAACCACCAACTGATGGCGCAGGGTGTCCCGCTCGACACCGGACTCAGCGAGTGCCGCGTTCGCGCGCTCGATTTGGCTCGTCACTTCCGCGCGCAATCGCTCGCTCTCGTTGGTCGCCCGACATGCGCAGTACACGCCGTCAGGCTTGTCTCCGGCGCCGATCAACGGACCAAGCGAGAAGGTGACGTACACTTGCTGTGACCTGGTGCCGTGGAGCGACAGCAGAATGTCGTCTGAGCTGCTCGACGCGTTGCCCGCCATCACCTCTTCGATCATCGGCTCGATCGACGGCCAGGCGGTTGGCCACGCCTCACGTGCCGATTTACCGAGTGCCGCAGGGTGTTCGTCTCTGAGCAGCGCGGTTGAGGCGTCGTTGTAAAAGAGAGTGAGCTCGGGACCCCACCAAACCTGGGCGGGGAACTTCACTGTCACGCAAATGGCGAGCGCGGTTCGAAGGTGTTGCGGCCACGTCTCGGGCGAGCCAACTGGCGTCTGCGACCAGTCGAGGGCACGCATCCGTCTCGCCATTTCGCTCTCGCCGGGAAAGATCCGACGAAGATCTGCACTGCCTGGTTTGTCCAGCATGCCTCGGAGTGCTGCGGGTACTGCGAATGCTTCAGACGCGGGCTGGCAGAGCAGCTAGTCTCTCACTCGCTTTGACGAGCGTGTCGGTTTTCTTGCAGAACGCGAAGCGTGTGACCGACTTCCCGAGCTCGGGCCGCGAGTAAAAGCTCATGCCAGGCACGGTCGCGACTCCAACTTCCTTCGCCAGCCACAGCGCGAAATCCTTTGACTCGAGATCAGAGATCTCTGAGAAGTCTGCCAGTATATAGTATGCTCCTTCTGGCGCTGCATATTTGAATCCAGCGTCATCGAGGGCAGCACACATGATGTCGCGACGAGCCCGATACTCCAGCGCGAGATGGTTGTAGTAGTCGGAGTCAAACGCCATTCCGATCGCGCCCGCGGCCTGTAGGGGTGCCGGCGCGCCCACTGTCAGAAAATCGTGAACCTTACGAATCGGCGAGGAGAATTCGTACGGCGCGATGGCGTAGCCGAGTCGCCAACCAGTGCAGCTGAAGGTTTTCGACAAGCCGGAAATCGTAACGGTGCGCTCGCGCATTCCCGGCCACGTCGCTAGCACGTGGTGGCCGCCGGCGTAGCGAATGTGCTCGTAGATCTCGTCCGTGATCGCGATCACGTCGTGCTTCTGACACAGCTCGGCGATCAGAGATATCTCTTCCCGCGTGAAGACTCGCCCCGTCGGATTGTGCGGCGTGTTGACGATGATCGCGCGAGTCTTGTCGTTGAATGCAGTCCGTAGCCGATCCTGATCGATCTTCCAGTCGGGCGGCAGCATCGGCACGAAGACAGGTTTGGCTCCGGCGAGGATGGCGTCGGGCCCATAGTTCTCGTAGTACGGCTCGAAGACGATTACTTCGTCTCCCGGATCGACGAGCGCGAGAAAAACTGAAGCCATCGCTTCCGTCGCGCCGCAGCAGACCGTGATCTCGCGCTCGGGGTCGACTTCCATGTCGTACCATTGACGGTACTTCTCCGCGATGGCGAGACGCAGCGCCGGACTGCCCCACGTTATCGCGTACTGATTGACGTCGCCCTGGATCGCCGCGCACGCCGCGTTTTTCATCGGCTCGGGCATCGGGAAATCAGGAAAGCCCTGAGCGAGATTGATCGCGCCGTACTGGTTCGCGACGCGTGTCATCTCGCGTATCACCGACTCAGTGAAAGTGCCGGCGCGCTGCGCAGTGGCCGCGCGCCTGGAGACGACGTCGATCGCCGTCACGCGCTTACTGCTGGCCGGCCTGCTTCGACAGCACTTCGATCACACCGCTCGCGCCACCACGAATTCCGAATTTCGCGCCCGCCTGGGTCACGTCGTAGTAATGAGCCGAGCCGACGTTGTAGGCGGCAATGTTCCTCAGCGTGTTGAGGTCGCCAAGTGGCTGACCATCGAGAAACACCGTCGCGCGATCGGTATTGGCGTTGTAGTAGCCGGACGTCGGGCCTTTTGGCGCCAGCCAGTTCGGGCGAAGGCGGGCGATTGCATCGTAGGCAGTCGTCGCATCGGCGTGTGCCGACGTAATTTCTTCCGCCGTCAGAACCGACGCGCTCTGTCTGGCAACACCCGGATTGGCGCCGGTAGTGGCGCAGCCCATCAGCGTTGCCGCAGCAAGTAAGTAAACGAGTCTTGCTGACATTGAAAAATCCTCCAGTTTGCCTGCTTTCGGGAAGCTGTGTGCAAAACCACACGTTGGCAACCTTGACGTAGCACCGTTACGCTCGCCGGTTTGACAAAGTTTCCCTGGCGCGCGATGATGCCCAGTCACTTTCCGGGGCCGTAATGCGACTCGGCGTCATCTTCGCAATCGTGCTGGCCGTAATCCTTGCCGCCGTGCTCTGGAGACGAGGCAAACCGCCCGTTCCCTAAAGGCAATTCGCAGCCCGCAAAATCAACCGATCTACTGTCGAGTAGTGACGTCGATCACGCCGCTGCCGTTGATCATCCCGAACTTGCCGGCAGCGTCAGTTGCCTCGTAGTAGCGGACCAGCGACACCTGACTTGGAATCAGGCTCCGCAGCGAGCCGATGTCGCCGTACGAACGGCCATCAACGAATACGACCGGGTAATCGCCGACGGTGCTGCCGCCGAGCGATGACTGCCCCCGTGCCCGCAACATGTTGGGGCGTAATTTCTGAACCAGCTCGTAGAGGTTACTCGCCGGTATGCTGCGAATCTCCTCTTCCGTGATCACGTTCCGATCGGACGAAGGCGGCCCGCTCGCGCGCTGATTTTTGCTCGACGCGCACGCAAGAACTGCCGCTAGTGCGAAAAGATGAACGCTCCTCATGTCCGCCTCCCGGATTGCCGCTGCGAACTTCCGCTTCCCGCTTCCCCCTTCCCGCTTCCCGCCACTCTCTTCGCTTCCCACGCCGTCAGCAGCCACCGTCCTTCCCGCCGCACGTACACTTCGGTGAACCGCACGGTGGACTTTGTCTCACCCTTGCCGTTCCTCACCTGCTGCTCGGCGCGACCGGTGGCGAGCGCCAGCCCGTGATACACACGCACGCGAACGTCATGCGCAGCGATCGAATCGTAGACCGTCGACTGCTTTTTGATCGCGTCGATGAACTCCTTGCGCGACTGAATCGATCCCTTGCCCGCGACGTAGGTGAGATCGTCGTCGAGCAAGGTGTCGAGAGCGACCATGTCGCGCTTCATCATCGCCTCGAATCGCTGATTCTCGGCGACGCGCACCTCACTCTCGGCGACCAGTCGTGCCATTGTCCGATTCGTACCCGGGCTGCGCATCGACAGCCGCAGGATGCTCGGCCGCGCGCAGCCGCCCAGCAGCGCAACCAGTGCGATCGCAGACGCCGCGCGTACGGTCACTAGCGTGTTCGGATCTCGATGACGCCGTTGCCGTACTGCATGCCGTAGCGCGTTACCGCCTCGTTCGCCGGCAGATACCGAATCTCCTTGATGTTGATCGCCGCGATGTCGCGCAGACTGTTGAGATCGCCGAAGTACTGACTGTCGACAAACACTGACGCGTATTCACTGGACACCGAGGGTTGCGCCTGAATCGACGTCCGGCCGCGCGTCTTCAGATACTGTGGACGCAGGTGACTGATCACGTCGTATGCATTGGTACCGCTCTGCGCAGTGATCTCACTTTGCTGGATCACGTTGTAGTCTTTCATCTTCGACATGCCGCCCGCACTCGCGCACGCGCTCAAACCAACAATCGCCGCAACAAAAACGAGTTTTTTCACCATCATTTGCCTCCCAATTTTGCCAATGCCGCTCTGATCAATTCTGCCGCCGATTTTCCACCGCCGCCAGCGTCGACTGCTGCCCGCACGCCCCGCTCCGCGTCTCCACTGCTGTAGCCGAGCGAGACGAGGGCTCGCATTGCGTCATCGGCGGCGGCGCTGGCCGGTGAAGTCGTAGTACCAGAAATCTCACCGAGTCCGTCGAGCTTGTCGCCGAGGTCGAGAATCAGACGCTCCGCCTTCTTCCTGCCTACGCGCGGAACGCTCTGTAGTGTCGGAATGTCTTTCTCGCGAATTGCCCGCGTCAACCTCGTCGCCGAGAGTGCAGACAACATCCCGATGGCGAGTGAAGGGCCGATGCCGTTGGCGGTGAGCAACTTCTCGAACAACTTCTTCTCGAAGACACTCAGAAAACCAAACAGCTGCCACGAGTCTTCCTTCACCACGAGCGACGTGTGCAGCGCAACGTCTTCGTCGATGCGCGGCAACGCCTCGAACACGTTGAGCGGGATTGTCAGCTCGTACGCTACTCCGCCGTCTGTCATCACTTCCACCGAATCGAGGTCTTTGGAGACCAGCTTTCCCCTGACGCGACCGATCAAGCGCCAGGTCTCCGTAAATCAGCGATGGACGGGGAGGGAAATGTTCGCGCCTTGTCGGCGACGGGCGCAAGCCTGATGGGCTCGACGCTGGGTAAATCAGGCATGAGTGCGTACGCCAGCGCCGCAGCAACGCCGTCGGCGGCGTCGGTGGGTTGCGGCGCTGATTTCAATCGCAGCAGTCGCGTGACCATGAACTGGATTTGCAGTTTGGTCGCCGCACCCGTTCCTGCAACCGCTTTCTTGATCTCGGCCGGGGGGAATTCGTGGATCTCGAGTCCTGCTTGTACGGCGGCAAGCAGAATCACTCCGCGCGCGTGACCGAGCACCACCGTCGTACGCACGTTGCGCGCGTAGAAGATGTCTTCGATCGAGAGTACGTCGGGCTTGTGTCGGCGAATCAGTTCTGCCACGCCGTCATGAATTTCCGCGAGTCGATGCGACAGATCGTCGCGCGGGCGCGTGCGAATCACTCCGCACTCGACCAACGTCAGCGGATTTCGGCCTTCCTTGCGAACGATTCCGTAGCCGGTGACTGCCGTGCCCGGATCGATGCCGAGCACGGTAACGGGCTGGGCATTACGCACCGGACATTTGCTCGACGTCCATGTCGAAATTGGCGGACACTTTCTGGACGTCGTCGAGATCCTCGAGCTCGTCGAGCAGCTTTACGAGTGATTCCGCATTCTTGCCTTCGACGCGCACCGTGGTCTTGGGAATGAAGGCAACTTCCGATTCAACGACGTCGATGCCTTTTTTCTTGATCGCATCTTCGACGTTGTGCAAGCCGTGCGGATCGGTCGTCACGACGTACTGGTCGCCCTCGGCCTTGAAATCCTCGGCGCCGGCATCGAGCGCTACCTCTAGCACAGAATCTTCGGGATACTTGGTGCCGTCGATGTAGATCTGCCCTTTGCGATCGAAGAGATAGGAGACGGATCCCGTCGATCCGAGGTTCCCGCCCAGGCGCGACATCTTGTGCCGGATCTCGGCGACAGTGCGAGTTGGATTGTCGCTCAACGCGGAAATGAGAATCGCGACGCCGCCCGGACCGTAGCCCTCGTACTGAACTTCGGTGTACTGCACGCCCTCGAGATCACCCGTTCCTTTCTTGATTGCGCGCTCGATGTTTTCCTTCGGCATTGAGGCTGCTTTCGCAGCGTCGATAGCCGTCCTCAAACGCGGATTTCCGTCAGGATCACCGCCGCCGATTTTGGCGGCCATGGTGATCTCGCGAATCAGTTTGGTGAATTGCGCGCCGCGCTTCGCATCAGCTGCGGCTTTGTAATGCTTGATTTGTTTCCACTTACTATGGCCGGCCATTATCAGCTGGGTGGTAAAGTTGAAGATCCAGGCGGCGCACTCGGGCGCGCGTGCGGGGTCGCGGTCGCGCTGGCCCCGGCGAGGTCCTGAATGAGGTGAGTGAGCTCGATCCTCGCTGCCTCATCTAACTGCGGTGGCGCGGCTTTGACAAGATCCTGGAATGCCTCCGCCAGCCGCGCCCGATCCTGACTGCTCAGCGCGCCCAGGACTCCGAATGCGGTCGATCGAATGCCGCTGGGTACGGCGATCGATGACAACCATTGCCTGGTGTTTTCAGTTCGCTCCAGCGTTAGCTCGCGAGAGAGGTCGAGTGGCGGCAACATCCCGGCGCAAAGCCGGCCCAGTTGCAGACACGTGAGCAAGGTTTCGCGATCGCCGCCCAGGGATGCTCTTCCAGCTGCCGCTGCGAGTGAGCGGAAGCGAAATGACGGTGTTAGTAGCGCAAACTTGGGTAGCTGGCCGAGCACACTCCGAATCTAGGCATGGAGTTGGCCTCCGGCTACATTCCCGACTATGGCCGCACCGGTCCTTAACCCCCCGAAATCGATACTCTGGGTGGACGATGAGGGTGAGCTCCTCGAGCCTCACCGCATCTTCCTGCGCTCGAAGGGCTATACCGTAGAGTGGGCGTCCAACGCCGACGATGCGATCGAGCTTTTGCGCCGCCGCCCGTTCGACATCCTGCTGCTCGACGAGCAGATGCCCGGCAAGCGCGGGCTGGAGGTGTTCAGGGATGTGCGCGAGCTGGCGCCGTCGCTGCCGGTGGTGATGGTGACCAAGAGCGAAGAGGATTCGACGCTCAAGGAAGCAATCGGTGCCAACGTCCGCGACTATCTCGTCAAGCCGATCAACCCGCGACAGGTGTTGACGGTGGTGACGCGCATTCTCGAAGGCCCGCGCATTCGTCAGCAGGCGATCGCGCGCAGCTTCGTCGAAAGATTCCGCGCCATCGAGCTGGAGCGCGACCGCAATCTCGATTGGCGCGCCTGGATCGATCGCTACGACGAGTTGATGCGCTGGGATGTCGATCTCGCCGCCGCCGGTGAGATGGGACTCTACGAATCGCTACAGGGATTGTATCCCGACATGCATCGCGAGTTCGCGGCGTTCATCAAGGAGAATTACCCGGGTTGGCTGACCAATCTGGAGGGCAACCGGCCGCCTTTGTCCATCGACATCGTCGGGGAATTCCTGCTGCCCATTCTCGAGCGCGACAAGAACGCGGTATTCATCGTCGTCGACTGTTTGCGCCTGGATCAGTGGCGGGCGTTGGAGCCGCTGATGGCGCCCTATTTCGACGTCGAGACCACGCACTACTACGCGGTGCTGCCGACTGCGACACCGTATTCGCGGAACGCCTTGTTCAGCGGACTTTTTCCCGGCGAGATCGCGGCGCGACTCCCCGATTGGTGGGGCAACGCCGATCGCGAGGACGAATCGCTCAACGCGCACGAAAGGGAATTGCTGGAGGCGCATCTCGAGGAGCTGTGCGGCGGCAAGCAGCCGGTGCGATATCAGAAAATCTCTACCGCTGCCAATTCCGATGAGCTGGAGCGACACCTTGGCACTGCAATCGGACCCGAGGGCGTCAGCGCGTTCGTCTTCAACTTCGTCGACCTGCTGACTCACGGCCGGAGCGAGTCGCAAATACTATATGAAGTAGCGCGCGACGAGATCGCGCTGCGGCAGATCACGCGGCAGTGGTTCCAGCGCTCTGCTTTGTTCAGCGTGCTCAAGGAAGCCTCGCGCAGAAGGATCTCGGTGCTATTGACGACGGATCATGGCTCGATCCACTGCAACACGCCGGCGACGGTGTACGCCAAGCGCGATGCGAGCGCCAATCTTCGCTACAAGTTCGGCGAGGATTTGCGCGCCGAGCGCCCGGATCAGGCGCTCCTGTTTTCGAACGAAGACATGCTGCGTCTCCCGCGTCGCGGTGCCGGCGGCAACACGTTGCTGGCGACCAATGATTGCTTCTTCGTCTACCCGACCAAGTTGCGTGAGTACCAGAGCCGTTATCGCGGATCTTTCCTTCACGGCGGCGTGACGCCGGAGGAAGTGATTCTGCCGCTGGCGCTGCTTACGCCAAGACGGTAGGTGCGGGAAGCGGGAGGCGGGGCGGGAGAAGCGGGAAGCGGAAAGCGGGAAGCGGTTATTGCGAACCGCGAACAGGGAACCGCCGAGATGGTCCTGCCCGACGCAGGCCCCTCTCACGTCCCGCCTCCCGCTTCCCGCCATACGCCGGTCTACAAACGCCTCCTCCCATACCTCCGCCCGCATGCCTGGCGGATGGCGATCACCATCGTCTGCAATCTCGTCGCGGCGATGCTGGATGGTTTTGCGATCGCGCTGCTGATTCCGTTCCTGAACATCCTCTTTCATCAGCCGGCGACGGCGCTGAAGTCGGGATGGGTGTCGAGACTTCTCGACGCCACCGTTGGCACTCAGGTCATCCCCGGCGACGAGATGCGCTCGCTGCGCAACGTCATTCTGCTGGTGCTGGCAGCGGTGATGATGAAGAACGTCCTCGTCTGGATCGCGGGACAGTTCGGTGCCACGCTGCAGGAGTACGTGACGCGCGATCTGCGCAACTCCGTCTATCGTCACCTCGCACATCTGCCGCTTGGCTACTTCACCCAGATGAAAGCCGGGCAGATCCTGTCGCGCGTGATCAACGACACCTTCGAGACGCGACTGATTCTCACGCAGATCGTCACCCAGTCGCTGCAGAGCGCGTCACTGGTGATCGTCTACATCGCGATTCTGTTCAGCATCTCCTGGAAGCTGTCGCTCATCGCGATGATCATCCTGCCCCTGCTCGGCGTGTCGCTCCAGCCAATGCTCAGACGACTGCGCCGCGGGAATCTCCGTCGCGGAAACGTTCACGGTGAGATGACGAGCGTGCTGCAGGAAACCATCAGCGGCATTCGCCTGGTGAAGGCCAGCGGGACCGAGCAATACGAGGAGGCGCGCTTCGCCGATGGCAGCAACAAGTACGCGCGCAGCAGTCTGCGTCTGACGCGTTTGGCATTGTTGGCGCCGCCTGTCACCGAGATCATCGGCACTCTGATCGCCGTGCTGGTTTTGTGGATCGGCGCGTGGCAGGTGCTGAGTGCAGGTACCATGACAGGCGCGACGTTGCTGGCGTTCCTGACGCTCGTGCTGCGACTGCTGCAACCGTTGAAACAACTCTCGCAGATGCGTACGACTGCGCAGTCGTCGCTCGCATCCGCAGAGCGACTGTTCGAGATCCTCGACTCGCCGGCCGAATTCCAGCGCGATCGCGGCACGCGCGACAAGGCGACCTTCGATCGCGATCTCACATTCGACGACGTGACTTTCGCCTACGGCGAAGCGGCGGTCCTCCGCAACATCGATCTCTCCGTTCGCAAAGGTGAAGTCATCGCTATCGTCGGGCCGAGCGGCTCGGGCAAGAGCACGCTCGTCGATTTGATTCCGCGCTTTTACGAGCCGACGAGCGGTCGCATTCTGATCGATGGTGTCGACACTCGCGAGATCAAATTGCCAGCGCTTCGCGGGCTCACCGGCATCGTGAGTCAGGAAACGGTTTTGTTCCACGACAGTGTGCGCAACAACATCGCGTACGGCGCGTCGGGCAAATACTCGCAGCAACAAATCGAGGAAGCTGCCAAAGCCGCCAATGCGCACAGCTTCATCACCGAGCTGCCAAATGGTTACGACACCTTGCTCGGGGAGCGCGGAACCCGTCTTTCAGGCGGTCAACGCCAACGATTGGCGATTGCACGAGCCTTGCTCAGTGATCCGCCAATCCTCATTCTCGATGAAGCTACTTCCGCACTGGACACCGAATCGGAACGTCTGGTACAGGAAGCAGTGGATCGTTTGCTCCAGGGCAGAACAGTTTTCGTGATCGCGCACAGGTTGTCGACCATCACTCACGCCGACCGAATCATTTTCCTAGACCGCGGTGAGATCGTAGAGCAGGGAACGCACACCGAGCTGCTGGCGCTGGGCGGCGCTTACTCACGTCTGTACTCGCTACAATTCGGTGATGCAAATGGCCAGTCGGAGACTGGGCCGATCGCGAATCGCCTCGCGTCCTCCGCGGGTTAACAGACACAGTGCACGTTCTGTTTCTGCATAGCGCACGCGAATGGTCGGGGACTGCCCGATTGTTTGCCCGCGCCGGTCGCGGCATCTCCGAGCGCGGTGCGAAGGTAACCTTCCTCGTCGCCCCCGACAGCAACGTTCATCTCGCGGTCTCACCCCGTCGCGAACCGGGACAACCGCGACACACCCCGATTCCAGAGCCGTTCGAGATCATTCCGTTTTCGACCGAAGGATGGTTTTTCTCGGCTGCTCGACGCCTGCGCCGGATTTTCCGCCGCTGGGATGCAGACACGATTTTCGTCAGCACCGATCGCGAACACTTGATCGCGGCAACCGCGTGCTGGATGAGTCGCAACGGCTCGGTCGTACGCTGGACGCCCGCCGGGAAAAGGCTGGAGATGGAGTTCGCCGGACGTCTTGCTTCGCGTCTCGCCAGAACGGCGTACCTGTTTGCAAGCGAGACCGACCGTCGCCGAGCTTCGCTACCGAAAAATGCCGTCGAGTCACTCGTTGCGGAAATCGGCGTCGACGTCGCGAGCTATCCGACCCATGGCGACAAGGCAGCTGCCGAGAGTGATTCAACCGGCGAACAGAGATCGGAGGCGCTCAAGTACGTCGTCTGTGTCTACGATCCGACCTCGCGCGGTCGCGCAGCTACTGCCATCCGCACGCTCTCGATGCTGGCGCCGCGGCATCCGAATTTGAGATTGATCATCGTCGGTCCGGGATCGGACGACGAAGACCTGCGCATGCAGGCTGCCGCGCTGCGCGTGCTGCATCTCGTCAGCTTCCTTGGCGAGCGTGATGACGTAATTACCCTGATGATGGATGCACACCTCGGCTGGATAGTCGCCGAAGCTGATACAGGTGCATATGGAATTCTCGATTTGATGGCGCTCGGTATTCCGGCAGTTGCGGCTGAAGGCGGTGTCGCCGATCGCTACATCGCCAACGGCATCACCGGTGCGCTCTATACATCGGAAGATTCGGCGTCGACCGCCGCCACCGTCGCCGGGCTGTTGCTCAGCGACGACGCGCGACAGGCGATGGGACGCGCGGCACGCACCAGAGTCGCGCGCGAGTTTCCCGAAGCCGACATGATCGAGGGATTCGACCGCGCTGCGAACAGCGCTCGCACGCGGAGTCGGCGGGGGTGAGCACGCAGCACCGCGGCTCCCCGGACATCACGGCGGTGATCGCGGCACACAACGAATCCGCGAACATCGAAGCCTGCATTGCCAGCGTCGAATGGGCGCGCGAAGTGATAGTCGTCGAAAACGATTCGGTCGATGATACCGTCGATCGCGCGCGGAGCGCCGGCGCGACGGTCATCAGCCCGAAGTTCACGACTATCGGTGCGGCGCGAAACAACGCCATCGAGCGAGTGCAGACGCCGTGGGTGCTCGTGCTCGATGCGGACGAGCGCTGTACGCCTGAGCTTGCGACGGAAATTCTCGAGCGAGTCAAGCTGCCTGGTAACAACGTCGCCTTCCGTGTTCCTCGACGGAACTACTTTCTCGGCAAAGAGATCCACTACGGTGGCTGGGGCAACGACAAACCGGTGCGACTTTTCCGTCGCGACGTTCGTTACAACGCCAACCTGGTGCACGAGCACGTAATTGTGACCAACGGAGGAATTGGCGAAGTCAGAAACTCGCTCCTCCATTACACCTACTCCTCGCTCGATCAATACTTTGAGAAGTTCGATCGCTACAGCCGCTGGTGGGCGGAACAGAATTTTGGCAAAGGGCGACGAACTGGTGCGGCGGCGGTATTTTTCAAACCCCCTGCGCGCTTCCTCTCGATGTACGTGTTGCGTGGCGGGTTCCGCGACGGCAGCCGCGGCTTGATTCTCGCTTGCCTCGCTGCGGCTAGTGTGATGGCGAAATACGCCCGACTCTGGGAACGATCTGCTTTGAAACGGCGTTGAAAGTTCTGATCATCGGCAGCAACAAGAAATGGCGGATGGAGCGCAGCACCGAACGTGCGCTCAAACGTGCCGGTCACACGACCCGCCTCTTCGATGACAAGCGCAGTAAGCAGCTATTCGGATCGAGCTTCACTCAACGCCGAGCCAGATCCATCGCGCGCCGTTTCAAGCCGGACTTCGTTGTCCTCGGCAAGTGCCAGGCTCTGACCCTCGACACTGTCAACGAGATCATATCGGGTAAAGGCAACGCGATGTGGTATCACGACCCACCCTCATTTCGCAACATCAAGCGTCCGGATGTCGCGCATGTAGCGGAGGTCGGCCGAATGTCGCAGACATTTTTCGTCTCCGGATTCGTCGAGGAGTGGAGGAAGCTTGGCCTGCCGGCAAAATTTCTTCCCTCGGCAGCGGACAAGGACCTTGGCCCGCAAAATCCCAAGAAAGAGTGGGCGTCGGACGTCGCATTTATAGGCACAGGCTACGACCGGTCGCGCGCGGCTTTCCTCTCAAAAGTCGCAAAGCGATTTGAGCTCAAGGTTTGGGGACCTGGTTGGGCGGAATGGCGTAAGCAAATCAATTGGACCGGCCGGGCGGTGTACGGCCCCGAGTTCGCCACCGTTTGCTCCACCGCCAAGATCATTCTTGGCATAAACCCGACAATCGCGCGCGGAGCGACGAATTACACCTCCGATCGCACCTGGATGGTGATTCAGGCCGGCGGTCTCTATCTTGGCGAAGCGACCGACGGCATCACCACCCTGTTGCGTGAAGGTGATCACTGCGCCTGGTACAAGGATCTCGAACAATGTCTCGATCGCTGCGCGTACTATCTCGCCAATCCCGCCACGCGAGAGCGGGTACGCAGGCAGGGCCAGCACTTCGTCGCTGAGTATCACACCTTCGATCAGCGAATTCGCAATCTTCTCTCGGGCGAAGAGTTTCATAATCCGCTAGGTTAGCCGGTCGTGAGTCGGCACCTGTTTGTCACTCAGGACTATGGCCCGGACCTGGGCGGAATGGCACGTCGGCACATCGAGCTCGTTCGTCGCTTCGGCGATGCGGAGGGAACCTCAATGAGCGTGTCGACCGTGGCGTCTACTGGCGCCGACACTTTCGACCGGCACGAGCAGTATCGGATCTATCGCCAGCCCTTTCCGTTCGAGCGTGCCAATCGGTTTTCCAATCAGTTGCGATGGGCCCGCTGGCTTACATCCAGGCGCACGCCAAAGTTCGACGTTCTTCATTGCGGCAACATCCGTCCAGTCGGATATGGCGTTCGCTGGGCCAATCGCCGTCTCGACACGCCGTATCTTGTCTATGTGAATGGTGGAGACCTTCTGCGCGAGCGCCGCAAAACGCAACGCAGCGCGGTGAAGCGAGTGTCGGCGCGATCGATCATGGGTCACGCATCTGGAATCGTCGCTACGTCAAAATGGGTCGCACAGCTCGCGACTGATGTAATGACGGAGATCGGTATCGAGAGACTCCCGCCTGTTGCCGCGCTCGACCTCGGCACGGATCCGGTTCACTTCAATCCGTCGCGCGATACCGGGGCACTGCGTCGGCGTTGGGGAGTCGGCAATGCGCCGATCATCCTGACCGTGGCGCGACTGGTGCCACACAAAGGCCAGGACATGGGGATCCGCGCGCTTGCGATGCTTTCGCACGATTTTCCGGAGCTTCGCTACATAATGGTAGGGGAGGGGCACGACGCGCAGCGTCTGCGCGATCTTGCGCGTGAGCTCGGCGTTGCCGATCGCGTTGGATTCGTCGGAGCAATGCGCGATGATGAGCTGCCGGAAGCTTACGCCACATCGACGATCTATCTCGGCGCCTCGCGCGTGGATCGCGAAATCAACGTCGAAGGCTTTGGGATCTCTTTTCTTGAAGCGGGCGCGTCCGGAATTCCGTCGGTTGCGGGCGATTCGGGTGGGGTCCGCTCGGCCGTACGCGACGGCGAGACCGGAATCGTCGTGCCGCCCACCGACATCGACGCCATTGCCGATGCAATACGCGCGCTCCTTCTCAACGAAGAGCGGCGCAGGCAAATGGGAGCAGCAGCGCGCCATGCCGTCGAGACGCACTACAACTGGGACCGCGTCGCGCGCGACACTCGCGAATTCACCGAGCAGGTAGTCGGAGCGCGGGCGAAGTGACATCGTCCGCCGCCAAGCGGCCGCGCGCCGCCGTCAGTCAGGCGCCCGCTCCCACCTCGACGAAAGTCCGCAGGAAGCCCACGCTCGCGCACCGCGCCGAGTATTACGCCATGCGCGGAATTCTTGGCGTCCTGCGCACGATGAGCTGGGAAGGTGCCTGTAAAGTCGGCGAGAGGCTGGGCGTTTTGGGATATCGCCCCTTCGGCATTCGTAAGCGTGTGGTGGAGCGACAGATCGCGGCGGCGTTTCCCGATCTCGATCGCGACGATGTGTCGGCGCTGGCGCGCAAATCGTACGCGCACCTCGGTCGCACGTTCGTCGAGTCCGCGCTGTTCGATACGATCGGCAAGCAGGGTGTGCTCGACCTGGTCGATGAAGTCCACGGCTGGCAGCACATCGACGATGAGGTCGCCCGGGGCAGGGGCATCGTCTTCGTCACCGGACATCACGGCAATTGGGAGCTGGCCGGCGCGTACGTCGCGGCGCGCGGAATCAACGTCGAGGCGATCGCACGCGGCATGGCGAATCCCCTCACCGACGACTACGTCACGCGTGCGCGCGAAGCAACGGGCATGGTGATCGTGCACGACGCCGATGCGGTTCGCCGGGCACCGAGGTCCCTCCGCGCCGGCCGTAGTGTTGCCTTCATTGCCGATCAGGGTGTATTGGGGCTCGCATCGACATTCGTACCATTCTTTGGCCGACCGGCAAAGACCCCGCGGGGCGCTGCGGTATTCGCTTTGCGATTCGAGGTGCCTGTAATCTTCATGGTCGCGCTGCGCAAGCCAACCGGTAAGTTCCGGGTCATCGTCGAACGGATCGAGCCAAAGCGAACGGGAAACATGGATGAGGATGTCGACAACATCGTCGCCGAGTTTACGGCGCGACTGGAGCACTGGGTGCGCGAAGAACCGGCGCAGTACTTCTGGCAGCATCGCCGCTGGAGGCGACAGCCGCCGGGAACGCCGCCGGAGCTGCGCGATCCATCGGCCTGAGTAAGAGGAGCAACTGACTGGATGCTCGATCCGAAACAGCGGCAAAGATTCTTTGGCGACAATCGCGCACGCATCGGGATCGGCATCGTCGTCATCATGGCTGTCGCCGCCATCCTCGCGCCGCTGATCGCCAGACAGAGCCCGGTCACCATCGACCTGCTCCACATTCTGCAACGGCCGTCGGCGCACCACTGGCTCGGCACCGACATTCAGGGGCGCGATGTCTGGTCGCGTCTCGTTTACGGCGCGCGGGTGTCGCTGACTGTCGGACTCATCTCCCAGGGAATCGCGCTCTTTCTGGGTGTAACGATGGGTTTGCTCGCCGGCTTCTACGGACGCTGGGTCGACGAGGTAGTGATGCGTCTCGCCGATGTCACGCTGGCGTTTCCGACGCTATTGTTGTTGATCGCGATGGTTGCTGCCCTCCAGCCATCGATGACCGTTGTGTTCGTGGTAATTGGCCTCGTTGGCTGGGCCGGAATGGCGCGCATCGTCCGCGGTCAGGTGCTTGTCGTGCGGCAGCTCGAGTACGTCCAGGCGATCAGAGCGCTCGGCGCCGGTGATTTTCGCATCATGGTCCAGCACGTGTTGCCGAACGTCGTCGCGCCGGTTGTGATTGCGGCGACACTTGGCGTCGCGGGCGCGATCATGGCTGAGGCGGCGCTGTCGTTCCTCGGACTCGGTGTACCACCACCGGCGCCGAGCTGGGGTTCGATGATTGCTGACGGGCGGGATCTCGACCAACTTCGACGCGCGCCGTGGACTTCGGTTTTTCCAGGCATGGCGATCGGTGCTGCAGTGCTGGGGTTCAATCTGCTTGGAGACGCGCTGCGTGACGCGCTCGATCCGCGCGTCTATTACCGCGAGGTGAAGGAAGAGAAAGAGGAAGCGGTCAGCCCCTTAGCGGAGACTGATACCACTGAGCCAGAGAGACGAATACAAGCGTAGTCTCTTCGATAAGCACGGTCCGGAGGCCGCGCACTTAAATCAGGTTCGCAGCTCACTCATCATCCCCGTTGTCGCCGGCGGTTTCATCGGCGGCGCTCTCGCAGCCAGGAAAAATCTTTCTCCCGTTCTGATCGCGATCTCGGCGCTCGCCGGCGCCGTTTTGCTGGGGACATGGTGGTGGCTTTTCGTCACCCGGGTGTCGCGGGGCGCAGGCGCGGCGTTTGGCGAATTCATTCAGCCGAGTGGCGACCACACACCATACGAGCGCCAGTACTCGGAACAGGACGCACTGGTGATGCGCGGCGATGTCGCGCGCGCGCTCGCTTCGTACGAGGAGATCATTCTCGCTTCTCCGAACGATCCGGTGCCGCGTGTGCGTGCCGCGGAACTGTATCTGAAGAATGGGCAACGCGATCGGGCCGAGGCGCTGTACAAATCGGTGCAGCGGATGCCGCGCGTGAGCGCCAGTGATGACGTGTACGTCTCGAACCGTCTGGTAGATCTTTATCTGCAGTGGCCGGAGCGTGAGGTGCGCGCATTAACCGAGTTGCGAAGGTTGATCGAGACCTACCCCGACACTGACATCGCGAAACGGGCTCGTGCCGGTCTCGCGAATCTCAAGAGTCACCTCGGCTCCGCCGAGTGATGGCTCTCAATTCAACCGGAGGATGATCATGCTGCTCCAAGTAACGACCCAGGCACCTGTTCAGACTGTTCCGGTTCAAACGCAAGTCGTTCACCCTTCATTTACGGATACACTGATCGCCTCGTTCCGCGACGCATTCTCGATGATCCTCGGCGCGATCCCGCGGATTCTCGGGTTCATCGTCGTCGTCGCGATCGGTTGGTTCGTATCGACTCTGCTCGCGCGCGCAGTGCTGGGATTATTGCGCGCGATTCGGTTCGATGAGCTGATGCAACGGTCCGGGATCGCCGATTTCATGAACAAGATGTCGACCGGCACTGATTCGGCTGGCATCGTCGCTGGGATCGTGAAGTGGATTGTGCGGGTGGTCGTGCTGCTCGTCGCGTTTGATGTGCTCGGTCTGCCGGCAGTCTCGGATGTGATGCGCCAACTGCTGTTGTGGCTGCCGAATCTCGTCGTCGCGATCTTCGTTCTGTTCATCGGTGGCATCGCCGCCCGCGCAATCGCCAACATCGTCCGCGGTGCGACGGCCGAGGCCGGCTTCACGAATCCGGAGACGCTGGCGAACGTCGTGCGCACGACGGTGTGGGCCTTCGCGATCGTGGTGGCAGTCAATCAGCTGGGAATCGCGACCAATCTGATCAACACCTTGTTCACCGGCTTCGTCGGCGCGCTTGCATTAGCCTGCGGGTTGGCATTCGGACTCGGCGGGCGCGATCTGGCGTCGAGATCGCTGGAGAATTGGTATGATCAGGCGCAGGAAGTGAAGCCGAGGAGAACGCGGCGAGCAGAAGAGTAAGGACCTGGGACTCGGACCAAAGGCATCGACGGGTTCGGACTGGTTGAGAACGAAGACTCGGACCGCCACAGGACGGCGGACAGAAGGAGGACTGTGCGTCCTCGATCCTGCTTGTTCGCCGTCCGAGTCCTCAATTAGTTCGAAATTGTCGATGCCGTTGGTCCGGGTCCTAGATCAAAGCTTCTAACTCCGCGAACCGCTTGTTCGCAGCAACCCGTAGTCGCGCGTGCCCTTGCGGACCAAGTGGTATCCGCCGGGAAGCGGTTGCAACCCGGCAAGATTAGCGTCGGCGCCGACGCGCTGGCCGTTCACATACACGCCGCCCTGTTCCACCAGTCTGCGTGCGGCTCCTTTCGACTGCGCCAGCTTGAGCATCACCAGCGCGTCGAGCAGGCCAGGTGTCTGCGCAGCTTCGGCAAAGGGTACCTCCGCGCTCAGCGCATCGAGCACATCCGACGTCAGCGTCGTCGGATCAGCTTTCCCGAACAAAACACTGGATACCTCCTGTGCCACGCTTGCCGCCGCGTCGCCGTGCACCCGCGACGTTACATCACGCGCCAGCGCCTGCTGCGCTTCGCGTTTCTCCGGCGACTTCTCGATCGAGCGTTCGAGCGATTCGATCTCGTCGCGCGACATCAACGTGAACATGCGCAGGAACTTGCCCGCGTCGCGGTCATCGACGTTGATCCAGTATTGATAGAACTTGTACGGAGATGTCCGCGCTGGATCGAGCCACACTGCGCCTGCTTCAGTCTTTCCGAACTTCGTTCCGCTCGCCGTCGTCACCAGCGGCAGCGTAAGTGCGTGCGCTGTCTTTCCTTCGATGCGACGAATCAGCTCCATCCCGGCGGTGATGTTCCCCCACTGATCACTGCCACCCATCTGCAGCGTCACACCTTCGCGACGGTGCAGCTCCAGGTAGTCGTATGCCTGCAACAGCATGTACGAGAATTCGGTGAACGATATTCCGCCTTCGATTCTCGACTGGACCGACTCCTTGGCCAGCATGTAGTTCACTGTGAAATGCTTGCCGATATCGCGCAGAAACTCGACTGCCTTGAGCTGAGTCAGCCACGCCGCGTTGTTGCGCATCTGCGCTGCACGCGGACCGCTGAAGTCGAGAAAATGCGCGAGCTGCTTCTCGATCGAGCGCGCATTGGCGGCGATTTCGTCGAGCGACATCAACTGCCGCTCGGTCGCTCGACCGCTCGGATCACCGATCATTCCGGTTCCACCGCCGACGAGCGCGATGGGCCGGTGGCCCGAGCGCTGCAGATGCACGAGTCCCATCACTGGAACGAGATTTCCGATGTGCAGACTGGAGGCGGTGGGGTCAAACCCTACGTAAGCGGTCAGCTCACCCGTTGCGAGAGCGTCAGCCAAACCGTCCGTGTGTTGGTAAACCATCCCACGCCAGGACAGCTCGTCAAGCAGTGATTTTCCTGCGTTCATGCGGGGAAGATAGGGAGGCACGACCCACGTGTCACCTTCGGTGTATCACAGTTATCTTTTTCTCTCTGCATGGCTGCCGCTTCGACGCCTCCCACTACCTCAGCGAACAAAAAGATTCCGTTTTATAAGCGCCATCCGACTTTCGTCCGAGTGGTGCTGCTGTCGCTCACCTTCCTCGTCTTTGTCGGCGTCGGCGCGCTCTACGGCACCTGGTCGTTAATCTGTCGCGGCAATCAGTGTCCCTCGATCGAGATTCTCTCGGAGTACACGCCGCACCAGACATCAAAGCTGTACGCAATCGACGGCAGATTCATCGCCGAGCTCGGTCTGGAAAAGCGAACGCTGGTCAAGATCGACGAGATCCCGAAGATCGTGCAGGATGCTTTCGTCAGCACTGAAGACAAGCGCTTCTACCAACACGCCGGCATCGATTGGCATCGCGCCGCCAGCGTAATCCTCCGCTCGCCGATCCACGGCTACTCGCAGGGGTTTTCGACCATCACCATGCAGCTCGCGCGTAACGTCTTTCCCGAGAAAATCTCGCGCGAGAAAAGCATCATTCGAAAGATCAAGGAAGCGAAAGTCGCGCGCGCGATTGAATCGAAGTACGACAAAAAGAGAATTCTCGAGCTGTACCTGAATCAAATCGATCTCGGACACGGCGCGTACGGTGTCGAGACCGCGTCGCAGCGCTACTTCGGAAAATCAGTTCGCGATTTGAACGTTGCCGAAGCGGCGACGCTCGCCGCACTTCCCAAAGCGCCCGCTCGCTACAACCCGGTGCGTTACCCCGAGCGCGCGATTCAGCGCCGGAACACCGTCATCGAGCTGATGCGTCAGAACGGCTACCTCAGCGCCGCCGATGCCAGTCGCGCCAGAGCATACCCGCTCAAGCTCGCCGATAAGACCATCACTGGCGAAACCGCCCCGTATTTCGTGGAATGGGTTCGCCAACAGCTCGACGCCCAGTTCGGAAAACAGCTCTATGAGCAGGGCCTCAAGGTTTACACTACGCTCGATCTCGACATGCAGGGCGCTGCCGAGCGCGCGGTTGAGAGGCAGGCGCGGGCGATCGAAGGCGGTAAGTACGGCCCGTATCAGCACGAGACGTACGAGCACTACATCGCGCATCGCGAAGGTGATGAAGGCAGCGGCACCTCGCCGTATCTGCAGGACGCTTTCCTCGCGCTTGATCCGCGCACCGGCGCCGTGCGGGCGATGATCGGCGGCAGAGATTTCGACGATTCGAAGTTCAATCGATCTGTCCAGGCTCTGCGTCAGCCGGGCTCGACCTTCAAGCCAATCGTGTATTCCGCGGCGATCCAGAACGGCCGGCCTGCTTCGTACCTGGTCAACGATAGCCCGTTGGTGTTGCAGGTCCCCGGTCAGCCAGAGTGGGCACCCCAGAACTATGATCTCAAGTTCCTCGGCGAGATCCCGCTGCGGGAATCACTCTACCTATCGCGCAACGTCTCCACCGTTCGACTCGGCATGGAGCTCGGCGAACAGACTGTCATTAACGAAGCGCGCAATTTCGGCATCACTAGTGTAATTCAACCGTATCCAGCTATCCACATCGGTGCGGCCTCAGTCTACCCGATCGAACTGATCTCGGGTTACACTGCATTTGCTAACCTCGGCGTGCGTGCAACACCGAATGCCATTCTGCGAGTTGAAAACCAGAGGGGGGAGATCCTCTGGCAGCCGACACCAACGCGCACGCAGGTAATGTCGCCGGAAGAGGCGTGGATCATGGTCGATATGATGAAGGACGTCATTCGCCGCGGATCCGGCGCCAGTGTTTGGCAATCAGGATTCCACTATCCGGCTGGCGGCAAAACTGGAACGACCAACGACGGCACCAACGTCTGGTTCATCGGTTACACCGCTGATCTTGTCGCTGGCGTTTGGTATGGGCTCGATCGTCCGCAGAAGATCAAAGACAACGCGCAAGGCGGCGTGCTCGCCGCGCCGGCCTGGACCGCGTTCATGACCGAGGTCTATCGCCGCAAACCGGCGCCACCCGACTGGCCGCGGCCGGTGTCGATCGTGACGCGTGAGATCGACTTCAGCAGCGGACTGTTGCAAACACCGTATTGCCCGCGCAATCTGGTCGGCAGCGAGTTCTACATCTCCGGCACCGAGCCGACGCGTGATTGCGACAAGCACGGGCCGTATTCCCAG
>DATFHK010000028.1:0-2193 GCA_035248505.1 Gemmatimonadaceae bacterium | reverse complement strand
TGCGTTCATGCGGGGAAGATAGGGAGGCACGACCCACGTGTCACCTTCGGTGTATCACAGTTATCTTTTTCTCTCTGCATGGCTGCCGCTTCGACGCCTCCCACTACCTCAGCGAACAAAAAGATTCGGTTTCATAAGCGCCATCCGACGTTCGTCAGAGTGGTGCTGCTGTCGCTGACCTTCTTGATCTTTGTCGGCATCGGCGCTCTCTACGGCACCTGGTCGTTGATCTGTCGCGGCAATCAGTGTCCCTCGATCGAGATTCTCTCGGAGTACACGCCGCACCAGACATCCAAGCTCTACGCGATCGACGGGAGATTCATCGCCGAGCTCGGTCTGGAAAAGCGAACGCTGGTCAAGATCGACGAGATTCCGAAGATCGTGCAGGACGCGTTCATCGCGACCGAAGACAAGCGCTTCTATCAGCACGCCGGCATCGACTGGCATCGCGCGGCCAGTGTAATTATTCGCTCGCCGATCCACGGCTACTCCCAGGGATTTTCGACGATCACGATGCAGCTCGCGCGCAACGTCTTTCCTGAGAAGATCTCGCGCGAGAAAAGCATCATTCGAAAGATCAAGGAAGCGAAGGTCGCGCGCGCGATCGAGGCCAAGTACGACAAAAAGAAAATTCTCGAGCTGTACCTGAATCAGATCGATCTCGGACACGGCGCGTACGGTGTCGAGACCGCGTCGCAGCGCTATTTCGGAAAATCAGTTCGCGATTTGAACGTTGCCGAAGCGGCGACGCTTGCCGCGCTGCCCAAAGCGCCGGCACGCTACAATCCGGTGCGTTATCCGGAACGCGCGATCCAGCGTCGCAACACCGTTATCGAGTTGATGCGCCAGAACGGATACATCAACGACGCGGATGCCAGCCGTGCCAAGGCGTATCCACTCAAGCTGGCTGACAAGACCATCACCGGTGAAACCGCGCCGTACTTCGTCGAGTGGGTTCGTCAGCAGCTCGATGCCCAATTCGGGAAGCAACTTTACGAGCAGGGCTTGAAGGTCTATACCACGCTCGACCTGGACATGCAGGGCGCCGCCGAGCGTGCCGTGCTGAACCAGGCGAGAGCGATCGAGGGCGGTCGATACGGACCTTATTCCCACGAGACGTACGAGCACTACATCGCCCACCGCGAAGGCGACGAAGGCACCGGAACGTCGCCGTATCTGCAGGGAGCGTTTCTCGCACTCGATCCCCGCACTGGCGCCGTGCGCGCGATGGTCGGCGGTCGAGACTTCGAGGACTCGAAGTTCAATCGCGCCGTGCAAGCGTTGCGTCAGCCGGGCTCGACGTTCAAGCCGATCGTGTATTCGGCCGCAATTCAGAATGGGCGGCCCGCGTCGTACATCGTCAACGACAGTCCGCTCGTGCTGCAGGTTCCTGGTCAGCCGGAATGGGCGCCGCAGAACTACGACCTCAAATTCCTCGGCGAGATTCCGCTGCGGCAATCGCTCTATCTCTCGCGTAACGTCTCCACCGTCCGATTGGGCATGGAGCTGGGTGAGCAAACCGTCATCAACGAAGCCCGCAATTTCGGCATCACGAGTCCAATTCCACCGTATCCATCGATCCACATCGGTGCTGCGGACGTTTACCCGATCGAGCTGATCTCAGCCTACACCGCCTTCGCTAACCTTGGCGTGCGCGCGACACCGAACGCGATTCTCCGCGTCGAGAATCAGAAGGGTGAGATTCTGTGGCAACCGACTCCGACGCGAACGCAGGTGATGTCGCCCGAAGAAGCGTGGATCATGGTCGACATGCTCAAGGATGTCATTCGTCGCGGTTCCGCGGCCGGCGTATGGGCATCGGGGTTCCACTATCCGGCGGGCGGCAAGACCGGAACGACCAACGACGGTACCAACGTCTGGTTCGTCGGCTTCACCGCGGATCTGGTCGCCGGCGTCTGGTTTGGACTCGATCGTCCGCAGAAGATCAAGGACAACGCGCAAGGCGGCGTGCTCGCCGCGCCGGCGTGGACCTCGTTCATGACCGAGGTCTATCGCCGCAAACCTGCGCCACCCGACTGGCCCCGGCCGGTCTCGATCGTGACGCGTGAGATCGACTTCAGCAGCGGACTGTTGCAAACACCGTATTGCCCGCGCAATCTGGTCGGCAGCGAGTTCTACATCTCCGGCACCGAGCCGACGCGTGATTGCGACAAGCACGGGCCGTATTCCCAG
>DATFHK010000027.1:0-12768 GCA_035248505.1 Gemmatimonadaceae bacterium | reverse complement strand
GGGAGAACTGGCGACGCTCGGCGCGAAAGACGTGGTGCTGGTCGACCCTGACAACCTGAAACCGAAATCCACCATCGCCGGCGGTGGTAAAGACTACTGGTATTTCTTCGCCTGGGACGGGTTCAAACCGAGGGCGCAGGGACTCGATCAGCCGGTGACGTTTCCGACGGACAGCGCCGTGGATTCGACCGCGAGCTCAACCAGTCCGACCACGCCGACGGTTGCGCCGCCCGCAGATTCCACGACGCCCCCAACGACACCGCAGGCTGGAGTGCCGGCAAACGGATTCATGGTTTCGTTCGCCGCGCTTCTCAGCTCGGACGCGGCACAGCAGCTCGCGTCGACCATCAGAGTGGGCAGTAACGCTGCGCATGTGGTCTCCACCAGCAGCGCTGGATCCCCGATCTATCGCGTCGTGATCGGCCCATTCGCCACGCGAGACGAAGCCGAAAGAGTCGGGCGCGCGTCGAAGCGCGACTACTGGATTTACGAGGGCTCCCCTTGACGGCCCGCGTGTCCGGCGGACGCCCAGTCGCCTGGGAAGACGCCGGACGGCAAATCGCCCCAGTGCTTGGCAGCTACTCCGCGGTAGCTGTTGTCTCTTCTGACCCCTTCGCCGCCTCATACGTCGCGCTCGGCATCGCTCGCGCTGAAGCACGCCATCGGCGCACGGTTATCGGCGATCTCGTCGGCGACGTTCCGCCGCTGCGCGATCTCGTCAGTCAGGAAGATGCGCACGGCATCACCGACAGTTTCGTCTATGGCGTTTCGCTGAATCGGATTGGTTATCCGATTCCCGGAAGCCAGAATCTCTTCGTCATGCCGAGCGGCACGGACCCCGACATCGGCGAAGAGGTTTTTCGCAGCGGAAAATGGAAGAAGATTCTCAGCGGTTTCGCGGAAGTTGGCGGACTGCTGCTACTCGTCGCCGAGCCCGACGCGCGTGGCCTGGCGGAGCTTCTGGACAAGCTCGATGGCGTCGTGTTGGTCAAGGACGCGGAGCTGCCCACCGCACCGTCCGCGATTATCCTGGCGCGAGTGCCGACGGCGACGCCGACTCTCAAGCTGCCAATCCATCGGATAAGCGAGCGTGCGGCGAAGTGGCGAGCCAATCGGTATTTCTTCCCTGGCCTGGCGGTGATCACGCTGTTGATTCTCGCCTCGGTCGGCGCGGCGTTCGGAGTGCTGAGACTGAAACGGTCACCGTCCCCACCTCGGGTGGTGACGAAGACGACTGCGGCGTCAAGACCGACACCTCCGCGCCCGCCGGCGGAAACGGTGCATGTCGCGCCTCCTCTAAACTCAGCAGATTCTGCGAACGCTGCTCAGTTCACAGTCGAATTGCAATTCGCAAACACGGCTGAAGGTGCTAACTTGTTCGTCAGGAAAAACGGCAGAGCGCTACCAGCGGCGGCGATCTCGCCTTTGCCGATCGAGCCCGATCGGACGATATGGTACAAGGTCACCGCCGGCGCCTATACCAGGAGATCTCAAGCTGATTCGCTCCTTCTCGCTTTGCGAAACTCCGGAGTCCTCCTTCCCAGCAGCGGAAACGTGGGGATGGCGCCGATGGCGCTCCTGGTCGATAGCGTCCCGACGCAGGGCGGGATTGCCGACAGTGTACGCGCGACCTTGCAGCGGTACGAAGCGCGCGGACTTACGCTTTACGCATTGATGCAGGACGACGGAGGCGCACTGATTTACGCAGGTGCCTTCGCGAAGGCCGACGAATCGGCTGAGTTGACCAGAACATTGCGTGGGGATGGACTAAAACCAGTGCTCGTCTACCGGATAGGGAGAGCGCCGTAGTGCGTTTAACTAAGCTCGACATTCATGGATTCAAGTCGTTCGCCGATCGAACCGACATGGTCTTCGAGCCGGGCGTGACGGCGATTGTCGGCCCCAACGGCTGCGGCAAGTCCAATGTCTCCGACGCCGTACGATGGGTGCTCGGTGAGCAGCGCGCTCGTGCTCTGCGCGGCGCCAAGATGGAAGAAGTGATCTTTCAAGGATCTTCCGCGCGTCGCGCAGTCAACGTCGCTGAAGTCTCGCTGCACTTCGAGAACGACGATGGCGCGCTCGACATTCCCTTCCGCGAAGTCGTCATCACCCGTCGACTGAGTCGGTCGGGCGAGAGCGATTACTTCCTGAATGGATCAGCGTGCCGTTTGCGCGACATCCACGACATGGTACGCGGCACCGGACTCGGCGCTGATTCGGGCGTTGTGATCGAAGCCAAGATGATCGATGCGCTGTTGAGCGATCGGCCCGACGATCGGCGCGAGCTGTTCGAGGAAGCAGCCGGCATCGGACTCTATCGCGATCGCAAGCGCAGCGCCGAACGCCGTCTCGAAGAAACGACTGCCGACCTGGCGCGCATCGATGATCTGATCACCGAAGTCCAGAGTCAGGTCCGCTCTCTTGCTCGTCAACGCAAGCGCGCAGAGCGGCACGCGGAATTGATGGCGCGTCGCTTCACGCTCGAAGTCGCACACGCGTCGCGCGAGATGTCGGCGTGGCGCGACGAGCTCCAGCAACTCGAACAACGCGTGACCGTTCTTCGAACCGAAGTCCCCCGCGAAGACGAGCGTCTGCGCGTCGCTGAAGCCGCGCGCGATTCCGCGCTCGGCGAGAGAACGTCTGCCGAGGCTCGTCGCAATGAGCTTGCAAGGCTGGTGTCGGACGAGCGCGAGCGAACCCAGCAGCTGCGTGGCGAGATTGCCGTCGCTGAAGAGCGGCTGCGTAACGCGACATCGCGGCGCGAGCGCGCTGAAGAAGAGCGTCGTGAAGGCGACGCCATCGCCGGTCGCGTCAGCACCGAGTTGGAACGCGCCGCCGCAGAGCTGGCTGATTTGCAGACGGCGCTAGCGAGCGCAGACGAAGCGCTCGCGGCGCACTCGCGGCACGAGGAGGACGTTCGCAACAATCTCAGCGCCGCCAAAGCTGGGCTCGAACAGGGCGAGCGTGCGCTGCGCGAACTGCGCGAAGAGCTGCACCGCGCCGAGCTCGATCGTCAGGGAGCGGAACGCGAGCGAGACGAGCTGAACGTTCGACTGTCAACGTTGCGCGCCGAGCAGGAGTCGTTGCTCGATACCGCTGAAGCCGCACGACGTGAATACGCTGCCGCGGAGGACGAAGCGACGGTCAGTGCCACGCGCGCCTCTGAGGCACTGGCTCAGGCCGAGACCGCTCAGAGTGCGTTGGCGGAAGCCCGTGAACGCGAAAGCACGGCTCGCTTCGAGCTCTCACGCGCTGAAGATCTCCACACTTCCGTCACTGCAAAACTCAACGCGCTCGAGGCTCTCGAGAGGGAGCGTGTTGGTCTGGCGCCCGCCGCCGCTCGACTGCTCAAGGAGCGCGCGATTTTCGGTGAAGGCGCGATTATCGGTCCGCTCAGCGATTTCATCAGCACCAATTCACAGGCAGCATCGCTGGTCGAGCGTTATCTCGGTCCGACAGTCAACGCCGTTCTGGTGCGCGATCGAACCGTCGCCGAATCGATCCGCGCCTGGCACGCGTCGGCTTCCCCTGGTCCGCTGCTGCTGTTGCCCGTGGATTCGGTGAACGGCGAGAACGGTTCGCGAAATGGCGACGTCGATCTCGCGGCGCTGGTGGAAGCCACTTCTCCCGCACGTGCGTGGGTTCATTCGTTGCTTGGCAGCGTCACCGCGGTTGAGAGCGGATCGGCGTTTGTCGACGCCCGCGGCGCAATCTGGTTGCCGGCGCCGGAGTCCGGACCCGGACCCTTACGTCGCCGCGCGGAGATCAGCGAGCTCCAGCAGGCAGTCGCGAACAGCGCAGCCGCGCGGCATTCCGCGTCGGTCGCAGCAGAGGCGGAGCGCGCTACGCTGGCCACTGCTGAACGCGCCGCATTGGTGGCACAGGAAGCCGCCACGCAGACATCGCGCGCCAGCGCCGACGCGGCCGAGCGATCGGCGGCGCTTGGACGTCAGTATCAACGTGTCGCACGTGAAGCAGCCGAAGCGAGAGCGTTGATCGATCGGCTCACGGATCGTGAGGCGACGGTGCTGGCGCGCATCGAAAGTCTGAATGCGAGCTCCCGCGAGACCAAGGCGAAAATCGCCGAGCGTGAAGCCGCCGTCGCCGGTGCGCGGGAAATGCTCGCCAACGCTGAGCGCAATCAGGAAGAGGCACGGGAGCAAAGGACCGCCAGCCAGATTCGACGCGCCCAGGCACAGGCGCAACTCGAGGTCGCATCCGACCGTCATCGCCACCTGAATGACGAGTACGCCTCGGCAACCGGTCGCCTGGAATCACTGCAGGTGGAGCTGACCGGACTATCCAGCGCCGATTCCCAGCTTCGCGAACAGCTCTCGCAATGGCAGGCCGATCTCGACTCGAGACAGTCAACGCTGGAAGCAGCCGAACAGAAACTCGCCGACGCCGAGCGCGCGGTTCACGACCTCGACGAGCGTCTCACGGCCGACGAACACTTGCTGGTCGAGATGCGGCGCCACACTGCCGGTCTCAGTGAAGAGCTGCACGTTGCCGAGTTGCGCTACACCGAGCTCTCTGGCAAGCGGGCTGCGATAAGGGAACGGCTCGAGGCCGAATGGAAGAAGCCCGTTGACGAATTGCTGGCCGGCGCGGAAGTTCTCGATCTCGATGACGAAGCGCTGCGCAGCGAGGCTGCACTCGTTCGCGAGCAATTGGAAGCACTGGGACCGGTCAATCCGCTGGCCATCGAGGAACACGAGGAAGAGACGAAGCGACTCGGCTTCCTGACCACGCAACGGGACGACCTGAGCTCAGCGCGAAACTCCCTGCAGCAGGCCATTCGCGAGATCGATTCAACGGCTCGCGAACTGTTCCTGCAAACCTTCGTACGCGTGCGCGAGAACTTCAGAAACATCTTCATGACACTGTTCGGCGGCGGCGAGTGCGATCTGCGCCTCGAGAATCCAGATAGTCCGCTCGAGGGCGATATTGAGATCCACGCCTCGCCGCGCGGTAAACGCACGCAGCGCATTCACCTGCTCTCGAGCGGCGAGAAAGCGCTTGTTGCTCTTTCCCTGCTGTTTGGGATATTTCTCACCAAGCCGAGTCCATTCTGTCTGCTGGACGAAGTGGACGCGCCGCTCGACGATCAGAACATCGGTCACTTTGTACGCATGCTCAACCGCTTCAAGAACAACACGCAATTCATTGTGATCACTCACAACCCGCGCACCACGACCGAAGCAGCGGACGCCGTCTACGGCGTGACGATGCAGGAGCCGGGTGTGTCGTCGCTGGTGAGCGTTCGCATGCGCGGTCGCACCGTCGACGAGACTATCACGCCGGATCATCCCGCGCACATCCCACAGCTGCACGACGACGAGCCCGAAGCCGCCGAGTCAGCCCCACTTATAGCGTAGATGTTAGTAGTGATGCAGCACGACGCGACGGCGAAAGACGTCGATCGCGTGGTAGCAATTATTCAGGAGATGGGCTACGAGGCGCGACCGATGCCCGGCGCGCAGCGCACCGCCGTCGGTCTGGTTGGCAACGATGGACGCGTTGACTCATCGCGTCTCGAGGCGCTCCCAGGCGTCGCGCAGATCATCCACGTTACGCAGCCGTACAAGCAGGTGTCGCGCGAATGGAAGAACGAGGACACCGTCGTCGATCTCGGATATGGCGTGACAGTTGGTGGCGATGCAGTCGTCGTGATCGGTGGCCCGTGCTCGGTCGAGTCGGAAGAACAGATCATGTCGGCGGCGCGGATCGTCAAAGCCGCAGGCGGTACGGCACTGCGCGGTGGAGCGTTCAAACCCCGCAGCTCCCCGTATTCGTTTCAGGGACTCGGGAAAAAGGGGCTGGAGCTGCTCGCACGCGCAGGCAAGGAATGTGGTCTCCCGATCGTCACCGAAGCGATGGATTCCGAGGGAGCGCAGCTCGTCGCCGAGCACGCTGACTGCATCCAGATCGGCGCGCGCAACATGCAGAACTATTCGCTGCTGAAGACGGTTGGAAAGATGAGGAAACCCGTGCTGCTCAAGCGGGGCATGGCGGCAACCATCAACGATCTGCTGCTCAGCGCGGAGTACATCCTCGCCGAAGGAAACAACGACGTCATTCTCTGCGAACGCGGTGTGCGCAGTTTCGATCCGGCGGCACGCAACATGTTCGATCTCACCGCAGTACCGATCGTGCACCGGCTGTCGCATTTGCCGATCATCGCCGATCCGAGCCATGGCACTGGTCTGCGTGACAAGGTGATTCCGATGGCGCGCGCAGCGATCGCCGCTGGTGCCGATGGTGTGATGATCGAGGTTCACCCCGAGCCCGACCGTGCACTCTCCGACGGCGCGCAATCACTTTATCCCGATCAGTTCACTCAATTGGTGGGGGAGCTGAGGGCCGTTGCATCGGCAATTGGACGGTCGCTGCCCACGGCGAACGCAGGAACGGCATAGCACCTGCCGGTGTACCGCCACATATGAAAACTCTTCGCCTTCTGACGGCCTTCGCGTGCCTGGCTGTCGCTCACGACCTTCGCGCGCAGAGCGCCGACGCAGTCATCGATCGCGCTGTCGCCGCATATGCGCGTCTTGGCAGCATGCGCGCCGAGTTCCGCCAGACTCTCACCAATCCGCTGACGGGAAGCACCCAGACGACGAGCGGCACCATCCTGCGCAAGAAACCGAATCTGCTCAGCATCACCTTCGACAGCGGCGATCGCGTTGTCGCCGATGGCTCGACGCTGTGGGCGTATCTTCCCAGCACCGTCCCTGGGCAGGTAATGCGCATGCCGTACAACAACACCAGCGCCGGCTCCGTCGATCCTGCCGATCAGTTTCTCAACTCGCCGCGCAGCAAGTTCACCGTGACCGCAGGTGGTGCAGCGACCGTCGGCGGCCGATCGACTCACATCGTCAACCTTATCCCCAAGCGCAGTAATTCACAGTTCCGCAGCGCGAAGGTGTGGATCGACGATTCAGACTCGAGCATTCGACAGTTCGACGTCGAATCGAGCAATGGCCTGCGTCGGCACGTCGTGATCACTCAGTTCACGGCTAATCCCGCGCTGTCGCGATCGAGCTTCCGGTTTTCGCCGCCCAAAGGCGCGAAGATCGTGGACCAGCAGGGCCTGGCCGACTTCTAATTCCGGGCGGTGGGACGCAGCAGCGCTCCCACCGCGGCGAGCTTCCGCGGATCCGTTCCGCGATTGCGCGCAATTTCCACCGCTGCGCTCGACAGGCTCCGATAGATCTCGCGCGCCGGCTCCAGTCCCTCGAGCGCGCGCAGATGCTTCCCTACCGTTTCGGCGTCCCCACGCATGACGGGCCCTGTTAGCGCGTCGTCCGGAATCGCCTGCTTCATGTTGGCGATCGCGCCGCTCATCAGGCTATCAACCGCCTGATATGCACTGGCATCCGGAATTCCGATCTCGTGCAAGAGATGTCCCGCGACCGATGCCAGCACCACTGGAAAATTGCTCGATATCACGGCTGCTGCGTGGTATGCTGCTTTTCGTCCCGGCGGGATCTCCAGCGTGCGCGCGCCGAGGTGGCCGGCGAGCCGCCGGGATGCATTCTTGGCCGCGTTCTCGCCATCGATGCCAATCCACGCTTTTCGCAGCAGCTCCGCCGAGACATCGGGATCTGTAAACGGAACGAGCGGATGAAAAGTCCCGCCCGGATATCCGGCGCTCGAGAGCGCGGGCAATGCAGCAGGCTCCGCGATCGCTGATGTGTGAAGAATGACGGTGTCACGCGCGATTCGACCGCCACGCGCGGCGAGCGCGACTTCCTGCATCGCATCGTCAAGCTGTGGATCGCGCACGCAAACTATGACGACGTTAGCCTGCGCCGCTTCCTTCGGGATATCACCACTTGAAGTCGCGACTGCCGAAGGCCGCTTGCCGTGCAATCCGACAACCTCGACTCCTGATGCGCGAAAGGCGCGGAATAATCCGCGCCCAACGTGACCAGGGCCGATTATGAATACGCGCTCGCTCACCGGCCCCCGCCGGCGGCGGCGACATTGTCGACGGTATCAGGTGCTGCCTGCGCCATTGCGCGCTTCAACAGCTCCTGCTCGGAACGTGCGCCGCGCGCCAGTTGCAGCGCCCTCTGAAGAATCTTGTCCTGCGCCGCTCGACGACGGAATTCGGCGTCGCTGCCGAAGACGTAACGCGCAATCTCGTATGCCAGCTGCCTATCGACGACGGCCTGCGCGTCATCGAACAAGTAGCGTGGAATGTCGATCCCGCGAGCGCGCATGCGATTCCAGATCTCCTCCCGCATCGCTGGCGTGACGACGAAATCCGGAGTGGTAATGACGTGATTTGCCTTCAGATTGAGCGCGTAATCAGTGATTGCGTCTCTGAAGCGCGACGTCTGGGCGCCGAGTGCGTGCAGGAAACCCGTTTCCGCAACTGGCACCGCGCTGTCTCCCGCGATCACGTCCGGTGTGATACCGCCGCCACCGTACACCGTGCGGCCCGCATCCGTGCGATACCGCTCCTTCTTCGGGGGCAGCTGCTCTTCGTCGTCATCGCTTGGAATAATCTTCGTGATCGAGCGGCCGACGGGTGTGAACCACCGCGCCGTCGTGATCTTGAGTCCGCCCTGATCTCCGAACGGGATTACGCTCTGCGCACTTCCCTTCCCATACGTCGGCTGTCCGATGATCACCGCGCGGTCGTGATCCTGCAGCGCACCGGCGACGATCTCCGCCGCACTCGCACTGCGTCCATCGACCAGCACCAGCAATGGCAGCTGTGGCCACGCCTGCTTCGCGGTATCTGCGTAATCACGATTGGCGTCGGGCACACGACCGCGCATGCTCACGATCTTCTGTCCAGGATTCAGGAACAGGTCGCTGACACGCACACCTTGGGTCAACAAGCCGCCTGGGTTCGTGCGCAGGTCGAGCACGAGGGTCTTCATTCCGCGACGACTGAGCGACGTGATTGCGTTCGTCAGCTCGTCGGCGGTCGAATCGCTGAACGCTTTGAGATCGATGTAGCCGATGGCGTCATCGAGGAGCGCGGTGCGTCGCACTGCACTCTGATGAATTGTCGTCCGTTCCAGCCGCAACTCCAAAGGCGTTGTGATGCCGGGCCGCTCGACCTTGAGCGTGACCATCGTTCCGGGCTTGCCGCGCAGGAACTTTGCTGCTTCTTCGTTGGTCCAGCCTTTGGCAGATCGTCCACCGATTTCGATGATTCGATCACCAGGCTGGATTCCCGCGCGCTCGGCGGGTCCGCCGGGGAGCGGAGCTACGACGATGAGCCATCCATCTCTCACGTCGACCTCAACGCCAAGTCCCGCGTAATTGCCGGTCGTCGTTTCGTTCAGTCGCGCGAACCTGTCGGGTGGCAGAAACGCGGAGTACGGATCGCGCAACTCGTAGAGCATGCCGTCCACCGATTTGCGATAGAGCGCGGAATCGGCGACGGTATCGACGAAGTCGGTCTGGATGCGACGGAACACGCTCTCGAACAGGCGCGCTCCTTCGTAGGTAGTGAAAGTCCCCGTGTGCGCGCCGCGCTGCAATAACCAGCCGCCAGTGACCAGAGCGGCGAGCATTGTGCCCGCGACGATCAGAGTTCGCGCGCGCGCGGAAGCGCTGGGAAGCCTCAATCTCATATCAGTTAAACCTTCAGTCCGGCAAAAGGTTGCGGAAACGCCTGAGCAAGCGCGGCGAGGGTTCGCTCGTGCACAGCTCCCACATCGCCGGTCGCATCTATCAACTTGATTGGTCCGCACTCAGGATGGGAGTGTTGCCAGCTCGACTTTGAGAACTCGCGGAATGCACTTCCCACTCGTTGATGGAAGGCATCGTCAGCGCGCTCCATCCGGTCGCGCTGGCCACGACTGTCCGCCCGCGCCAATCCATCCTTCGCCGGTAGATCGAGCAGGAGCGTTAGATCGGGCACGAGGCCCCCGGTGGCGAGACGATTGGCGGCACGAATCTCGGCTTCTGGAATTCCACGACCATTGATCTGGTACGCGTAGGTCGAGAGAAAGAAACGATCGACGAGCACGATCATGCCGCGCTGCAACGCCGGCCCGATCTCTCGGTTCACCAGCTCCGCCCGCGACGCCATGAACAACAACGCTTCAGTCGCCGCGGTGATGTCCTGTTCCGGTTGTAAAAGGATCTCTCTGATATCATCGCCTACCGGTGTGCCGCCCGGCTCGCGCAATGCCACACACTGGATGCCGGCGTTGGTCAAGCGTTCGGCGAGCAGTTTTATCTGGGTTGTCTTGCCAGCGCCTTCAGCACCTTCGAGTACGATCAGTTTGCCCCGCGGCATGCTCAGGAAAGCGTGATGATTGGACTCGCAGCGCCTTTTTTCATGCCGTCCATGATCCACTGATTCACGCGGAACATCAGCTTGTCGAAATTCTCCTGCGCGGCAACCGCCCGCTGGTATGCAGGCTGTGACTGGATTTTCTCCAGCAACTCATCCAGCTGCTTCTCCATCTCCTCGCTCGGATTCTCGCCCCGCTGAATCAGTTGCTGCGCATCGCCACGCAACTTTTCCATTTGCTGCAGCAGCGTCACCGCCTCGCGCTCTTCGTTGAGCGCGTCGCTGGAACGCTTGAGCGCCTGGTACTCGGGGCTCTGCCCAATCAGCCTGCCCAGCTCCTTTGCCTTGTCTTCCAGCATCAGCTCTCCCGGCTGAACGCGTTACGCCCGGCGCGCGAGCACGAATCTCTCGCGGCCAGTCAGATCGAGCAGCACTTCCACGTCACGATAGCGGCCATCGACAGCGATCATTTCCGCGACGCTTCCGGCACGTCGCGTATCGACCTCCAGTGCCAGTAGTCCGCCCTTCACCAGCGACATCGGCGCCGACCGTACGAGCTCGCGCGTGATTGCCAGCCCGTCGCTGGCAGAAAGCAGCGCGATGCACGGCTCCCAGTCACGGACATCCGGCGGCAGTTCGACGAGCTCGGCGAAGCTGATGTAGGGCGGATTGCACACTACCACATCGAGTTTCACACCGGCTAAAGGGGCAAGCAGCGAGCCGTGACGAAACTCGACCACCGATTTGAGCACCTTCGCCAGTGAAACGGCGTTGGACTTGGCGACATGCAGCGCGTCGAGCGAAATGTCAGTCGCGTATACGCGCTCAAAGTTGCCTTCGAAGGCGAGCGACAATCCTATTGCCCCCGAGCCGGTCCCGACGTCCGCGACGACGCGGGTGTCCGCGCCGCATCGTTCGAGAATCCGGTCGACGAGAACCTCGGTTTCAACTCGCGGGATCAGGACGCGCTCATCGACTTCGAGCGTGAGATGTCTGAACGCTGCGCGACCCGCCGCGTAAGCGAGCGGTGCGCCCCTGGCGCGAAGAATTGCGGCGCGAACGACGGAACGAACCACGTCCGGCGATGCGCTCGCGACACTATTCGCTGCCGTCCAGAACCTTGGGACGTCGAGCACCGCCGCGAGAATCTCGCGCGCCTCGCGATCCGCGTCCGGCACGCCCTCTGACTGAAGCATCGCGGAGCAGCCGGCGAGCAGATCGCCGATGGTTCCAGCGGATGATTTGACGAAAAACGGGGCGCCGCCACTACTCACCGAGTTTCTCCTCGACGTCAGCCACTTTCAGGGCATCGATGAATGGCTCGATATCGCCGTTGAGAACGTTGGTGAGCTCGTGCAAGGTCAGATTGATGCGATGATCGGTGACGCGATTCTGCGGATAGTTGTATGTTCGAATCTTAGCAGATCGATCTCCGGTTCCAACCTGCGTCTTCCGCATTCGCGCTCTGGCAGCCTCCTGCTCGGCGATTTTCGCATCGAGAAGTCGCGCGCGCAGAACTTCCATCGCCTTCAGCTTGTTCTGGAGCTGCGACTTCTGATCCTGCTGACTGACGACGATCCCGCTCGGGATGTGGGTGATGCGCACTGCTGAATCGGTGGTGTTGACGCTCTGACCGCCGGGCCCCGACGAGCGAAAGACGTCGATGCGAAGATCCTTGTCCTCGATCTTGAGATCGATCTCTTCTGCTTCCGGCAACACGGCGACGGTGGCGGCCGAAGTGTGGATGCGGCCCTGGCTCTCCGTGACCGGCACCCGCTGCACCCGGTGGACGCCCGATTCCCAACGCATTGCACCGTAGGCGCCTTCGCCTTTGATCTTGAAAATTGCTTCCTTGACGCCGCCGAGGCTGCCATCGGACTGCGAGATGACCTCGATGCGCCAGCCGCGATCTTCGGCGAACCGAGTGTACATCCGGTAGAGATCGGCGGCAAACAGCGCGGCCTCATCGCCGCCGGTGCCGCCGCGGATCTCGACGATGGCTGGCCGGTCATCGAGCGGATCATGAGGAACGAGCGCTGGCTTGATGCGCTCGAGAAGGTCTTCGATGGATTTCTCGAGGCGAGTTTGTTCTGCCTTCGCCTCCTGCGCCATCTCGGGGTCGTCAGAATCAACGAGCTCGCGGGTTTCCGCGAGCTCGTGCTCGTATTTCTCGAGTTTGTTCCCCATCTCGACCAGCGGCTGGAGATGCCGGTGCTCGCGGCCCAGCGCCGCCATGCGCTGCTGGTCCTTTACGGTCTTTGGATCAGAGAGCTCTCGCTCCACTTCGGAGAAACGCGCGATGGCGTCTCTCACCCGATCGTGCAGGCTCAGCTTTCAGAGCTGGAGGCAGCGGCCTGCTTGCCGTACTTCTGGCGGAAGCGCTCGACGCGTCCCGCGGTATCGACGAGCTTCTGCTTGCCCGTGAAGAAGGGGTGGCACTGGGCGCAGATATCGGTGTGAATCTCCGCCTGGGTCGATCTGGTCTGATATGTATTTCCGCA
>DATFHK010000026.1:0-10352 GCA_035248505.1 Gemmatimonadaceae bacterium | reverse complement strand
TTGTTGACGAGGATGTCGATCGAGCCGAGCTCGGTGACTGTTCTGTCGACACACTCTTCGCAGTACTCGAGATCGGTTACGTCTCCCGGCAGCAACAACGCGCGTCCACCCTCAGCCTCGATTGCATCGCGAGTCTCATCCGCGTCGCGCTGTTCTTCAGGAAGAAACATGATCGCGACGTCCGCTCCTTCGCGCGCGAACAGCACCGCTACTGCACGGCCAATTCCGGAGTCGCCGCCCGAAATCAAAGCGACTTTTCCTTTCAGCTTATCCGCACCTTTATAAAGAGGCGCCTGGTACTGCGGGCGCGGATGCACCTTCGCCTCCAGCGCCGGATATTCCTGATGCTGCTTTGGCATCGGCGGCTTCGGGTGCGCCTGCACCCGACGCATCTCCCTCTCGCGCGTGCTGCCTGACCGTCCGCTGCTGCCATTGCCGCGATGCGATCCGTTGGTCGAACGGGACTTTTTCGCCGATCGCGCCGCCGACTTTCTCACTGTCTTCGTTGCCATTGTTTCTATCCGTCTGATTTACGCAGACAGAGTGGCAAACGGCGTTCCCTAAGTCCCTATATTTCGCGGCGATGTCTCTCGCTCTCCGCTTCCTCGGCACTTCCGCGTCGCGTCCCACAGTCGAGCGCAACGTTTCGTCCGTCGCGATCATCCGCGAGGGCGAAACGCTGATGTTCGATTGTGGTGAAGGCACTCAGCGGCAGATGATGCGCTACGGAATCACCTTCGCGCTGACGGATATTTTCTTCACCCACATGCACGCCGATCACATGCTGGGTGTGACGGGATTGCTCCGCACCCTCGCGCTCCAGGGCCGCACCGATCCGATGTATCTCTACGGTCCCGCCGGCTCCGAAAAACTTCTCTGGCGTGCGATCACACTCGGCAGCGAGAAGCAGCACTTCGAGATCAAAGTGTTCGAGCTGACGCCGGACGTTCCACTGAAGCGCCACGGCTACTCGATCATTCCGTTCTCAGTCGAGCACGGCGATCGCACCGCCATCGGCTACCATCTCGTCGAAGAAACCCGCCTCGGCAGGTTCAATCCCGAAAAAGCGCGCGAGATGGGCGTGCCAGAAGGCCCACTATGGGGCAAGATTCACAAGGGGGAGACCGTGCAGCTACCAGATGGCCGCACAATCAAACCCTCCGAGCTCGTCGGCCCAAGTCGTCCGGGCCGCCGCATAGTGCTCACGGGAGACTCGCGTCCATCTGAAGCGACAGTCGCCGCCGCCAATGGCGCCGACGTCCTCGTCCACGAAGCCACGTTCGCCAGTGAAGAAGCCCCGCGCGCGCTAGAGACCGGCCATTCGACAGCGCGCGAAGCCGCCGAAGTGGCCGCAAAAGCCAACGTCAAGCGCCTCATCCTCACGCACGTGAGCGCACGCTACTCGCGCGATACCGCGGAACTCGAGCGCGAAGCCCGCGAAGTCTTCGCCAACACGATCGTCGCGCGCGATGGTCTCGAAATCGATGTGCCCTTTGAGTCGACCCCCGCCGACTGACGCGCGCCGCGATCTAAGGGCTACGACGCCCGATTAACCCGCGCCCACTGAGAAGAAACGGGCATCGACCGCCGAAAGAGATCGCGCAAGCGCTCATCGCTAAGCGTGGCCATAATCTTGTCGACAGACACCCGAGACGTGACACTACGAGACTCAGGTCCGTCCCAGATCTCCCACGCGTACCGATCGAGCCGCGCGGTCTTACCGCCGGGATGATGAAACACGATCATGGCGTTGCTTGCGCCGGGCACCTGCACTTCCACACCCCAATTCGTTCCGTCGGGCCCGCGAAACGGCTTGATCTGTCTCGCCATCGGTCTTGCTAGTTAGTGGTGGTCAGCGCGAGCGGATGCAGACGCTGCCGCCCGACAAATCCTGCGTCAACTTCGTGCCAGTACATCACACTCGGCTCGCCGAGCTTCCAGCAATAAAAAACGTCGCGGCCATCCAGCAGGCCGCGAAAATCAACGAGGCCGACGTTCATGCCTTTGCAGATCACACCGAGCTCATTGAGCTCGGCGATGTAACTCTCGATGTCTTTGGCGAGCCGCTGCGCCTCAACCTGCAACAGCTCGGCGATCACATCAGGATGCTCCGGACTCGATCCACTGGTCGCTACCTCGAACTCGCGCACTTTCTCTTCCCACAGATGATGGTCGCGCACGAGATCTTCAACGATTCGGCGCACGAGCGGCAGAGTGCGATTCGCTTCTTCGACCGTGAAAGTTTTATCCATGACGGTACTCTGTACGCACGCGAATCGATGGTCAAGCCCGCTTTACTACTTGCGCCACTTCTCTTCCGAGATTCGCTCGGCGAGTCTGCGCTCACGACGGAGCTTTGCCGCTTCGAATCGTCGTAGCTCGTCAGCAGTCTCCGGCCGCAGACGTGGGACTTCTACTGGTTTCCCATTGCGATCGACGGCGACGAACGTGAGATAACATGAGTTGGTGTGGCGACGCACGCCCGTGAGCAGATTTTCGGTCTCTACACGCACGCCTATTTCCATTGATGTGCGTCCGACGTAGTTGACGCTCGACTTCATGATGACGAGATCGCCGACGTGAATCGGCTCGCGGAAATCGACCCGGTCGACTGACACCGTCACACACGCCATTCGCGCGTGCCGAATCGCCGATACCGCCGCCGTCGTGTCCATCATCGACAGCACTACGCCGCCGAACACGTGACCCAGCACATTCGCGTGCTGAGGCATCATCAGCTGAGCAGTCTCGTGCTGAGTCTCCTGGACGGGTCGCGCGCCGTTGTTTGAGCTCGGCGCTTCCGTAGACGAATTCGACGAATTCTTTCGCGCTGCGCGCGGCGGCCGACTCAAATCTGCCGTCCGGTCGATTTCACTGGCCGACGCACTTTGCGCGACACCTGCTGAATTCGCTCTCCGTACGACGTCGCATCATTGAATGCGTGCGACAGTGCGCGGCGCGTGCGTGAATCGATGCGCGGCTTGTCCAGCCAGAACACTTGCACGAAGCTGGATTCAACGAGACCGAGCTTCCACTCGCGGCCACCACGATCGCGCAGAATCAGTGCGTTGGCTTTGTGCAGCGAATCGTAGCGCGAGACGACGTCGTAGCCATCGTGGCGCCAGTGGCGATTCACCATGCCACCTTCGCCGGCTGCTTCCTGTACGGTCGAGTCGCGAAGCATGTGCTCGAACGCGACCGTTTTGCCGTTGCGCAGATCGATCACCGTTCGGGTAGTGTCGTCCGTACCGTGATCATCGTCACGATCGATCGACAACCGGTGCTCGATCGCGACGTACGGTCCCAACACGTTGAGGATGTCGGTTTCACCGACAGCGGTAATGTCGACGTCATCTTCCGGATCGTCATCAGGCCCGAGCATTGGCGCCGACGGATGCTGTTTATGGTATCGCTCGGCGAGGTGGACGATCGCGGTGTCTTCGTAGATCAGCGTTGAGTCACCCGTCGCGAGCTCGCGTCTGAAAACACGTTCGCCACTCAGGAGCGCCCTCGGGAACGAGCGATCGATGTCAGTGACAAATAACTCGTAGTAACGCCCTGCCGTCCGTGCGAGAATGAGCGGTGAGCCGCGCACTCTGAGTCCGGAGTTATCGCTTCTCACCCAATAAGTCTGATCGCCGGCGGAGACGAGGAACTCCGCGACTGGAGGAGGCGGCGGCGGGAGCGCGCAGCCGACGGCGGTTGCGACGACAGCGAGCGTGAGGTAGCGCATCGATGCCAAATATATCGGATCTGTCACTGACTCTGGTTGTTCGGCGGGGATTATCCATTCACGACGGTTGATGGACCGATTTCGCAACCAGCTTGTACAAGACAGTGCGCTTCCGGCGTCTTTTCGCCGGGCTTTAATTAGATTGGACCCGTCTCTCCGACATCCCACAACAATCGAAGATGCGTTTCAGTAACATCACCCACGCGACCGCTGCGGTGGCGGCGACGCTCACCATTGCGTTTGCAGTCGCCGGTAACGCCGGCGCCCAGGCTGTCACGGCCGCCGTCCCCGCACACCCGACGCCACCAGTTCTGGATTCGCTGATCAAGGGAACCCTTCCCGCACGCGGCCTTTACGTCTTCCGGTTCGCCGCCAACACGCGTCGGCTCAAGCATCTCATCGGCATTGCCGATTCGACAGAGATCAACGCGCTCATCATCGATGTGAAGGATGAATTCGGCTTGAACTACGAGTCGAGCGATCCATTGGTGAAGAAGAACGCCGGCACTCAGGTAAAAGCGCGCAACATGCAGGCGCTTGTCGATACGATCCGCGCACACGGGATCCTACCCGTCGCGCGCATCGTCGTGTTCAAGGATTCGGTGACAGCGCGCAACAATCCGAATCACGTGATCCTCAAAGCCGATGGTACTCCCTGGCGCGACAAGAAGGGGCAGACGTGGGTCAATCCGTACGCGAACGCAATCTGGGAATACAATTTCCGTGTCGCCGAGGACGCGATCAAAATGGGGTTCGGCGAAATCCAGTTCGATTACATCCGGTTCCCCGAGCCGTTTCGCAGTCTTCCGCAGCAGGTCTTCCCCGAGCAGAATGGTCGCAGCAAGCCGCAGGTGCTCGCTGAATTTCTGAAGACCGCGCGTGCGCGTTTCGCCAAACTGGGCGTGAGAACCACCGCCGACATTTTCGGATTGGTGACTACTGTGGGTGGCGCGCTCGAGGTCGGCCAGCAGTGGGAGCACATCTCACCGAACGTCGACGTCGTGTTGCCGATGGTGTATCCGTCGCACTATCCGCCCGGATCGTTCCAGCTGCCGCGCCCCAACGCCGCGCCGTACGACGTGATCCACATCGCGATCTCACGCGCGCGCGAGCGCGACGCGAAGCTCGGCATCACCAGCGACCACGTTCGCCCGTGGCTGCAGGCATTCACGCTCGGAAAAATGCGTCCCGAATACGGGGCCCACGAGCTCGAGGAGCAGAAGCGCGCAGTCTACGATTCGGGCTACGATGGTTGGGTGATGTGGGAGCCGGGGTCGCGCTACGACAAATTCCTGCCGGCTTTAGAGAAGACTTTCGTGTCGCGGAAAAAGAATCCGCCGGTGCCGAGACCAGCGAATAGGCTGGATTAACGCCGGGCCAACTCGGACTTAACAAAAGGTAGGCAGTTCGCGGAAGCTCAGGATTCAGTAGGCAGCGTATGAATGCGCGATCATACGCTGCGAGCTGTGATCAGAGCTTCTCTGTTACCAGCCTACCTTTAGTCTCATAAAAAATTTCTGTCGAGTCGTTGAGTCAGTGCGCCTATATTACCGGCGATGACTACCACCGTCTCCATCAACGGCATGTCCTGCGTCCACTGCGTTCGCGCAGTGTTCACCTCCCTCGCGGGTGTGGAGGGGATCAAGCGCGCGGACGTCTCCATCGGGCGCGCGGTCATCGAGCACGACGCTAGCGTCACACCCGAGCAGATCCGCGATGCGATCGCGACTGCGGGGTACGAAGCAACGGACTTCCAGACAGACCGGCGCAGTCTACCTATCGCACCATGATGACACCGACGCACAACACGCCCGTCGATAACGACGAGGAGCGCGCGCTCGGTGTGCTGATGGCTCCGGACATCCTCGACATGCTCGAGGAAAATCCGGAAGCGATTCCCGCTGAAACCGAGGAGCTGCACGCCAGGGATCTCGCCGACATCGCGCAGGCACTGCCACGCGACCTCGTCGCGCTATTCCTCTCTGCCTTGCCTGTCGAGCGGGCCGCCGACGTCCTCGAGTATCTCAATGAGGAGCTGCGCGCGGAAATCCTCGAGACGATGAATGTCCGCCAGGCGGCCGAGCTCGTCACGGAGATGACCCCGGACGATCGCGCCGACACACTGGAGACGCTCGAGGAAGAAAGCGCGGAAGAAATCCTTCAGGAGATTCCCGCCGCCGAGCGTGCCGAGACGGAGAAGCTACTCGCCTACGATCCAGACTCGGCCGGTGGATTGATGACGACGGAGTTCGTCTCTGTGTCCCAGGAAACTCCGGTTGAGGAAGCGCTCGGCGCGGTGCGTCGCATTGCAAGATCGGAGCGCGTCGAAGCGATGAATACGATTTACGCGACCGACCCGTCCGGCAGGCTCCAGGGTGTGATGTCGCTGCGCGAGCTGCTCGCTGCACCGGAAGGCTCCAAGGTCGCCGATGTCGCCTGGAAAGAAGTTCAGACCGTTCCGCTCACGGCAGACCGCGAGCAAGTCGCGCGCATCACGCGCGAGTACGACCTCGTTGCAGTGCCCGTTGTCGACGACAGTGGCGTCATTCAGGGCGTAGTCACCGTCGACGACGTCATCGACGCGCTCGTCGAAGAGCACACTGAAGACGTGCAGCGCTTCGGTGGTATGGAAGCGCTCGACATGCCGTACATCCAGATCGGTTTCTTCTCGATGATCGGCAAGCGTGCGCCGTGGCTCGCCGCGCTTTTTCTCAGCGAGATGCTGACGACGACGGCGATGGGCCATTTTCAGGGCGAGCTCGAGAAGGCGGTAGTGCTCGCCCTCTTCGTCCCGTTGATCATCAGCTCCGGCGGAAATTCCGGATCTCAGGCGACGTCGTTGATCATTCGCTCGCTCGCGCTGGGCGAGATCAAACTGCGCGACTGGTGGAAAGTCGTGCTGCGCGAGCTACCCTCGGGACTGTTGCTCGGCGCGATACTCGGCGCCCTCGGCATCGCGCGCATTTTGTTGTGGCAGCATCTGGGGTTGGCGGATTATCCGCATCCCAATCTGCTAGCCCTGACGGTGGGACTCGCGCTCGTCGGCGTCGTTACGTTCGGATCTCTTTCTGGATCGATGCTGCCGTTCGTGCTGCAGAAACTGGGGTTTGATCCGGCAAGTGCCTCGGCGCCGTTTGTCGCTACGCTTGTCGACGTTACCGGTTTGTCGATTTATTTCTATGTCGCGTTGCTGATCCTGCGGGGAACCCTGCTCTAGGAGGCTGCGGAATGAAGACCACAGTTCAGAAGTTGGCCACGGTATTCGGCGTCGTGTTCATCCTCATTGCTATCGTTGGATTCGTTACTCCCGGCGGCATGTACATGCAGCCGACCGATCCGGCGATGGCCGCGAAGATTCTCGGCATGTTCCCCATCAACCTGCTCCACAACATTGCGCATCTGCTGTTCGGCATCTGGGCACTCCTCGCCGCGCGCACCTGGGGTGGCTCGAAGTCCTTCTTCGTTTGGGGCGGCATCATCTACGCAGTTCTGACTGTGCTTGGCTTCGTCTCGCCAACCGGATTCGGTCTCATCCCGCTCGCCGGTGCGGACATTTGGCTGCACTGTCTGCTGGCGATTGTGATGCTGGCGATTGGGCTCACTTCCAAGCCAGCGGCGTCGGCGGCTGTCGCGTAGACGGCGGAACTACGGCGGAACTAAAGGTAGGCAGGTCGCAGAGAAGCTCAGATTGGAGGTAGCAGCGATGAATGCACAATCAACGCTGCTTACTTCGACCTGAGCTTCTCTGCAGCCTGCCTACCTTTGTTTGCTTTACTGAGTCGCGCCGACCTTCGCAGTAGTAGACGTCGACCCCGCCGGCGCCGGCGGCACACCCGGTCCCCCGCTCGTCCGCCGCTTACCGCGCTCCACCTGCGCAACGCTCGACACGATCCCCTGTTCCAGCCACGCGTGCTCGCCGCGCAGCACCTCCTGCGACAAGCGGTAGAGCGCGTTATCGTCGACGCCGAACAGCTGATCGAAGTGGATGCGGATCCGTTCGCGCGCTTCGATGCAGAACGCATCGGCGAGCGAGATAGCTTCCTTGCGTCCCTGCTTCGCGAGCATCTGCGCGCGTGAGCACGCTGCCGACATCGCGAACAGCTCTGCGCCAATGTCGACTGCGCGGAACAACACCATCTGCTTGCGCTCGAGTTTGGGGCCGAAGCGCACCATGGCATGGAAGATCGAGCGACCGAGATGGCGCGTCGTCTTCTCGATGTAGCGCACGTGGCGCGCAAGCTTGCCGAACTCTCCGTATCTGCGCAGCCGTCCGAGATTCAGCCAGCGCGACGGGTACCACGTCAGGTAGAAGGGCGTCGCCTTAGCCAGCGCCGCCAGTTTTTCTTTGAACGTCGTCTCTGGATTGACGATGTTGAACGCGAGCTTGAAATGGTAATCCACTGCTTCGCGCGCGATGAATAGCCGCATGATCTCCGACGATCCCTCGAAGATCAGATTGATACGGAAGTCGCGCATCGCGCGCTCGATCGGAATCGCCGGCTCGCCACGACGTGCGAGCGATTCTGCCATCTCGTAGCCGCGACCGCCGCGAATCTGCAGCGTGTCGTCGATGATTCTCCACCCGGCCTCGGTGTTAAACAGCTTGGCGATCGCTGCTTCCAGACGGATGTCGTAGTTCCCACGCTCGTACAGCGCCGCCGACAGCTCCGCGATCGACTCCATCGCGAAGGTGTAAGCCGTCATGCGCGCGAGCTTCTGCGCCACAGCTTCGTGCTTGCCGATCGGCTGTCCCCACTGCACACGCTCGTTGCACCACTTGCGGGTGATGCCGACCATTTGCTTGCCCGCGCCGGCACAGCCGGCGGGAATGGTAAGACGGCCGGTGTTCAGTGTGATGAGCGCGAGCTTCAGTCCCTTGCCTTCCTCCCACAGGATATTCTCGCGCGGAATCTTGACGTTGTTGAAGCTGATGACGCCGTTCTCCAGGGCCTTGAGACCCATGAAGCGCAACCGATGAACGACTTCAACGCCCGGTGTGGATGCTTCGACGATGAAAGCCGTGATCTGCTTCTTCGGCTTTCCGTTCACGACTTTGTCCGGCGTTCTCGCCATCACCACAAACAGCTCGGCGCGCGTGCCGTTCGTTATCCACAGCTTTTGTCCGTTGATGATGAAGTGTTTGCCGTCTTCAGTCGGCGTCGCCGTCGTGCGCATGTTCGCCGGGTCGGATCCGGCATCGACTTCAGTCAGCGCAAACGCGGAAATCGCACCCTTCGCCAGACGCGGGAAGTACTTCCTCTTTTGCTCCTCAGTGCCGAAAAGCTTGAGCGGCTGCGGCACGCCGATTGATTGGTGCGCTGAGAGCAATGCCGTAAGCGATCCATCCTTCGACGTCACCATCTCAATCGCACGGCAGTAGCTCATTTGCGACAGGCCGAGGCCACCGTACTCCTTTGGAATCTTGATCCCAAAGGCACCCATGTCGCGGAGCTCCTGAACCAGCGGCTCGGGAATCTCGCCGGTGCGGTCGATCTCCTCGGAGTCGACCCGCTCCATGAATGCGCGCAGTTTGTCCATGAACGGCTTCGCGCGCGCTTCCTCCGCCGTGTCGTTCGGCGGATGCGGATGAATCAGATCTAAACGGAACCTTCCGAGAAAGAGCTCACGAACGAAGCTCGGATTTTCCCACTCGGTCTCGCGTGCTGCTTCCGCGACATCGCGTGCTTCTTTTTCGGTCGCAGTATTGGTGGAGGGAACAGCTGGGTTACTCATGTGCGTCTAAGAAAGATCACTAATCCAATAATAGAGATCGCCGCAAACGAAAACCACTGGATCACATAGTTGCGATGTGGCCCTTCATCCAACGGCAATGGCTCGACGCGCGGAGGTGCGCTCGCAGATGCAGACGAATCGGTGAGGACTACGTAATAGTTGGCGATCGGATAAGGGAGAACTTTTTGTACCTGAGCGCGTTCCAGACGACGAAACGAACGGGGTCGAGCCGGGTTTGGCTGTGGGAACGGGCCTTTTGTAGGAAAAGTCTCTACAAATCCCTGGCCATCCACGGTATCGGTCTCACGCCATGGATTGAGATCAATCGTCACGGCGTCGGGTGAGTAAACCCAGCCGCGATTGACCAGCACGACTGTGTCTTTACCATTGCGCAACAATGGCGTCAGAATGTTCACGCCTGGCGAGCCGTTTCGTTCACGAAGAGTGAAGATGATCTCGTGCGAGTGATCGTAGCTGCCTTTGATGTGCACTCTGCGGAAATGCGCAGCGCCCGTGTCACGAGGCAGCTGATCGAGCTCAAGCACCGGCGCAAATCGGCGCGCCGCTATGGCGGCGTTCGCCTTTTTTCGTGCGGAGTGTTTGCCAAGCTGCCAGATGCCCATTCCAATCGAGAAGATTGCGAATGCAACGGCGAGAACGCTGAGTACGAGCTTACGCAATTAGGCCGGCGATGTTGACGACCGTCATCTCAGCGCGGATTGGGCGAGATCAGCGCGCGATGCTTGTCGATCCACCACCCAAAGAGAACGAACAACCAGAGCGCCATGCCGCCCCAGGCCACTGCGCGTACGCTCGGCGGTGGCGGCCCGCCGCTGCTGGCGAAATACACCAGCATTAAAACGACAGCGTAAATCCACCAGCCGAA
>DATFHK010000025.1:0-5591 GCA_035248505.1 Gemmatimonadaceae bacterium | reverse complement strand
ACCAACGACGAGCTCCGCGTACGGCCCACTGGCGACGATGTAGTCGATGTCCGATACGGGAATGAAGCGTATCTTGCCCCGCGATTCGACGGGAATCCGCTCGATGAAGCGGGAAGCGCGAGGGGAGAAGTGCGAAGCGGGCGCTGTGCTTGCCGCTTCGCGCTTCCCGCTTCCCTCTTCCGCCAACACAGCCAGTAGCTTCTCACGCAGTCCGTCAACGCCTTCGAGTCGCACCATTCGACGCGCGCGCTCGAACGCTTCCTTGAAGCGGTCGTCGTCGAACGGCTTCACCAGATAATCGATCGCAGCGAGATTGAAGGCTTCGAGCGCGTGTTTGTCGTACGCAGTCACGAACACGATCGTCGGCATCTCGGCGGGTCCGACGGTGCGCACCACATCGAGCCCGGACATGCCGGGCATCTGCACGTCGAGAAATACGAGATCGGGCGCCAATGATCGAATTGCATCGACTGCTGAAACGCCGTCGCCGATCATGCCGACAATCTCGACGCCGGACTCTTTTCGCAACAGCCCCGCCACGCGACGGCGGCCGAGTGGCTCGTCGTCGACGATCAGCACGCGCAGCGGATGTTCAGGCATTGCTCGCGCGGCGCTGAGGAGCCGTGTGATACGGGAAACGAACTTCCACCAGCGCGCCGCCGCCTTCATCCGCGGTGAGCACCAGTCGCTGACGCTCTCCATAGAGTTGGGTGAGGCGAGCGCGCGTATTCGTCAGGCCGACGCCCTCACGCATCCCATTCGCCGGTCCGCGACCGTTGTCGCGCACGGTGAGTACGAGGTCGCCGTCATCGCGCACTGCGCGCACTGCCACATGCCCGACGGTTTGCATCTGCGCGAGGCCATGTCGAAACGCGTTTTCGACGAGCGGCTGCAGGACAAGGTTCGGCACCAGCGCGTCGTCAAGCGATGGCTCCGCCTCTATTGAAATCTCCAGCTTGCCCTGAAATCGCACTTCCATGATGTCGAGATACCGTCGCAGCATCTCGAGCTCGCGTGCGAGTGGTATCTCCTGCTCATTGGCGTCGCCGAGTGTGTGGCGGAGGAGATCGCTGAGGCGGGCGATCATGCGGCGTGCACCGGGCGGATCTTCGTCGACGAGGGTCGAGACAGCGTTCAGAGTGTTGAACAGGAAGTGTGGATTGAGCTGCGCGCGCAGCACATTCAACCGCGCATCGGTAACCTGCGCATGTAGCTCCGCCGTTTGCGCGCGGAGTTGGGCCGCCTCGGCTTCGAGTCGCCGCCGTTCTTCGAGCCGGGCCTGATAACGCACGAAGTAATTGCGCGCGAGTCCGGCGCCGAGCACGACCACGTAGACAATGAAGTCGTAGAGAAAGGAGAAGCGGGAGAAGACGCCGCGCAGCGGCTGCTGCGAGAGGCGAGAGGCGGGAGGCGAGAGGCGGGTGCTGAACGGCGGCGGACCGGGTGCCAGCGGCGCCGGTAGCACCTGGCGGCTGATCACTTTGAGCAGCGCGTCGACGCCGATGGCAACCACAACGCCGATCAGCAGAAATGCGAGGATGCGATCGAGGGTCGGGCGGTCAGCGCCATAGCGGCGAGTCATCCAGAAGATCGGCACCGTCATCAGCGCCCACAGCCCGTACTCGACAAGTGCGACGGTGGCAACGCCGGGCTCGGGACGCAACGCCGCACGCATCGCGGCAACGGCCGCAACGCGCGGATCGACGAGCAGACCAGCCGCAGTAAGCACGGCAAGAAACGCCCAGAACGCGACGATCGCGACGATCTCGCCCGGCGTCAGTCGCGTGATTGAACCGCCACTGTCCACTACTTCGTGCTGCGTATCAGCCATTTCGTAACGTCCACCCGCCATTCGTAACACTGCGCGCAGTAACCCCGCGGTCCGCTCGTACTATGACCACGATGCCAGCAATGCGAAAGAAGTTCTCGCTAACCGCGAACCGCTTACCGCTAACCGTCGGCGCGCTCATCCTACTCCTGCTCGGCACAACGTACTACAAACGCGCCGACGGTAGCGAAGCGCCAATCTATCGCACCGCCACCATCGAGCGCGGTAGTGTCAAGTCGACCGTCTCGGCGACCGGTACCCTTAGCGCCGTAAAGACCATCGTGGTAGGTACACAAGTCTCCGGGCAGATCGCAGCTATTTACGCCGACTACAACGATCACGTAAGAAAAGGACAGCTCCTCGTCAGCATCGATCCGGCGCTGCAGAACCAGGCGGTGGAGGAAGCGCAGGCGCAGCTCGAGCGCGCGGTGGCAACGATGGAGCAGGTGCAAGGCGACTACACGCGCGCGAAGCAGCTGTACGAGTGGAAAGTCATCACCGCCAGCGAGTTCAGCGCGGTGCAATCGAGTTTTTCGGTACACAAGGCCGACGTAAAATCCGCGCAAATCGCCCTCGAGCGTGCGCGACAGAATCTCGCGTACACCAGGATCTACGCGCCGATCAATGGCGTCATCGTCGAGCGCAACGTCGACGTCGGTCAGACGGTCGCCGCGAATTTTGCGGCGCCGCAGCTCTTTCTCATCGCCAACGATCTGTTCGACATGCAGATCCTGGCGCTGGTGGACGAAAGCGACATCGGCGCGATCACGATGGGACAGCCGGTGGAATTCACCGTGCAGGCGTACCCGAACGAAACGTTCACGGGCACGGTGCAGCAGGTGCGATTGCAGTCGAAGACGCAGGACAATGTGGTGAACTACACGGCGGTGGTCGGCGTGCACAATACGACCGGAAAACTCCTCCCAGGCATGACGGCCACCGCGCAGTTCCTCACCGGCGAAGCGCACGACGTGCTCGTGGTGCCTAACGCAGCGCTGCGCGTGAAGCCGACGGGCGCGATGATCGTGCAGGCACACGGCGCTGACGTCGGGCCCGATGGCAGCTCGGCGATCCTCTGGACAATCGGCAATAACGGAGCGCTCAAACCCATTCGCGTGCAGCCCGGGCTGAGCGACGAAACTCACACCGTAGTGCAAGGACGCGATCTTGCCGCAGGAATGAAGATCGTGATCGGCGTGGCCGAGTCAGGCGCGGGGGCGGAACCAGCAAGGAATCCGTTCGAAAACCCGCGCCCAGGCGGTGGCGACAAAGGCGGTTGATGAAACAATCGACATTGGTGAAAATCGCCGCCGAGAGCATCGCCAGGAACAAGATGCGCTCCCTGTTGACGATGCTCGGCATCGTGATCGGCGTCGCGGCGGTGATCGTGATGGTTGCCATCGGCAATGGCGCCAGTCGCCAGATCGAATCGGCGATCAGAGGGATGGGCACCAATGTCATCATGATCATGCCGACGTCGACCACGCACGCAGGTGCGAGCACGGGTGCTGCGACCTACAGCAAGCTCACCATTGCTGATGCGATGAAGATCAAACGCGAAGCAACGCTGGTAGCGGCGGTGTCGCCGGTGGTGGTCGCAGAAGCGCAGGTGATTGGCGGCGATGGAAACTGGAAGACGCGAATCAACGGAGTGTCGACGGATTTTTTCACCATTCGCAACTGGAACACGAGCTCGGGCGAGATCTTCACTGACGCCGACGTGCGCGCAGGCCGCAAGGTCGCGTTACTTGGCGCCACCGTGGCGGGCAAGCTGTTCTCAGGCCGCGATCCGATTGGCGCGCATATCCAGATCGGTAGAGTGCCGTTCACGGTCGTCGGCATCCTCCGCGAGCAGGGCGGCGGCGGTCGCGGCGGTGATGAAGACGACGTCGTCGTGATGCCGTACACCACCGCACAGACGCGCCTCAAAGGCGACGTTGACATCGGGCATATGTTCGCCAGCGCGTTCACCGCGAGCCAGATGCCCGCGGCACAGGAAGAGATCGCCCAGATCATGCGGGACTCGCACAAGCTGAAGCCGGGAGCGGAAGACGATTTCTTTTTGCGCAATCAGATCCAAATCATCCAGGCGATGAACAGCACCACGCGTACGATGTCCGCACTGCTGGCGGCGATCGCATCGATCTCACTTCTCGTCGGCGGCATCGGCATCATGAACATCATGCTGGTGTCGGTGAGCGAGCGAACCCATGAGATCGGCATCCGCATGGCGATCGGCGCGCGCGGCGCCGACATCCTCAGTCAATTCCTGGTCGAGAGCATCGCGCTGAGCGTCAGCGGAGGGTTGGCAGGGCTGGTGGCCGGGTACGTCGGGGCGATGCTGCTCCGGCGTGTAATGGGATGGCCCGTGGCGACGCCGGTTTCGGCCGTTTTGATTGCGGTTGGGTTCTCGGCGGCGGTGGGGGTGTTCTTTGGACTGTATCCGGCGAAAAGGGCAGCGGCGTTGAAGCCGATAGAAGCGCTGCGGTACGAATGAGGCCGCAGTAGTCCGCAGTTTTCTGAGGACTCTTACTACGGACCAAGTGCATCGACGAGTTCGGACTGATTGAGGAGGGAGGACGCGGACTAGCTGCCAGCCCGCATCGTCACCGTTTCGTAGGTGGCATCGGTTTTCCGCGTTCGCGGGGAATAATTGCGAGGAGGAGGCGGCGGAGTTCTTCCAGGGTGTTGAGGCGAGGTACCACGCCTTCGCCGAGGACTGGACGGGCGGCCCGATACCAATGAATGGCTTCTCGGACGGAGCCCAGTGCGAATTCGAAAATCCGTGCGCGGTCTTTGCCGGAGCTGCGGGAATAACCCTCGCCAATGTTTGAACCGACTGATGTAACCGCCGCGTAGAGCTGTCCGGCGATCCGTTCAGTTACCCGCTCTTCTGTCAAAGCCTTGGCATCATCCCACGCAATGTCCAGCAGCTCTACCGCGAGACGGTAAGCGCGCATTCGAAATAGCGGATCATTCGCCGTGTCATACGAAACGGGACTCCCAAAGTGTGACATGAGGTGATGATGTCAGCGCGAACTCACAGCTGCGGTAACATTTTCCGTCGATGCTGCGCCTTTCTCCGCCCGACCGTCCTCTTTAGTCCGCGTCCTCCGTCCTCAATCAGTCCGAACTCGTCGATGCACTTGGTCCGTAGTAAGAGTCCGAGTCACGTGGCGCGCATAACACGATATCTCGCACTAGCAAGCTCAAAAATCCCAAAAGCAATAAGTCCCAACGCCGTAACACCGAAGAGAATCCTGCCTAACGGTTGATGGGCCAGCGCATCCAGTGATTTGCCGATCCCACCAACCTTCGACGGGTCATACGTCCAGCCCGCGCGAACGACAAGCACGCCGATCATTCCGAAGACGACGCCGCGCGCAGCAATTCCGAAGCGCCCGATTCGATCGACCCATTGCTTTGTTGCGCTTCCCGCCGAGGAGAGGTCGAGCCGTTTGAGAAACTTGCCGGATGCTGCGCGGAAAATCTGATAGATCGCGTATGCGATAATTCCCAATCCGATCGCGATCACAATCCACCGGCCGCCCGGCATTCCGAGGAGGCGGTCGGTCGCGCTGCGCGCCTGATTGCCGTCCGTGGTCGGCTTCGCTGTCAGAAATCGCAATGTCCAGATCGCGAGTGATGCGTAGGCGACGGCTCGCGCAGCGTCCCCAATGCGCAGCGCAATCCCGGAAGCGTCGTCGCCCCTTCGCTCGGCGTCGGTGGCGGCGCTAGTCAATCGCCATGCTGCATAGCCGAA
>DATFHK010000024.1:0-12841 GCA_035248505.1 Gemmatimonadaceae bacterium | reverse complement strand
CGCGACGCCTTCGCCAAAAGAGGCGACTCGTCCGCTGACATAGATCGCCGCCGCCGAATTGAGCACCGTCGCGGCGCGCGCTCCCTTCGGTCCGCCACCCTCCAGAATCTTTTCTATCAGCTTCGCATTCTCGGCGGGCTCGCTCCCTCGCAGATCGTCGCGGCTGACTTTCTTGTAGCCGTGATCCTCAGGATGAATTGTCCACCGCTTCGTGGTGCCGTTCACGACTTCCACCACATGGGTCGGTCCGAGCGGGGACACCTCGTCCAATCCGGGTTCGCCGTACACGACTAGCGCGTGCACGCTGCCGAGCACTGACAGGGCACCCGCCAGTACCGGTGCGCGCTCCAGATCGGCGACACCCACCACCTGCCGCCCCGCCCTCGCCGGATTGGCGAGCGGCCCGACCACGTTCATCACTGTCGGGATCCCGAGCTCGCGTCTGATCGGGCCAACGTGACGCATCGCAGGGTGCATCAAGGGCGCAAACATGAAGACGATTCCCGTCTCCCGGAGAGCTTTCTCCATAACGGGTACCGGCACATCGATCGGAATGCCGAGCGCTTCGAGGACGTCGGCGCTGCCACAGCGAGTCGTGAACGACCGGTTGCCATGCTTGGCTACGCGCACCCCGGCGCCGGCGGCGACGATGGCTGCCACCGTCGAGATGTTGAAGGTGGTGACCGTACCGCCTCCAGTCCCACATGTATCAACGAGGTCGTCTGGACTGTCCGCCGGCAACGAGACCATCGCCGACCGCAAGGCTCGCACGACGCCGGCGACGACTTCCGGACTTTCTCCCGCCGCCCGCAAAGCAGAAAGAAGCGACGCGATCTGGACCGCCGTCGCCTCACCCCGCATCACGACATCGAACGCTCGCTCGGCGTCTTCACCCGTCAGCGGTTCGTGGAAGGCGAGTTTGTGAATGGCGCTGTGCAGCGCGTTGGGCGCCGTGGCGCTCATGGCGCGGGAAGCGGGAAGTGGAAAGCGGGAAGCGCTTGCTCGTGTATCAATCGACTAAAAAGGGGAGGCTTGCTCCCTCGAAGTTACTATCTGGAGCACTTCCTCGATGATCTTCTGCGAGTCGTGACCTGCCATGGCCTCGCGCAAGGCCTGCTCGACCCGATAAATGATGTTGCTCTGTGTCTGCAGCGCTTCACCCTGGGCGTGCAGCTGCACGTGCGCTTTCTCGAGCTTGGTCACCGCCACCCGCACCTGCTCTTCGACGGCTGAAAGTCGCTGCGCGGTTGCTCGTGCTTCGACGGCGGCGACTTCGATCGCGCGCTTCAATTGAGTGACACGAATGGAATCGCCCGTCCCCTTCCCGTTGAGCGCAGCCTGAGCCTCGGAGAGCTTCTGCTGGAGATCCGCGACGGTCCTTGCGTGCTCCTCGTTCAGGACGCGTGTCAGCTCCTCGAGGGTCTTCACCGCTTCCTCTCGTGCGCGGCGCTCGGCAAGGCGGGCGAATGCCAGCGCGAAAAGATCGACCGCGGAAGCGATTTTCTCGGACAACCGGTGGCCGAACCTTGTTTTTGGCTCTGAGAGAGCGAGAATGGCCGCCACCTCGCCGTCGACCAGCAGTCCGCGGAGCAACAGCACGCCTGCCTCGGGGTTATTGCCGGCGCCGAGCAGCTTTTGATAGTCGCCCGATTCAGTCGCCAGATCAGCGAACTGCTTTCCCGCGGTAAGAGTGCGACGGACGGCAGTCGGGAGATGGTCGAGGGCGATCTCGATTTGCGCAGTGCGCATTCCTTCCTGCGCGGGAATCATGCGCTCGGATAGAACCTCGCGCTTCGCATCGAACGTGAAGAGCGCGACGTGTCCGTTCCGGTCGTGCTCGGTGACGTCCTGAGCTAGCGCGTTGAGCGCTTCAGCGACGTTGCCGGCGGCGGCGAGAACGGTGGATAGACTTGCGAGAGTACGCGGTGCCATCGTCTGGAATCAGCGGTCGCTAAAGTATAAGTTCATGCGATGCTGTCGCGTACCGTGCAACTGGTGTTGCACTACGATGGCGCGGCCTTCTCCGGCTGGCAGAGGCAGCCTGGTGAGCGGACGGTTCAAGGCGTTCTCGAAGATTCAGTGGCGCGCCTATGCGGCGCCCGGATTCCGGTGATCGGGGCGGGCCGCACTGACGCAGGCGTACACGCGCGCGGGCAGGCCGCGGGGGTTCGCGTACCCGAAAAATGGACCAGCCAGGCGCTTCGCAAATCGATGAATGCCATTCTTCCGGATGACGTGTGGGTGGCGGCAGCCTTCGAGATGCGCGACGACTTTCATCCGCGTTTCAGCGCCATTTCCCGCAGCTACAGCTACTTCGTAGGCACAGACGATCTCGCATTGTCGCCGTTTCGCCGTCGGCATGAGCTGGCCTGGCGTCGACCGCTCGATTTGAAGCGGCTGGAAGAAGCCGCAAACGCAATCGTCGGCCGCCACTGCTTTCGCGCATTCGCGGTAAAGGGCACGGCACCGGAGCGAGACACCCATCACTGCACGGTCAGCGTCGCCCGCTGGCGCGAACGCTGGGGTGGACTGGTGTTCGAGATCAGCGCTGATCGCTTTCTGCACCATATGGTGCGGTTCCTCGTCGGCACCATGCTGCAGGTCGGCGAAGGCCGGCGCGAGATAAATGACATCGCAGAGCTTTTGGAGAGCGAAGACAATAGCGAAGTTTCAGAGCCCGCCCCTGCGCACGCGCTTTTTCTGGAGCGCGTCGAGTACCCGACCGACTTATACCTGAGAGCCGAATGAACATCTACCTCGAGAGCGTTAACCTCGACGAGATCAGAAGCGCTGCTGCAGCAGGTCTGGCCGACGGCGTCGCATTCTCACACACGGCGACGATGGCCGATGCCGCCGACGCCAATACCACCGAACGACTGGAAGCGATCTCGCGCGAGTTCGCGTTTCCCGTTTGCGTGCCCGTCGGTGCAGTAGCTTCCGCGGACATCTACAGCGAGGCCAGAGACCTTGCCAAGGTCTCCGACCACGTTGTCGTGCAGATACCGCTCGTTGAAGACTCGCTCATTCCAATGGCGCGTTTGGCGGCCGAGGGTGTCGTGGTCTGCGCAACTTTCGTCTACAGCGCGGCGCAGGCGATCATCGCGGCCAAAGCAGGCGCTGCTTCGGTGCGAGTTATCCTCACCGATCTGGAAGCATACGGCCAGCCGGCAACGCGAACTCTCGCCGAGATCAAAAACGCGCTCGAAGCCGGTGAGGAGGAATGCGATGTGATGGCCGCGTCACCACTGTCGCCGCTCCAGTTCTCGGAGTGCGCGCTGGCTGGAGCAGACATCATCTGCGTCACGCCTCAGACATTGCGAAATCTCGTTGTACATCCGCTGAGCGATCGTGGTGTGGATCGCTTCCTCAGCGACCTGTCACGAAGAACAAAGGCGCGCAGCACGACATGAGCATTCGATTCGCCCGTCTGTTAAGCCTTTTCGCTGCCATCGCGTGTCAGGGCGCCTCGAGCGCGCCCTCTGCCGCACAATCTTCGGCGCCGGCGTCGCCAATCCAATCGACCACCGACGCCGTTGCGGGAACCAGACAAAACGCGATTACCGCGGCAGTCGCGCGCGTATCGCCGGCGGTGGTCACAGTCCAGACCGAGCTGGTGGAGCGTGTACCCGCGGATCTGTTCGAGCAGATGTTCGGTGGTCGCTCCGGCACTCGCGCCGCCGCGGGCCTCGGCTCCGGATTCATAATTCGCTCGGACGGCGCGATCGTCACCAACGCGCACGTCGTCACCGGCGCAACGAAAATTTCGGTCGCGATGCGCGATGGTACAACGTACCCCGCGCGACTCGTCGGAATCGACGAGACCAACGACCTCGCCGTCCTGAAGATCAATGGCCGCAACCTCCCTGTTGCGCCGCTGGGCAATTCGTCGAATCTCCTGATCGGTGAATGGGCGATCGCGATCGGCAATCCGTACGGATTCATTCTCGCCAACACCGAGCCGAGCGTTACCGTCGGAGTCGTTAGCGGCACCGGTCGCAATCTCGCTGCGCAAAGCGAAGGCTCAGGCGTGTACGTCGACATGATTCAAACCGACGCGTCGATCAATCCAGGCAACTCCGGCGGCCCGCTGGTAAACGCGCTCGGCGAAGTCATCGGCGTGAACAGCTCGATCTTTTCGCCGAGCGGCGGATCGGTCGGAATCGGCTTCGCGATTCCAATCGATCGCGCACGCCGCGTTGCCGAGGACCTCCTGGCGCACGGTGTGGTGCGACGCCCGTGGGTCGGAATTCAACCGCTTCTTTCTCGCGCTCAGCCTGGTCGCACGCCTACAGCCGGTGTCGTCGTCGGCTCGGTCGTTCCGGGCTCACCCGCGGACAAAGCGGGTGTGCGCGCGGGAGATGTGCTCATTCGCTCACGCAACCGGCCGCTCCACAATCCATACGACTGGTACGCGGAGCTGCTCGAGCTGCGCGTCGGCGAGAGCGACTCGATCGTCGTCAAACGCGGCGGCCGCGAGATTCCGCTCAGTGTCGACGTCGTCGACCTCCCCGATGTCAATGCTCCTCGCGTCACCGTCCTGCGAGAAATCGAGCTGATCACGCTGACGCCGGCGATTCGCGCGCAATACGAGATCCAGAGTCGACAAGGCGCATTGGTCAACAAGGTGAGTGATCGCGTGCAGCAGCAAATTGGATTGCAGGCGGGCGACGTGATCGTGCAGATCAATCGGACGCCGATCACACGCGCGGAAGATGTAAATCGCATTCTCACCTCATACGGGCGCGGATATTTGCGGTTGTACTTCGAGCGTGGCGGTCAGATCTACGCCACCGACGTCAGCCTCCAGTAGTGGCAAATAACCGGTACAGCTCGCCGCTTGCCGAGCGATACGCATCGCAGGCAATGCTGGAGCTGTGGTCACCGGCAACCCGTTACGGCTTGTGGCGCCGCCTGTGGCTCGCCCTCGCCGAATCCGAGCGCGAGCTCGGCGTCGAGATTCCGGATGATGCAATTCGCGAAATGCGCGGGAATCTCGACAACATCGATTTCGATGCCGTCGCGCGCTACGAGAAAAGGATTCGGCACGATGTGATGGCGCACGTCCACGCGTTCGCCGACGTCGCGCCCGCTGCCAAGCCTTTCATTCACCTTGGCGCCACCAGCGCGTTCGTTACCGACAACGCGGATCTGATTCTGATGCGTCGCGGACTGTCGCTTTTGCGCAGTCGCATTCTCGACGTGCTTCGCGCGCTGGTGGAATTCGCCACCAAGTGGCGCGATCAGCCGACGCTTGGCTACACGCACCTGCAGGCCGCGCAGCTGACCACGGTTGGCAAGCGCGCAACCTTGTGGATGCAGGACCTCGTTTTGGACGTCGAGGACATCGATTACCGGCTGCGCACTCTGCCATTCCGCGGCGTCAAAGGAACGACGGGGACGCAGGCAAGCTTCCTCGAGATCTTCGACGGCGATCACGAGAAGGTGCGGCAGCTTGACCGGATGGTGACTGACAAGATGTCCTTCCCCGCTCCATTGCCGGTAACCGGTCAGACTTACACCCGCAAGCTCGACTCATTCGTGCTCGGCGTCGTTGCCGGGGTCGCTACCAGCGCCGCGAAATTCAGCAGCGACATTCGGATGCTCCAGGCATTTGGGGAGATCGAGGAGCCGTTCGAGACCGAACAGGTCGGCTCATCGGCAATGGCGTACAAACGAAACCCGATGCGCTCCGAACGGATCGCGTCCCTCGCCCGCTTCGTGAACTCTTTGGAAGGAAACGCCAATCAAACGCACGCCGTCCAGTATTTCGAGCGTACCCTGGACGACAGCGCGAATCGCCGTCTCGTCATTCCGGAGATGTTTCTGGCGACAGATGCGATCCTGCTGCTAATGGCGAACATTGCCGGCGGCTTGGAGGTTCATCCCGCCGTCATCGAGCGTCGGGTGCAGGCCGAGTTGCCGTTCATGGCGACCGAGCAGCTGATCGTGCGCGCTGTGCGCGCAGGCGGAGATCGCCAGGTAGCGCACGAGACAATTCGCAAACACAGCCTCGCGGCGGCGCGCGCGCTGAAGGAAGGCGGCGAGTCGAACGATCTGCTCGAGCGTCTCGCGCGCGACAAATCGTTCGGAGTCAGGCTGGAGGATTTGCGCGGCGCAATCGAGCCCGGTCGTTTCGTCGGACGGGCGCCGGAGCAGGTCGACGAATTTCTGCGCGACGTCATCGGTCCGTTGTTCGCCGGCGAAGTAAGTCGTCCGGAAATCGCCGAGGAGATCCGCGTCTGATGTTGATGCAGACGAGCTCGCTGCCGCTCAAGACGCTGCGCCGCGGCAAGGTGCGCGACGTCTACGAAGTCGACGCCGCGCGCGTGCTGCTCGTCGCCACCGATCGCGTCAGCGCTTTCGACGTCGTGATGGCGGAGACGATTCCACACAAGGGCGCCGTCCTTACCCAGATCACCGCGTGGTGGCTCAGGCAGCTCGAAGATCGCGTCGATCACCACATGATCTCCGCGAATGCAGCCGAAATCGTCCAGTTGGTACCGCAGCTGCGTGACCATGAATCGGAGCTGGCCGGCCGCGCGATGCTTTGTCGACGTACCACGGTTTACCCAATCGAATGCGTCGTACGCGGCTACATCTCGGGCTCAGCATGGAAGGAGTACCGCGAGCGCGGCACGCTGGCGGGCGAGGCGTTGCCAAAAGGATTGCGGGAATCTGACAGGCTCGATCCGCCGATCTTCAGTCCCGCCACGAAAGCTGAAGAAGGCCACGACGAAAACATCACCATCGCCCGGATGCGCTCGGTTGTCGGGGATGAAGCGGGACGAGAGCTGGAGCGATTGTCGCGCGAGATCTACGGCGCCGGCCGCGAGATCGCCGCGCGCAAAGGCATCATCATCGCCGATACAAAATTCGAGTTTGGAAAGCCGCTCGGCACTGGGGCAGAAGGTCTCGGCCAGGTTATATTAGTGGATGAAGTGCTCACACCCGACAGTTCGCGCTTCTGGCCGGCAGACCGATATGAGCCGGGACACGGACAACCCAGCTTCGACAAGCAACCGCTGCGCGATTATCTCGACGCCGAAAAGCGCGCTGGACGCTGGGATGGCAACTATCCGCCGCCGAGGCTCCCGAGAGAAGTGATCGAAGCCACGAGCGAGCGCTACCTGGATATATACCGCCGCCTCACCGGACACTCACTCGACCCTAACGGCTCTCACTCGCCTTGAGCTTCGCGCGCGAAGGTCTCCTGTTCATCGCGATAGCCGCCGTGATCGCGGCCGGCGCCTTCGGGTTCGCGATCTACATGCGCTCGTGGGGACTGTGGCTGCTCGCGTTCGTTCTTCTTCTGCTCGCGCTGTGGGTTGCCTATTTCTTTCGCGATCCCGAGCGCACTGGCCAGCGTGGCGCGTCGCTGGCGGTATCCCCCGCGGACGGCAAACTGATCATGATCACCGAAGTCGACGAGCCCTCGTTCATCAAGGGGCGCGCGTTGAGACTTTCGATTTTCATGAACGTGTTCAACGTTCACGTCAACAGGTACCCGATCGACGGTGTCGTGCGCTACGTCCACTACAACGAAGGCAAGTTCTTCAACGCCGCTGCCGAGAAATCGAGCCTGGAGAACGAGCAGATGTCGGTCGGCATTGAAAGCGGGAAGTACCGGATCCTCGTGCGGCAGATCGCCGGCCTGATCGCGCGGCGCATCGTCACCTACAGCAAGCTTGGCGACTCCGTCAAACAGGGGAATCGCATGGGCATCATTCGATTCGGATCGCGGGTCGATGTTTTCCTGCCGGTCGGCACCACGCTGCTTAGCAAGCTCGGCGACGCGACGCTGGCGGGCGTGACCGTCCTCGGAGAGCTGCCACAGTGACGCCGCCATTATCGACAGATCAGATTCGCCGCTATCAGACCGAAGCGGACCGGGATCGTCCGCGGCGGGCGGTGATCATTCTCCCTAACGGCTTCACTCTCGCGTCGCTGTTCTTTGGGATCTTCGCGATCGTAGCAGCGTCGCGCAGCGAGTTCGATACTGCAGGCCTCTACGTGGTCTTTGGTGGGTTGTGCGACGCACTCGACGGTCGCGTTGCGCGCGCGACCGGAACGGGCTCACGCTTTGGATCCGAGCTCGACTCGCTGGTCGATGCGATCACGTTCGGCCTCGCGCCGGCGATGATCATGTACTTCGCAGTGCTCAATCGAAATGGTTGGGACTGGATCTTCTCCTTCATCTTCTGCGCTTGCGCGGTGATCCGGCTCGCTCGGTTCAACGTCGAACAGGCGGGGCGCGCGAAGAAATATTTCCACGGTTTGCCGAGTCCCGCTGCAGGTATGACGCTGGCAACCTACTACTGGTTCAGTCAGACGCCCTTGTACAACCAGACCGTGCTCGGCGATTTGAACTGGACCACCGGCTTGCGCGGCATCATGCTGGTGCTGGCGTTCCTGATGATCAGCAACGTGTCCTATCCGGCCGTGCCGACCGTCGGATTCAGGAAGATCAGCGAGATACTCGGCACGCTCGCCGTGCTGGTGACGTTCATTGGCGTGCTGTTCCTGCGCAAGGAATTTTATTTCCCGGCGCTGATCTGCTATGTGCTCTACGGTTTGGCGAAGACCGTGTTGTTCGGACTGATCGATCGAAGGCCAAAAGGAGATTCACCGGTAATCGACGATGAGGAGCCGCTGCTGCTGTCAACGCCGGGAGTCGTCGAGCCAGTTGGAGAGATTCCGCGCCACAGGCATCGCCGTCGGCGGCGTCGCCGGCCGCCAGGGCCAGGAGATTCTTCGCGCGGTGGCAACTTTCCACCACCCGGTCCCACGGGAGGAACGACTTGATGGCGAAGTTCCGCATTGCCGTGCATATCACGCCACGGAAGGGACTGCTCGATCCACAAGGCAATGCAGTGAAGGACGCGCTGCAGACTTTGGGATTCAAGAACGTGAAGGACGTTCACGTCGGTCGCTACATCATCATCGAGACTGACGCCTACGATGCAATCAAGGCTGAAGAGACGGTGACCGATATGTGTCAGAAGCTGCTGGCGAATCCTGTCACAGAAGACTTCGAGATCGAATCGGCGGTGCACGCATGAAATTCGGAATCGTCACCTTCCCCGGCTCCAACTGCGACTACGACGCCTACCACGCCATCACCGAGGTGCTGGGCGAGGAAGCCGTTTACCTCTGGCACAAGGATCACGAACTGCAGGGATCGGACGTGATCATACTGCCCGGAGGCTTCAGCTACGGCGACTATCTCCGCGCCGGCGCCATCGCGAGATTCAGTCCGATCATGCAGGAAGTCATTGCGCATGCGAATGGCGGCGGACCCGTGCTCGCCATCTGCAACGGGTTTCAGATCGCGTGTGAAGCGGGTCTCCTTCCAGGAGCCCTGCTGCGCAATTCACATCTGCAATTCGTCTCGGACGCAGTGAGAATCCGCGTCGAGAACGCGGAAACCATGTTCACCAATCTCTACGAGCGCGGCGAAGTGCTGCGGATTCCGGTGGCACACGGCGACGGGCGATTCGTCGCGGACGAATCCATGCTCGACCAGCTCGAGGATGAAGGCCGCGTGGTGTTTCGCTACTCCGATGCGAGAGGAAATGTCACGCCGCAGTCAAACCCGAACGGCTCGGAGCGCAACATCGCCGGAATCATCAATGAAGAAGGAAACGTTCTCGGATTGATGCCACACCCGGAACGCGCCTGCAGCCCGTTGCTTGGTTCGAGCGATGGCGTGCGTTTGCTCGAGTCGATTCTCACCAAGGTTGCCGCCTGACGTGGCTGAAGTAGCTCCCCGCCCCGGCGATCCTGCGGTCACACCGGCGCTCGTCGCCGAACACGGGCTGACGCCCGACGAGTTCCAGCGGCTGCAGGGCATGCTTGGTCGCGATCCGACTTTCACCGAGCTGGGAATCATCAGTGCTTTGTGGAGCGAGCACTGTTCGTACAAGCACTCGCGACCGGTGTTAAAATCGCTGCCGACCACTGCGCCGTACGTCCTGCAGGGCCCGGGTGAGAACGCCGGCGTGATCTCGATTGGCGACGGACTCGCCGTCGCGTTCAAGATCGAGTCTCACAATCACCCGTCAGCGGTCGAGCCCTATCAAGGCGCCGCCACCGGCGTCGGCGGAATTTTGCGCGACGTGTTCACGATGGGCGCGCGGCCAATCGCGATGCTCAATTCGCTGCGCTTCGGCAGCCTCGAGGATGCGCGGGTACGCTACCTCTTCGCCGGCGTCGTCAAAGGTATCGGTGATTATGGAAACTGCGTTGGCATTCCGACCGTAGCCGGCGAAATCGTTTTCGATTCCTCGTACGAGAAAAATCCGTTGGTGAACGCGATGTGCGTCGGATTGATGCACGAAAACGATCTGATTCGCGCCAAAGCGCAGGGCGTTGGGAATCCGATCATGGCCGTCGGCGCGCGCACCGGCCGGGACGGCATTCACGGCGCGTCGTTCGCTTCAGAAGACCTCTCGGAAGCCAGCGATGCGAAGCGCCCGCGTATCCAGGTCGGCGATCCGTTCACCGAGAAATTGCTGCTCGAGGCCAGTCTCGAGCTGATCAAGAGCGGGCACATCGTCGCCATCCAGGATATGGGGGCGGCGGGTCTCACATCGTCATCCGCTGAGATGGCGGAGCGTGGCGACGTCGGCGTCACCATCGACGTCGGCAAGGTCCCGACCCGCGAAAGTGGGATGACGCCGTACGAAATCCTGCTCAGCGAGTCGCAGGAGCGCATGCTCGTCGTCGCCAAAAAGGGCCATGAAGACGCGGTACGCGCGATTCTCACCAAATGGGATCTCACTGCCGCAGTCATCGGTGAAGTGATCAGCGAGCCCGTTTATCGGGTGACCGAAGGTTCACGCGTCGTTGCTGAATTCCCCGGCTCGCGCCTCGTTACGGATTGTCCGGTCTATTCTCCGGGCGCGCGAGAATCAGGCGACATCGCCGAGCTCCGCGCAATCGATCCGTCGTCGATCCGCGAGGTCGCCGAGGAAAAAGATCATTGCTGGACGCTCGAGAAGCTGCTTGGCAGCCCCACGATCGCGAGCAAAGCGTGGGCGTACCGGCAGTACGACTCCACCGTTCGCACCAACACTGTAATCGGACCGGGCGGCGATGCGGCGGTGCTGCGGATCCGCGGCACCAACAAGGCGATCGCAGTCAAAACGGATTGCAATGGCCGCTACGTCTACCTCGACCCCCGCGTCGGCGGTCGCATCGCGGTCGCCGAAGCGGCGCGCAACGTCGCGTGCACCGGCGCACGACCGATGGCGATCACCAACTGCCTCAACTTTGGCAATCCAACGCGGCCCGAAGTCTTTTTCCAGTTCACGGAAGCCGTTGGCGGAATGGGCGAGGCGTGCCGCGCACTGGGCACGCCTGTCACCGGCGGCAACGTGTCTTTCTACAACGAAAGTCCGACAGGAGCGGTTTATCCAACGCCCGTCATCGGTATGGTCGGCTTGATTGACGATCTCGCGCACCTCACCCGTGCATCATTCGAGCACGACGGTGACACGATCCTCCTGCTCGGCGAGATGGGTGGCGAATTGGGTGGCAGTGAGTACCTCGCGGCTGTTCACGGTGAAGTCGTAGGCGCTCCGCCGCGCTGCGACGTCGAGCGTGAGAGATCCGTTATCGACGCTTTGCTCGAAACGATTCACGGCGGTGCGATCAGCTCCGCCCACGATTGCAGCGATGGCGGCCTCGCTGTTGCGCTCGCGGAGTGCTGCATTGCAAATCAGGATTGCGAGAGTGGCGCCGAGGTCGATCTTTCCCAATTCGGCAGGTTCGCCGATCGGGAGATTCTGTTTGGTGAGACCCAGGCGCGCATTGTCGTCTCCAGCTCCGCGCCAAACCGGGTGATCGAGATCGCTGCACAGCACGGCGTGCCGTGCGCGCAAATCGGTCGCGTGCGCCGGCAGTCGGATATGCTGGAGATCACGCTGCCCAAGTCATCGCTCCGCGCACCGCTCGCACGGCTGCGAACGGTGTATCATGAGACAATCCCGGCGATCATGAGCAGGACGCCGGAACACACGACTTTCGACGAATTATCGCAGGTGGCTGCGCACTGATATGTGTGGAATCTTCGGTATCTACGGGCACGATCACGCGGCGGCGATGACGCATCTCGGACTCTACTCCCTGCAGCATCGGGGACAGGAGTCGACAGGGATCGTCGCCGTCGACATTGAGTTGGGAGCACGATCACTCAAGAAGATGGGATTGGTCTCAGAGGCGATCACAGGCTCCGATTCGCAGAACCTGCGCGGAGACATCGCAATCGGCCACACGCGTTACAGCACTGCCGGTTCGTCCACGATCGAGAACGCGCAACCTGTGCTGGCCCGTGTCAAAGACGGTCACATTGCCCTGGCGCACAACGGCAATCTCACCAACGCCACCGAGCTGCGCCGCGAGCTCGAGGATGCCGGTTCGATCTTCACATCCACCATGGATTCCGAAGTGCTGGTGCATCGGATGGCTCGTTCCACCGCGGAGAACCCGGAACAGCGATTGGCGGATGCGCTCCAGGGCGTTGAAGGGGCATACTGTCTCGTCGTGGTCGTCGGTCGAACTCTGATTGCTGCCCGCGATCCGCGAGGATGGCGGCCGCTGGTGATGGGCCGGCTCGGTGATGCAGTCGTGTTCGCGTCGGAGAGCTGTGCTTTGGATCTCGTCGGCGCCACGATGGAGCGTGAAGTACAGCGAGGAGAGATCATTGCCGTCGACAGCGATGGCATGCGATCGATGACTCCGTTCGAGCAGAAAGAGTCGCGCAAGTGCGTCTTCGAGTACGTGTATTTCTCACGACCGGATAGCTACGTCTTCGGCGGTTCCGTCGATCGCGCCCGGCGCG
>DATFHK010000023.1:0-54946 GCA_035248505.1 Gemmatimonadaceae bacterium | reverse complement strand
CCAGGTCCCGGAGGGCGTTTGCCTGCTAACTCCGTCAGGACCCCGAAGGTAGCAGCGGCATGCGGTGTCAAACGTTGCTCCGTCAGGCCTGGGGTACTCCCGCCTCGCAATGTCCCTCGCACTCGCCCGTAAATACCGACCGAAAACATTCTCTGACGTCGCCGTCCAGTCGCACGTTTCCAATACGCTGCGCGGAGCGATCGCCCGAGGCAAAGTCGCGCACGGCTATTTGCTAAGTGGCCCGCGCGGCGTCGGTAAAACCACTCTCGCCAGAGTGCTGGCGATGGCGCTCAATTGTGAGAACAAGCGCGAGGACGGCGAGCCGTGCGGCGTTTGCGTTTCGTGTCAGCGCATCTGGAGCGGCTCGTCCAGCCTCGACGTCGTCGAGATCGACGCTGCATCCAATCGCGGCGTCGACGACGCGCGCGAGTTGCGCGAGCGCGCGATGTACGCCCCGTCCGGCGACGAGCGTTACAAGGTCTACATCGTCGACGAAGCGCACATGCTCACCCGGGAAGCCTGGAACGCGCTGCTGAAAATTCTCGAGGAGCCGCCACCGCGCGTCGTCTTCGTTTTCGCGACGACGGAGCCGCAGAAGATCGCCCAATCCGCAGCGCCGGTTCTCAGTCGCTTACAGCGTTTCGATCTCAAGCGCATCGGCATCGGTGACATCACGAGCAGGCTGTCGAGCGTGCTCGACCAGGAAGGAGTCGAGATCTCCGACGACGCGCTGGCTCTGATCGCCCGTGCCGCCGACGGCTCGATGCGGGATGCGCTTAGTCTCGCCGATCAGGTGATCGCGATCGGCGAAGGACTGGTGACGGCCGAACGCGTGCGCGAAGCGCTCGGCCTCGCGCCCGAGGACGAGTTCATCCACATCCTCGACATCATCGCCGAGCACCGCGCCGGCGATGTGTTCGGCGCGGTGAACAAACTGGCGGATGCCGGGATCGACTTCGGTGTTTTTCTCTCCGGATTCGCCGACATGCTGCGCGCACAGCTGACCGTCGTGCTCAACGATCGGGCAGAGGGCGTGTCTGCGCATGCGCTGGCCGAACTCCGTGAGCGGCGGCAGAAATTCACCGCCGGTGATCTCGTGCGCATGATCAGCGCGATCAACGAGCTGGAGCCGAACTTCCGAAAGAGCGGCCAACAACAACTTCTCGTCGAGATGCTGCTCGTCCGGATGGCACTCCTCGATCGCACCGTGGAGCTGGAAGATTTGCTCAAGGGCCTGGGCGGCGAGCCGCAGGTGGAGCGCGTCGAAGCCGCGCCGTCGACGAGACCAGGGCCTCCGTCGACACCCGTCTTACGTCCGCGGGCGACGACCAGGCCGGGATATCCGCCGCAGCTCGATGCGCCCAACATCGCTCCGCCGGAGCCGCCGAAACAAAGCGCACCGCCAGCGAACGAAAATCAGCTACGGGAAATGAAGCGCGCCATGGAGGCGACGGCACAGGATTCGAACCGCAGTCGCATGACCCCCGAAGCGTTGAAGGAAGAGCGCATCGGGATGCTCAGACAGAAGGACCCCGCACTTGGTGCTGCCATCGACGAGCTCGACCTCGAGCTCCTGGATTAATCCAACTTTCGCTTCGAGAACAAATGCCTGATTTCAGCAAAATCTTCGAGCAAGCGCAGCAGATGCAGGCGCGCATGCAGCAGGTCCAGTCGGAGCTGGAGAAACAGACTGTGACTGCAGCTGCCGGCGGTGGAATGGTCAGCGTCGAGGCGGACGGCAAGGGGACGATCACGAAGGTGAAAATCGATCCGAGCGTCGCCGATCCGAAGGATGTGGAAATGCTCGAGGATCTGGTTCTCGTCGCCGTCAACGAAGCGCAGAAAAAGGCGGCAGACCTCGCTAAAACAGAAATGGGCAGGCTGGCCGGCGGGTTAAACCTTCCTTTCAAGCTGCCGTTTTAGTGGGCGCGATCGATGATCTGGCAGCGGAGCTATCCAAGCTGCCCGGGATCGGGCGGAAAACGGCGCTGCGGCTCACCTATCACCTCCTGAAGCAGTCTCCAGACCAATCCCGGCGTTTGGCAGACGCGCTGACGACCCTCGCCGACAAGGTCAAGCCGTGTCCGCGCTGCTTCAACCTGACAGAGGAGGAATTGTGCTCCATCTGCCGTGACGTGCGCAGGGATACGGGAGTCATCTGCGCAGTAGAGGAAGCATCTGATATTGGCGCAATCGAGCGGTCTGGAGAATTCCGGGGCGTCTATCACGTCCTGGGCGGACGACTGTCCCCCCTCGACGGCATCGGCCCCGAGGATCTCACCATTCCGCAGCTGGAAACCAGAGTGTCGGCCGGAGCCATCCGCGAAGTGATAATTGCCACCAACCCGAGCATCGAAGGCGAGACAACTGCCCTCTACGTTCAGCGCAGACTGGCGCGTTATCCGTTGACGGTCACCCGCATCGCGCGGGGACTACCCGTCGGAGGGGACCTCGAATACGCAGATGGCGTGACCATTGCCCAAGCCTTGACGGCACGGAGGGCAATGTCATGAGCAGACAGCGCGGCGCCAAGTTCGTTGCGGTCGGCTTCCTTGGTGGGATTGCCGCTGGTTCGCTGATGTGGAGCAGAATGCAGCGCAATTGTCGCCGCAATCTCTTCTCGCGCAATCCGCTGTTCAGGGTTGCTGCGCTGGGATACTTGCGCGGACGTCCGACCATCAACACCGCGCAGCTATTGCGCGAGTATGTCGCCTGGGAGCGGCGCCCGATTCTTCGTCAGCGCGGAGCGCGCATGCTCAGGCACCTCGAAGCAACGCTGTGACCGGAGCAAGATGACCGCCGGCACGGCCAACTGGTCGTTCACCCAGGACGACTTCACCGCGATAACTGAATCCCTGAAACGCTTCCTCGGTGAGACGAAGTCGCTCTGCGCGCTGCTCGTCGACCGTTCGGGTCAGCTCGTCACTACCGTCGGCGACGCGCCGGGACTCGATGCCACTGCATTTGCAACTCTGACCGCCGCTGACTACAGCGCCAACGATCAGCTGGCGAAGCTCGTTGGTGAGAACGACTTCTCGAGCCTGTTTCATCAAGGGGAAAAATCCATTTACGTCGCCGACATCGCGCGACGGCTACTGCTGGTTACAATCTTTGATTCGCGCACTACCGTCGGTCTGGTTCGACTCCGCATGAAGGCTGAGGTGGAGGAGTTGACGCAGTTGATCGATCGTGTATTCTCACGCGGTCGCAACGGCGACGCGGGACCGGAAAAAATTCTTCGGGGCGCTGATGAAGAGATCGACAAACTGTTCAATTGGTGAGGAAAGTTAGACAGTGTCGATGATCAACTACGCCTCGCGCGAGATCAACTGTAAGATCGTTTACTATGGTCCCGGGTTGGGCGGCAAAACGACGAATCTCGAGCACGTCTACGGCAAGGTGAAGCCGGAGACGCGCGGGAAACTCATATCGCTCGCGACCGAAACCGAGCGCACCCTCTTCTTCGACTTCCTGCCTGTCGACCTCGGCACCATTCGCGGATTCAAGACGCGTTTCCACCTCTACACGGTGCCGGGACAGGTCTACTACAACGCCAGCCGCAAGCTGATCCTCAAGAATGTCGACGGCATCGTTTTCGTCGGCGACTCCCAGGCTGAGCGTATGGAAGCAAATCTCGAGTCCATGCAAAACCTCTACGACAACATGGCCGAGTACGGGTACGATCTGACGCAGATGCCATTCGTGATTCAGTACAACAAGCGCGATCTGCCCAACGCCGCGCCGATCGAGGATTTGCAGGCTGCGTTGAACCCCGGTTGGGAAGTGGAGGATGCGGCGAAGCAGCGCGTGCAGCCGGATCCTTATCACGCGGGGCAGAATCTCGTCGAGCAGCTGCCGGGCGGGGAATGGATCGAGCGCGCGCCGTACTTCGAGGCGATCGCAGTGCAGGGCGACGGCGTGTTCGATACGCTCAAGGCAGTCAGCAAGCTGGTGTTGAAGGCGCTCGCCTAGAGACGTCGGAGGCCGCGGGTGAATCTGAATCTCCCGAATACGATCACCGCCGGCCGCATTCTCGCGGCGCCATTCATCGCTGCACTGCCGTTCATCGGCTCGCCAGCCGCGCGCGCAATCGCGTTTGTCCTCTACGTCATCGCGGCGCTCACTGACTACTACGACGGCTGGCTCGCTCGCACGCGCAATCTGATCACTGATCTCGGGCGCCTGCTCGATCCTCTTGCTGACAAGTTGCTCCTGTTCGCGACTCTGATTCCGATGTTCGTGTTGATGGCTCCCCCGACCGACCCGCTGGTCCCGACTCGCGCCGAAAGCATTGACGCCGCGCGACTGCAGTTTCAGACTCCGTGGGGAAGTGTCGGTCTGCCGTGGTGGATCGCAGCGATTGTAATCGGCCGCGAGATCTTCATGACGGTTTTTCGTCAGGCGGCGGCGCGTCGTGGCGTCGTCATATCAGCCATCGGCCCGGCCAAATGGAAGACCGCGTTTCAGTCCTTGTGGGTCGGCTCGGCGTACTTCTGGTTTTTTGCCTCAACCCTGGCTGTAACGCAGGGCTGGAGTAGCGCACCGTGGCGCGCATTCGCTTACTTCAACGGCATCGTTGGAACGCTGGCGATGATCGCGTCGGTATTCCTCACACTTTATTCACTCGCGCTTTATCTCAAGCGCTACTCCGGAGCACTTGCCGCTTGACCGCTCTGCAGGTCGAGCTGATCACCATCGGTGATGAGCTCCTCCTCGGTTTCACCATCGATACCAACGCCGCGCACATCGCGCGCGAGTTGGCGGCAGCGGGAATAGAAATAGTCCGTCGCACCACCGTCGCCGACGAGGCATCGTCGATTGCGCAGGCCGTCGAAGAAGCACTCGATCGAACAGGCGCCGTGATCACTACCGGCGGGCTTGGTCCGACGAGTGACGACCTCACCAAGCCGGCGATTGCAAGGATTTTTGGCCGTGAGATGAAGCTTGACGAGCAGATAGCGGCCGCGCTCGAACAAAGGTGGCGCGCCCGTTTTCCGCATGGAGCGTTTCCCAAAACCAATCTGATCCAGGCGGAAGTGCCGGTTGGCGCGCGGATTCTCACCAACCGCCACGGAAGCGCACCCGGCATCTGGCTGGAGGATGAGCGCGGCCGCTGGGTGGCGATGATGCCGGGCGTGCCGCGCGAGATGCGGGGCATGCTGGCGGACGAACTCCTGCCAGCGATCAAGGCGCGGTATCCGGACTCTGATTCTGCGGTTGTCTGCGGCACGCTGCGGACGACCGGGATCGCGGAATCGGCGATTGCCGAAACGCTCGGCGCAAATTTTCTGTCGCGCCTTGGCGACGAATTCCGCGCGTTGTCATTGGCCTACTTGCCGGGCGTAGCGGGTGTGGACCTGCGCGTCACCGCGCGCGGCTTGCCCAAAGCGCGCGCGGAGGCACTCGTCAATGAGGCCGTTTTGAAACTGCGCGAACAGGTGGCAGCGTACGTTTACGGAGATGCCGAAGATGATCTGGCGGCGGTTGTCATTGCGCGTTGCAGAGAGCTGGGCCTCAAGCTAGCCGTTGCCGAGAGCTGCACCGGCGGTTTGATCGGCGAGCGGATCACCAACATTCCGGGATCGAGCGACATTTTCGTGGGCGGGGTGATCGCGTACGACAACGCGGTCAAGGTGGAGGTGCTCGGCGTAAGCCCGCAGACCCTACAGCGTGTTGGAGCAGTGAGCGAGGAAGCCGCGCTGGAAATGGCAGGAGGGGTGAAGCAAAAGCTGAAAGCCCAGGTCGCTATTTCCGTGACGGGTATTGCCGGGCCGGGGGGCGGAACTCCGGAAAAACCGGTCGGGCTCGTCTGGATTGCCGTCGACGCAAAGGAGGCAAAGGCACGCCGTTTTCATCTGATTGGCGATCGTACAGAAATCAGACAACGCGCTGCGCAGGCCGCACTCGAAATGGTGCGAAGGGCGCTCGCAACGAGTTAACTTACGCCCATGAAACACGGAAAGAAGAAAGGCCAGCATACCGGGCTGCCGGATCAGGACGCGATGGGTTCAGCAGACGATTACGCCCCTGGCGCATCAAATCAGGGCGATGGTCAGAGTGGTGACGGATTTAGCGGTGCCAGCGCGTCCGGAACCGCGGCGGATCCAGGCGTCGACACTCCGGTCTCGGATTCGAGTAGCGGGCAAATTGGCACGGCGGCAGGAAGCCAGCAATTCGACGCTGCCGGTGAGCGAGACAAGTATCTTCGTCTCGCCGCCGAGTACGACAATTATCGCAAGCGGTCGCTGAGGGAGCGGCAGGACGCAGGCGCGCGGGCACAGGGTGATCTCGTGCGGGAATTGCTCGAAGCGCTCGACGACGTTGCGCGGTTCGCGCACGTCGATCCGGCATCGACTGATGCGGCGACCGTCGTACAAGGTGTCGACATGGTCGAAAGGAAGTTGCTGAAGGCGCTCGGCAACGCCGGCCTCGAGGTTATCAATCCGGTTGGCGAGACGTTCGACCCCGCAGTGCACGAGGCAGTTGCCACTGAGCCAACGTCGGCCAGAGAGGACGATCACGTCGTGTCGCGCGTTTATCAGCCCGGTTACGTGTTCAAGTCGCAGTTGCTGCGACCGGCGCGCGTCGTAGTGAAGCAGTATCAGGGCTGACTTGTCGTCTTGAAAAACTAAATGCCTCAGACGAAAGACTTTTACGCCGTGCTCGGCGTTCCGTCGACTGCGACGCAGGACGAAATCAAGAAGGCATATCGCAAGCTGGCCAAGAAGTACCACCCGGATGCAAACGCGAACGATCCGAAGGCCGGCGAGAGGTTCAAGGAAATCTCCGAAGCCAACAACGTCCTGAACGATCCCGAAAAGCGGAAGCAGTACGATGAAATGCGCCGACTCGGCGCGTTCGATGGAGGTGGCTTCGGCGGGTTTGGCGGCTTTGGCTCACGCGGCGGCGCCGGCGCACGCGGAGCTCGCACCGGTGGCGGTGGACAGACCATCAATTTCCAGGATTTTGACATCGGTGGACTGGGCGGACTTGGCGATCTGTTCAGCTCGATGTTTGGGGGAGAATCGCGCCAGAGCGCGCGTCAGCAGGCGCCGGAGAAAGGACAGACCGTCGACGTCTCACTCGACATTCCGTTCCGCACTGCGGCGCACGGCGGCAAGGTGCCGATCGAGCTGGAAGTGAGCGAGGAATGCGGAACGTGCCACGGGAGCGGAGCGGCGCCTGGCGCATCGCTCAAGATTTGCCCGAACTGCAACGGACGCGGCGTCATTTCGTTCGGCCAGGGCGGCTTTGCCGTCAATCGTCCGTGCCCGGTTTGTCTGGGGCGCGGTCAGGTGCCGACCGAACCGTGCCCGACGTGTCACGGCACCGGCGAAGTGCGCGCGCGCAAGAAAGTGCTGATCAACGTTCCACCCGGCGTCGACACCGGATCGAAGATTCGATTGAAGGGGCAGGGGGGTAAGGGAACGCGCAATGGCCCACCTGGCGATCTGATCATCACCTTCAACGTTCTGGCGGACAAGTTTTACAAGCGCGACGGTCTCGATGTCATCGCGACGGTTCCGCTCAACATCGCCCAGGCGACGCTGGGAACCAAGATCAGCGTCCGCACGCTCGACGGAAAAAAAGTCGCGATCAGGATTCCCGCGGGAACCCCGTCGGGAAAACGCTTCCGTGTGCGCGGCCAGGGAATTCAGAAGGGCGACAAAAAGGGCGACCTCATCGTCGAAGTTGCGATTCAGGTTCCCGAGAAGCTGTCGGAAGAGCAGGAAAAAATGATGAAAGAGTTCGCAGAATCCGGCGGAATGAAGTATTAGTAACGCCATTCAGGCCACCCTTTTTCCGTCAGCATGCGAATTGGTGTTCTCGGCACCGGCGTAGTCGGCAAGACTCTCGGTCACAAACTCGTGAAGCTCGGACACGAAGTCCGCATGGGTTCACGAAAGGCGGGCAGCGATAAAGCGAAGGCCTGGGCGAAGGATGCGGGTGGCGGCGCATCTGAAGGCTCTTTCGCCGACGCAGCTGCGCACGGCGAGATCATTTTCAACTGTACCGCGGGGATGGCCTCGCTTGATGCACTGCGCGCCGCGGGAACCCGGAACCTCGAGAACAAGATTCTCGTCGACGTTTCCAACCCGCTCGATTTCTCGAAGGGGATGCCGCCATCGCTATCGGTATGCAATACCGACTCGCTTGGCGAGCAGATTCAGAAGACCTTTCCCGAAGCAAAGGTCGTCAAGACACTGAACACCGTCACGGCCGCGGTGATGGTCGACCCGGCGCTGATCCCGGTGCCACACACGATGTTCGTTTCCGGCAACGACGCCAACGCCAAGAACGCTGTGACGAAGCTGCTAAAGGACGGCTTTGGCTGGAAGGAGGTCCTCGACCTTGGCGATCTGAGCGCTGCGCGCGCGCAGGAGATGTATCTGCCGCTCTGGCTGCGCCTCTACATGAAAATGCAGACGGCGAACGTGAACGTTCACGTCGTGCACGCCTGACCAGCGCTGCCGGGAAGCGACCCTAAAGCCGCCTGATCCAGATATTGCGATAGCGGATCGGAACACCGTGGTCCTGCAAGCCCAGCGATTCCTGCGGCGCGTGGGCGATGTACACGGGCGCGCGATCGTTGTAGGTGATCCCGTAAATCTCGACGTTGTTCTGAATCAGCACTCCGTTCTGCAACACCGTGACGCGTGCGCGATCGACCGCCTTTCCCATCTCATCGAAGTGGGGCGCGTGGAAGATGATGTCGTACGTTTGCCATTCACCTGGCTTGCGTGAGGCATTCACGAGCGGTGGATACTGCTTGTAGACCGCGCCCGCCTGCCCGTGGTAGTAGGTCTCGTTCTGGTAGGAGTCGAGCACCTGCACCTCGTAACGCTCCATCAAGAACACGCCGCTGTTGCCGCGCTCCTGGCCTTCGCCTTTGACGACCGACGGCGTCGCCCATTCGATGTGCAACTGCACGTCACCGAATTTCTCAACGGTGGCGATTCCGCCTGCGCCTGGCTTCACCTCCATGTAACCATCGCGCACGATCCATTTCGCCGGACTTCCGTCGTCAGAGCGCCAATGCGATAGATCCTGGCCGTTGAACAACACGAGCGCGTCGGACGGAGGATCGGCGTTGGTAGCTCCCGGCGTTACGACAGGCGGCGCGGTCTTGGGCGCGGGATATGGCGGTGCCGCCGCCGGTGCCTGCGCGAGCGCGGACGAGGCCAGGCACGTGGTTGCGATCGACGCGATGGCGAGCCTTACCATGGGAGTTGCGGCGAGCGGAAGTAATTCCAGCCGAGGTAATGCCACCGAGGCTCGTGCGTCACGAGCCGCGAACGGAAACTCTCCCAGCTGCGCCCGGCCTGTGGCGTCCAGCCTATCTCGGCGACCGCCGGCATCCGCGGCAGTGCGAGGTAAAACACCGCGCCAATGTTGCGCAGCGTTTCGCTCCAGATCGGAGCCTCGACACCGACGATACTTTGCTCAGTCACACCCTTCAGATACATCGCCGGATCCCAATCGTACGCATCTCGAACGGTGACGTATGCCGCCCAGTTGAGACCAAGCTCAGTGGCAGGCGTGTACTTCATGTCGAGATAAATCTTGTTCGCCGGCGACATAATGAGCTTCGCGCCCTGGGCGACGGCTGCCGTCGCGGAATCGCTCTTCCACTGCTGCGCGATCGTCGTCGGCAGCAATCGGGCTTTGGTGATCTCTTCCCAGCCGACCATCTTCTTGCCGTACTTGTTGACGATCGCCTGCACACGCTCGACGAACTTCACGTACTGCGCATTCGTCAGCGTCGCCACTTCGTCGCCGCCGACGTGAAAATAGGGTCCGGGGGTCATTGCGCTGATCTCGCGAACTATGTCGTCGACGTATGCGTATGTCTCTTCCTTGTCGACGCAGAGGCTGCTCCAACCCACGTCCGTGCCCGTGTAGAGTCCAGTCGGCCGCGCGCTACACGCAAACTCGGGATAACCGGTGAGGCCGGCATTGCTGTGCGCGGGCATGTCGATTTCCGGCACGACCGTGATGTACCGGGCCGCAGCGTAGCGGATGATGTTCTGGTAATCCTGCTGAGTGTAGTAGCCGCCGGGTCCGCCACCGACCTGGGTTACGGATCCAACCTCAGTGAGCCGCGGTCGAGAGTTGAGCTGAATGCGCCAGCCCTGATCGTCCGCCAGGTGCAGGTGCAGCGTGTTCATTTTGTAAAGCGCAAGAAGATCGATGTACTGCTGTACTTCCTTTACAGTGAAGAAGTGGCGAGCGACGTCGAGCATCGCTCCGCGCCACGCGAATCGCGGGTAATCGGTGATCGTGACCGCAGGGATCGTCCACAGATTGCGATCGACGCCGATATCGGATTCGATGTCAACAGGCAGCAACTGACGAATTGTTTGGATAGCGTGAAACAGCCCGGCTGGCTGATTCGCGACGACGACAATGGAATCGGCAGTGGCGTTGAGCTGATATCCTTCGCTGCCGACTGTTGCCGGCGCGCCACCGAGCCGCAACACGATCGCCCCCGGCGTGGTGGGTCCGCTAACCACGTTGACGGGGTAGCCGGTCGCCGGACGAAGCTTCGCGGCAAGCGCTTCGCCGATTGCCGCCGCCTCGGTGTTTCCCGCATCGACGACGACGTTCGAGGTATTTCGGAGCGTAAACGGCGCACCGGCTACAGGCGTCATTGAAACCGGCGCCGGCACCAGCTGCGGCGTTCTCGTCACTGGCTGCGGTGCCGGAGTTGGAGTGGGACTGCATGCAGCGCCCAACAGCGCGGTCATTGTCACAGCTACACGCACTCGGTCCTGCAGCGATCCAATCACACGCATGACGCCGGGCCTCCTCGCAAAGGTGTGCTCGGCGAAATGCCGAGCGTTATGCCGCTAGAACGGGAAGTGAGTTCCGTTGCCGGCGCGCCGACTCGATGAAGCCGCCACCGAGTACGCGCTCGCCGTCATAGAGTACCACCGACTGGCCGGGAGTGATAGAAGACACCGGCTCGTCAAGTGCCATCTCCAGCTCGTCTCCATCGATGCGTACGATCTCCGCGGCGGCGAGAGGTGCGCGGTGCCGCACTCGTACCGTGACGCGCGCGCCTACATCGGGACTATCCGTCAGCCAGTTGATCTCACGCGCGAGGAGGCCGCTGCCGAGCAGCTCTTCGCGGGTTCCAATGACGACAGCGCGGATTTCAGGTCTGATGGCAATGACATACATCGGCTGTGTGAATCCCCCAGGTACGCCGCGTCGCTGGCCAACGGTGTAGCGCGCGAAGCCTGCGTGCTGGCCAATCAACGTGCCGTCGGAGGTCATGATCGGCCCCGGTTGCAACGCGGGGGCGGTCGCCGGCAGGCGAGATTCAAGGATGCGCATGTAATCGCCGTCCGGCACAAAGCAGATCTCCTGGCTCTCCGGCTTGTCGGCGATTACCTCCAGTCCCATCGCGTGCGCCAGAGCGCGCGTGCGCGCTTTATCGAGATCGCCCACTGGGAGTAGCATCCGGCGCAACACGTCGCGATCGATGCCCCACAGGAAGTAAGTCTGATCCTTGTTGGCGTCGACACCCCGGTACAACTCGCCATTCACGATCCGTGCGTAATGCCCGGTGGCGATCCACCGCGCGTCGACACCGTCTGCCTTCTTCAGGAAATCGCGAAACTTGGTGAAGGTGTTGCAGCGCACGCACGGAATCGGTGTCCGCCCGCGCGCGTACTCGTCGACAAAGTTGTCGACGACGTCGTGACCGAAGCGGCTCTCCAGATTCAGCACGTAATGCGGAATGCCGAGCTGCTCGCACACGCGACGAGCATCGTTCACCGAATCCAGGGAGCAGCATGGGCGATCGGGAACATCCGTACCGTGGCAGAACAGCTTCATCGTGGCGCCGATGACGTCGTAGCCGTGCTCGACCAGCATTGCGGCTGCGACCGATGAATCAACACCGCCGGACATGGCGACAAGAACCCTATCCTTCGCCATGCTACTGTGCCGTCGTGAGCTGTCTCGCCTTGGCGACGAGAGCGGGGAACACCTCGATCACGCGATCGATGCACTCCTCGGTGGTGAGAACGCCGAGACTCATGCGGACCGCCGCGCTGGCGAGATCCGGCCGCACGCCGATCGCACTCAATACGTGTGAAGGATCGATGCTTCCGCTCTGACACGCCGAGCCGCCCGAGCAGGCGATGCCGCGCAGATCGAGCGCCATCAACAGAGATTCGCTGTCAGTGCCGGGAACCGAGACGTTGGTGATATGCGGCGCTCGCTCAGCGCCGCGTCCATGAATCACGGCATCGGGTACCTTGGCAAGGATGCCGGCCTCGAGCTTGTCGCGCAGTTTCCGCAGGCGCGCGCAGTGCGCCTCGCGCTCGGCCAGCGTGAGCTCGGCGGCGAGTGCCAGTCCGACCGCGGCAGCAACGTTCTCGGTGCCTGGACGACGGCCGCGATCCTGACCGCCGCCATGAATCAGCGGTTGCAGATTTGTCCCGCGACGGATGAATAGCGCACCGATGCCTTTTGGCGCACCGAACTTGTGTCCGGAGATAGTCAGCAAATCGAATTGCTGCTTTTGCGCGTCTATTGGAACCTTACCAAATGCCTGCACGGCGTCGGTATGGAAAATCGCGCCTCGCTCTTTCGCCTTCGCAGCGAGCTCGGCCACGGGCTGGATCGTTCCGATCTCGTTGTTGACCCACATCATCGAGCAGACCGCGACACGATCGTCGAGCAGTTCGTCGAACGATTTCTTATCGACGACTCCGTCCGGCGTCATCGCGAGAAGACGCTCCTCGGCGCCTTCATCGATGGCATGATGAACGGCGCCCAGCACTGCCTTGTGCTCGATCGGAGTGGTGACAATGGCGGGGCGGCCCTTTGGCTTGAGAGCGCGCCAGGCGCCGAGGATGGCGAAGTTGTCAGCCTCGGTACCGCCAGAAGTGAAGCAAATCTCGTCCGCGCGTGCTCCTAGACATCGGCCCACTCGCTCCCGGGCCTCATCCAGCGCCGCCCGCGCTTCGCGCCCCCATCGATGCGTGCTGGACGGATTGCCGAAGCGAGGGCCGTAAAACGGCTTCATCGCCTCGAACACCTCCTCACGCACCGGCGTCGTCGCCGCGTGGTCGAGATAGACGGGGTTTGCCATAGACGAAATTTAGCTCATCCCTTGAAGAATTTGCTCCGAACCTCCCAGAGCTTCGGGAAGAAGCGTTGCGATACGGTCTTCTGCAGGTACTTCGATCCCAGGGTTCCTCCGGTACCAGACGTCCCTGGTCCGATGATGCGTTCAACGAGCTGAACGTGCAGGAACCGCCACATTGCGAATCCCTGCTCGTACTCGAGCAAACTCTCGGCGAGCATTTGCAATGGACGCTGATGCTCTTCGGAGTAGATCTGCTGTAGTGTGACGTGGTGCGCGGCCAGCAGCTCGTCGAACAGCTGTTGCAGCGTCGGTTTGTCGAGCGCCTTCTGTACAAGCGGTGCGATCTCGCCGTGCTGTTGGAGCACCTGCATGAAGTGGGCGTCGCGCATCCCCGACATCGCTTCGATCGCGCGGAATTGTACACTCTGCGACCCGCTCGAAGATCCGAGATAACCCCGGAACTGCGCAAATCTCTGTGGTGGCAATGTCTCCAGCGCCGACAACTGGCCGGTCACGATGTGCACCAGCGCATTGACGCGTTTGACAGCGTTCAACGCGGCGAGAGTGTCGTAGGCCTGCAACAGCTCAATGAGCCGTTCCAGCTCGTGGATAATGAGCTTGAACCAGAGCTCGCTCGCCTGATGAACAATGATGAACAACAACTCGTCGGGATGCTCCGGCTTCGACAGCGGTCGCTGTAGCTGCAGTAACTCATCGAGCGCGAGATACGACGGGTACGTGACTTCGCTTGCGGATTCAGCAGTAGCGCGAGCGTCCTTCGTGTTCCGCGGCTTCGCAGTCAAAAAGTCGACACCTCGAGCGTAGCGATGTTGTCGACGCGCATCGTCTCCGTCGTATAGAAGGGCTCGCCGTAGCGGCACCGGATAAGCGAGCCATAATGCGCCGCGTGGTGGCGAATCAGATCTGGAAGCGGCTCGCCGTTCGGATAGACCTCGCCCGCCTGCACCGCCTCGCCAAACTGCGATGCGTACGACGCGATTGCTTCCAGTTTTTTCTCGAACGACTCGCTGATGTCAACGACGAAAGTCGGTTTCTGATAGTCTTCTCGAAACGAGAGCGCATGAATGACCTTCAGCGGTCGATAAGGCGGCGACTGCGGCTCGATCTTCTTCAATCCTGCCACGAAGCACGCATCGCGAACCAATTGAGCGACCATTGGATGGTCGGGATGTCGTCCGTGAAGCGAATGAGTGATCACTATCTTTGGCTGCAGGCGACGGATTACGAGCGCGACTTTCGCGCGCGTCTCAGGTGTGTTCAGGATTCCGCTGTCGGGGAAGCCCAGGTTCTCACGCGTCGTCAGGCCCATGATTTTGGCGGCGTGTGCCGCCTCGTTGGCGCGGAGATCGGGCGAACCTCTGCTTGCCATTTCGCCCGCCGCCAGATCCAGTACCGCGGCTGATCTCCCAAGTTGCTGCGCGCGGATCAGCGTGCCGCCGGCAATCAGCTCGATATCGTCCGGATGTGCGCCAATCGCGAGAATGTCGACTCGTGTCATGGCGGGGAATTTACTCGTAGCGCAGCGCGGCGATTGGATCGAGCCTGGCAGCTCGCTGAGCAGGTAGCATTCCGAAAATGAGGCCGATACTCACCGAGACCAGCACCGCGACGGCGGTAAGGCCAATCGGAACGCCGGCGTCGATTTTCATGGCAAGCGTCGCCAGTCGCCCAAAAGTCAGTCCGATCAGGATGCCGAGCAGGCCGCCGAAACCGGTGAGCGTCGCGGCCTCGACCAGGAATTGAAGCAGAATCTCTCTCCGCGTCGCGCCAAGCGCCTTCCTGATGCCGATCTCGCGCGTGCGACTGGTCACCGAGACCATCATGATAGCCATCACGCCGATGCCGCCGACGAGTAGTCCAACACTGGACAACACGATCATCACCAGGAAGAACACCCCGGTGATCTTATTGAAGGTGTCGAGAATCTGATCCTGGGTGATGAGATCGAAGTTGTTCTTGTCCGCCGGTCGCAGCTTTCGCATCTCGCGCAGCGCAATCGTCACCGCTTCCTCTGCCTGCGCCGTAGTCACGCCTCGCTTCGGCTTCACTGGGATGTACAGTGCATTCGTTTTGTCGATGGTGAACTGGTGGTCCATCATCGCGTAGGGAATGATCGCTCCGATATCCTGCCCCGGGGGCGAGAAAATGTTCTCGGGCTGGGCATAAAGCCCGATCACTCGTGCGGGACGACCGCTGATGCGAATCTGCTTGTCCAGCACGGATTCCCGGCCGAAGAGTTTGCGCGCGGCTTTCTCATCGAGCACCACCACGCTTGCTCCCGACGCCAGCTCGGCCTGCGTAAACCAGCGGCCGTCGAGCAGCTCTCCGCCCTGAATTTCCTGATAGCGATCGTCGGCGCCCATGATCAGCACGTTCTGCGTACGCTCGGCGGCGTACGACAAGCGTCCATTGTTCTGCGCCCAGATCGCCGCGTACGAAACTTCGGGCAGCTGCTTGATTCTCTCAGCCTCGGATTCCACGAGATCGGGCCGGACGCGGATCCACTTCGGCAGACGGTCCGGGTTTACCGGCGTCTGCGAAAAGACTTTGACGACGTAAAAGGTGGTTGGGCCAGCGATCTCGATCGTGCGCACGATCTGGTCTTTGATGCCCTGAACGATGGCGGCCATCGTCATCACAGTCGACACTCCAATGACGACGCCGAGGATCGTCAGCGACGAACGCAGCTTGTTCGCGCGCAGCGTGTCGAGCGCGAGCTGAACGTTGTTGGCGATCTTCTCGGCGATCATTCTGCGCGAAGTGCGTCGATTGGGTCGAGCTGCGCCGCGCGCGAAGCGGGATACACGCCGAACAGGACTCCGACACCCGCGCCCAGGCTCAATGCGAGCATTACTGACCACACGCTGACGCGGGCAGGGAGCGGCGATGCGAGACTAACCAGCCCGGCCAATCCCCAACCTGCGACGACGCCGAACAGGCCACCAATGCTGGCAAGGACAATCGCTTCGACGAGGAACTGGCGCTGAATGTCGCCGCGTTTGGCACCCATCGCCTTTCGGACACCGATCTCGTGCGTACGCTCCGTGACCGACATCAGCATGATGTTCATGATGACGATTCCGCCGACTACCACGCCGATCGCCACGATCGCTGGAATCACGGAGAAAAGAATTCGCGTGAGATTCTTCCAGAAGTCGACGAGCGCATCTGCAGTCTCGACGGAATAATCAGGCTCGTCGGCCGGGCGCAGGTGATGCGCGACGCGCATCGCCTCATCTGCGCGTTGCATTCCGCTCGGCACCAGCTCGGCGCTCGGCATTTTCACAGAGACGTTGTTGGTCTTTCGCCGACCGAACAGCATCTCGAAGTTCGGCAGCGGCAGCAGCACAAAGCCGTCGAATGACTGGCCCAGTACGCGGCCCTTCTTGGCGATCGTTCCAACGACCGTGAATCGCTGGCCGAGAATCCTGATGTCCTGGCCAACCGGGTCGACATTCTCGAACAGCTTCTCGGTGATGTCCGCGCCAATTACGGCGACCGAATGGTGCTCTCGTACGTCAATGTCGTTGATCGGGCGGCCGCTGGCGAAGACATAATCCTGCACTACCTGATACGGTGCGGTGATACCGAAGATTGCGACGTCAGCCTGGGTTTTGTTCCTCCAGACAAGATCCGCAACCGGCACCGGCCATCCCGTCTGCATGCTGACCGCAACGGCTTCAGGTACTGCCGCTGCGACGGCCGCGGCATCCGATTCGGTGAGTCGCGGCCGTCGTTGCAGCCGACGCCATTCTTCATCATCGAACAAGCCGATGCGAATCGGCGTCCTGCGTACCTGGAAGGTGTTCGCGCCGATGAGCGCGCTCGCCAGATTTTCCTTCACGTACGCGTTCATGCCGGAGATGATCGCGACCACCGCGACAAGAAACGCGACCGACACGATGATGCCCAGCAGCGTGAAGAACGACCGCAGTTTATTGACGCGGATTTGCTGGAGCGCGGTTGTGATGACGTCCCCGAATCGCATGCCCTAATATGGGTCTGAGGTGCGAGGACATCTACACGAATTCCGCCGTTAAGGCAGAACGGCTGTACAACAGCTCCCGGTTGTCGCTAACGGCTGCCGGCTATTCGTATCGGAGCGCTTCCACCGGATCCAATCGCGCCGCGCGCGCCGCGGGCAGGAGACCAAACAGTACTCCTGTAAACGCGCTCGTTGCCAGAGCGGCGACAACGGCCGAAACAGGCGTAGACGCAGGCACGGCAGGGAATGCCGTCTTTATTCCCAACGCGACGAGGATTCCGAGCACGAGGCCAATCGATGCGCCAATACTCGTCAGCGTCGCGGCCTCGACCAGGAACTGCCACAGAATCGCGCTCTTCGTCGCGCCAAGCGCCTTGCGAACACCGATCTCGCGGGTCCGCTCGGTGACGCTGATCATCATGATCGCGACGACGCCAACTCCACCGACCAGCAGTCCAACCGACGACAGCGCCAACCCGACTACGAAGAACGTGCCGAACAGCTGATTATAGATCCCCATCAAACGATCCTGCGTCACGATCTCGAAATTGTTCTTCTGGGATCCGCGCAGTCCGCGACGAGAACGCATCAACGCCGTAACATCGTCGGTGGCTTCTTCGGTCGTCACGCCCGGCTCGGGTTTCACGATAAAATCGACGCCGCGCATCCACGGATTGAGGCTGCGACGCGCACTTTCAAACGGAACGATCGCCTTTGCCTGGTCGCCGCCGCCCGCCGAAGTGGGTGTGCCCATCGGGCTCGCCGTGTAGTGGTAGACGCCAATCACCTTGAATTGAACGCCGTTCACGCTGATCTCTTTGTCGATTGGATCGGATGAGCCGAATAGCCGCTCAGCCAGCTTCTCGTTAACGATGATGACGCGCGACGCGGTGGTGTTCTCGGCGTACGTGAAGCTGCGGCCGGGGTAGATGTCACCGCCGTCGACGTCAACCCAATTCGGGGTGTAGATCTCCATCCCCGTGCTGACCTGCTTGTCCTTGTAAGTGAACTTGGCGCCGTCGCCGATGTGCGCAGTCACCGCCTTGATGGTCGGCAGACGCTCGATTGCCTGCGCGTCGTCGATGGTCAGCGGGGGATTGCGCCGCTCGGGGCAGGTGTTGTCGGTGCCGTCGCAGGCCTGGAAGCCGCTGATCGGACGCCGATACATGTAGAACGAAGTGGGACCCGCGGCCTCGAGATCACGCGCGAAGCTCTCGTTGATTCCGCGCACGATTGACGACAGCGCCACGACGACGAATACGCCGATCGCAACGCCCATGATCGTCAGTGCCGCTCTGACCTTGTTGGATCGAATGGAGTCGACCGCCATGCCAACTCCCTCGAACGCGTTGAAGATTCGCTGGGCTATGCGCACCGGCTACTCCCGCCTCATCGCTTCGATCGGATCCAATGCGGCAGCGCGGCGGGCAGGGTAGATGCCCGAGAGAATACCGACCACTGTGCCCAACAACGTCGCGAAGACCAGGGACCAGGGTGCGACGGCCGCGGGGAGCGGGGTTTTCCACTCCACAACCTTGGCGATCACTATTCCGAGGATGATGCCGATGATTGCGCCAAGAGTGCTCAGTGTCGCCGCTTCGACCAGGAACTGGCGCATGATGTCGCGCCGCCGCGCGCCGAGTGACTTGCGAATGCCGATCTCACGGGTGCGCTCGGCGACCGCGACGAGCATGATGTTCATGATCACGAGGCCGCCAACGATCAGGCCGATCGCGGGAAATGCGGTGCCGGCCATCGTCATCACTTTTTTCATCTTGTCCATGAACGCGAGCGCGCTCTCCGACGTTTCCATGAAAAAGTTGTCAGGCTCGCTCGGACGCAGCTTGCGTTTGCCTCGCATGACCTCGCGCACTGATTCCATCGCGTCCGTCAGCGTCAATGCGCTCGGTGTCTGCACCATAATGCCGTCGACGTCGCCGCGGGGATTGGTGTAGTGGTGGAGCGGGGAGTTGTACGGCGCAATCGCGATGCGATCCAGCGACAGGCCGAAGACCGATCCCTGCTTCTCGAGCACGCCGATTACGGTGTACGGCATCCCCTTGATCCGCAGCTGCCGATTGAGCGGGTCGAGGTCGGGGAAAAAATATTTCGCCACTTCGTCGCCGATCACCACCACTGGCGCGCCGAGCGAGGATTCCTGCTGCGTAAATAACCGTCCGGCGTGAACGTCGTATTTCTTGATCGTGAAGTAATCACCGTCGACCGCGTGCGCTTCCAGGGTCTTCGGACGCGCAAACGGTGATTGTGCCTGCAGGTTCTCCTGGCTTTCGACGGCGTACCGTGATCCGGCCGGCAACACGCTCGCGACGAGCGGCAAATCTGCGTGATAGATCCGCGGACGCCGCAGCCAGCTGCGCCACTCTTCCTCGGAGCTGGCGCCGTCGCCGAACCAGGGGAAGCGCCGCAAGGTGAAGGTGTTCACGCCGAGGAGCTTGGCGGCGAAATCCTTCTCCATGTAGTCGCTCATGCCCTGCACGATCGAGATGACCGCGATCAAAAACATCACTCCGATGCAGACGCCGAGCAGAGTGAAAAAACTCTTCAGCTTCTGTACGCGGATCTGCGACAGAGCGAGCCAGACTGCTTCGACGAACGGCATTGTTACTCGCGGTAGGAAATCTTTGGCGCCTGAATGCCGACGGCCTTGATGAAGGTCGCGCGTTTGTCGTCGCTCGCGACTTTGCCGTCGCGCAGCACGATCACGCGACGCGCGTGGGCCGCGATGTCTGGTTCGTGGGTGACCATGATGACGGTCTGTCCCTGCTCCGCGAGTCCTTCGAACACTCGCATGATCTCTTCGGACGTCGTCGAGTCGAGGTTACCGGTCGGCTCGTCGGCGAGCAGAATCGACGGCCGGTTCACCAGCGCGCGCGCAATCGCGACACGCTGACGCTGACCGCCCGACAGCTCGTTGGGCCGGTGATGAATGCGCTCACCGAGCTGTACGCGCTCGAGTGCTTCCGTCGCGCGCTGCCGTCGTTCGTCGGCGCCGACGCCGGCGTACACCAGCGGCAGCTCGACGTTGTGCAGCGCACTCGCGCGCGGCAGCAGGTTGAAGGTCTGGAAAACGAAACCGATCTCCTTGTTGCGAACGCGTGCGAGCTCGTCTTCGTCTTTCTCTGATACGAGTGTGCCGTTCAGCCAGTACTCGCCCGCCGTTGGCGTATCGAGGCAGCCGATCAAATTCATCAGAGTGGACTTGCCGGATCCTGAAGGACCCATGATCGCGACGTACTCGTTGCGACGGATGGCGATGTCGACGCCGCGCAGCGCGTGCACGACTTCGCCACCCATGTCGTAGTCGCGCTTCAGGCCGCGCGTGACGATGACCCAGTCCTTGTCCGGCGCCGCGCCTGTCTCGGCGGCAACTGCCTGTCGCTCGGCGGTGGTGCTGAGCGGAATTTCATCGGTGTGCATCATGATTTCGCGACTTCGCCCGGCTTCTTAGCCTGCTCCTTTTGTGCGCGCACGGTTGCGCCATCCTTGAGCTCGCGGATCGCCTGATACGTGCCACCGACGATGTTCTCGCCCTCTTTCAGCCCGTTCACGACTTCGAAGAACTTCTCGCCCGCGATACCAACCCTTACGGGGCGGAAGCTGACTTTGTTGTTGGGACCGACGACGAAGACTCCTTCCACATCGCGCTTGCCCACCTGCTTGGTGGGCTGGCGCCTCGCCAGCGTGAGCGCGGTGTCCGGTTTGACGGTGTCCTCGCGCACTGTCAACGCGATGATTGGAATCGACAGCACGTTGTTCCGAATCGAAGTGATGATCTTTGCCGTCGCCGAAAAATCAGGGCGCGTCTCGGGCGGCGCGTTCAGCAGCTGAATGGTGACTTCATAATCGATCGCCTGGTCGGTCGAGCCACCGGTTCCACCGGTACCCGCCGCTTTCACCGAGCTGTTGGAGATCTCGGTCACACGGCCGACGAAGGTCGTGTCGGGGAATGCGTCGAGCTGCACGATCGTCGAGTCACCGATCTTGATCCGTGAGACGTCGGTTTCGTCCACCTTAACTTTGGTCTCGAGCACGCTCATGTCGCTGATCGTGAGCATGGTGGCTGCGTCCTTGTTGAAGGTGCCCTGGATCGCCGTTTCACCCTGCTCGACGCTCAGACGCGTCACGCGTCCACTCATTGGCGCCACGATCGTGGTCTTGCTGAGCAGCGATTGTGCGTCGCGCAGCGACGCACTCGCCTGGTCGATCTCGTGATTCGCTGCCTCGAGCGAGGCCTGACTCACCTCGACCTGCGTGCGCAGCTGTTCGATCTGTTCGTCGGAGACGAGCGTCGGATTGGCTTTTTTCAGTGCCATCAGACGATCGTAATTGCGCTGCGCCTGCGAGAGGTTCGGCTTCGCCTGCGCTGCCTGCGCCCTCGCGGAAGCAACCGCGGCGACCGCGCGCTCGACGGAGGCGCGGTACTGCGACGGATCGATCTCGAGCAGGAACTGGCCGGCGGTCACCATCTGGCCTTCCTTCACCGCCAGTCGGACGATGCGTCCGCTGATGTCGGCGCTGATGTCCACCTTCGTGTGCGGCTGCACCTGGCCACTCGCAGTCACCGAAGCGACCAGATCACGCCGCTGCACCTTCTCGATGCGGACTTCGGTTGCCTTGTTGCGTCCCTTCATCGCGCTGGTGACGCCGATGATCAGAACGGCGAGGCCGATCGCGCCGGCTACTGTCCACTTGGTTCGTTTCTTCATTTCTCTTTCCGATTAGCGAAGGGAATGACCAACGGCGCTCTCTAGGGCGGCGAAGGCTTTATGGTAGTCGTAGATAGCGTTGATACGGTCGCTCTCGGCGCGCTCATACGTCGCTCGCGCTTCGGTCAGATCAACGTAGGTGGTCGCGCCGATTCTGTACCGATCCTGCACCAGCTTGAGCTCCTGCTTTGCTTTCTCGGCGTTCTGCTCCTGCAACGCAACCGTTTTCTCGGCGGTTTGCAGAGTGAGATATGCTGCAGTCACATCAGCGGTGAGGGCCAGCTCCTTTGCCCGCACGTCGTAGCGCGCATCCGAACGGCTCGCCATCGCTTCCTGCAAGCGCTGCTCGCGCGCAAACCCGTCGAACAATGGCAGTGACAGTGTCGCGCTTATCGTGCGTGGGGATTTGGTGAAGCTGAATGGAAACTTCGCGTTCTGATCGCGAATTGCCTGTGCATCAGCGGTGGTGAATGCCATTGCCTGGCACTCAGCCAGCTGATTCGAGAGTCCGAGCTGCGCACGCACTTCCTCGAAGCGGATGCAATTGGTCTTGGACGCATCGAGATTCGCCGCTGCCTGCTGCACCGGAAAATTCGAATTGGCGTAGCCGTAGGTGTAGCCGCCGATTCCAGTCGACAACGTGAGCGTCGGCGAGTACTCGCCTTTTTCGCGCCGCACATTCAGATCGGCAACGTGCTGTCGTGAGCGGAGCGCGAGCACGCTCGGATTCTGATTGTGAGCGAGTGCAATCAACTCCGGAAGGTTCTGGCGCAGCGGAGTCACCGCGAACTGGCTGACCAGCCTTACGCCGGCCGCCGGCCGTTCGATGCCCATGATCTGAAACAGCTTCAGCTTTTCGATTTCGACCTGATTGCGCGCCTTGAGTGCCGCCACCTTCTGAATTCCTAAAGCGACTTCAGAGCGCTGGACATCGAGCTGCGTGCCCGAGCCGACGATCTCGCGAGCCTGCGCCAACACGAGTTCCTGCTGCGCGGCGACGACCAGGGTGTCCTGAAGATCCGCGTTCTCGGCGGCTTGCAACGTCGTCAGATACTGTTGCGAGACGTTGCTGCGCAGGATTTCCGTCGCGCCGGTGATGTCGGCGTCGACCGCATCGCGATTCGCGCGTTGCAGGCTCGGCGTGATCAACGTCGCGCTGTTGAGACGATAACCGAATCCGATCTCATAGCTCGACTGATTGACATCCGAGCTGGCGCCGAGTGTGGTGCCGCTGAATATCTGAGCGCCGCCCTGTTGCCGCTGGACGTTGAAAGATGCGTCGGCGGTCGGAAGCAGAGCGCCATAAGCGCTGCGCACCGCCGCTCTGGCACCGATGCGGTTGTTGAGAGTCTGCTGGAGCTCAGGGTTATTACGGCGGGCGAGATCGATCGCCTGTTCGATTGTGAGGGTGGTCTGCGCCGTCGAATCCGCCGCTGTAGCCTGTGCGGATGCGCGCGTGGCGACGACAACTAGACCGAGGAGAATCAGTGTTCGCTTCATTGTGGGGGAGTGAGCTTTTGGACCAACGTACGCGCAACTATACAACAGAGTTTCAGGGGCGGACACAGGGAAATCTCTTAAGATTCCATTAACACATCGCCCGCGCTTTGCTCGGCGCGTGGCTGGCATCCACGGAACCAAAGCCTCGAGCTCCCGGCTTATTGTATTGTGGATCCCAGCTCAGGCCACCGCGATCCGTACCGGACGTTATTCCGACGGCGCCGGCGCCAGGAAGATCCGATCGCTGATCTTCTCGTAGATACGCTCGTAGATCCGTTTGCCCTTCTCGGCGGACGCGAGCGACGGCCGACCGATCGATCCCGCGCTGCCGCTCGGTACTGTCAACCAGCCGCGACGGTACCGCCGCAACTGCTCGCGCGACATCATGTAGTCCTGTGCGAGATCGAGATTGACCATTTCTGGACACAAAAAGAGCATGATCGATGTGTCGACTTCGTCGCCGTGCATCGCTTCTTTCTGGCCTTCCAGGAGATCGGAGAGATTGACGCCGAAAATGTCGACGACTCGCACGCGTGCGGCGGTCGTGATCACCGTCGCCAGCGCTTCCTGATGCGGATCATGACCGTGCGCCGTCAGCAGAATGAACTCGCGCACACCGGTCGCTTCCCAGGAATCGATCAGATCGTTGAGCATCCGGTGCAACGTTTTCTTGCGCAGTGAGGCGTTCCCGGTGAATCCACGCTCGGTATCGACGTTGACACCGTACTCCACCGTCGGGGCGCGCAACACGCCATATTCTGCGGACAAGTCGTCCGACATATGCTCGACGATGATAGTGTCGACGCCAAGCGGCAGATGAGGGCCGTGCTGCTCGCACGTACCAATAGGTATGATCAGTCGCGGATCATTGCCGAGTGCGGCGGTGACCTGCGCCGGATTGAGCTCCTTTACGCGGAGCGGAGCTTTTACGGGAAGGGGGGAGGGAAGGCTCATCGCGTCGAGTCCTAGACTCAATGTAAGAAGCGGGCGATTCGTGCGAGGCGCAATCCTCGGCGCGGCGGCCGCTGTGCTTCTCCTGATCGCAATCTGGGTTCGAACCCCTACGCTGCCGCGCACGGCCGAAGGTGGTCTTCCGACCGCCGGCGAAAGAGTCAACGCGGCTGAAGCTGCACTCCGGGCATTGGGCCGCGCGTTGGAGGACACGCGACAACGACTCGAGCAGCGCGCGAAGATCGCACTCGATGCGCCTGTCGATCAGCGGGCCGCGTTCGAGTTCCTCGCCAGTCGTTCGCCGGTGCGTGACGGCGAATCGGTGATCCTGTACGACAGTAGCCGGCCACTCGCCTGGGCCGGTACGACGCGCGTCAATCCAGACTCGGTGATCGCGCCGGTTTCGGTCACGTTTTCACCGTTCTACACGACGCTCGATGTCGTCGTCGCGCGTGGCAATCGCCGTGCACTCGCGACATCGGTTCTGGAAGCGTTTGCTCCGGCGGATCGATTGACGACGACGCTCGAGGAGCAGCTGGCGACCGAGCAAGGCGTGACCGGTTATGACTTTTCACCGCCCAGCGATGTCGGCGGCGGCCCCGTCGTGATGACGGCCAACAGCGTGCCGATCCTCCGCGCGGTACCGCAACTGGCCACCGCCGAGGAGCTGCGATTCCGTGGCGCGGCAACCTTTCGCGCGCGGGGCACGATTGCGCTCGTGATTCTTACGCTCGCCTTTCTATTCTTTGCGTGGCGTAGTCGCCGGCTGTTGGGAATTCGCCTTTTCGCAATCGCAGTTGCAATCGCTGTTACTGCGCTGGTGCCGTGGAATTCGTTTTCGAGCACGGCGCGGATCTTCGACCCTGCATTCTACTTCTCGCGTTTGGCTGGCCCGCTCACCGCCAACGCGGCTGCGTTGTCGATCAGCGCGTCGCTGATTCTGCTGGCAGTCTATGCGGTGATTCGTGCGCTGCCGAATCCGAGATGGCCGAGGCTTTACGGCGCAATCGGCGCGATTGTCGTGCTTGGGATAGGGCTGCCGTTGGCGTCCAACATCGTGCGCGGCATTGGGCAGCCGCCGTGGGGAACCACTCCGGGACTGTGGCTGTCGTGGGAAGTCCCGCTTTTCATTTTCCTCTTCGCGGCACTGCTGCTCGCGTTCTGGCTGCTGCGCATCGCACTGCGCAAAGAAGAGCGTATGAGTTTCACCTCGGTAGTGATCGTCGGGATCGTCGCGGCCGTCGTCAGTCTGACGGCGCTTGCATCCACCACATCACGCCAGCGAATGCAGCTCGGCGAGCAGGATGTGGCGGCGCTCGGACACGTCGACGACTACGCGGTGCAGCTGACGCGTCGGCTCGTGAATTCGGTCGCAGGGTCGCCGCGGTCGGTGAACAGCGCCGATCTGCTCAAGGTTTACGCTTCATCTGATCTGGCCGCTGCCGAGTATCCGGCGACGCTGGCGTCTTGGGACAGGTCGGGCAGACAAATCGCCGAGTTGGCGATCGTTCCGGCCCAAACGGATTCGCAGGCGGTCGCGACCGCCGTCCGCGAAGCGCTGACGACTGGACAAACCGTGCTACGGAGCATACTCGGCCCAACCGGTGTGCAGGTTCTGGCCGCGGTTCGCGATTCCTCTGGTGGAGCAACATCGATTCTCGTTCTACCGCGGACACGGCTCCTGGCATCGAACCCCTACGCCGCGCTTCTCGGAATGGCGCCGCCTTCTGGTGGCGACCCGCCCTACTCGGTGGTGCTGACTGACGTGTCGCCGGCCGTCGTCGCCGACACTGCGCGCGTGCAATGGCACCGCACCGGCGACGAACTGCACGGTGATCGACTGATCTCGACCAGCACGGGTACGATGCGCGCTCACCTCGAAATCGATCTGCGCTCGATCTGGGCGCGCGCGGAGCGCGGTGTTCTGGTGCTGCTGCTCAACCTACTGGTTGCCGGTTTCTTCTGGTTGCTCGCCGCGGTAACAGAGAAAGGGTTCGGCCGCTGGCTACGCGTGCGCGCCGCGCGCTGGATTTACACCTATCACGCGCGACTCACGCTCGCGCTGTTCGCTTTCTTCGTCATTCCGGCGATTGCATTTGCCGTGTGGTCGTACGAGCGATTGCGCGGCGACGACTTGCAGACACGCGAGGTGCTGGTGCAGGAAACGTTGCGCGCCGTCGAGTCTGGCAACGAATACCGGCAGCTGGCGGGCGCCGCCCGTCGCTTCGAGACGCCGCTCTTTCTTTACTCTAATAGTATGCTCATCGGCAGCAGCGACAGCCTTCTCGATGCGCTGTCGCCGATCGGCCGACCGCTTCCGCCGCCCGTACATTTGCGCCTCGGCACGTCCGGCGAAGTCGATGCCGCATGGGAGGCAAAGCTGGGCGCAGCGCGTATGCTGTTTGGCTTCACGACTGTGCCAGGACCGGTCACTGATCACTTCGTGCTCGCGGCTCCGGCACGCAGCGACGATCTCGTTCTTGATCGACGTCGGCGTGACCTCGGCATCCTCGTGCTGTTCGCAACGGCGGCGGGAGCGATTGCTGCGCTGTGGCTGAGCGGCATCGCTGCGCGCCGCCTCGCGCGTGATCTCGAGCTGAGCCGGATCGAAGTCGCGCGCGCGGAGCGCGTGTTGGCATGGGGTGAAATGGCGAGACAGATCGCGCATGAGATCAAGAATCCGCTCACGCCGATCCGACTGGGTGTCCAGCATCTGCGTCGCGCTCGCACCGACCCTCGTGTCGACTACGACGTCGTGCTGAACGACAACGTCCGTCGCATCCTGGCGGAGATCGACCGGCTCGATGAGATCGCGCGATCGTTCAGCAGATACGGCAGCGCTCCGGCGGATCTTCCGCCCGCCGAGTCCGTCGACGTCGCCGCCATCGTGAAGGATGTCGTTGGATTGGAGCAGATGGGCGATCGAAAAATCAAATGGCAGCTGCGCGGCGCCGACCGAGCGCAGTGGGCGATGGCGCGCAAGGACGAGATGCGTGATGTGCTGCTCAATGTGTTCGAGAATGCGCGGCTGGCGGGCGCGCGCCGTGTGGAGATTACTGTACGCGAGGAAGAGCGGCGCGTCACGATCGCGACGGAGGACAACGGCTCAGGGATTCCCGCGGCTGTGATGCCGCGCATCTTCGAGCCACATTTTTCCACTCGCACAACGGGCAGTGGGCTCGGTCTCGCGGTGACTCGGCGACTGATCGAAGCCTGGGGTGGCGAGATTGGAATCACCAGTGAAGAGGGGGTTGGGACGAGAGTGATGATCGTGTTGGCGAGGAGCGTAGCGTGAGCGGGGTAAGTCGCGGTGTAGTCACGCCGCGGGCGACGAGGGTTTTGCCGCCGCACATCGTGGAGTGGCAGCTGCCACCGGACTGGAGTTGGGGTCCGGGCGGGATGGTTGGCGATTATCGCCACTATCAGGAGGTCATCGACGCGCTCGGTCGTTCGCTGTCGCTCGTAACTGCACCCGATCCTGCCCACGCACCATGGTTGTTCGAGGAGGCAAAGCAGCTCGCGCATCGCAGTCACCCGTCGATCCCGACGACGTATCACTATTGGACATCGTACCGCGAGGGTCGACGCGGTCCGGGTTATCTACGTCGCTGGATCACCGGCGAGACGCTGCGTGCCCGCCTCGCGCGTCTTGGCCTCGCCGACATTCCGTACGTGTTTCAAATGCTGCGCGGCGCGTGTTCGACGCTCGCGTATTTGCATGAAACGGGAATTGCGCACGGCGGACTGAATGGCGACGCGATCTGGACTACGCCGACCGGACGGCTGTGGTTGTTGGAGTGGCAGTGGGCAGTCCCGCGCGAGACAATTCCGGCGGGTGTGAAGCCGGGAAGTGGACCGGTCGACATGCGATCGGGTGAGGGGTCGCGCCCATTGCGCAGCGAGCTCTCGTTGATGCCACCGGAATGGGAAGCCCGCGAATGGGCGCCGACTCCGGCGAGCGATCAATGGCAACTGGCAGCGATGTGCTTTACCGCGCTGACGGGCGAGCCGCCACCGAGGCGCGGGGTTCCTCCGATCAAACTGGTACGGCCCGAGACTCCGGCAGCGCTTGCATCGGCGCTCGACCGCGCACTGTCGTCTAATCCTGACGAACGCTATCCGTCGTTGGCCGTGCTGCTGCGCGCCGTCGAGCGTGGCGACCCATCGAAATCCGTGATGATGGTCCGCGGTGAGCCGGATCGCAGTGTTGGTGACTCGGCGGAAGCGCGCATGCGATGGGCGGTCGGTGACGATTACGAGATTCTGTCGAAACTCGGCAGCGGCGCGTTCGGAACCGTTTGGCGCGCGCGCGATTTGTCGCTGGAGCGCGAGGTAGCGCTCAAAGCTCTGCATCCGTCGATCGCGCGTGACGACAAGGCAGTGCGCGCGTTCTGGCGCGAAGCAAGGCTGGCTGCGCAGCTGGCGCATCCGGCGATCGTGCCGATCTACGATTGGGATTCCAGTGGCGACCTGGCGTGGTACACCATGGAGCTGGCGGAAGAGGGAAGTGTCGCCAGTCTCGTCGCTCAGTCAGGCCCGCGACAAATGGGCGAGATTGCGACACAAGTCGAACAAATCATTGACGCGTTGATCGTCGCGCACGCGAATGGAATTCTGCATCGCGACCTGAAACCCGAGAACATTCTCATCGATCGTTATCAGCGTTGGCGCATCACCGATTTTGGTATCGCGAACGTCACGGGTGAGGAAGCGCCCGGCACGACCGGCACGCCGGCGTTCGCCGCGCCGGAGCAGTTGCTTGGTGAAGCACAGGGACCAGCCGCGGATTATTTCGCGCTGGCGGGAATTGTGTACTTCGCGTTGACCGGTGACGCGCCTTTTGGCGAGGATGATGCGAAGGCAATACTCGCGCGACAACTCAATGAGCGCGCTGATCTTGCGGTATTCCCAACTGTAATTGCGATGTGGTTTCGAACTGCGTTTGCAGCGCGACCAGAAGATCGCTTTGCTGATGGCGCGGCGATGAAGGAAGCATGGAAATCAGCTGCTGACAGAGTCCTGGCGCGACAGCGTGGCTCCTGGTGGCGTCGCATGGCCAAATTGCGGCCTTAAGCGGGCGCATTTGCAGTCAACTGCGCATTCCTTTACAGCGCCCCTAGCTGGCGTGGCACTTGCAAGCCGATTTGGCCACGACGAGTACGGCTACCGCGGCAGCAAATCGGTGGAGCGTGACGAATGTTTGTCGCGTTGTTTTTGGATGACATGCACCACTAGCGTCTCCGGAACGATTTGCTAGTTTGTCCGTTTGTGAGGGAGGAGGGTCTGAAGAGTGCAATTGCATTCACTGGGCATGCATCCTGCCTCACGAGCGCAACGTGCAACCGCGGTAACCGCTGTAAAAGTATCTCCACCTTTTCAGAGGAACCAATCATGTTGAGAAGAAGTTGGACCGTCTGCGCGATGACGGCCTTACTCCTCGGCGGAACGGCGGCCGCACAGTCGCCCGGTACGTTGCTGGTAGGAGGCTTCGTCCAGTGGACGCACTTCGATAGCAAGTGGAATCTGGACACTGGCTTCGGCAACTCCATCGGTTATGGGGGGCGAGTCGGCGCTTTCATCGCACCCAATTGGAATGTCGAGGCTGACGGCGAATATACTCCAGCGCAGGCGGCGGCTGGCACAGTCGCATTTGGTAGTCCTGCGGGTGGAGACGTCAAGGCAAGCGCTTTTACCGCGCGCCTCGTCTATAGTTTCCCGCTTGGCAACATGCCTTCGATTCACATCGGTGCAGGCGGAGTTCTGGAGAACTTCCGCGGGCCGAACGACAATTCCGGCGGCACCTATCAGTTCGGTGTGAACGGACTCGCCGGCTTCAATCTTGGTTTTAGCGGCGTCTCACTTCGCGTCGACGGCCTCGTCAATTACCTGCCATCAAACGATGGCAAGTTCGACTTTGGCGCCCAGGCCGGACTGCAGCTCTCGCCGGATCTCCGAAACCTGTTCGGTGGTGGGGCTACTCCAAACCCTACCATGTACGCGCCGTACAGATGGTGGGACGAGATGGACGCGCCACTCCCGGGCACCGTTGAACTCGGTGGATTCGTGCAATGGACGTTCTTCGATGACAACGCTGGTGTCGAGGGACGCGCGATTGCCGAAGACGGCCTCGGATACGGCGGTCGCCTCGGTGTTTTCCTGTCTGATCCTCGGTGGGAAATCGAAGGTGACGGCTATTACTCACCGCAGAGCAACGAGTTCGCGTCGCAGGCTGGTGCGCCGAGTGATGTCAATGCGCACGCGTTTGCCGCTCGCTTGAACTACAATTTCCCATTCCGTTTCCTGACCTCGCGCCAGAGCCAGTTCATCATCGGCGCGGGTGGTGTTCGTACCAGCTACAAGTTCAAAGGTGGGACGAACCCGCCCGAGGACAGCTACACCTATAATTTCGGTGCTAGCGGACTCGCCGGTCTTCGTCTCGGCATCGCCAATCGCACTTCCCTTCGCATCGATGGCGTTCTGGATTACATGCCGAATCACAAGCCGGATGCGAACATGAACATTCATGTTCGTGGTGGACTCAGCTTCCTGCTGGGTGGTGCGCGTCCGGAGGTTATGTGCACGTACGCCGGTCTCGAGAGCATTCCAGCTTCGAGCCCGAATTGCGTCGCACCGCCGCCGCCCCCTCCGCCGCCACCGCCGCCGGCGCCGTGCCAGTATAACTCGAGCATCCCGGCGACCGATCCGAACTGCGTTGCTCCGCAGATCGTGGTCGACACGACGAAGATCACTGGCCCGATCTACTTCGACTTCGACAAGTCGACGATCAGACCGGATGCAGCTGCTACACTCGACGCCAAGATTCCATGGCTGCAGGCGAACCCGGGTATGCGTATCCGGATCGAGGGTAACGCTGACGAGCGTGGCTCTGACGAGTACAACCTGGCCCTCGGCCAGCGCCGTGCGGCAAGCGCCAAGCGGTACCTCGTTGACCACGGCATTGCGGCAGATCGCTTCGACCTCGTGTCGTACGGCGAGGAGCGCCCGGTTTGCACCGAGCACAACGAAGCCTGCTGGCAGCAGAACCGTCGCGATGACTTCCGTATCGTGACGATCGGCAGCGACCGGATCGTAGTACCACCGCAGGAATAAGCACCTTTCCTTGACCGGCCTCTCGCAAGGGAGGCCCGGTCCGAGGACGGAAGGCGGGGCATTCGAAAGAGTGCCTCGCCTTTCTGCATCTCCGAGACTGAGAACTCCGAACAAAAGCGCACTACCTCGCTGTTAGCTGCCGGTAGCTGGCTACCAGCTTCCCGCTGCAGGCAACGGGACGGATTGCGACGGAGTAAGAGAAGGCGCGTTCTTTTCGGCCTTATGCCATGAGATCCGTCTGGTGGTAGGCAGCGGGTAGCTGGAAGCGTGCTGCCGGCAGCTAACAGCGAGGTAGTGCGCTTTTGTTTTCAGTTCTCAGTGGTAGTTGTAAGCGGACGGTACCGCAGCGCCTCCGCTATGTGCGAAGATGCGACGCAGTCAGATTCCTCGAGGTCGGCGATGGTGCGCGCAACCTTGAGCACGCGGTGGTATCCGCGCGCCGATAGCCCAAGTTTTTCAGCCGCGGTTTGCAGCAGCGTGCGGGCATGATGGTCGATGGCGCTCTGCGCATCCAGCCAGCGACCGCTCACGAAGGCGTTGCACGACACTCCCGCCATTTGCACATACCGCTGCTGCTGGCGCGCACGAGCGCGTTCCACACGCGCTCGGATGCTGGCCGATGGTTCGCCGCCGGTTCTCCCACTCAGCTCCCGTAGCGCGACGGCGCCTACAGTGACGTGCATGTCGATGCGATCGCTGAGCGGACCAGAAATGCGCCCGACGTAATTGTCGATGTCCGCGCCCGAGCACGTGCACGTTCCCGTCGGATCGCCGGCGCGTCCGCACGGACAGGGATTCGTCGCGCCGATCAGAGTGAAACGCGCGGGGAAGCTGACTGCCTGTGCCGCGCGCGCAATCACAACACGCGCGTCCTCGAGTGGCTGCCTCAGAGCATCGAGCACGTGCCGCGGAAACTCCAGCATCTCGTCGAGAAACAACACGCCGTGGTGAGCGAGACTTACCTCGCCGGGTCGCGGAATGGATCCGCCGCCAATCAATCCGGCGCTCGAGATGGTGTGGTGCGGTGCTCGAAATGGTCGCGCTCCATGATCCACTCCGTTCTGGTGGAGCAGACCAGCGACGGAATGAATGGCGATTACCTCGAGCGCTTCATCCTCACGCAAGTCGGGCAAGATCGTCGGAATGCGGCGCGCGAGCATTGTCTTGCCGGCGCCGGGCGGCCCGACGAGCAGAACGTTGTGCCCTCCCGCTGCCGCAACTTCCAGTGCGCGCTTGGCTGTGGCTTGCCCAACGACCTCGGCAAAGTCGGCGGACGGCTGCGCAGTATGCGCAGCACGCAGCTCGTTTCGAGACGCCGTCAGAGCGCCTTCGCGAAGCTCGCATACCAAATCACCGAGGGTTCGTGGTGCGCTGAGGTTGAGCGCGCTCACTCGCGATGCCTCTGCGACGTTTGCGCGTGGCAATACCAGCGACGCTGCCCCCGCACGATGCGCGTGCCGAGCGACGGAGAGTGCTCCGCGCATCGTTCTTAGTTCGCCGTCCAGGCCAAGCTCACCGACAAAAATCAGCTTGTCGACAGATTCTGGAGGAAGCTGACCGGTAGCTACTAGAATCCCAATTGCGATCGGCAGATCGAACGCAGTTCCATCCTTGCGAATATCGGCGGGCGCGAGGTTGACGGTGATTCGGCGCGGCGGGACTTTGAAGCCCGAGTTCACAAGCGCGGCGCCCACTCGCTCGCGGCTTTCCTTGACTGCGCTCGCGGCGAGGCCGACGATGGTCCACTGCGGCAATCCCTGGGCAGCGTCGACCTCGACGATGACGTCGTACGCATCGATGCCAATCAACGCGGCTGATCTCACTGCGGCTAGCACTCGTCATGCTACGAGAACCCTGTCGCCGTCCGCGAAACCGTTGGGACGCGCACGCAACCAGTCTCGCGCACGAGCGAGGACCAGCATTTGCCGGTCACGGCGCGTAAGACTGAAAGCAGTCTGAAGTAACAGAATCAGGAGCCGGTCAAGGATGCGGTGTGTTGCAGTTATATCTGTGGCGCTGGCGCTGTCGGCGCCCATGGTGGCATACGGTCAGGTTGGTTCGACGACCGACATTTTGATGGGAAGGATTTCCGGCGTCGACAGCCAGGCTGTCGTCGGCGCGCGCATCGAAGCGACGTCGATGGAGACCGGAATCACGCGCACGAAAACGACCGACGCCGAGGGCCGATATACGATCGTGTTTCCCGACGGCGGCGGAAATTACCGGTTGACGGTTCGTGCGATCGGCATGGAACCAGTGACGCGCACCGTCTCTCGACAGGGTGACGAAGACCGGCTCATCACCGACGTCGTCATGGGCCGCAACGCCACCCAGCTCGCGACGGTGCAGGTGCGCGCAAATCGACAGCGCAATCAGCCGGAGCGCCCGGAACCGGGCAGCACGGAGCGCAATCTCAATCCGAATCTCGTCAACCGCTTGCCGGTCGATGCGGGCGATCTCAATGCCCTGGCCGCACTCGCGCCGGGAGTGATTCAGGTTCCTGGTACTGATACCACCAAAGCGTCCTTCAACGTCGCTGGCCAGCCGGCGAATCAAAACAGCATTACGCTCGATGGTCTTTCGTTCGGCTCGGGCAGCGTGCCGTCGGAGGCGGTTCGCAACACCCGTGTCGTCACCAGTACCTACGATGTCGCGCGCGGACAATTCACCGGCGGACAAGTCGCGTCGACAACGCGCGGCGGCACCAACAACGTCCAGGGTGCGGTCAGCTACCAGCACCGCGACCCGAACCTCGAGTTCGTCGAAGACTCGAGCGATGCATTCGGCCAGAAATACAACCAGAACCAGATCAACCTCGGTGTCGGCGGACCGATCATCAAGGACAAGCTCTTTACGTTTGGCGCATTGAGCTTCTCGCGTCGCACCGATCCTTTGCTGTCTCTGCTCGCCGCGGATCCCCTCACCCTCGAGCGGCTGGGAACCAACCCGGATTCTGTAACACGTTTTCTTAACCTCGTCCAGCAGTACGGACTGCCGCTCACTTCGCCGCTCGCTCCCGATCAGCGCCTCAACGACAACACGTCGGCACTGGTGCGCATCGATTACAATCTCGCAGAGGATCATTCGCTGATGCTGCGCGGCGACTGGCGCGGAAACACTCAGCTTGGGTCACGGCTCAACGCGCTCGCACTCCCGCACAGCGGCGGCAATCTCAAGGGATCCGGCGGCGGAGGCATGCTGACGCTGACGTCGCATTTCGGGATGTTCATCAACGAGCTACGCGGCTATCGCTCTGTAGACAATCGGAATACGAACGGCTACTTGTCGGTGCCCGATGGTCGAGTCGTCGTTTCATCGATTCTCGACAATGGAGCGAGCGCGATATCGACGCTGCAGTTCGGCGGCAACCCGTCACTGCCGCAGGAGACTCACTCTTCTCTGCTCGAGGTAAGCGACGAGATTTCGCGCTTGACGACGACTGGCGGACACCGATTCAAGCTCGGCGGGTTGATCAACGAGCAGCGTAGCTCCGTCGGATTCGTTCCGAATCGCTTCGGCACCTTCTTCTTCAATTCGCTCGCTGACTTCGAGGCGGGCACGCCGACGCAATACACACGCACCCTCTTCGCACGCGATCAACAATCGGCGACGGACAATTTCGGCGGCTACCTCGGTGACTCGTGGCGCGTTAGCCGTCAATTCCAGTTGACGTACGGTGTGCGCGCGGAAGGCTCGCGCTATCCCGACAAGCCGCAGTACAACCCGGATGTCGAGACGACGTTTGGTCGTCGCACCGACAATCTGCCTACCGATTTCCGCGTGAGTCCGCGCGTCGGTTTCACTGCGTTCATTGGTGAGTCCCAGTTTGGTCCGCCGCCGCTCACGTTGCGCGGCGGCTTCGGTGAGTTCCGTGGCACTGCTCCGGCGCAGTTGTTCGCCAGCGCGCTCAATGCAACGGGCTTGAACAATGGTCAGGCGCTCCTGACCTGCATTGGTCCCGCAGCGCCGACACCGGATTGGGCTTCATATCTCGCCGATCCTTCGACGATCCCCACCACCTGCAGCGGCGGCACGTCGGTGTTCGCAAATCAACGTCGCAACGTGACCGTCTTCGATCCATCCTTTTCGGTGCCGCGGGCGTGGCGTGCATCGTTCGGATTGAGTCGACGCTTCTGGGATCGCTATTCGTTCTCGATTGACGCCGGTTACGCGCTCGGGCTCTCGCAGACGGGACAGAGCGACATCAATCTCGATACCGTTCCCAAGTTCATGCTGTCCAGTGAGCGAAACCGACCAGTCTATTCGCCGGCGAATGCGATCGTGCCGTCCACTGGCGCGGTATCCATCTTCGCGTCGCGGCTGCATCCGGAATTCGGCAGCGTCAATCAGATCACGTCCAATCTCAAGTCAAACACCAAGCAGCTGACCTTTGGTCTGAATGGCTTCACCACCAAGGGCATCCTCTTCAACGCGTCCTACACTTTGACCAGCTCGTACGATCAGTCGCAGGGTTTTGCGCAAGGGTACGCGCAGGGCTTTGGCGGCAGCGCCGGATCGACGGCCGGCAACCCCAATATCGTTGAGTGGGGACGCAGCGATAACGCTCGCCGACAGGCACTCCTTGCAACGATTACCTATCCAATCAAGCCTGCTTTCGAGCTTACGGCGATTGGCCGAGCTGTCTCCGGCGGATTTTTCGCGCCAATGGTCAACGGCGACATCAACGGGGACGGGCGTTTCAACGATCGCGCGTTCGTATTCGATCCAACTGATGCGTTGGCGCGCGGAGATACCGCGGTTGCCAATGGAATGACGCGGCTGCTCGCCAACACATCAGATCGCGCGCGGGCTTGTCTGCTCAAGCAGATGGGCAAAATCGCCGATCGTAGCAGTTGCTCCACTCCATGGTCGCCGTCGCTCGATCTGCAAGCCAACATTCGCCCGGCCGGCTTTGGTCTCGACCGGCGACTGACGATCTCGGTGTCGACGATGAATGCGTTGACCGGTCTCGATCAACTGCTGCACGGCAACGATCACCTCCACGGTTGGGGTCAACCGTCATTTCCCGATCGCACTCTGCTTTATGTGCGTGGGTTCGATCCAGCGACCAATGCATACCAGTATCAGGTCAACGAGCATTTCGGCGCCACGAATGGGACGCGGAACGCGTTTCGTGTTCCGTTCCAGCTTTCGATTCAAGCGCGCCTGACGCTCGGGACGGATCCCGCACGCCAGCAATTCAACAATGTGGTTGGCCGCGGCGCTGGTGGAAGAATGAATCCCGAGGCGCTAAAAGCGCGCATGACGCGTCTGGTGCCAAACGCATTCCTCGATGTCATCGCGATCAACGACTCGGCGAAGCTCGAGTTGACGCCGGACCAGATCGCGAAGCTGCAGTCGGCCGGCGAAGCGTTCAAAGTGAAAACGGATTCGCTGATCGACAAAGTCGCCAACATCCTCGGCGATTCGACCGTCAAGAATCCGGATCCGATGACCGTTTTCGCCAAGGTCCAGCCGTCGATTGCGGAAGGCCGCAAGCTCACCGCCCAGGCCATCAACGATGCCAAAGCGATCCTGACCCCGGAGCAGTGGGCGAAAGTCCCCGATAGCATCAAGAATCCGGGCCAGCGCCGCGACGGCGAGGGAGGAGGTCGCTTCAACAGAGGTGGTCCGGGCAACTAGCGTGCACGGGTTGTGCGAGGGTATTCTCCGTCGTCGCTCAACCCTTACGCTACGCTAAATGAGAGGCTTATTCCGCCGTCTTGGCTGTCTGTTGCTCATCATCGTCCTGCTGTTGGCAGCGTGGTATTGGTATGCGCGCGTTGACAATAAGCGGACGACAACGACCGACGCTGCAGCGATCGATGCCGGCGGTTCGGCAAACAGCGGCTGGCAATCCTTCACACCAGCCGATGCTGAACGGGGGAACGCGGCTATCCAGGCGTTCAATCGCCCGTCAGGACCTGTCTTCGTCAATCTGACGCCGGCTGAGGCCGGCTCGTATCTGTTGTCGCTAATGAGTCGGCAATTGCCGCCGTCAGCCACCAACGCCCAGGCCGCTGTCGTAGGCAACCGCCTGTATGTCCGATCCGATGTCGAATGGAAAGACTTCGGAACTTCGTCGGCACTCAGCTCGATCAGGATGCTGCTTGGCGAGCGCGACAGTGTACTCATTGGAGGCACCATCAACATGATCCATCCGGGACTGGCGCAGTTCAACGTCGAGGAGATGAAGCTCGGCAAGTTTGATGTGCCCGCTCCATTGCAGAAACGGCTCGTCGCCGAGATCAAGAAGAAGAATCCTGTGCCGGGAGTTGCGCAGGACGCGCTGCCGGTGCCGCTGCCGTCTTACATTTCAGACGTGCGCATCCAGAACGGCAAAATCACCCTCTACAAGAGTGTGCGGTGAGCCGGCGAATCCTCGTCGTCGATGACGAGCAGGGCATTCGTGCCGCGCTCGGTCAGTTGCTCGAGTACGAGGGATATGAAGTTCGCAGCGTTTCCAGCGCGGCTGACGGAATCACGGAATTCCAGAAGTGGCGGCCCCATCTGGTTTTTCTCGACGTGAAAATGGCGGGCATGGACGGCATGGAAGCGCTCAAGAAAATCCGCGAGCTCGATCCGTCGGCCCTGGTGGTGATGATCAGTGGCCACGCCACGATTCGCACCGCGGTCGAGGCCACCCAGGCGGGCGCTTACGAAATACTCGAGAAGCCGCTGGATACCGATCGCATCCTGGTGATGCTGCGCAATGCTTTTTCGAATCTCGATCTGAAGGAAGAAAATGCACGGCTGCGCGAATCAATCGACGCGCCCTTCGAGATCGTTGGCAAGAGTCCGGTGATGCGGGCGCTGATGGACAAGATCGAGAAAGTGGCCGCCACGCCCGCGCGCGTGCTAATCACCGGCGAGAACGGAACGGGGAAGGAGCTCGTCGCGCGCGCGCTGCATCGTCAGTCACCGCGCGCCAGCAAGCCCTTCGTCGAAGTAAACTGCGCGGCAATTCCCGGTGAATTGATCGAGAGCGAGCTCTTCGGCCACATGAAAGGATCGTTCACCGGTGCAGTGTCAGATCGTGCCGGAAAATTCGAGCAGGCAAACAAGGGCACCCTGTTCCTCGACGAGATCGGCGACATGAGCCTCGCCGCGCAGGCAAAAGTCCTGCGCGTGTTGCAGGATAACGTCATAACACGCATCGGCGGTTCGAAGCCGATCTCGGTCGATGTGCGGGTGATCGCTGCCACCAACAAAACCCTGGAGACGGAGATTGCCGCTGGAAAGTTCCGCGAAGATCTCTACTATCGGTTGAACGTAGTGCCGATTCACGTTCCGCCGATTCGTGAACGCCGCGAGGACATTCCCCTCCTCGCCCAGTATTTCGCCTCGACGCTGTCGGCGCGCGAAGGAATTCCACCGCGTACCTTCAGCCAGGATGCGCTCGAGCGACTGACATCGCTCGACTGGCCGGGCAACGTTCGCGAGCTGAAGAATACAGTCGAACGGCTGTTGATTCTGGCTCCGGAGTCCCAGATCACAGCGCGTGACATCGACCGTCTCGCTGGTCAGCGCGCGCTGGACGACGCCGGTCTCGCTTCGCTCGCCCAGTGTCGCACCTTCGAGGAGTTCAAGGACGCCGCGGAGCGCGCGTTTCTACTGAACAAACTCCGTGAATTCGACTGGAACGTGTCGGAAACGGCGCGCGCAGTGGAGATGCCACGGTCCAACCTTTACAAGAAGATCGAGCGCTATTCGCTCTCTCGCGAACACACTTAAGCTTTGATCTGGATCCGACAATCGACATGAAAAAGTTCAACAATTTCATAGGTGGTAAATGGGTCGCGCCTGAGTCGGGCGAGTACTTCGACAATCGCAATCCTGCGGATCGGGGCGACATCATCGGCAAGTTTCCTCTGTCCGATCGACGCGATGTCGAGAAGGCGGTGGAGAGTGCGAAGCGCGGATTCGCCCTTTGGCGTCGCACGCCGGCGCCCGCGCGGGGCGATGTTCTGCGCATCGTCGGTGATTTACTCACCGACCGCAAGGAAGAAATCGCCGATGCGATGACGCGCGAGATGGGCAAGCCGCTGCAGGAAACGCGTGGCGATGTGCAGGAGGGCATCGACACCGCGTACTACGCGGCGAGCGAAGGCCGCCGACTGTTCGGGAAAACCGTGCCCAGTGAGCTGCGGAACAAGTGGGCGATGAGTTATCGCCGACCGATTGGCGTGGCCGGTCTGATTTGTCCGTTCAACTTCCCGATGGCGATTCCGACGTGGAAGATGTTCCCGGCACTGGTTTGCGGGAACGCCGTCATCTTCAAACCGGCGGAAGATGTACCGCATACGGGCACTCTGCTCGTCGAGATTCTTCTCGAAGCCGGGCTGCCGCCCGAAGTCATCCAGCTCGTGCACGGACGCGGCGAGGATGTCGGTGCGCCCATGGTCGATCACCCGGGGATTCCGCTCATCTCGTTCACGGGCTCGACCGAAACGGGCCGCATCGTCGGCGAGACCTGCGGTCGTCTGCACAAGCGGCTGTCGCTGGAGATGGGAGGGAAGAACGCGCAGATCGTGATGGACGATGCTGATCTGGACCTCGCCCTCGAAGGCGCACTCTGGGGCGCGTTCGGAACCACCGGCCAGCGCTGCACGGCGACCAGTCGCCTGATCGTTCAGAAGAAAGTTCACGACAAATTCGTCGGCATGCTCGAGGATCGAGCCAAGGCGCTCAAACTCGGCGACGGGCGGAAAAAGGGCACCGATGTCGGCCCGCTGATCAACGAAGACGCTGTGCGAAAAGTCGAGACCTATGTCGACATCGGCGATTCGGAGGGTGCCGAACTGGTGACCGGCGGCGAGCGGGCATCCAAGCTCTCCAAGGGCAACTTCTACAAGCCGACGATTTTCACCGATGTTAAGGCGGGCAGCCGGCTCGAGCAGGAGGAGATATTCGGCCCCGTTCTTTCAGTCATTCGGGTCAAGGATGCGGACGAGGCTTTCGCCGTAAATAATGACGTCAAGTACGGTCTGTCGTCTTCGATTTATACGCGCGACGTGAATACGGCTTTTCGCGCGTTGAACGAGCTCGACAATGGTATCACGTATGTGAATGCGCCGACGATTGGAGCGGAGGCGCATTTACCGTTCGGCGGGGTCAAGCAGACCGGCAACGGTCACCGGGAAGGAGGCTGGGAGGTGTACGAGTTCTACTCGGAAACCAAGGTCGGCTACGCGGACTTTTCGGGGACCCTGCAGCGGGCTCAGATCGACACGTATCTGGGAACGCCGGACTGACATCAGCGGTATAGACGGACGATGGAAGCATACGAAGAAAAACGACGGCACGCCCTGCAGCTCGCCAACCGGCGCCGGACCGGCGGCGCGCTTTCCTTCCTCGCGCACTGGGCCAAGATCATCGTCGTCTCGCTGGCGCTCTTCATCGTAATTCGCGCTTTCGGAGTCGAGGCCTTCAAGATCGCCAGCGGCAGTATGGAGCACACGCTCTTCGAGGGCGACTTCCTGCTGATCAACAAGCTGGTTTACGGCGCCGGCATCCCCGGCAGCGGTGTTCACCTGCCAGCCCTGCACTCGCCACGGCGTGGCGACGTCATCGTCTTCACATATCCCGTCGATCCACGTCTCAATTACGTGAAGCGGATCGTCGGCATCCCCGGTGACACCGTTGCGATGCGCGACGCGCAGCTGATTCGCAACGGAAAGCCGGTTAAGGAAGACTACATTCAGCGCACGCCCGCCGAACCGGACCAATCTGATGACGATTTCCGCTGGCAAAAAGCGTATTTAGTCGGGAACGCTTCGGTCGACGACTACCACCCATCGCGTAACAACTGGGGGCCTCTGGTCGTCCCTCCCCATGACTACTTTGTCCTCGGCGATAATCGAGACAATTCGTCCGATTCGAGGTACTGGGGCTTCGTGGCCGACTCACTTGTGCGCGGCCAGCCGATAGTGGTCTATTATAGCTACGCGCCTGACACCGGCGACAAGCTGGATTGGTTGACGCGTTTACGGTGGAAGCGCTTCGGAGAGCTGATACACTAGTCTGTAGTTTGCAGATATCGCAAACGGACCTGGTGCTTCTCTCTGACTACGGGAGAGAGGGTGACGCTATCGCTATGAAGGTTTCGACGAATCGGAAATCGACCGTCGACGAAGGATCGCTTGATCAGTACCTGCGGGATATCAGCGCCTTTCCCCTCATCACCCGCGAGATGGAAGTCGAGCTCGCGAAGCGAATCCGACAGAACGATCAGGACGCACTCGATACGCTCGTGCGGTCCAATCTGCGGTTCGTCGTTTCCGTCGCCAAGAAATATCAGAACCAGGGCGTCTCGCTCTCCGATCTGATCAACGAGGGAAACCTCGGCCTCATTCGCGCCGCCCACAAATTCGACGAGACGAAGGGCATCAAGTTCATCTCGTACGCGGTGTGGTGGATTCGCCAGTCGATTCTGCAGGCACTTGCCGAGCAGTCGCGTATCGTGCGCGTTCCGCTGAACCGTGCCGGCACACTGCACAGAATCGGCAAGCGCGCGAGCAGTCTGCTCCAGGAGCTGGGGCGTCAGCCGAGCAACACCGAGATCGCAGAGGGCCTCGACATCAGCGAGGACGAAGTCGCCAAGACGATGATGATCTCGCAAGTGCACCTCTCGCTCGATGCGCCGATGACGCCGGGCGAAGATAATCGGCTGCTCGATTATCTGCCGGACAACATGAATCCGACGCCGGACGAGATAACTTTCGAGAAGGCGCTGTCGGAAGCGATCGAGGAATCGTTGGCCTCGCTAAAGGAACGCGAGTCCAAGATCCTGCGCCTGTACTTCGGTCTCGATGGTGCCGATCCGATGACCCTCGAGGACATCGGCACGCTGCTTCAGATCACGCGTGAGCGGGTGCGGCAGATCAAAGAGAAGGCGCTACTCAAGCTACGTCACAACTCTCGCCGCCGCTCGCTCGAATCGTTCCTCGGTTAATAGTGCTTTTTAGGATTGATTCTCGTGCGCTTGGCCGCGCGATAGCCACACTCATATTCGGGCTATTACCTGCGCGAGCGGGGCTTGCGCAGAGCGGCTGGGACAGATACCAACCCGGCACGTTGATGGACGCTGTTCGCGATGCTGATTCGACAATCCGTATCGCCATTCGCGAGTCGGCGCCGGCGTTACACAAGGATTCAGCAGACAAGCGCCCCAGTGATCACTTCCTTCACGGGAATCCGACGCTCGCGACTGTTATATACAAGGGGCGATCCCGCTCCATCAATCCCATTCGCGTTTCCCTCCTTCGGGACTGGGGCCTCAGCTTTCTGCGGGACTCCACCCTCTCCGCCGATTTCCATCGCGAATACCTGTTCCAGGAAGGCGACTCGCTTTTCTGGCTGCCAGTGCAGGATCGCGTTGCCGCTTATTTCCCAAAGGAGCTGCGTGCGGGACAACAGGTAAACCTGTACGTGATCCTGATCGCAGGAGAATACCTGGATGGAAAGATCACGTGGGCGTTTATCGTGAACGAGTTCAACACCAAGCCAATCGCGAAGACTTTCTGATGTTGCGCTACGTCGCGCTTGGATTGTCACTCATTGTACTTCTCGGCACTGGTGTGCTTGGCATTTATAACGGTCTCACCGAAAACGCGGCCGGCGAAACAACGTTCCAGCAGTCCGTCAACGTGGGCGTGCTTCTGTACGGAGCGTTCGGGCTCGTCAGTACGTACGGCCTGTTTCGGCGTCAGCGTCAGTCGCTCTGGACAGTGATTGCATGGGCAGTGGTTATCACGTACGTACCTGGTGCCGCTGTCATGGCTTACGCGCGCGAAGATGCCGGCGTTGGCGCCGCAATTGCGGCTAGCGCTGTGACGGCGCTGATCGCGCTCGGAGTTATTTGGACCACGAACGTGATGACCAAACCGGACCGAGGCTCGACTACGACAACGTGATGAAACGACTTGTGATGCTGGCGTTGGCGGTGGTGGCATGCTCGCGCGGATCCAAATCTCCCGACGACACCGCGACTGCCGGTGTCGCTGTTACATCGACTGGTTCAGCAGGGAGCTATCCAATGACATTGAAGGTCACATCGTCCGCTTTTCAGCAGGGCGGATCGATTCCGTCGCAGTACACGTGCGAGGGCAAAGACATCTCGCCGCCGCTGTCGTGGTCTGGACTGCCGAACAACACCAGGAGCGTGGCGATGATTGTCGACGATCCGGACGCACCCGATCCGGCCAAACCGCAGCGCGTCTACGTGCACTGGGTGGTCTACAACATGTCCGCGCAAACCACCTCCCTCGCCGAGAATGCGTCGAAGAGCATGCCGACGGGTGCGGTGCAGGGAAAGAACGATTGGGGAAAGGCAGAGTACGGGGGACCCTGTCCGCCGATTGGTCGGCACAGATACTTCTTCAAGCTCTACGCGCTCGATACAACACTCACCGGATTGAAAGACGCGACCAAAGCGGACGTGGAAAAAGCGATGAAGGGACACATCGTAGACTCCGGCGAGCTGATGGGGACGTATCAGAAGGCGAAGAAGTAGAGCAATTCTGCACGCCTCCTTGAATGCAAAACAAAACGCCCAGTCGACTGACTGGGCGTTTGTTTTTAGAAGTTTCTGGTCAGAGGCCGATGAGGCAGCCCTGGATTTTGACATTTGTCCAGTTCATCTGCACGAGGAAGGGCTTGCCACCCACCGCCAGATTCCAATAGCCAAGCTTGTTCTGCGTCAAAGTCGACCCGTAGTGGTACGCGCACTTGTCCGCATTTTCTCCAAAGTTCACGTCGTACCAACCGTAGAAGAACTTCTTGTCCCAGACCTTGACTGGATCGGTAGCTGTTTCCTCTATCTCGTGGATCATCGCGCTCACGGTACCGTCCGCGCCGACATCGCCGTTAGGCGCTCCGTCCTGCGGAACGCAAAGGTAATGGAACCCGTCCGGATTGTTGGATGGATGCGCGGGAGTAAAATCGGCGTCGTAGGGCATCGCCGAGTACTGAACGATACGTCCGTCGGCAGCACGATACGCGGAATGCCACGCGCAGTATTGCAGATTGGTGCGTGAGAACCCGCCGCCGAGGTTTACGCCGGGGCCGGTGAAGATCTGGTAGAGCGTGTTCGGATCGTATGTGATGGCGCCACTAGCAAAACCTTGCTCGATCAACGCTGCCATTCTTGCTTGCGTCACAAGCTCACCGGAGACTGGGGCGTTCAGGTTCGCCGGACCCTGGTTCGGAGCCCAGAAACCTGTATAGACCATCGTGTTGTTGATGGTTTCGGCGTTGCCGCCTTCGTTCTGGAAATACGTCGAGTTGATGTTCCAGTAAGCCGAACCGCCAATGTTCCTCAGGAAATGTCCGACGAGAGAACCATCACGACTTGCCGGACCAGCGCTGCCGGGCCGGGGGCCGTTCGTGTAAATGCGATCCCCCGAGTAGTAAATAGCGACTTGTTTCATGTCGCGAATTACGGCCCCGTTCCAATAGAGAATGTTTGCCGGATTCGGTCCTTGCACACCGTCGCGGGCATCGCGCGTAACAATCGATGATTGCGCGTCGCCTGCGGTGAGCGCCAGAGGCTCAGACTTATGAATGGGAGCGAACTCGATCCCCGGCGCCAAATTCGCGTCTTTCGCGACGCCGTCGATGGCGAGTTGGTGAGTGGCGGTGGGGTCTTCAGCGCACGCCGCGAGTGCGAATGCCGCTGCGAGCAGAGAGATGGAACGGAGTCGATGCATTGTCAATCCTGAAAAGAAGTGTAAAAAAATTGCTCACGTGGAGCGGTGGTGACGGGCGGTTGTTGAGATGATCCCAAAAAAAACAGACTCGGCGTTGTCATCAACACCGAGTCTGTTTCTACGCGCATTTCAGTTCAGTTACAGTCCGAGGGCGCGCTGCACGTTGATTCTGCCCGAACCGAACGCGCCGTTCAGTGCTGGATCGAGTGGATCCGCAGAATTCTGAATCAGGCTCTTGATCAACGTCGGATTGCCCTTGCCGTACTGCGCAACGAGCAACGCCGCCAATCCGGTTACGTGCGGTGAAGCCTGGCTGGTTCCGATGAAACCACTAATGCGGTTTCCTGCCGCGCAAACGGTGAGCACTGGAACATTGGCAGCGGTAAAGCCGGCGAGACGATCCTTCGGGCACATGCTCCACACCCACGAAGCGAGATCGAGGCCCCACGGCCAAACCTGCGGGACAATGTTGCCGCTGGCATCGAGCGTTGCGTTACCGCCCGGGCCGGCGACGCCGACGACGTTCTTGCCGTAGTTCGAGTAGAACGCCGGCACGTCAGGGTTGCCCGTGGCCGTTGTCAAGCCGACAGCGGAGACGCACAGCACGTGCGGCGCATCGCAGTAGTTCACGTAGAGATTGCCGTCGTGCTGCAAGTCGATGTCCGAGTTGCCGGCCGAGACGACAATGAGCATGCCCTGCTGCTTGGCGTAGTTAAAGACTTTGTTGATGATGCCGACGACGCGTCCGTTGCCGGACTTCGCGAAGGCGCCGCCCAGGCTCATGTTCGCTACGTCCGCGCCGTGGTCAGCGGCCCAAAGAACTCCGCTCATCACGCTTCCGAGAGAACCGCTTCCGTTGTTGCCGAGAACCTTCACCGCCATCAGGGTGGTTCTCGAGGTGACGCCGGCGAGCGCAACCGCCTTGCTGCTTACCTGCGAGGCGACGTTCGTGCCGTGACCGTTGAAGTCAGTGTAGATCGCGCGGGAAGGAAACCACGTCGCCGCAACAAAGTTGTCAGCGCGCGCCGCTGCCTGCTGTGGGGTGAGAACGGAGTCCGCGTGGGTTGGTGCGCGAACGTACGTATTCATGAACGACGTCGAGCTCGCAGCGTCGACGAGGCCGTTCGCATCAAGCGAGTTGTAGTCGATGCCGGTATCAAGAATCGCGACTTTGACCGACGAGCTGCCCAGTTTTCCAGCAGCCCATGCTGCTGGTGCGTGAATCGAGCCCATGTTCCACTGCCAGGTGAAACGCGAGGCAGTCGTCGGGTTGCTCTCGCTCTGGATCGACGGCGGGTCAATAACGGCGGCGTCCGCAATCGCGCCAGGTGCGGGCGACTCGAGCGACACGACTTCATCGGCTTCCACATCCGAAACCACGCTCAGCGCGCTGAGAGCGGAGACCGAGGAAGCAGGAAGCCCCGACACCGTTGCAAAACCTGCTTTCGCGTTCAGGTAATCAACGCTTCCACCCAACGTTGCCACTTTGTCGACAAAACCGGTGGCGCTGTTGCCCTTCAATAGAACGATGTAGCCGCCCGAACTCGAAGCTGTTGAGACGGAAAGCTTCGGGCCGGTGGGGACCTTCAACGGTGACACGACCGTGTCGGTAGAGCAGGCCGCGAAAAGAATCGCGGACGACAGCGCGACTAACTGGTTTCTGAGTTTCATCTGGCTGGAGGGAGTGAAGGTTTCGGCGGGTGTCGGAAACGGTGTAAGCTCTGCAGTAACCGGAAATCCGCAAGTACCATCCGGATTTCAACTACTGCGGCCGCGGAAGCGGCAAACATGTGTAGTAGGCCCAGCCGTGTCAAGAAATTTCTGAGACCGGCGTCCAAAATTTACAAAAGCGCGCATGGAGACTCGTCACGAGGGTGTATCACGGCGCAATTAGATTTCCGCCATGCCGCAACAATCTTCATTCGATGTGACAACCGGCGTCGACCTCCAGGAAGTCGACAACGCCGTCAATCAGGCGCAGAAAGAGATCTCTCAGCGCTACGATTTTAAAGGATCGCCAGCCACCATCGAGCTCAATCGCGGCGAGGGAAAAATCAACCTCACCGCCGAGAACGACTATAAGATGAATGCGTTGTGGGACGTGCTCCAATCAAAGCTGATTCGGCGCGGCGTCTCCGTAAAAAACCTCGACCCCGGCGAGATCAAACCTGCCAGCGGTGATACGGTTCGACGCGAGGTGGCGTTGAAGATGAATCTCGACGGCGAGACCGCCAAGAAAGTCGCCGCCGCGATCAAGGATGCAAAACTGAAAAAAGTGCAGGCCGCCATTCAGGGCGATCAGGTTCGCGTAACGTCGCCTTCCCGCGACGATCTCCAGCAGGCGATGGCGTTGCTTCGCTCCAAGGACTTTGGCGTCGAGCTCAAATTCGGCAACTACCGATGACGCACTTCCCGCTTCCCGCTTCCCGCTTCCCGCATTGAAAGTCGGCCTCATCACCCTCGGCTGCGACAAAAACACCGTCGACAGCGAGCGTTATCTCGCGCAACTCTCCGATTTCTCAGCAGAGTACACTGCGCAGCTCGATCAGGCAGACGTCATCATCGTGAACACGTGCGGCTTCATCGATGCTGCCAAGAAGGAATCGATCGATGCAATCGTCGAAGCAGCGCGATTCAAGAATGAGGGAAGGTGCCAGGCAGTCGTTGCCGTCGGCTGCATGATCGAGCGACACAAGCAGGAGCTCGTCGGTGCGCTGCCGGAAGTCGATATCTTCCTCGGCTCGTCCGAGATGCAGCGACTGGTGCCGGAGCTGAACGAGCGCGGATTGCTCGGCGCCGCGGCAGAGGATCTTCACCCGGGAGTGCGGGTTTACGCAGGCGATCTTCCGCACGTTCGCTATCTCAAGATCAGCGAAGGCTGCGATCACGGCTGCGCGTTTTGCGCGATTCCACTCATGCGCGGCAAGCACCGCTCCTTCGCGCTCGACGAGGTCGTGAGCGAGGCCCAGCTGCTCGAGGCCCAGGGCGCGCGTGAGATCAACCTCGTGGCGCAGGATCTCGCGCATTACGGGCGGGATCGGCGTGACGGCGTAAAGCTTCCTGAGCTCCTCGAAGCATTGGTGAAGGAGACGTCGGTACCGTGGATCCGAATGCTTTATCTCTACTCCGCCGGCATCACCGATCCGTTGCTCGAAGTCCTCGTGCGCCACAATCGGGTTCTTCCTTATCTCGACATGCCGATCCAGCACGCGAGCGACGCAGTGCTGGCGCGAATGCGTCGTCCGGAACGAAAGCGCACGATCCGCGAGAAAGTTCGGAAGTTCCGCGAAGCGATTCCCGACGTGGCCATCCGCACGACCTGCATCGTCGGCTTTCCCGGCGAGACGGAATCGCAGTTCGAAGAGCTTGTCGATTTTCTGCAGGAGATGCAGTTCGAGCGCGTCGGCGTGTTTGCGTACTCGCCGCAGGAAGGAACTCGCGCCGCTGAATACGTCGACGATGTTCACGATGCGATCAAACGCGAGCGGCTCGAGCGGCTGACTGAAGTGCAGCGCGCAATCACCGCCGAGAAGTACGAGAGCCGTACCGGACGCACCGCGTCAGTGATAGTCGATCGACTCGATACAGCGCGCGGAATAGCCCAGGCGCGGTTGCCGTGGCAGGCCGACGACATCGATGGCGTTACGTACATCGATGAAGCCATGCCGCCTGGAACGATTGCCGAAGTCGCAGTGGAAGAGGTCGTCGACGACTATGATTTCCAGGCATCAGTGATTCGCACGATTCTCCCGCCAGACGCGCCGGAGCGGCGGCGCGTGTCGCGCGAGCTTCCACTCAAGCAGGTCACGATCGGCAGCTACGGTCGGTAAGATGCGATCGTCGGAGGTGATGTCGCGCGCTCGCTCGCTGTTCCCCGGCGGCGTGAACTCGCCGGTGCGCGCCTTTCGCGGCGTCGGCGGCGAGCCAGTGGTGGTCGATCGTGGCGAAGGCGCGCGCATCTGGGATGTCGACGGCAACGAGTACCTCGACTTCGTTCTCTCCTGGGGGCCGCTGGTACTTGGCCATGCGTCGCCAATTGTGATCGACGCCGTTCAGCGAGCGATGGCGAAGGGAACCAGCTTTGGCATGCCGACCGAGCTCGAGGTGCAGCTGGGTGAGCTCGTCCGACAGCGGATGCCACATATCGAGATGATGCGCTTTGTCTCGAGCGGCACCGAGGCGACGATGAGCGCGATTCGTCTCGCCCGCGCGTTCACCGGCCGCGACGCAATCCTGAAGTTCGAGGGCTGCTATCACGGACACGCAGATTCTTTTCTCGTGCACGCGGGGTCAGGAGTCGCCACCCTGGGCCTGCCGGATTCACCAGGCGTACCCGGCGCGCTGGCAGCACTCACGCTGACTGCGCCGTTCAATGACATCCACGCGGCGCGCGAACTAGCCGAGCGGAGCAAGAACGCAATCGCCGCCATTATCGTCGAGCCCATCATCGGAAATGCGGGATTCATTCCTCCCGACCACGGCTTTCTTGAGGCCCTCCGGATACTCGCCGATGGCACGGGAGCCCTGCTCATCTTCGACGAAGTGATGACCGGGTTTCGCATTGCGCCGGGCGGCGCGCGCGAGCGGTTCGGTGTCACCGCTGACCTCACGACATTGGGAAAAGTGATTGGCGGCGGGTTGCCAGTCGCCCTCTATGGCGGCAGACGCCAGATCATGGAGCACGTCGCACCGGCCGGGCCGGTGTATCAGGCCGGAACTCTCTCCGGCAACCCGTTGGCGATGGCGGCCGGGATTGCAACGCTGACTGCACTTACTCCTGCTTTACACGCGATCATCGAAAAGCGCACGGCGACGCTGGTCGAAGGTTTGCAAAAGATTGCCAGTGATTTAGAGGTGCCGTTCGCAGCTGGCTGTGCCGGCTCGATGTGGGGTTTTTTCTTCAGCTCCAAACCCGTTCGCAACTTTGCTGATGCGAAAGCTTCGGATGTGAACATGTTTCGCCGTTTCTTTCACGCCGCGCTGGAGCGCGGAATTTATCTGGCGCCCTCGGCGTTCGAGGCGTGTTTCATGTCTGCTGCGCACAGCGACGACGACATCGCAACCGCTCTCGAACGAATGCGAGACGCAATGAAGGTGGCAAATGCTTGAGTCGATCCGGTCACGCGCAATGCTGATCGCCGCGCCTGTTGTCGCTATCGGCGCCTGCGTTTCACTGACACCGCCGCGCGGCGGTACTACCGGCAACGTTCCGATAGTCCGCGTCGGCTTGCAGCCGGGATCGCGCCAGTACGTGCGAATCCTGCTCGGCACGCTCGATGATACTTCTCCCGCGCCCGCGACTCGGCCGGCGAGCGGCGATTCGTTCGTGACGTTCGGAGGCAAGCGCTATCGCGGGGAGCTCGCGATTGTTGCCAGCGACTCGGGGAAGCTCGTCGTTAATCGACTGTTGATGGATGATTACCTGCGCGGCGTAGTCCCGCTCGAGATCGGAAACCGCACTGCCGCCGAATTCGCCGCGGTGCAGGCGCAGGCAGTTGCCGCGCGTACGTACGCGTACAAGCATCTCACGAGTGCTCGTGCATTCGACATGTATGCGACAGTGCAGGATCAGGTCTACGGCGGTCTCGACGCCGAGAAGCCGCAATCAGATAGCGCGATCGAATCAACCGCCGACGTAATCGTGTTGTACAACGGCGCGCCGATTACGACGCCCTATCATTCGACCTGTGGTGGCAGCACGGCCGCCGTGTCAGAAGTCTGGTACAATCAGCCGGACGAGCCGTACCTCAGACCCGTGAGCGATCGCATTCCTGGCACCAGCAACTATTACTGCGACCCGTCACCGAGGTTTTCGTGGACGCAGAACTTCGATGGCGCGGGTTTGCGGGCGGTGATGGAGAAATACCTCGCCGCGTATACCAACGCGCCGAAAAGCGGATTGGGCAGAATCGTCGACATCCGCGAGCAGGGTCGTACTCCATCTGGACGAGTCGCGGCACTCACGGTGCAAACCGAAAGCGGCAGTTACACATTGCGCGGTAACGACATTAGGTTCGTGCTGCGCACTCCGACGGGCGTGACACTCAACAGCACTTACTTCACCTTTGCCGAGCAAAAGGACGGCGGTGAAGTAAGCAGTCTGGTGATCAACGGCCGTGGCTACGGTCACGGCATCGGTATGTGTCAGTGGGGCGCCATCGGACGCGCGCGGGCGGGGCAGGATTATCGTACGATTCTAGAGACCTACTACCCGGGGACGACGATTGGCCGAATCGGCGGCTAGCGCCAAGGAAAGCAAGACCCCGCGCGAGACCGTCCGTCTTGGTCTCGTCGGAGCCGGCGCCATCTCGCAGCTGGCGCATCTGCCCGCTCTGACGAAAGTGAAAGGCGCCGAGCTCGTCGCCCTCTGCGATAACGACGGACCCAAGGCGAGTGCGATCGCGGAGCGAATGAAGATTCCGGATGTGTTCACCGACATCGAGGATCTGCTCGAGCTCGACGAAGTCGATGCCGTGATCATTGCCACGCCAAACCATCTGCACGAGCCGCACGTATTGCGCGCGCTCAAATCGAAAGTCGACGTGCTGTGCGAGCGACCATTATCGCTGACGTCGCGCGGTGTCGAACGAATCATTGCCGCCGCAAAGCAGGCTGGTCGCAAAGTCGTCGTTGGCAACAATCACCGTTTCCGCAGCGATGTGCAGCAGCTCTATCGATTCCTGCAGGGCGGCGAGCTCGGCAGGCTGATCGGCGTGCGAGCGGGGCAGTACCAGTTTGCAGGCAGTCGCACTGGCTGGCGTTTCAGACGGCCCGAGGCCGGCGGGGGCGCGTTCTTCGAGCACGGCTATCCGCTCGTTGACCTCGCGCTTTGGGTGGCTGATTTTCCGGAGCCGGTTCGCGTGACCGCGCACATGGATCGAGTGCGCGGCGGAACATCAGTCGAAGACTCCATGATCGTGCACGTCGAGTGCGCCGCCGGGATTAGCTTCGCCTTCGACGTCTCATGGACGTATGTCGGCCAGGAAGAGCGTTGGTGGTTCGAGGTGCTCTCGGCGCGCGGCAGCGCACGACTCGCACCTTTGCGTGTGGTGAAGTTATTGAACGGCAAACCCACTGATGTCTCGCCAAGCGGAGCCGCCGCGCGCGAGAGCGTATTTCTACAGTCGTACCGAGCCGAGCTCGCGCATTTCATCGCCGTCGTCAATGAGACGATAGAGTACGAGCCGCCCGAAGATCAACTGCAGGTAATCAAGCTGATGGAGGCGATTTACAAAGCGGCGGAAGACGGCAAGGAAGTTCGCCTGTAGTTGCTGAGGCGATGTACGGTCCACCAGACGGCGAGATTGATCGGCAGGGCGAGCGCGATGATCTCGCCGTTCTTTTGATAGAAGAACGGAATCCCCTGCGCCACGAATCCAAACAGGCAAATCGCAGCGATCCAGCCGGCGAGCTTTACTGCACGCGACTGCGCCCGGCGCGAGTAAATCGCTAACGGAATCAACACCACCAGCGGAATCGAGAGCGGATCGAACTGCAGCAGATTTTCATTGCGGCCCATGAAGTAGTGGCGGGTGAAAACCCACGCAAAGACCAGCGCCAGACCGGCAATACCAGCGATCAGACTCCACAGCGTCGATAGCGCCGTCGCACCGAACAACGCGCCTCGATTTCCGGTTTCGGCGCTGCGCACGAGGAGGACGAGCAGCGCTGCGTATACGATGCCCAGGCCGACGAAAATCGGCAGATAATTCGGCGCGTCCGCCGGCTCCGGTGCACGGCCGGCAACGAACAGCGTCGACTCAGATCGGACGAGCGGAATTCGAGCGCCGGTGCTGTCGGTGACCGTGACGCTGCGCAGATCATTAGCCATCCGAACGGGCAGGAACATCTCTTCCCACGTCGACAGCGGTTTGTCCGCCGGTCGGCCGAGCGCCAGAGTGACGCCGGTGTAGAGAGGCAGATCGCCTTTCATCAACCGCTGGGTGTGCCAGCGATACGTTCCTTCCGTCATGCGCGACACGGTCGCCGTCTGGAGCTGGCCGCCAAGAGCGTGGTCGAGCGCATCCCGTAGTCGGGTCGAGCAATTGTCGCGGTAGTAGTCGTAACGATAGAACTTGTTTTGCGGAAGGGCGTTGAGCATCACGAACTGCTGCAGCTTGAGCCGTTGTTCTGGGGTGAGATTGAGCTCCTGCGCCAGAATCGATCGATTGTACTGCTGGTAATACCGCAGCATCGCCTGCAGATCGATCGGCTCCATCCAGTAACGAGTGTCGCCGGTGACGAAACGCCAGATGAAGTGCGGCTGATTGAAGTCGAACATTCCCCAGTTGTAGGTGACGTCGGTGTTGTGCGCGCGATCCCTGATCCAGATTGCGTTGTGGCCGAATCGTTCCCACACCGCATCGCCCCAACCGAATGTCAAGAGATAAACCGTGAGGTTCGATCCAGGCTCGGCGGTCGAGATTGTGAGTGGCTGCGCAGGACTTGTTGACGGGCCAGTGGACAGCGGCTGTTGGCTGTTCGGAGTCGATCGAGGCGTACTTGACGTCGACTGCTGGGCGACGACTGTGGAATTCGCCACCAACAAAGCGAGACAAATTGGAACTGCGATGTGAGCGCGCATCGGCGAAAGATGCAAAAAGGCTCACCACGTGGTGAGCCTTTCGGGTAAAGGATTTTTTCTTTAGCGCGAGGAAGCTGCCATCTTCTCGCTATCTCTCTCTCGCTGCGATGTGGTCGTCGAGTTCTTCCCCGACGTTTTGCCGCCCGATTGCTGATTTGAGACATTGCCGCTGGCGACGGTCGCCTGCTCCTTGTGCTGACTGCCACTGATCTGAATCCGCTTCGGCTGAGGCAGCGCCGCCTTCGGAATGCTGATGCTGAGGACGCCGTTCTCGAAGTCGCCTTTGATCAAGTCCTCGTTGACGCCCTGCGGCAGCTGGAACGTGCGCACGAAGGTGCCGTAGCTGCGCTCGACAACCTGGTAGCGATTGTCGTCGCCTTCCTTGCGCTCGTTCTGCTTCTCGCCGCGAATGGTGAGAACGCCGTTCTCGGCGATTACCTCGACGTTCTCCGGCTTGAGGCCAGGGAGCTCGACATCGAGCCGGATTTCCTGCTCGTTTTCCTTGATGTCAACCGCGGGCGTAAAGCTGCCGCCCTCGCGGCCAAAAGTGTCTTCGAACAACCGGTCGATTTCACGCCGGAGGCCGAAAATCGGGGCGCTCGTCGTCATTCTGTAGAGCATTTTCGTCTCCTTGTTAGGTGGTTTTGTGGTTTGGACGGGGGAGGAGAAGGCAACGCATATACCATGCGATTTTTGCCAAAGTGGCAAAATGGGGTGTCATGCTGAGCAGCCGATTTGTCAAACTTGCAGAGCTGTGGCTCAGAGTGCGTGTGGCGACCGGTAGTTCGAAAATGCGTACTGCGAGCTAACGGATCAGTCCGAACTGCTAACTAATTCCGAGGTACGTACTAACTACGAATTGCTGAAGTGGTTCTCGATAGGTTCGGAATGCTCGGGGTTCGCACTAGTTAGAACTTCGTACCTAATTCGAACTTCGTACTTAGCTAGCAGTTCGGACTAATTGGTTGGCTCGCAGTACGCGCTTCGAAGCAGCTAACTTGTTTGTTGAATCAGACTTAACTATTATTCTCAGCTGCCCCGAAAACCCAAGAGAATCCCAAAATGAAGCCCGACATTCATCCAGTGTACGCAACCGCGACCGTTCGTTGCGCCTGCGGAAATACATATCAGACCAGATCGACCCAGGCGGAGATTCACACCGATATCTGCGCCCAGTGCCACCCCTTCTTCACGGGCAAGCAGAAGCTCGTCGATACCGCGGGACGCGTCGAGCGCTTCCGCCAGAAGTACGGC
>DATFHK010000022.1:0-49041 GCA_035248505.1 Gemmatimonadaceae bacterium | reverse complement strand
TCGATCGGATCTTCGACGGTGATGATGTGGCCTTTGCGCTCACGATTGATCTTGTCGATCATCGCGGCGAGCGTCGTCGATTTACCAGAACCCGTCGGACCGGTCACGAGAACGAGACCGCGCGGCTTCTCCGCCATCTTGGCGATCGAGCCGGGCAGACCGAGCTGGTCGAAGGTCTTGATTGCGAAAGGAATCTGACGAACTACCATCGAGACGCAGCCGCGCTGCTTGAAGACGTTGCCACGGAAGCGGGCGAGGTTCTGAATGCCGAACGAGAAGTCCAGCTCGTCCTCGAGCTCGAAGCGCTTCTTCTGCTGCTCGGTGAGAACGGAATAAGCGAGTTGAAGCGTATCCTTTGGCGTCAGCTCGTACTCGGCGGTCGCGTTGGTGATGTCACCGTCGACGCGCAGCTTTGGCTTTTCGCCTGCCACGATGTGAAGGTCCGACGCGTTGCGCGAAACCATCTCCTCGAGCAGCGCGCGAAGATTGATCCCCTGCGCCGGCTTTGGTGGGCCCGCAGGAGACGACGTATCAATGAACGGTAAGGTCATCTGTTAGTGTTGATGCGTTGGATGTGAATCAGCCGCCGTCTCTCGGACGATTTGCTCAAGGGTAGTGATACCTTTGAGGACCTTCAGCCAGCCGTCCATACGGAGCGTCAGCATCCCTTCCTCGATGGCTGCCTTCTGGATTTCCGCGGCGCCGGCGCTTTGCATGATCAGCTTTCTGACGCGCGGCGTCATGTTCATGACTTCGTAGAGACCTTGTCGACCACGGAGGCCGCTGCCCTCACACTGCTCGCATCCCTTGCCTCTGAAAACCGGGATGTCGGCCATCTTGGTGTCGAGCGTGATGCCTTCCATGAATGGCTTCGCTGCGTCAGACGCGCGAGCCTTGGCATCGCTGAGCGCCATATCCGTGAATCTCATGTCGCGCAGAGTGACACCGCCGCCAATCTTGGCCGCCGAAACTTCGGCTTCGTCCATCTTGTACGCTTCAGCGCAGTTCTTACAGACGCGGCGCACGAGCCGTTGCGCCAACACCAGATTGAGCGCGGATGCGACGTTGAATGGCTCGAGCCCCATGTCGAGAAGACGGGTTACCGTCTCCGGCGCGGAGTTCGTGTGCAACGTCGACAGCACCAGGTGACCGGTGAGCGCGGCCTTGATGGCGATACCACCGGTTTCGAGGTCTCGAATTTCGCCCAACATGATGATGTTGGGGTCCTGACGAAGGAACGCTTTCAGCGCGGCGGCGAAGGTCATTCCGATCTCGTTTCTCACCAGCACCTGGTTGATGCCGAAGAGGTTGTATTCGACCGGGTCCTCCGCCGTCATGATGTTGACGTCGATGTTGTTGATCTTCGAGAGCGCCGAATAAAGCGTCGTCGTTTTACCGGAACCCGTCGGACCGGTGACGAGCACCATCCCGTAGGGATTCGAGATCGCTTCCATCAGCTCGCGCTCGGCGCGCGGTTCGATGCCGAAGGTGCTGAGATCGAGCGACAGGTTGCCCTTGTCAAGAATACGGAGCACGACCTTTTCGCCGAACAGCGTTGGCAGCGTCGACACACGGAAGTCGATGACTTTGCTGCCGATCTTCAGCTTGATGCGACCGTCCTGCGGCACTCGACGCTCGGCGATGTTCAGGTTCGCCATGATCTTGAAGCGGGAGATGAGCGCGGGACGCATCTTGATCGGCGGCTTCATGATCTCCTGCAGCGCACCGTCGATGCGGTAGCGAACGCGAAGCTCTTTCTCAAAGCACTCGAAGTGAATATCCGACGCGCCTCTGCGAAGTGCGTCGGTCATGATCGCGTTAATGAGCTTGACGACTGGAGCTTCGTCGACGAGGGCACCGCCGACCGCATCGTTGTTCTCGGCTTCGCTCTCCAGAATCTCGATGTCATCGTCATCGTCGATCTCGGCGAGCAGGTTCTCCATCTGCGCTTCGCCGGAGGCGTAGAACTTCTCGATGACGTTGCGGAGCGTGAACTCGCCGGCGATGACCGGGAAGATGTCGAGGCGCGTGATGAACTTGATGTCATCGAGCACGGACATCGTCGCCGGATCCGACATCGCGACCGTCAGGGTGCGACCATCTCGCTTGAGTGGAAGCACGCTGTGCTTGAGGGCGAGCTCGCCCGGAATGAGCTTGGCGATGCGCGCGTCAACCTGGAATTTGGTGAGGTCGACGGCAGGCATTTTGTGTTGGCGCGCGAGCATTCTGGTGAGGTCGGTTTCCTTGACGAAACCGAGCTTGACCAGGTTATAGCCGACGCGAGTGCCGTTGTGTCGCTGCTCCTGGAGAGCCTTATTGAGCTGATCCTGAGTAATCAGCCCTTCTCTCAGCAGCAGGTCGCCGATCCTCGGCGTTTTAGCGGCAGGTGCTGTCAAGGACGCGGGTCCCTCCGGTGAGGCTTCCTGCGTGCTTTCGGCACTTCGGATGGCCTGGATATGACTGTGTTGGTAGGACGCGGGACCCCAGAGAAGGTTACGGCAGAGTCTAGTTTTTCTACCATAGAGGGTCCGACCCCTTTCACCCTCTGAAAACCGTCCATGGATCCGAATGGTCCGAACGAGTCGCGGTTGGCGACGATCCGTTTGGCGAGCGTGGGTCCGATGTTTCTGAGAGCCACGATTTGTTCGACACTCGCGGTGTCCAGATCCACCGGTCCCGCGGGTTTGGGCGGAGGCTTTTTGGCCTTGTCCCGCTTGGACTTGCGGAGTCCCGACTTCCGTGCCGAATCGGCGGCTCTGATCTGGGATTCGAGCGCTGAGCGCGGCTTTGCGTCCGCCGGGTTGCCGCTATGAAGCGTACGGATAGCCCGTCCCGAGGCACCCAGCACAAGGACGATCGAGAAGAAGACGAGCGCCTTGCGTTCGGCGGGGGTCGGCATGATCCGACGCTAACCGCCGTCAGGAGAACTACGTCACCGGAGCCGCGCGGGTGGGAGCGTACTGTTCCATCGAGGTCGTGAGAAGGAGCGTGGACAGCACGAGAATGCCGGCAACGACGAATGGGAACCCCAGACCCAAATGGTCCATAGCGATCCCTGCAGCGAGCGGAAATACCACCCGCGAGACTCCGCCGAAGGTGTGCTGGACACCCATGTACAAACCGCGATGACGTTTCGGCACTACCCGCGACAGCATAGCAGTCACGCACGGAAAAACGAAAGCGGTGCCGAGCGGCATCAACGTCAGCGCGAGGGCAAGAGTTAGATAAGAATGTACCGCGGAGATCAGAGCCAGACCCGCGGCGAGAAGGAGAAGCCCCAGTCGAGTGAGGCGGGCTTCACCAAGCCATTCGATCATTTTGCCCAGGATTCCAGCGCGCACAACGACGCCCATTCCGCCGAGGTACATCACGAAGAAGCCGACGTTGGCTTCGGTGATCGGCAGCCGATTCGCGAGGATCAGCGGCAAAGTCGGAGCGGTCCCATAAAAGGCGCCGATTCCGATGGTGTAGATCCAGATCAACCGCTGCGCCGGTTCCTTCGGACGTGAGATCACGCTCCACACCGCGCTGGAGCTCGTTTGATGAGGAACCTGACGCTCCATCGTCGTCAACGAATCATCGAGTGACTCGCGCAGATAAATACCGGCAAAGACGCTGACTAGAACGCAGAACATCGCCGACGCAATCCCGGGCGCGTGGCGTCCCCAATGTATGAGGACCGATCCAATCGCCGGTCCGACGACGGCACCGAGGCTGGTCGCAGCCGACAACCATCCGAGGCTCTTGGCGCGGTCGTTCGGATCGCTGGCGTCGGCGACGTAAGCCTGGACGACACCAATCGTTCCGCCGCCGAAACCCTGAATGGTTCTCGAGAGTAGCAGCAGCCAGAGCGTCGACGCGTAAGCGAAGATGACGTAAGCGACGGCGGAAATGAGAAGGCCCGCCAGCAACGCGGGTCTGCGGCCGTAGCGATCGGAGACGCGTCCCCACAACGGAGCGCTGGCCAGCTGCGCGATGGAGAATGCGGCGATCAGAACTCCGACCACCGTCGCCGACGCACCCATCTTTGTTGCATAGAAAGGAAGCAGCGGGATGATCATCGCCAGGCCCAGCATGTCCACGAAGGCCGTGATCATGAGGACCGTCAGCTTTCCTTTCATCGGGAGACGAGGGCGGGAGGCGAGAGGCGAGCGGCGTTACTTACGGGTTACAAGAGCCGTGGCAACATCGCCAACGATTCCGAGCGAGCGCGGCGAAATCTTGTCCATCGTATCCTGCGGCGTGTGATGCGGGGCATAGGTGAGATCGATGACATCGATCACGCGTAAGCCGGCGTTGAGCAGCGGCACATGATCGTCGGTGATCGCTCCGCCGCTCTCCTGCACGAAGACGTTGCCATACCCCAGGTCGGCAGCCGTCTGCCAGACGCGCGACACGACTTCAGGCACCTGCTGGAAAGAATTCATCTCGTAGGGAATGCGAAGATCCTTGTCACCGATCATGTCCCATAAGACGCCGTACAGTGGTTTGTATCCCGGGGACGGCAAATGGTTGGCGAAATATTTCGATCCGATCAATACGTCCACTTCCGGCGGACCGAAATCACCGTAATCCTCGCCATCGGTAAACAGCAGATCGACGCCAACGTTTGGCTTCGTTTTTTTGAGGATGTCGCCCAGCGCAACGAACATCCCGACACCTGAAGCCCCGTCGTTCGCGCCAGGCACAGGCATCTTTTTCTCAGCTTCGGTCGCCGCTGATTCGGATACGGGGCGCGAGTCCCAGTGCGTGACATAAAGCACACGCTCCGCCAGATCGGGGCGGAAGCGGGCCAGAATATTTCGTAAGGGAAGTTTCTTTCCGTCCTTCGTCGTGTAAGTGAACGCCTGCACGATCACCGTGTCGGCGCGTGTGCGCATCTGGTTGATGATCCAATCGCCGGCTTTCTTCGCCGCCGCAGTGCCGGGCACGCGCGGGCCGAAATCGACTTGCGTCTTCGCGTAGTTGTATGCAGCGCTGCCGCTGAAACCGGTTGCGGTGTTATCGCCGTTCGGTCCGGGCGCGCCGCTCGGCGTCGCGGCGGCAGCACTTCCCTCCTTTGCGTCGCTCTTGCAGCCGAGGAACAGGCAAAATGTCAGGATCAACACCATTGGTCTCACTTGAACTCCCCGGCATAAAACTGCAAATGCATCACTGCACTCAAAACAGTCTGGGTGAATTGCCGGTTAAGGTTACGGTCGAAGCTCACGACACGCGAGATCACGAAGCTCGATGACAGATTCTCGGCGACATCCGTATCGGCACTCATGCTGAAGGCCCGCCGACCGTTGTCGGTCAGGCGACTCTCTCCGGTGAGGGCCAGCGGATTGACGACGAAGTTCTGACCCTGGCTCTTTTGATAGCTGACGCGTGTGCGCAGATCGCTGCGCGGATTCCAGTCCGACGGCAGGCGCCACGGCTTTGATACGTCGATGCTGAAATCCGCATTGTCGCCATTGCTTGTCAGTCCTGGACGATCGTCGAGACGCTTGGAGAACGAGTAGCCAACGGTCGCCGAGAGCGGCCGCTGTCCGACGAACACGATCGATCCGTTGAGCGGATAACTGCGCACGCGCATCTCGCCACGATCGTTGAGTACCTCCCCGAACAGCGGTTGGGTCCCATTCACCTGCCGCGTCTCCAGAACTCTTGCGTTGGCGCCAAGACTGGAGATCAGCCAGTCCAGCCCACGTGGCTGACCTGACCAGCGCAGTGAGATGTCGGGGAAGACAGTCTGCGTTCCGTCGACAACCTCCTGGGTCTCGAGCAGTCGACGCGTCCAGTTGCGGGTGTTGATTCGTTGATATCTGGTCGCGAGCGTCGCTCCGAGTGGCAGGTTCAGCGACTGGTTGACGGAGAACTGCGTGACGAGACCGACGCTGGTCGCGAGCTCATCGCCGATATGGCGGAATTCGTCCACGCCACCGAGGCCAAACTGATAGGCGAGTGAAGCGCCCGCAGGGCTGCCGTCGTAGACCGAGAGAATGCTGCGATTGAAATTGAGATCGAGCGGTTGCAGAACCCCCAGCAGTCCGCGCAGGAAGCTGTTGCTATCTGTGTGCAGCCTGACCGCGCGCGGCAGATCGAGCGTGAGACCGGCCGTCGTTGTCTGGGAATTGCCGAGGCGACGAGGAATGCGAAGCGCTCCGGCGGAGTCGGGGTCGTTCGCGAAACTCACGGTGTTCGGATCGCGCAGCATGTTGTACGACGTTCCGAAGTCGAGCCGCGGTCTGAACCAGGCTGTGATGGGAGGAGAGATGTTAATGCCGGCTTGCATCGCGCGTTCACGCTCGAGACCTGCGTCGGCACCCACTATCTGATCGCGTGCGCTGGTGGCGGCCAGGCCAAGTTGCGAGTCGGTGCCGTAGCCGCGCAGGTCGCGCACCGAGGTGATATCCCACCGCACCGATGCCGCCTTGAACGGACGGAATACAAGACTGCTGCCGTTCCGCCAGGTACGAGTGCGACCTTTCACCAGTCGCGCGGTATCGTCGAGCGCGAGCGCCGGCTTCAGGAACGACGAGCGATCGTCATGACCGTTGGTGTAAGCGGTCGTGAGATGGATCTCGGTCGGCGACCAGCGCCCGAGATCGGGTAACAGTGCGCGCGACAGATTGAAGTCCAGTCCGACGACGAAGTTTTTCGCCTTGCCGTCCTGGTACTCACTGCGCGACACGCCAGTCGTGTACGACGAGTTGAGTGCCAGGTTGTTGAGGATCGGGGACCAGAACGATCCGCTCGATTGTTTGGTTCTCCGCAAGCCAAAGGTGATCGACGCGGCGGCAGAACGCGGAGTGCGCAGGCCTTCGATCGCGTCACCCTGGATATCCGACTGCGAGACGAAGTACGGTTGCTCGGATGTCGACGTGTAGTTGATCGTCAGTGGCATCGAGATACCGAGTGACGCCGGCAGCAATTTCTCCAAACGGAATGCGGAGGTCAGGTCCCAATCGTTGTCGGTGAGAAACGTCGGCGCTTCGCCGAGCTGTCGGAAATTCGGATCCTGTCGACTGGCGTTGATGCGGATGTCGGCGAAATCGCTGGCGGCAATCGAGAGCCCGGCCTGGCCCGCGAAGCCGGTGGTGTTGACGACGCCCGCGAGCCGAATGTCGTCGACCCATAGCTCCAACGTGTCCGTTGGAATAACCGGACTCGCGCCCGGCGGAACAGGGAGGCGCACCATTCCGACCGCGAGCTCCTGCACGGCAGCAAGGTTCGGCGGACTCGTTCCCGGATCGATCGTGTAGACGACGTAGCCGCTGTCGCAGGCCGCATAGCGCGCCGACGTCGGGACGCCGGCGGGGAGCGGCGTGTTAGCGATCATGACCGAGTCGACGCCGGTGCACGTGTTGCGCTGGCCCCCCTGCAGATACGCATTCTGAATCCTTGCGCGCAACGCGAACAGTCGTGAGAAGTCGACAGTGATCTCGGGCAGCCATGCTGCCTTGGTGCTGCCCGAATTGATTGGCGACCGGTACATGTAAAAGTTGTTGTCGTCGCGCGCGATCTTGATGTAGAACTGCAGCTCCCCGTCCTTGCCCCAGCCGCTGCTCAGTCCACGCGCCCAGACGCGCAGCTGCTTGTACGTCATGAAATTCTTCTCGCCCTCGGGGAACCGGTAATACGATTCCGCACGATCCATCGGCGCGAGATCCGTCACGAGCAGTCGTAGCGAACGTTCATTGATTTGGACACGACCGGGTTGGTAGGCGACAGTCTTGCTGGTCGGCGCGTCGGTGACCCCCGGCGGTGATTCGTAGTCGATGCCATCGCGAACGCGCTTGTCCTGCGTTCCGACGACACCGGTTTTGACGAAGCCGGTGGCGACCTGATCGTCGGCGATCCCATGTAGAGTTCGATCGCTGACCTTGAGCCACGGTGCCCCGGTCAGTCTGAGTCGCGCCAGGGGGACGGTGCTGAATTCGTTGTCGCCGAGGGCGTCACCCGAGATCATCGTGATCCGCAGTGCCCGCGCCCGTCGCAGCAGCGGATGGCCGAGTGAATCATCGGGCGTGCGGAACGGAATACGGAAGAAAACCCAGCAGACGTTGTTGCGCGGACCGGTCGCCTGTCCGGTGAGCGTGGGCGGCGCTCCGCAGCGACCCAGACGCGTACGCTTCGTGGGATCAGCAAGATTTACCACGTACCGATACCACTGTTCCTGATCGCGCTCGGCGGTCGTGAGATTGAGCACGTTGTCGGCATCGATGTCTTCTTCATCGAGCCTGTTGTTGTGAACGGTGCAGTTCGTTCGCGCATCGCCGAGGATCTGACGGATCCCGTAACCGCCCAAGCAGGTGCGCACGAACTTCCGGGTGGAGAACACGGGCGGTGATCCGGGAACGGTATCCGCTTCGATCACCAGCGAATCGACGACGTCGCCGGGCAACCCGTTGTCGTTCGATGCAACGTTGAACGCGCGCGAGAACGGATCTCGCTCGCTGTTCAAAGTGTCGAGACCGTCGATCTGCTTGGCGTGATACGTCGTGTCGATCGTACCCGGCGTCGCGCCGAGCCGAAGGATCAGGGTGTCCGGTCCGAAGGAGACCGAGTTCTCGGAGATATCGCCGAAATCGAAAACGAGAACGGGGTTCTTCGACTGATCCACGTCGATTGGAATTTGCGCCCAGAATTCCAGGTTCTCGGCGTGCGAGATGTCGGCGCCGCTCGGATTCAGAACGGTTCTGATCGAGCGCCATCGTCTGCCGGAGGGCGCATTGGGGACGGTCCAGCGAAACCGCGCTGCGGCGGGATCGAGCTGACCGCCGATCGAAAGCGGATAGAGTGTGAGCCAAAGGAGCGGTTCAGGACCAGAGAAACCGGCGCCGCTTTGGGAGACGGCGGTGTCGATGTCCGTGATGCGGTAAGTCACCGGGCTGCCTTCCGCGTTCACGCCATTGCTCTGCCAGGCCATCGTGCTGGCGCGGTTCAAGTCGAACACGTTCGCACCGAAGCGTGATGGCACGGCGACGCCAAGCGCAGGCTGGCTGCTGAAATACCAATCGGGATCGCTCAACACGATGGGAAGTCCACCTTCGCCCTCGAACGATTCGATGTAGGCTTGCTGGGAGGCGTTCGTCTGCGGGCGACTCGCCGCCAGCTCGGCGGAGAATGCAACGCGCGAGGGAACCGTCGTCGGTCCGTAGGGCAGCTTGGAGACCAAACGCGTCAAGGCATCCGGCTCGAAATTGAACAACGCGCTCACGCCGGCAACGAGAGATGCAGCCGGCTCAAACCCTAGTGGCGGGCGGGTGAAGTTGGTGCGCTGGCTTTGCGAGATGGCGGTGAAATTCAGCTGGCCGTTCGTGAACGGCAGCTCCGCGGTCGCGCCGAAAATGGACGTCGGCGTTTCCTCGAACACGGGGTTCTCCTCGTACTGCACCGTCACCTGCCGTGGCCGCGGGAACAGTGTGTCCGGCCGATTGAACGAAACGCGACCGAGATCATAATCGACCGAGTAATCCGTCCCCCGCGTGAGGGGAATTCCATCGACGAGCAGTCGCTCGGAGTTGGGGCGGATCTGCACCGTGCCTAGCATAAGGGCGCCGCCGTCGCCGCTGCCTTCCGCCTGGGCGCGCATCCGAATGTGGTAGACGGCTTCCGGCCGTTGAGACGATCTCACGTATTCCGGAGGCGTGGTGTAGATGGTGTCGTTGGTCGGATTGCCCGCCACCGCCAGGCCGGTCGACGCAAACGGTTTGGCCGACGGGAAAATCAGAAACTGATCCTGAATCGTGTGAGCGCCGGGTGAGCCGAGGCTTAGCTCGAAGTTCGGGTCTGTCGGACGCGGCCAGATGCGGTTCTCGAGATCGAAGCTCGAGCTGTTGGTGCTCTGGGCGAGCCCAAAGAGCTTGAGATAGGTATCGGCATTGCCCGCGACCGGTTTTTCCTGATCCTCGCTGCTGCCGGTGACGACTTTGAGGATCACGCTCTGTCGCCGCAGATCGCTGCCGCCCAGTCGATAGACGCTGCGAATTTCGCGGTCGAAAGCTGGATCACCCGGATTCACATCGGGATCCCAAATGAGATTCGCGAATTGCTCACGATTGGGTGTGAATTGCAGATCGGGAGTGCCGCCCGTGTTGACGTAGGTGGTGTCGCGACCGTTGATCCGCACACGATAGGCGACGACCAAGCGCTCGTTGTTGAGCGCGAGCGGCCGTACCAGCGCGATCCAGAGCAGTGATGGATCGGCGTAGTAGTCGACTCCCTCGCGGAGATATTCGTAGACCTGCCCGCGGCGGGAGCGCGGATTCCCAAGCAGTCGGAATTGCGGGCCGTTGGGATTGGGCGGCTGTCCGCCGATGAGGAGCCGATAGAGAAAAATCTTCGTCGGACGGAGAGTGTCGGGTAGCGATGCAGCCAGCGCTGTCATTCTCCGCGTATCGAGGATGTCGATGTTGGGATACGCGGAACCAAACAGGCGAGGGTCGACGGTGAAAAAGAAGCGCCGCGCCTCGAACTGATAGTCTTCGATCTTACGATCGATCGCCTGCAAGGTGCGATCGCCGACGGTGAAGACCCGATCGCGAACGACGTTCCCCTTCTGCTGTGCGAGGATGGTGTTGAGCCGCATCGACCCGATCTTCGTCAGCGCCTGGATGCCGTAATTGCCGCTCGGAATTCCGGCGGTGATGTAACGCGACGGAGGCGGCTGGAAGGTTACGTTGCCGACCTCGAGGCGCTGGACGAACTCGCTTCCCTTCCCCTCGTAGTAGATCGAGATGTTGTTCGAGGCATCGAACTCCCGCTGGGTGTCGTAATCGAGGTTGACGTGGACACGCTCGGCGACAACGCCGCCCGATTTTGCGGAGAACTCGAAATCGACCTGCGGCAGCGGCTCGAAACTGTTTCGGCAGTTGGCGCTGGGGTCGAAGACGAACGTCGATGAGCAAAGCGCGCTTTGACTCTTCTCGTCACGGAGCTCCAGACGGCCATCGAGCTGCAATCCGAGATCGGCGTATTCACCGAGAATCGGAAGTGGCTTGGGCGTGACTGTGGGCTTTGGCTTTGGTGGCAGGTCGCCGGGATAGGCAGGAGCCGGAGCAGCCGTCGCGAAGTTGCTTGTCGCGACCTCGCCCCACACCGCCTCCATGATTGTCCGCATGTTCTGCTGAAATGCGGTAGCGCGCGCGGCCTCGATCTGCGCTTGCGCCTGACGAAATGCTTCGCGATCGCCGCGCGAGACGACGGACGGCAGTACCAGCGGCAACGTGTCGCGACCGAGTCGCAGCGGCGTGATGCCGGGCGCGCCCGGAGTGCTCGTCGGGGGAGAGACCGGTGGTGTGGGCGTGATCTTCCTGGTGGTGTCGCGCGGGTCTTGCGCGTGCGCCGCCCTGGTCGTCAGCAGCAGGGAAAAAGCGGCAACACCAATTAGCGCCCGCGTATATTTCTCCCTGTGGAGCTTCGCACGGAAGCCTTCCTTCCCCCGCATCTATAGTGAAGATACTGCACCGTTACGTGCTAAAGGAACATCTGGGTCCGCTGACGTTTGCACTGACGGCGCTGACCTCGATCCTCCTTTTGCAGTACATCGGTAAGCACTTCGGCGAGCTGGTCGGCAAGGGGCTTCCCGCATTCGTGATCGCCGAGTTCTTCGCGCTGTCGATTCCGTTGACGGTGGCGCTAACGCTGCCGATGGCGGTGCTGGTCGCAACACTGTACGCTTTCAGTCGCCTGGCCGCGGAAAATGAAATCACCGCACTGAAGGCGAGCGGCGTCAGTCTGATCAGCGTACTCAAGCCGGTGCTATGGGCCGCACTCGGCGTGACGATCGTGATGATCGCGTTCAACGACCAGGTGTTGCCGCGATCGAACCACAAGCTGGCGGTGCTACAGCGCGACATCGCGCAGAAGAAGCCTACCTTCGGGCTGCGCGAGCAGGTGATCAATGAAGTCAGCCCCGGAAAGTTCTATCTGCGCGCCGGTCACATCGATGAATCGTCGAACTTGATGCGCGAGGTGACCATCTACGACATGGCGGATCCGTCGGTGAAGCGCACGATCTACGCTGACAGCGGCAACATGCGGATGATCAACAACATGTCGGATCTCGAGCTGCTGCTGTACAACGGCCATACCGAGGACGTGCCTGCCACCAATCCGGGGGAGCTGCGCCGGCTGTACTTCAACGTCGATCTCGTGCGCGTGCGCGGAGTCGGGAACCAGTTTCAGAAGACGACCGTGGAGTCCTACAAGAGCGATCGCGAGATGACAGTCTGCGAGATGCAGCGCGCACAGGATAAGGCGCGCCACGACCATGACGTCGCGCGTAAGGAATTCCTCGAACGTCTGCCTGAGATCAAGAGCTCGAAGGGTACGCTTGCGGAAGATTTGCTCCGGGCGAAGGTGAACCCGCCCTGGGACATCGGGTTGGGCCGGCTTTACTGCAACCTCCTTTCATTCCTGCAGCCGAAGCAGGCAAAGGCGCAAGGTGTGTCGAGGCTTCCGATTGGAACTGCATCGACGACTGCTTCGACGACGCAGCGTACGCCGGTCGGCGCGGGCACCAAAACTCCGGCGATACGACCGGCGAACCCGCCGGCGACGGGTTCAGCTGCGCGTCCCGTCACGATAGACGCGGCAGCATTATCGCAGCTCGAAGGACTGCGACTGCGACTCAACGACAGCGCGCAGCTGATGAACTCATACGGCGTCGAGATCCATAAGAAGTTCGCGCTGGCAGTGGCCTGCTTCGTGTTCGTACTGCTCGGCGCGCCGATCGCGCTGAGATTTCCGCGCGGCGGCGTGGGTCTGACGATCGGGGTAAGCCTGTTCGTGTTCGCGTTGTATTACGTGTGTCTGATCGCCGGCGAATCGATCGCCAAACGCGGCATGATGCCGGCGGTGGTTTCGATGTGGACGGCGAACGTCATCTTCGCACTGATCGCTCTGTGGCTGCTGGCGAAGATGGGTCAGGAAGGCAGCACCGCACGCGGCGGCGACATGAAGGAAATGATGGGCAGCATCAAAGGCGCGATTCGCTCGAAGATCGGCTGGAAGAATCGTCGAGTGCAGCGGGAGAGAATCGCCGCTTGAAGAGAATCGTGCGGGCGCTCGACCGCTATGTATTCACCGAATTCTGGAAGATCTTCGTGACGACGGCGCTCGGCTTTCCGATCCTCGTCAACATCATCGATCTCACCGACAACCTCGACAAATATCTCGGCCAGAAACTGACACCGGCGCGAATCGCGCTCAGCTACCTGTATTGGCTGCCTGATTCCATGTTCATGGTGCTGCCGGCGGCGGTGCTGTTCGCGACGGTGTTCGCGATCGGTGCGCTGACGCGCCATTCGGAAATCACCGCAGCAAAGGCGTCGGGCATCAGCTTCTATCGCTTCATCGCGCCGATTTTCGCCGGGGCAATCATCGCCACCTTGCTGGGGCTGGTGCTCGGCGAGCTGGCACCGATCACGAACAAGAAGCGCTTGGAGATTCTGCAGGGCAGTCAGGTCAACCTTGGCAACGATCGGTACAACTTTGCGTATGCAGCCGACAACGGCCGTGTTTACAAGATCGGCGGATTACACCTGACCGACGCGACGATCGATGGGATGGTGATCGAGCGCAAAGGCAAAGGGCCCGACTATCCATCCTTCCTGATTTCGGCGAACGGAGCCAAGTATCGGCCAGGAAAAGGGTGGTTGATCAGGGCGGGTGCGATGCACGTAATTCCGGACACATTGCACAACATGACCTTCAGCTTCGACTCACTGGTCGACAAACACTTCACCGAGGCGCCCAAGCAGCTGACGCTCGCGCAAAAGGCGCCCGCGGACATGGGCTTCAGAGAGCTGGGTCGATTCATCCAATCGATGGAGAGATCCGGCGCCGACGTCAACGAGCTGCGGGTCGAGCGGATGCTGAAAATCGCGATTCCGATTACCTGTGTGGTGATTCTGTTGTTCGGCGCGCCGCTGGCGACGAGCACGCAGCGCGGCGGCGCCGCCTACGGAGTCGGACTGTCGCTGGCGACGACAGTGATCTTCCTGATGCTGATTCAGCTGACGAAAGGGATCGGCGGAAAGGGTATGATCCCGGCCGATCTCGCGGCGTGGTTACCCAGCATCATCTTCGGGATAGTGGGCTTAATTCTTTTCGCGCGCGTCAGAACTTGATTCGCGACCCGCTCGAGCCGTTCCGCAAGGTTGGGAAGCGCGCGTATTTCGCGCGCGACATCGGCCGCGCGCTGAGCGATGCACGCACCTACGGTCCCGAGACGATTCGTCAGATGCGCAATATCGGCGTCGATTCATTGCCGCTGGCGGCGATCGTCGCGGCGTTCATTGGCGCGGTCACGGCAATTCAAACGCGATATCAGTTATTCGGTGGCGTGCAGCTGTCGGTGGTTGGGTTGATCTCGCGCCAATCGGTGATTCTTGAGTTGGGCCCGCTGCTGACCGGTCTGGTGCTCACCGGGCGCGTCGGCGCGCGCATCACCGCGGAAATTGGAACGATGCGCGTCACGGAGCAGATCGATGCTTTGGAGACATTGGCGTACGATCCAGTCGCCTACCTCGTGGTTCCGAGATTGATCGCGGCACTGGTCATGCTTCCGGTGCTGACCATTCTCGCCGATGCAATCGGTGTCGGCACCGCGATGTTGACGGCGGTATCGGCGACCGATGTGTCGACCGCGGATTTCACCGCCGGACTGCGATTGTCGTTCACACCATTCCAGATAGTGTACAGCCTGATCAAGGCGACTATATTCGGAGGCGCGATCGCCTTCTTTTGCTCCTACGAGGGTTACACCGCGAACGTCGGCGCCGAAGGCGTCGGACGTAGCACAGCGCAAGCGGTAGTCGTCACTTCGGTGGCGATTCTGGTGCTTGATGCGCTGACGGCAGTCCTCCTTGCCCCATATCTCCAGGCATGAAAACAAGGGACGAAGTTCTCGTTGGTCTGGTCGTGACGGCAGCGATCGTGGTAGCGGTCCTCGGCTCGCTGTGGCTGGCGCGTGGCGGATTGTCGAAGGGCTATCCGTTGTACGCAAAATTTCCGTGGGGCGCGGGACTCAAACAGGGGCAGCCGGTGCTGCTGGTGGGCGTGAGCGTCGGCTATCTCGACGAAGTCGATTTGCACCAGGACGGCACGCTGGTGTCGACGCTGCGAATTCAGAAGAACTATCAGGTTCCGATAACGAGCAAAGCGACTGTCGTTCCCAACGGCATTTTCGGAGACATGGCGGTGGCGCTGACGCCATCGAAGCCGAACCCGGTGTCGTTCAAGCCTGGTGATACGGTGCCAACTGGCCCGTCGTCGCCGGGAATCGCGGAACTGACGGCGAAGGCGGATTCGGTGATGCGATCGGTCACTGCGATCACGACGGCGCTCGAGCGCGAGATGGTCAGCACCGGCGGCATCCGCGATCTGCGCAACACCATCGGCGCCACGAGTCGCCTGGTGAATGATTTTTCTTCGATTGCCAACGAGCAGTCGCGACAGCTATCGGCGACGATGGCGTCAGTGCGGCGTGCGACAACGGCGATCGATCCGGCGAAGGTTGATTCGACGTTGTCGAATTTCAGGACGACGAGCGCGAATCTCGCCGAGTTGAGCGCGCAGGTGAAGGAGACTTCGCAGAAGCTGGACGCGGTTTTGGCGAAGGTCGATAGCGGCCCGGGATCAGCCGCGAAGCTGTTGAACGATCCGGGGGCTTACAACGATGTGCGCGGGTTGTTGCAGCGGATGGATTCGTTGCTGGCGGATATCAAGAAGAATCCGAAACGGTACATCAACGTCAGTATCTTCTAGATCGTTGGGCCCAGATCGCAAATCGGACCCGCTCGATTGAGGCGAAATAGAAAATGCCGGCGGATTGCTCCGCCGGCATTTCTCTTTACGTGCGCCGAGCGATTAGACTCGCCGAGCTGCTAGAAGCTGTACCGCAGCGACAGCTGCATGCGGTAGTTCGAGGACGCGTTATCCGCGTTCCAGGGCTTCATCGTCTTGTTGAACGTGTAGATACCCTGCACTTCCTGCTGCGTGCGGTTTGTCGTCACGTTGCCGACCTGAGTGAGCAGAGTGGTCGCGCTGCAAATCGGACCGCAGGTATTGTTCTGATCGGAGAAGTTCTGCCAACCCCATCTCTTGTTGAGCAGATTGGCGAAGTTGATGACGTCGAGGCGCAACTGGAGGTTCTGCTGACCAAACGCGCGCAGATTCTGGCCGACGCTGACGTCGATTTCATTCTGCCACGGGTTCCGGCAGGTGTTGCGGCCGAGGATCTTGCCGCGGCTCTCCCGCAAGCATGGCACCCGATCGATGAAACGATCGAATGCGTCTGCCTCCGCTGCCGCCTCGAGCTGCTGCGGTGATCCGGCGGCGGCATTGAATCCGCTGAACAGAATCTCGTTCGGATCGTGCGCATCGCGCGGGACGTACACGAGATCGTTCTGCGACTGACCGTCGGCGTTCGCATCGCCCGAGCCTGAGCCGCCGCCAGCTGCGTAGACATAATCGTACGGTGCGCCGGAGTTGCCGACGTAGATGACGGAGAAGTCAGTCAACGTCTTCAGCCTCCAGGTGCCGGTGGCGACGATGCGGTGAGGCATGTCTTCCTTACCGCGAGTCAGACTCCGATCCTCGAGGTAACCGGCCCAGTCACGCTGGTAGCGGTAGTTCGAGCCCTGAGTGCTGCTGGTGGTCGCCGCCACATCCTTGACTTGCGAATATGTGTACGCAAGCGATCCCTGGAAGTTGTCGAAGAACGTCTTCTGCAACTGTCCAGTGAGGCTGTAGCTGCGATCGCCGTGAGCGTTCGTTACGTCGATCACCTGCTGGCGACCGCCCGGTGCGAGTGCGGCTGTTCCACCTGTCGCCGTCAGCGTTCCGTACAGAACGCGTCCATTGCGATCTCTTCCCTGCGGTCCTGCCAGGGCAAGGTTCTGGTAGAACGCATTCGCGATCGCCTTCGTGTACAGACCCTCGACCGTGCTCACGAGACCGTTAGCAAACCGGTGATCGTAGCCGAGCGTGATCTTCTGGTACTGCGGGAAGCGGAAGTGCGGATCGATGGTGGCGATGTTGGAGCTCGCCGCGGTCGTCGCCCCCGGACGGGTCGGTCCAGTAGCCGGCGTGAACGGCGCGCACGATGTCGGCGGATCGGCGATGTTCGCGGCGTTGAACGGTGGTGGAATGGTCGATGTCGCGTTGTTGCCCTGATTGCTCGCGTTGCCGCTGCAGGTGAGCGATGCGTATCCGCTCAGACCGGAGTTGCCGAACGCGTTGGAGAGGTACACGAACGGCGGCGGACCCGTGAAGAATCCAAAACCGCCGCGGAACTGATTACGCTGATCGCCGGTGGCGTCCCAATTGAAGGAGAACCGTGGAGAGATAGTTGCCTTGTTCGGTACGGCCGATGTGCTCCGCCCGTAAGCCTGGAGTACCTGCGGATTCTCCGGCGGCGTGTCGAGGAACTTCGGCTTCTCATACCGGACGCCGGCGGTGATCGTTAGGCGATCAGACTTCTGCCAGGCATCCTGCACGTAGAACGAATACATGTTGGCCCGGAACGTCGCGAGACCATTTGCGGGATCCGTTGGCGAAGGCGCACTCACCTGATAGCTGACCGGAGTACCTGCCTGGAAAGCGGCAAGGCTCGCGAACGTCCAGTTCCCCATTGAGTTCTGGCCGAACAAGTTGATCGGCTTGTAGAAGAGATTCTTGGTGCCGAAGGTGAAGTGATGCGATGCGAGCGGAATAGTGAGGTTTTCGGTCAGCTCGAAGGTGCGCTGATCGAGCTTGTTGCCCTGTGACGAGTTCTCGGTACCTGCAACCATCGCCACATCGCTCGCCGAGCCATCCGCGCGCGGGAACCCGCGCACGGTAATCATCGGGAAGGTCACCGGGACCGTGCGGAAGTCGTGCGTGTTGGTCAGGTTGAGCAGAAATTCGTTGAACACGCCGTTCGGCAGGTTCGTGAGGATTTCTGCAACGGACGAATGCGTCCGCGAGCTAAACAGATACGAGTTCGATGTGAGATTGAAGAGCGGACTCGACGACGTCGACGAGCTGCGGCTGAAGGTCTGGTTGTCCGCGGCTGCGTAGTTGTGACGAAGGACGACACGGGTGTAGCCAGGCAAATAGGCATCGATTCGTCCGAAGACGTTCGTCAGCGGATTTTGCTTTAGCACGCGTCCACCGCCGCCTGGTTCAGCAAGTCCCGCGGTTTGGAGCGCCTGCTGGAAAGTCCCAATGGTCTGTGTGCTGACGAGACTGTCGGAGCCACCAATGAAGGCACCCGTCGCCGGCGTGTTCAGCTTCTGCCACTCGGGATTCACGAAGAAGAAAAGACGATTCTTGATGATCGGACCGCCGAGGGAGAACCCGTACTGCTGCTGCTTGAACTCGGCGAGATACGGCTGACTGCGAGTGAGGTTCTCGTTACGGGTATAGCCGTAGGTCGCGCCGTGGAACTCGTTGGTTCCGGTCTTCGTCACGGCGTTGATCAACATGCCGCCGAAATTCCCCTGGCGTACATCGAACGGCGACAGAAGAACCTGGTACTCCTTGACTGCGTCGAGCGGAATCGACTTCGCGTTCGCCTGCGCACCCGGCTGCCCAGTGGTACCCAGTCCGAAGAGATCGCCCGATGCGGCGCCGTCGATCTGGATCGCGTTCTGACGAAGGTTGACACCGCCACCTGAAAGACCGACGCCAGTCGACGTCGAGACCTGCGGCACCAGCGTGACGAAATCGGCGAAGTTGCGATTCAGCGTCGGCAGGCGACGAAGCAGCGAATCACCGACGGTGGTGCCCGTTCCAGTCTTACTCGGGTTGATGACAGGCGTCGCTTCGGCCGAAACGCTCACCGTCTCGAGGACGGTGGTCTGCTGTTTCAGCTGGAAGTCGCTCCGCGTCGTCTGGCCGAGCGTGACCAGGATGTTGTTCTGCGTCTGCGGCTCGAAACCGATACGGCGCACAGTGACTGCGTAGCCGGGATCCGGTTCGACACCCTGGATACTGTAGGTGCCATTCGAGCGAGTGATTGCACCGGCGCTGGCACCGGTTCTTGGATTGCGGAGCTGAACCTGGGCGCCTTCGACCGGCTGGCCATTGGCGTCAGTGACAGTTCCGCTAACTGCTCCCGTCGTCACGCCCTGCGCCATGAGACGAGCGGAAGCTCCAGTCACCAGTGCGAGGGCCGAGGCGACAGTCAAAATCAGACGTGTCTTGAGCATGTTGTCTCGGGAAAAAAAAGGTGGAGGGAAGCCAAAACTTAGTGCCGCGAACTTATCGGCGGCAAGAGAATTCTGTCACTGCTTCGCAACGGCCGTGACGCTCGCCGTTTTCTAGATGGTGTTCGCCGAGCGACGCGCTTTTGTGATGAAGAAGACTGGAATTCCGAGAAGAATCACTCCGAGTACTGCGAGGGTCGGACGTCGGCTCGAAGGATCGAGTAGCGCGTTGCCGAGGAGTAAGATCGTGGCAACTATGAAGATCGCCGGCACTACTGGATAACCCGGAACCCGGAAAGTCGGATTGTAATCAGCCCTGCGTCTGAGAATGAACACAGCGGCGACGGCGAGCGCGTAAAACGGCACGATTGCGGTGACGAAGGTATCCGCCAGTTGCTCGAAGGTTCCGGCGAGCACGAACACGACGCCGAGAGTGGCGCTGAGCCAGATGGCGACGGATGGAGTGTGAAACCGCCGGTCGACGTGGGCAATCGGTCGGAACAGCAAGCCATCGGCAGCGGTCGCAAACAAAACTCGCGAGCCTGTCATCACCGAGCCGTTGAGAGTGCCGAAGGTCGAGATCATCACGGCGATCGAAACGAACGTGACGCCGGCGGTTCCCATCAGCGTCTCGGCGACGTCGGCGGCAACAAGCTTGGATTGCCGGATCTGATCGATCGGCAAGACGGCGAGGTAGGCGAGATTCGCCAGCAGGTAGAGCGCGATGATGATGACGGTGCCGAGTATCAGAACTCGCGGCAGATTGCGCTCGCCGTCCTTTACTTCGCCGCCAACGAAGCTCACATCCGCCCAACCATCGTAAACCCATAGCACTGAGACGAGCGCGAGACCGAACCTCGCGAACGAGAAACTTCCCTCCGGAAAAGCAGGGGTGAAATTCCCGCCCGTGCGCGGAAGACCGAGCGCCAGCGCCAGGATGATGATGAGGATCAACGCCCCGGTTTTTCCCAGGGTCGTGATGTTCTGCACCAGTGATCCCCAGCGCAGTCCGACGTAATTGAAAGTTGCAGTGAAGACGATCGCGGCGGCGGCGATGTAGTGGACGTAGGCGTTATAAGGAGCAAATCGCGGATCGTGGCCGAAGACGCGCAGCAGATACTCGGAAAACGTGGTCGCGATCGCGCCGAGTGCGGCAGCGCGGATGATGACGAGCTCGGACCAGCCGAAGAGAAAAGCCGGTAGTCTGCCCCATGATTCGCGAATGAAAACGTAGACTCCGCCGGTGCGCGGATAGGCTGCGGCTACTTCCGCGAGGGTCAGCGCGCCGCAAAGCGCAAATAGTCCACCGGTCAGCCAGATCGCGAGGAGCGGAACCGGACCCGGCAACTTGTCGGCGAGACTGGCGGGCGATCTGAAAATTCCGGATCCAATCGTCGATCCAACGAGCACGGCCACCGCGCTCCACATCCCCAGTTGCCTCGGCAGTGCCGACGCGCTCTCGAAACTGTCGCCACGAGTTTCGGGCAGCGATGTTCTCTCGAGGGGCAGCGGGTCAGCCATCGCGGAAAGCGGGAAGTGGGAAGCGGGAAGCGGAAAGTGGGGAGCGAGCGGCGTCGAGATCGATGCACCGTACGCTAGTGCAATCGAACATTATGCGCGAGTAGCTTTAACAAGGCGATGGCTTTCTTCCCGCGAACCGCTTCCCGCTTTCCGCTTCCCACTTCCCGCGATGGCTGAGACAATCTTCTGGGTTGCCGCGCTTGCCTGCGCGGTCGCCGAGATCGCAATTCTGCGATCGATCATCGCGCAACGTCGGGCGCAAAATGTTGGTCCCGCACACACAGCGTCACCGCTGTCAGAGGTGGTTTGGGGAATCGTGCCCGCAATCGCGCTGGCCGTGTTGTTCGTGGCAACATGGCGGCGAATCGAAGCGCGTGAGAATCACATGCAGATGCACCATAGTGCGCACGAGATGACGGTCTCGCTCCCGGGGCCTGCTCACTGAGATGGTAGCTATCAGACGGATTGCCTACCTCGCGCTGCTGATTGGATTCGCGCAGGTGGTGTTCGGCGCAATCGTTCGCATCAGCGGATCCGGTCTCGGCTGCGGTGATCATTGGCCGGATTGCTACGGCTCCTTTACGCCGAGCAGCAACGCACAGTCACTGCTCGTCGAGATCTCGCATCGATACGGTGCGGCGGCGTTGTCGATTGCGATCATCGTGCTTGCGTTTGTTGCGCTGCGGCAGCGGAATGTCGAAGGGGTTGCGGGTCGCAGCGGTGCGCTGCGGCCTGCACTGCTCGCTGTTTTGCTCGTCATCGTGGCGGCGCTGTTTGGCGCCGTGACAGTGAAGATGGAGCTCGATCCACTGGTGGTGGTTACTCACCTCGCGATCGCGATGTCGCTGTTGGCGGTGTTGGTAGTGGTGGCAGTACGCGCCGGCGGGTTCGGTGCGACGCGAATTCCGGCGCGCTACCCGCGGACTTTCAGATCCGGGCGCGCAGCTGTTGGACTGACATTTCTGGCATTGGTGTTCGGCGCGCTCACTGCCAACACGCCGGGGGCGCCCCACGCATGTCTCGGTTTTCCGTGGTGTCGCATCGCGGCGGGCAGCGGTACCCCATTCTGGATTCAGGTGACGCATCGCATCATCGCGTTCCTGCTGCTGGGACATCTGCTGGGAATCTTCTTCGCGTCAAGGAAACGCGGCGAGTCACCGATCATCCGCCGTGCGACGACAGCGGCGTTGGGCGTGATCGTACTTCAGATCCTGATCGCGGCGGCGATGGTCGAGCTCAATCTGCCGCCGAGTTTGCGATCGCTGCATCAGGCAGTCGGAACCCTTCTGTGGATCTGCGTGGTCGCGCTCGCGACTCTGGCAGCAGGGACCCGCGGTCTGACGGAGATCGAGCGCATCGTGTATGAATCGCCATCGCGCGGAGAGTTTGCGACGCCGGAAGGAGTGAGCACGTGACGGAAGTCGGCGCGCGCGAAAACGCCAACGCGTCGCTGCTCCGCGACATGGTGATGCTGACCAAGCCGCGCATCATCTCGCTGCTGTTGGTGACGACCATCGCACCGATGTTCGTCGCCGGCAATCCGACCTGGCTGAGCGTAATCGTCGTTCTGGTTGGCGGATACCTGATGGCGGGTGGCGCAAACGCCGTCAACATGTATCTCGACCGAGACATCGACACCCAGATGTCGCGCACGCGTTTGCGCCCAATTCCCAGCGGACGGATGGGTGCGCGCGCGGTGCTCGCCTTCGGCATCGCACTGGCGACGGCCGCGACGTACCTGCTGGCACGTTTCACAAATGTCCTGACAGCGGTGCTCGCGCTCGCTGGTTTCTATTTCTACGTGTTCGTCTACACGCGCTGGCTCAAACGCACGACACCACAGAACATCGTGATCGGCGGCGCCGCCGGCGCTTTTCCACCACTCGTCGGCTGGGCGGCGATGACGGGCACGATCGATCTCACCGCGATCTATCTCTTCCTGATCATCTTCTACTGGACGCCCCCGCACTTCTGGGCGCTCGCTCTGCTGAAGCAGCGCGACTATGGACGCGCGGGCGTGCCGATGGCGCCGCTCGTCTGGGGTGAGCGCGAGACGATGCGCCAGATGCTCTGGTACAATGTGATCCTGATTGCGCTGACGCTGCTTCCCTTCACCTTCGGCGCGTTCGGTGTCATCTATCTGGCGGCAGCGCTCGTCCTCGGCGCAGCTCTCCTCATTGGCGTCGTGAAAATCATCAGAACGCCGGAATGGACAAAGCCGGCGTGGCAGGTCTACAAGTTCTCTCTGCTCTACCTTGCGTTGCTGTTCCTGGCGATGGTGATCGACAGAAAGGTGCTGCTGCCGTGACGTCGCCGTCGCCGCCTCCGTTCGCGGTTTCAGCGCAGCGACCAACACCGCGCGCCTCGAGGCCAGTGACATCGCCGCGACCACTCGGCAGACTTTTGCCGCGCATTCGACCATACCTCGGTCGACTGATCGTCGCATTCGTTTGCCTCGTTCTCAGCGCAAGCATCGCCCTCGCGTTTCCGCAGATCGTGCGGCACCTGCTCGACGCGGCGTTCATTTCGGCGAATTCATCGTTGCTCAATCGAATCGCGGTCAGCCTGCTGGTGCTGTTCGCGATTCAGGCGCTGCTCAATTTCGTCCAGGTCTATCTTCTCACTGCGACCTCGGAGCTGGTCATCGCCCGACTGCGCGAAGACCTCTTCGCGCATCTGGTACGACTCTCTCCCGGATTTTTCACGGAGCGACGCACCGGTGAATTGACGAGCCGGTTGTCATCCGACACCACGGTTTTGCAAACCGTGCTCAGCTACAACCTGTCGGAGTTCGCCCGCCAATCGTTGTTCCTCATTGGCGGCATCATCCTGCTGATTTTGACCAACACCAGTCTGACGGCGACGACGCTGGCCGTGGTGCCGATCGTCGTCGGCGCCGCGCTGGTGTTTGGACGTGCTCTGCGCCGCGCGAGCACGGGCGTGCAGGATCGCATCGCCGAAGCAACGGGGACGGCTGACGAAGCGTTCTCACAGATCAAAACCGTACAGAGCTACACCGCCGAGGACGAGGAAGTCCGCCGCTACGGGTTTCATCTTCGGGATGTGGTGTCGGCTGCGCTCCGACGCGCGCGCATCCGCGGATCGTTTTTCGGAATTCTGACTTTCTGCGGATTCGGCGGCGTCGTCGCCGTTCTATGGCAGGGCGGTCGTCAAGTGCTGCAGGGAAGTCTCACCGCCGGCGCGCTCGTGTCGTTCCTCCTCTACGCGCTTTACGTCGCGGGCGCGGTCGGATCACTCGCGTCGTTGTTCGGGGCATATCAGGAAGCGGTTGGAGCGGCGCGCAGAGTGTTCGACATGCTCCAGGCTGAGTCCGACGTCAAGGATCCGGTGCGTCCACTCAAGCTGCCACGACCACTGCGCGGAGAAGTGGTCCTCGACAACGTCGTCTTCCGCTACAACGAGTCGCTGCCGGAAGTTCTGGAGAATGTTTCGCTGCGCATCGGTGCTGGAGAAGTAGTCGCGCTGGTGGGTCCGAGTGGGGCGGGAAAAACCACGATTGCTTCGCTGCTTCCGCGATTCTGGGATGTCACGTCGGGACAAATCACTTTCGACGGCTTCGACATCAGGGATTTGTCGCTGGCGGAGCTGCGCGGCGCGATCGGGATCGTGCCGCAGGAGCCGACACTCTTCAGCGGCACCATCAGGGAGAACATCGCCTACGCGGGCATCGGCGCCGACGGCGCGAGACCCAGCGAAGAAGCGATCCGGGCCGCGGCGCGGGCAGCACATGCGATGGAATTCATCGAGCGTTTACCAGACGGATTCGATACGCGGGTCGGCGAGCGGGGTGTAAAACTCTCTGGCGGTCAGCGACAGCGAATCGCGATCGCGCGAGTCTTTCTCAAGGATCCCGCCCTGGTGATTCTGGACGAGGCGACGTCGAGTCTCGACAGCGAGAGCGAGCGGCTGGTGGAGCAGGCGATGGAAGATCTTTTGCGCGCGCGCTCGACGCTGATCATCGCGCATCGACTCAGCACGGTGCTGAGGGCGGATCGGCTGGTAGTGATCGATCGAGGGGTGATCGTGGAAGAGGGGAAGCACTCCGAGCTTCTCGCGTCGGAAGGGGTGTATTCGCGACTGTACCGCGGGCAGTTCAGGGCCGGCGATGTCTTGATTGCGGACTAGCGCCGAGGCGGGTTGGAATCGGGCGTAGTCGACGCGGTCGGAGTGCTTGAGGCTGCTGACGGTGTACCCGGCGACGCCGATGGCGTGCTCGACGCGGCGGGGACATTGAAGGGTTCGGCCGCGGGTGGTTTCACCTGCGTAGGCTGCGAAGCGCCGGTTCTAATGTGGAACGCCACCGACGTCTGCATACCGGCAGTCACGGTCACGCTGTCGTCGGCGAAGCCGATCGATGGGTGCCAGGCCCGCACGTGATATTTGCCGGCGGGAATGCCGTCGATCGTGAACGTGCCGGTCTTCGACGTCTCAGCATAGTACGGATGATCGAGCACCGCGATCCAGGCGTGCTCCCACGGATGCTCCTCGCACACGACCTCGACTTGCATCGGCTCCTTCAACCGATCGACTGGCACCACCTCGCCGTCGTCGTTGAACGGGGCGACGGCGGCGATCTGCCCCGTGCCGACGTTGATGAACTTGTTGGTATGTAGCGCCCGATCCTCGTTGCTGACGTTCAGCGTCCCGGTGGTCGCGATCACCTGCACAAATGGATCGAGCACGCATCCGTCTTCAGTCAGCTCGAAGCGTCGTTCCAGCGGAAACGCCTTTCCCGTCCGGATGTCGGTGAGCCACACGATGGCCCCGACGACGCGGGTACCCGACAACGTCAGATTCTTGGCGACGATGCTGTTGCCGCACACGTTCGCGTCGCTGGTCGGGCGAATGATCTGTGGACTGGGCGGAATCCCCTCGAAGTCGACAGTGCCGGTAATCGTACCGGGGGTCGAAACGCTGACGATCTTGTAGGGCTGGGAAACCGCTGCCACGACCGACGGCCGCGGCGGCACGCCGTCATCGTCTCCAGGGTCTTTGCGGGGATGAGCGGAAGCGGTATCGTCGCGCGCGCACGAGGCAGCGACGATCAGAATTATCGTGAGGCCGAAGAACCGGCGGAGCATTTGTGTCGAGCTGAATGTGATTTTCAGACGCGATAGAGGGGCAAGCGATGTGCCGACGCTATTTTGCCTGATAAACCGCCTTGCCCCCGATCCAGGTGGAAACTACATGCGCGCCGAGGATTTCCGTGTCGGGCACGCGCATAATGTCGCGATCGAGCACCACGAAGTCGGCATACTTTCCAGGAGTGAGCGAGCCGAGAATCTTCTCCTGGAAACCGGCGTAGGCAGGCCAGATCGTCATTGACTGAAGAGCTTCTTCACGGGTCATTTTCTGCTCCGGGTACCATCCACCGGGCGGCCAGTTGGTGGGATCCTGGCGTGTGACAGCAGCGTGAAACGTGAGCAGCGGGTTCACTTCCTCGACCGGGAAATCGGTTCCGTTCGGAATCACGACGCCGGTATTGAGCAGCGATCTCCACGCATATGCGCCGCGGATCCGTTCCGGTCCAACTCGTGCTTCGGCCCAGCGCATGTCGCTGGTCTGATGCGTTGCCTGCATCGATGGGATGACGCCGAGCTGAGCGAAACGCGGAATGTCCTGCGGACTGAGCACCTGGGCGTGCTCGATGCGAAAGCGGTGATCGGCCTTCGGAAATTTCTTCAGCGCCTGCTCGAACGCGTCGAGCACAATGCGATTGCCACGGTCGCCGATGGCGTGGACATTGATCTGGAATCCGCGCTGCAATCCCGTCTCTGCCCAGGCTTCGATGTGCTCCGGAGGCGAAACGAGCAGGCCCGAGTTAGTCGGCTCGTCGCTGTATGGGGCGAGCAGTGCTGCTCCACGTGATCCCAGCGCCCCGTCAGCGTAAAGCTTGATCGCGCGAATCCAGAGGTGCGCGTCGTAGAGCGCGCTCTGCGGTCCGCGCTGGATGTACGGATTGGCTCTGGCCGTCGCGGAGTTCGGATCGCCGGGATCGCTGATCATGACGTAGTTGCGCAGCGAGTAGTTCCCTGCTTTGGCCAACTCCTCGAAGATCGATATCGTCTGCGCACTCTCGCCCGGATCGTGAACGCCGGTCAGGCCCCATTTATTCGCATCAGCGATCGCAGCGAGGATGGCGGATCGGGTTTCCGCGCGCGTGGGAGCGGGAATCGCTCGCTCGATCAGCTCCTGCGCGTTATCGACGAATACTCCGGCCGGCGCACCAGCAGCGTCGCGAATGATGCGACCGCCAGCAGGATCCCGAGTTGCGGCGGTGATTCCAGCAAGCTGCATCGCTTTGGCGTTGGCCAACAACGCGTGGCCATCGATGCGCTCGAGCACAACAGGATTATTGGGGAACGCGCGCGACAACGCTTCCTGCGTCGGGAATTCCTTCACCGCCCAGCGATTCTGGTCCCAACCACGTCCCTGGATCCACACCCCCGACTTTACGTTTTTCGTGAATGCCTGCGTCCGCGAAATCACTTCTTCGTAAGACGTTGAGCCGGCGAGATTGACCCGACCGAGCATCGTACCGAGGCCGAGCAGGTGTGCGTGCGCGTCGGTGAATCCCGGATAAACCGCGGCCCCCTCCAGATCGATGACGCGAGTCGAAGGCCCGCCAAGGGTTCTTGCCTCAGCGTCTGAGCCGATGAACAGCACGCGCCCGTCGCGCACCGCCAACGCGCTGACAATCGGTCGCGCGTTGTCGACGGTGTAAATACGACCGTTGGTTAGAACGAGATCGGCGGCCTGCGCATGAAGACTCATGGGTGCGAGAGCACACAACGCGAGATAGGTTGAGAGACGTTTCATGAACGCGGAGTTTAAACCGCGTCTCACACCTGTCCAGATGCTACGTAATAGATCGATCCTCAGCTCGATCGTTTTGGTTACCGCCTGCGCGCACTTGCCTTCGCAGCCGCGCAGCGAACCCTCGTACTGGGGTTTCACCGGGCCATGGGACAGTCGTAGCGACGTATCCGTCGAGACGCACGGTCATTTGCTCGCCCGTGTCATCACCGGCTGGATCGCACTCGACACCACCAGCTTTCGTCCGCTACTTCTTTACCCCGACACTATCGGTACTCAGCCGGCCATCGCTGAACGAAAAACCGCTCTCATCACTTCATACTTCGGGAGTCGCTTTCACCCGGAGATCATTCGCGGACTCGGCGACAACCCCCAGATCGCAGCATCGACCGCCGGCAACATCGCGTCGCTGGTCGACTCCGGAGCTTATCGCGGTGTCGTCATCGACTTCGAGGGGATGACGCCGCGCGATCTCGACCAGCTCATCACCGTTACGCGAGCAGTGGCCGATTCAGTGCGCGCACACGGCGTGTCGACGGTGGTGATCGCAGTACCAAGCGGTGACACTGCCGCGTACCCGGCGGCACTGCTGCTTCAATCGGCGGACTACATCATGCCGGTGCTCTACGACCAGCATTGGGCTGCTTCTCCGCCAGGACCAGTCGCCGCGCCCGACTGGGTGTCGCGCAATCTGGGAACGCGCGTCGCTGAAGTGGGCGCGGCCAGAATCGTCGCTGCGTTTCCAGTCTATGGCTATCGCTGGCGCAGGAGCGCGGAGCCCGAAGTCATCAGTTATGCCGACGCGCGGCGATTGACGACGATGACCAACATTCCGCTCACGCGTGACCATGCATCGTCGACTTTGCACGCGATTTCTCCCGAGGGCTGGGAGATCTGGGTCGCTGACCGTGCACTGCTCGCCGAGCTGGTGCGCGACGCACGCCAGCTCGGCGTCACGAGATTCGCGCTGTGGCGGCTTGGATTGGAAGATCCCTCGGTGTGGGATCTGATCCTGCGTCAGACGACCAGCAGCTCTTTCTGATAGTCGGCGGGCGTGATCAGCACGCGGTCGGTGCCGATGAACGCATTCACTTCGCTCCGCATACCGACATCGTCCTGCAGATAGACGCCGGGCTCGATCGAAAACCCAATTCCGGGAATCAGCGTTCGCTCTTCGCGTGTTTCCAGATTGTCGATGTGCGGACCGGATCCGTGGAGATCACGCGGATCGATCGAGTGGCCGGTGCGGTGCACGAAATACTCACCGAACCCGCGTTTGACGATCACGGCGCGCGCAGTGTCGTCCACCTCGCCGCCGCTCACCGGCTTGTGCGTGGAAATTCTTTTCTCCAATAGCGAAATGGCAGCGTCGCGCGCATCGCGAACCGCCAGCCAGATCGCCTTGTCGCGCTCAGTCGGCTCACCGAGCGATCCCATCCACGTCTGATCGGCAAAGACGCCCTCTTTTTCCTTCGCCCACAAATCAACGAGCAGAACGTCGCCGCGTTTGATCGTCGCCGATTGCTCTCGCGTTGGCTCGTAATGCGGGTTGGCGGCGTTTGGTCCGATCGCGACGATGGGCCCATGATCGGTCTCCAGGCCGCCGGCGGCGAAGCGCTCTCTGATCCACGACGCCAGCGCGTATTCCGTCATCGGCGAGGCGCTTTCCGCGCGACTGCCCGCCAGGCGAATTGCTTCCTGCCCGATGGTCGATACGGCGCGCGCGGCGCGCTCGTGAGAAGCGCGCTGCTCGTCATTCCAGACGGCGTAGAAGCGAGACACGAGATCCGCGGACGTTACGACCGTCGCGCCCGCTTCGCGGACCATCTCGATCACGCCGGCTGGTACGCGATCAAGGTACGGCACCGCGTCGCCGGGAGAGTATTCCATCGCGACCGTCTTTCCCTGCACGAGGCCGCGCACCAGCGCCTCGAGCTCCCGCCAACTGCTATATCGCTCTTTCCCCCACTTTGGCGGCCAGACGTTCCACGGCCCCTGCTCGATGTTATGCGTGATTGCCGTAGGAACGCCCTTGGCCGGCACATAGACGAAGAACCGCCGCGTCGTCATCCCCTGCAGCTGCAACAGTCCGACGGCGATCGGATTCAGTCCGTGGAAATCGTAGATCAGCCAGCCGTCAACTCCGGCTTCGCTGATTGCAGACTGAATCGAGGCGAGGGATTTGGAATCCAGCACGACAACCTCTATTGGGACGCTTTCACTGCCCGCCATTCTGCGCGCCACTCGCAGATGTCCTCGCCGCGCTCGCGGCAATGGACGTGGTCGATCATCCCGCCCGCGTGCACCAGTTTCTTCAGCAGCTCACGCAGCGCCGACTCGTAGTATAGGCAACCTATGCCTTTCGGTGCGGTGCCATAAGTGACGGATTCGGTGATACCGAGCACGATCGATGCGCCGACTCGTCTGACCTTGGCACCGAGGTATCTCTCTCCGGCGCGGCGCACCTGGCGGAACGCGAGCGGTCGGGCAAGAAAGCCCGGCAACAAGTGAATGATTTGACGCGTGCTGGCGGAGATCATCTCGTACATACGATTGGCGACGATGTTGCCGGCCCGCGTGAAAATGTTCTCCGCGTCGGGACGCCGTCCGATCAAGCGGGCGATGCCGCTCGCTTCATGAATCGGAATCTGCTGATTGCGTTTCAGCGCATCCTTATAGCGCCGAATCTGGGCGATGACAGTGTCGCTCAACCCCAGCCGCTTGTTACGATGCTCCTGCACGTACTCGACCTCGTCTTCGCCTCCTTCGGGGATGTCGACCGAGCGGACGGCCTCGAGGAGACTGAGCGGGACTATGGCGTTTACAGTGCCGGGCATTTAGTTGGTAGGCGGAGAGGGCAAGCTAACCGCCGCTCGAATCGCCTTCAAGAAGGCAACACGCGTGCTGCGACGCCAAAACCGCGGAGTAATCGCAACTGCCTGATCTGCTCGTTCGCGCGGTAGTCGGCGCTACCGTATCGGTCATCGTAAGCGTCGTCGCGTACCGCGCGCACTCGCTCTCGACGAGCGGTGCGATAACAGGCTCAGCGATGGGCACCATCGCCATCGCCGCCGGCTGGAGTTGGGGCGCGTTGCTCTTGTCGATGTTCATTTCGGTGAGCTGGCTGTCACAAATCGGCTCGGCGAAGAAGACCAGCCGGCTCGCCAGCGTGGTGGCGAAAGGCGGTGACAGAGATGCAGCGCAGCTGGTGGCTAACGGCGCGGTGTTCACCGTTGCCGCCCTGGGCAGCACGATTTGGCCCGCGCAGAGCTGGTACGCGATCGCTGCCGGCGCATTGGCATTCTCGGCAGCCGACACGTGGGCGACAGAGATCGGTACCCTCGCGCGAGGCGATCCGCGATCGATTGTCACTTGGCGGACTGTTCCCGCCGGGACCTCGGGCGGGGTGTCGTTCCATGGAACCGTGGCAGCAGTCGCCGGTGCTCTATTCATCGCCTCGTTGGCAAGCTTCGCCGGGTGGCCGGTTTCATTCGCCGCGGTGGCACTGGGCGGCGTGATCGCCGCGCTTGCAGACTCCGTGATCGGCGCGACGCTGCAAGTGCAGCGCTGGTGCCCAACGTGCGGCAAACCGACCGAGCGCGCCGTTCACGACTGCGGAACACCGACAAAGATTGCTGGCGGCATCCGCGCTCTGAATAACGATGCTGTCAACGCTTTGTGCTCCGCGATCGGCGCGCTGATAGCTTTAGTTCTATAGTGACAAACGCAGGCAATCAAACATGAACGCCGCGGCCACTGCGCGGAGCGGGGCGAAAAACGGCCCACGCGTGCTCCTTGTCAGCACCAATCGCGAGCGGCAGCCATATCCGGTGGTGCCCAATGGCCTCGCCTGCGTTGCGTCAGCGCTCGACGCAGCGGGTCATCGCGTCGAGTTCCTCGATCTTTGTTTTGCCAGGGATCCGCTGGCGAGTGCGCGCGAAGCGGCGCGGCGTTTTCGCCCGGAGATTATCGGTGTCTCGGTACGGAACATCGACAACAGCGACGCAATCGCGCTCAGACATTATACCCCCGAAGCTCGCGACGTCCTGCGCGAGCTGCGTTCGAACGCGCCCGAGGCAAAGATCATTGCGGGCGGTGCCGCATTTGGCGTGGCACCCGAAGCGCTGTTCCGCGATCTCGAAGTAGACTACGCCGTCGCCGGTGACGGAGAGCGCGCCAGCGTCGCACTGATCGACGCGCTCGTCGAGGGCAGAGATCCGGGTTCTATCGCCGGGCTGGTGCGCTCGCGAGACGGCACGGTGATTTTCACGCCGCCGGGCGAAGATGCCGATCTCGATTCCCTGCCCGGACCGCAACTGCATCGCTGGATCGATCTCGCTCGCTACCAGCGTCACGGCGCGACAATCCCGATCCAGACCAAGCGCGGGTGTGTCTACAAGTGCATCTACTGCACGTACCGCAATGTCGAAGGCTGGGGCTACCGGAGCCGCGACCCGGAGCTCGTCGCGGAAGAAATAGCTGAGCTTAGAGCGAAGGCGGGCATCCGTCACTTCGACTTCGTCGACTCGACCTTCAACTCGCCACCGGGGCACGCGATCGAGGTGTGCGAGGCAATCACGCGTCGAGAGCTTGGAGTGCAGCTCGACACGACGAACTTCACGCCTGCCACTGCTTCGCCCGAGCTGTTGACGGCAATGAAAGCCGCTGGCTTTCGTACGCTCGGCATCACCGCCGAAAGCGCCAGCGACCCCGTCCTCGAACGCCTGGAGAAAGGCTTTACCGCTGCCAAGGCCCGAGAAGTCGCGGAGCGGGTCGAGAGGCACGGCATTCGAACGCTATGGATTTTCCTGGTCGGCGGGCCCGGTGAGACGAAGCAAACCCTCGAGGAGACTCTGGAATTCGCCGCCTGGCGCCTCCGCCGCGGAGACGCGGTTTATCTGACAGTCGGCTTGCGGATCTACCCCGGCACTACGCTGCATCGCATCGCCATCAACGAAGGTAGAGTGCCCGCAACTAGCACTTTGCTCGATCCAACCTTTTATTTTTCGACCGAGCTGGATTTCGACGAAACAGTTTCACGCCTCAAACTTTTCGCCGCCAACCATCCGCGCTTCATGTTTTCCGCCGACTCGAGATCGGTTGTCCTCCCTTATCTCACCCGCGCGGCTTCCGTGTTGCATTTACCCCGCCCTCATTGGCAATACATGGGTCTCTTTCAGCGCGTAGCTCGCGCCATCGGATAGAGTGGGACAACAAGAAGACGCCGAAGTAATCGTAGTGGGCGGCGGACCGGCAGGCGCTTCGACGGCGTGGGCGCTGGCGCGTGATGGCATCGACGTGCTGGTGCTCGATCGGGCGCGTTTTCCGCGCGACAAGATTTGCGCCGAGTACCTGAGTCCAGAGGCATCGCGAATTCTGTCGGACATGGGCGTGCTCGACGAGATCGAGCGCACCAATCCGGCGCATCTCGCCGGTATGCGGGTGCGCGCGCCAAACGGTCTCGTTGCCGACGGAGAGTTCGCCGCCAGCCACGGTTTTCGCGGTTTTCGCGATCGCGGTCTTGCCGTGCGCCGCACCATCCTCGATGAGATCGTGCTGCGTGGTGCGCGCGCGGTTGGCGCGCGCGTCGAAGAGGAACTGCGCGTCACCGACATCTATCGCAATGGATCGACGCGCGTCGAGGGGGTGATTGCGCTCGACCGGGGCGGCAAGCAACGCACCCTGCGCGCGCGCTACGTCGTCGGCGCCGACGGACTGCGCTCAGTGATCGCTCGGCGACTGAATCTCGTGAAGACGAGTCGCATCTGGCCTCGACGTATCGCGCTGGTCGCGCACTACCAGAACGTGCAGGGCGTGGGTGACATGGGGGAGATGCACGTCGACTACGACGGATACTTCGGCGTCGTCGATGTGGGCGGCCTGATGAACGTGGCTGTCGTCGTTCCGCTGTCGCGCGCCAGGACAATCACGGACAAGACAGAGTTCTTCGAGCAATGGATCGCGTCGCGGCCGCATCTCGCCGAGCGTTTTCGTGGCGCGGAGCGGATCACTCCGGTGCGCGCGACGGGCCCCTTCGCAACATCGACTCGCCACGCCTGGTCGCCTGGCGCGGCGCTCGTCGGCGACGCGGCGGATTTTTTCGATCCGTTCACGGGCGAAGGCATTTACGCTGCTCTGCGCGGCGGCGAGTTGCTCGCGCCTTACATCGCGGAAGCGCTCTTTTACCAATCGCACGCCGATGAATCGCGGGTCCTGGCGGGCTATGATCGCGCACGCAAGCGTGAGTTCGGCGGGAAGTGGAAGCTGGAGCGAATCGTGGGAATGGCGATCGCGCATCCCTACTTCCTGAACAACGCGGCCAAGGTTCTCTCGCGGCGAAAGGATCTGGCGGATTTGCTGGTCGGAGTCGCCGGAGATTTCATTCCGCCCCGTCTGGTACTGAGCCCGCGTTTCCTGTTCACGCTGTTCATCTCGCCAGCGTTCAGAAGTTGAGCGTCAGCGAAGAAGAGTTCAGAGCGGTTCTCGGTCGCTTCCCATCCGGTGTGACGGTGGTGACGACAGCAGATGAAAGCGGCGCCGATCAGGGAATGACGGTCAGCGCTTTCTGCTCGGTGAGCCTGCATCCGCCGCTGATTCTGATCTCGATCGAAAAAACCGCCTCCGCGCACGCGGCGCTGGTCAGCGCACCCGGATTCGTAGTCAACATCCTTTCGGCCAAACAGGAACAGATCGCGCGGCGCTTCGCCATTGTCGACATCGATCGGTTCGAGGGCGTCGGCTTCACGCGTAGCGCACGGGGCTACGCGCTGCTCGACGATGTACTCGGTGTGATCGAGTGCAGCCGGCACCAGATGTACGATGGCGGCGACCATACGCTCATTGTGGGTGCAGTTGAATCGATGCGCGCTGAAAGTGGCACCCCATTGCTCTATTATCGCGGCGGCTACGCCCAGCTCGAGCACTGATGCGAAATCCGCTGACGCCGCGACGCCGGCGCGGCTTCGAGATTCTTGACGGGCCGGATGTCGATCCGCGGCTGGTAAAGCGATCGTTGGACGACGTCGCAAAAGCGAATGCGCTGTTCGGCGGGACGAGCTCCGCGCTCGAAGAGTTGCGTAGTTGCCTGGCCGATCTCCCCCGTGCGGCGACCTTGCTCGACGTCGGCACCGGACTCGGCGACATTCCCGCCCGGGCGCGGTCAGTTGCGGCACAGAGCAGAATCGTACTTACGACCATCGGTCTCGACTCCGCCCCGGTTCTGGCCAGCGCTTGTCGCAAGGCGCTCGAGTGGGCGGTTTGCGGTGACGCGCTGCATCTCCCCTTCGCCGACAAGAGCGTCGACGTCGTGATGTGCTCGCAGTTGCTGCATCACTTTCGCGATGACGAAGCGCTGACATTGCTGCGCGAAATGAATCGCGTGGCACGTCATCGCGTGGTTGTCAGCGATCTCCGTCGCAGCTGGATTGCTGCCGCCGGTCTCTGGGCGGTGTCATTTCCCCTGCGATTTCATGCCGTTAGCCGCCACGATGGAGTCGTTTCGGTGTTACGGGGTTTTACCACCGGCGAGCTCGCAGATACAGTGCAGGCAGCAATCAAACAGAGGCCGGTTGCGCATCGGCGACGCGGCTTTCGCGTGACGACGAGTTGGGCGCCGGTGCATTAGTGGAAGAAAGCAAGCGCCCGCTCGAGCTAGGTCCAATGCCGCTCGGTCGGCCGATGCAGACAGTCGACGAGCAACTGGTGCGGTCATCGCTTGACACGATTTTCGAGTTGGCAAAAAAGGTCGAGGCATGGCCGCAGCACCTCCCGCACTATCGATACGTGCGCTTCACCAATCGGCGCATGGACGGCGGCGGAGTTGTGGAGATGTCGGCCAACCGCCCGTTCCCGTTTCTTGTCGCGCGGCTGAATTGGCCAACGTGGTGGCGGTCGGAAATGGTGATTAACGAGACCAAGCCGTCGATTCGTTTTCGGCACGTGGCTGGTGTTACAAAAGGGATGGACGTGGAATGGACGTTTTCTTCAACGCCCAGCGGTACGCACGTACGAATCCTGCACGTATGGAATGGACCGCGGATTCCGTTGGTGGGTAAATGGACTGCGATGTACTTCATCGGGCCGGTGTTCATCCACGGCATCGCTTCACGTACGTTGTCGGGATTGGCAGCGGTCGCCGAGAGTCGACCGCATCAACAGTGGTGATCTGAGGTGAATGTGGAGAAGCGAAGGGTCGTCATAACCGGAGTCGGTCCGATCACCCCGATCGGAACCACTCGCGATTGTTTCTGGAACGGGCTGCAGCGTCAGCGCTCGGCGGTGCGATCGATCAGTCGCTTCGATCCCTCGATATTCCGCAGTCACAACGCCGCCGAGATCAACGACTTCGTCCCCACCGACCATCTGGAGGCGAAGCGGGCGAAAAGGCTCGATCGTTTTGCCCAGTTCTCGGTCGTTGGCGCGCAGATGGCGCTGGCTGATGCCGATCTCGATCTGGCAAAAGAAGATCGCGAGCGGGTTGGTGCGAACATGGGGACGGCGCTCGGCGGAGTCGGTTACGCCGAGGGCCAGCTGGCGAATTTTCTGACGGGTGGCTTGCGGGCGGTTGATGCGACGCTCGCACTCGCCGTATTCGGCGGCGCTGCCAGCTGCAACATCGCCATCGAACTGGGGGCAATGGGGCCAAACTCGACCAATGCCATGAGCTGTGCGTCGGGTACCATCGCGATTGGCGATGCGTTCAGACAGATCCGCGATGGCTACGCCGATGTCATGATTGCAGGCGGCGCGGAAGCTCCGTTGGCCCCTTTGACATTCGGCGCCTTTGCTCTCATTCGCGCGATGTCGACGCGAAATGAGGAGCCTGAGAAAGCTTCGCGACCATTCGACAAGGATCGCGACGGGTTCGTGATGGGCGAGGGAGCAGCCGTCTTGATCCTCGAGGAGTACGGGCGTGCGAAGGCGCGCGGCGCGCCGATTTACGCCGAAGTGCTCGGCTACGGAATGTCGAACGATGCGTATCACATGACGGCACCGCGCCCGGATGGATCACAGGCGGCGAGGTCGATGCGGCTCGCACTCAAGGACGCCGAAGTTTCGCCGGATGAAATCGACTACGTGAACACGCACGGCAGCTCGACACCGCTCAACGACTCCACGGAGACACTGGCGATCAAGCAGGTGCTCGGCGAGCGCGCGTACCAGATTCCGTTGAGCGGTACCAAGGGATACTACGGGCACGCACTCGGCGCATCAGGCGCAATTGAGACAGCAATTTGCGCATTGGCGATCGAGCGCGAGTGGCTGCCCCCGACAGTGAACCTTCAGGTTGCGGACGAAGCCTGCGATCTTAACTTTCTGCCGGGAACAGGGCGGAAGCAGAGAGTGGAGCACGTGCTGACCAACTCTTTCGGCTTCGGTGGGATCAACGCCGCTCTCGTACTGCGTCGAGTGATCTGAGCGCTGCGCCCCGGTTCCCGTCACACTCTTGAGAGGACGGGAAATGCGCGACTCGTGGCGCCACTTCGTTTCGGAATTCATCGGCACTTTCGCTCTCGTCTTCGTCGGGAGCGGCGCGATCATGGCGACGCACATCACGCAAAGCAGCGCCGCGCTGGTGGAAGTCGCGCTCGCTCACGGCCTGGTGCTCGGCGTGATGGTGAGCGCGCTGATGCGCATCTCCGGTCACTTCAATCCGGCGGTGACGCTCGGTTTCCTGGCGGCGCGTCGCATCGAAGTGTTCATGGCAGCGCTCTACATCATCGCCCAGGTTCTTGGCGCAGTGGTCGCCGGTTACGCACTCAAGGCCAGCTTTCCAGAATCAGTATTCGTGGCGACGCGCGGTGGGGGGCAAACGATCGCACTCGACATCACTGGCAGCCAGGCATTCCTGCTGGAAGTGATTGCGACGTTCTTCCTCGTGTTCGTGATCTTTGGAACGGTAGTGGATTTACGCGGACCAAAGATCGGCGGAATGGCGATTGGGTTCACCGTCGCCGCTGACATTCTGGCGATCGGCCCGTTGACGGGCGCGTCGATGAATCCGGCGCGGTCATTTGGGCCGGCGGTGGCGAGCGGCGTTTACGAGGCGCAGCTGCTGTACTGGGGAGCACCGATTGTCGGCGGATTAATCGCAGCGCTCCTCTACGAATATCTGTTCATGCAGAGAGGGAGAGAGCCGGTCGATCATGGAGAGCTAAAGCCTTAGGTTCCGAGAGTTGCCGGGGCTGCGGGTTGAGGGCTAACCGATCGGTACGGGCTGCGGGCTAGTTGAGGGTTGCGGGCTAGCTGCGGGATGCGGGCTAACTGCTGCGGGATGCGGGCCGAAGTGCGGATTGCGGGCAGGCTTAGGGGATGCCGCGCAATTCGCGATGCGTTGACTTGCTCTAACTAACTCTTGGCCGGGCGCAGCTTGTTGTTGGCGAGGAGGTAGAACAGGGCGAGTAATGCTTGGGTCGCCATCAACAATCCGGCAAGAACGGGCGCCATTTCCATGTCGGCGTTCTGCATGTTGTGGATGATGCCCTCGATCAAGCCGCCGAGGCCGACGAAACCGGCCAAGCCTTCACCAGCGAAGAGCGCGCCGGTTGCGATCTCGCCCCATCGAGCGAGTGCGCCGCGCAAATAAAGGATCGTGTATGCTCCCTGAATCAGCAGGGATAGGCCGATGAACAGGACGATGATCGGCACTTGCTGCGGCATCGAGCCCCACGTAGCAATCAGCACCACCCCGCCTGCGCAGTTCGCCATCGAAGCCAGCAACAAAAGCGTCTTCAACATACGCTCTCTCCGATCGACACTACGCGAAATTACTCCGCTTACTTTACTGCGTCAAGTACTTTGCCATGTGGTTAGATGCTGCCCAGGGAGTCCGCACCTCGCATTTAGTCCGCACCTCGCATTTAGCCCGCACTTCGCAGCTAGCCCGCACCCCTCAACTAGCGCGCAGTCCGCACCAATCGGTTAGCCCTCAATCCGCAGCTCCGTAGGCAGCCCCCGCAACGCTCATCTCTCGGTAGGCAGTCCCTTCGCCTGCCACTCTCTCCACCCTCCCGCCATCGACGCCACGTTCGAATAGCCCATCCTCTGAAGATTGTCCGCCGACAGCGCTGACCTGAATCCCCCGCCACAGTACAGAATCAGCTCCGCATTCTTGTCGGGAATTTTCTGCTCGATGTCACGCTCCAGTACGCCGCGGCCAATGTACTCGGCGCCTTTGATGTGCCCGGCCGCCCATTCGCTTTGCTCGCGCACGTCGATCACATGTGCGCCGCCGTTGTCCATTTTTCGCCGAGTGTCGTCAACGCTGATCTCGCGCACCCGGGACTTCGCATCGTCCACGATCCCGAGGAAAGCGGGTGAGTGTTTCATAGTCCGGCCGGCACTCGCTTGCCGGTCAGCTCGCGCAATCCCAGGTGTGCACTGCGACGCGCGACGAGCTCGGCGGTGGCCACGGCAGCAGCCGACAGCGCCGTCCACGCCAGTGCGGTCGGCCAGCTCGCATCGCTGCGCCATGGTTTCTCGGGCGGATCTTCACCCTGCCAGGCGCGCCATCCGCTATCGAGTCCGCGCTCGACGAGCCTCCCCGCAACCATCGCCGCCCCGGCGCCAACCAGTAAATAGGTCGCGCGGCGCGGATTCGTTTTCTTTTTGATTTTACGCTCGATTTTTTTCTTCACGTCACTGCCTCCTGAATGGCATGCCAAAGAGGCAAGCGCAGTGCCCGTTCACCAGCCTTCGCGTTTCCTCAGCGCAGTGATGTGCGCGACATGATGCCGTCCGTGCCAGGCGTAAAGACCCAGCATCTGATCGAGAGTCAACACGCGTCCATGTTCGGGATGCCGCAGCCCGCGACGGAAGTCCGACGGATCCATCGAACGAAGTAGTGCCACCCAGCGCAGGTGCAGCGCATCCAGCAAATCGAGCGAGACTTCGATCGGAACGCGTCGGCTGTCGGCGAGCTCCGCCCACGCAGCCTCGTTGTAAGTCTTGATCGTCGGCTCGTCTTCGGTCAGCGCGAGCTTGAACCGACAATACGCGTTCATGTGACTGTCGGGCACGTGATGCGCGACCTGCTTCACCGTCCAGCCACCCGGACGATACGGCGTCTCCAGCTGGTCGCGTGACAATCCAGCGACAGCATTGCGCAGATTCCCCGGAGTCTCAGCGATGATCGCGATCAACTGCGGGCGATCGGCATCGGTGATCGGAGCATCGAAACTGAACTTGCCGACTGGATAACGAAGATCCGTTTCGTGAGCGGTGGTTGCCATGGGAGTGCTCGAGAAGAGTTAGGCGATGCGGCGGGGTAGATGCACTGCGACAGCCGAGCCGTCGGCAATGAACGCCGATGAGGGCTGTCCAGTGAGTATACTCGAAAACGGTTCCGGGTAAAAATCGGCGAGCGGCCCACCGACTTCAAATCGTGCATCGCGCCAGATGTACCAGCGCGGGTGATCGACCGCGTACTCGATCGTTCCGCCATCGCGCTGTCGCGTAAATCCCCACGGTCGCTGGGTGATGAATTCCTCGTGCGAACCAGGCTGCGCTTCGATCGGGATCCCGCTGACATGAAGTGCGAGCCGACATTGTCGCCGGGGCGGGCCGAAAACGTATTCGACACTCTGCAGCTCATCGTTCGTGCGCACGATGGTGTGCTGAGTGGGCGCGGTTTTGTACGCCTCGTTGTAGGTGAGCTTTGCTATCTCGCTGACGAGCGGTCGTGACACGATCTCGCGAATGAAAACGACGCCGCGATGTGATTCCTGCGGCAGCTCGCGACGGACGTAAAAGCGAACATTTACTTCCTCGAAGTTCTCGTGGAACACCGCCGGAAGTCCGAAGATGCGGGTGTCGAGAAAAAGAAAGCCGATCAGACTGATGTAGTGTCTGCCGGCCTCATCATCGAGCAGCGTACCCCTGGGTACGTAGGCGGCCAGCACCGCTGGATCGACCTCGTAGTTGAGCATCGCCAGGTACCGCCACTGCGCGGTAAGAAACGGCCTACTCATTCGCTCGACGGCTCACAGCGCGCGAGCGTCTATCCGCACCCCTCGACCCATTTCACTTCCGGCAATCGTCCGGCGCGGAACATGGTCACCCTCTTGCCGTCGGTCTCGAATACGATTGCCCTGCCGGCGCTCGCGCTGTCCCCCATCACGGTCATGTAGTGCCAGCCCGGGTTGTACTTGTGAGGCTCGACCTGCACGTCGTCTCCGTAGATGCTTTTGATACGGTCTTCGCTGTCGCCGATCTTGGCACCATCGTCGGTGGTGACCGCACCGGTGTCGACGTCTATGCGCGCGACTTTGCCTTTTACCACCATCACGCTGACACCGTCGGGAATTCCGGCGCCGACCGCGGGGAACACGAAATCGCAATTCGTGTTCATGTTGGGATTCTCGTTCAGCAATCCCATGCTGACGGCGTCGTCGAGCGTCATACCGATCTGGATTTGACCGAGGCCATCCTCGTTGAGCGTCAGATCGCTCAGCGTGTCATGACCGGTTCCATTGGGCGCATTCGGGCCCTTCTGCGCGCGCTCATCGCCACGGTTGCAGGCGTACGCGATCGCGGCGATGGCAATGGTCATGACGAACAGCAGCAATCTCGCCGCGGCCCGACCCATGAGCGCGTTGCGTTCGCTCAGACGCGTTTCCTCATCACGTTCCGACCTGATGGTATCGCTCCTGGTAGCGGTCGATCGACTCGTTGATCACGCGCGCCGCGACCTCGCTCTTGTCCCAGCCCACGATCTCGACGCGTTTGCCCTCGAGATCCTTGTAGATATGAAAGAAATGCTCCACTTCCCGCAAATAATGCTGAGAAAGGTCAGCAATGTCGAAAAAATCGTGGTAATACGGGTCGTGACAGGGCACGGCCAGAACTTTGTCGTCTGGCTGACCGCGATCCAGCATCTTGAGCACTCCCAATGGCCGGCAATCGATCTGGCAACCGGGGAACGTCGGCTCGTTGACGTGAACGAGCACGTCGAGCGGATCGCCGTCTTCGTGCAAGGTGCGGGGAATGAAGCCGTAGTCACCCGGGTAATGCACCGCGGAATACAACACGCGATCGAGGCGAATCATTCCAGTCGCTTTGTCGAGCTCGTACTTGTTGCGGCTGCCGGCCGGGATCTCGATCACCGCTGTGACATTGTCCGGCGGGTGGATGCCGGGCGGAAGCTCGTGCCAGAGATTGATCACGCCCCGACGCGCTCCATCGTGCCCTTGTAGCTCATTGGCTCTTCATCGACACCAAAGTTGCGCGCCGCTAGCTCGGCGACCCGATGCATCTGCGCCGGCGACAGGTCCGGTTTGTCGGACGCTGTCGCGAACTCCTCGAGCTGATCGTAGTCGTAGATGTTTGGTAGCGTCGTCACCACCATCGGCTCGGCGAGCAGCCACTTCAGCGACGCCTGGCCAAGCGTCATGTCGGTAGTCAGGAAATCGAGCGTGCGGATTTTTTTGACACCGTTGGTCAGCCACGAGCGCGGGCGGTGGCGACGATGGTCGTTCGCCGGGAACACCGTGTCTTCGGTGTACTTGCCCTCGAGCATGCCCGACGCGTGTGTGACGCGGATGTTGAAGCAGCAATTGGGGGCGTAGGATTTCGCTGCTTCCAGCATCGTCGTGCCCGGATGCTGCTCGAGGATGTTCCAGATCATCTGAATGGTACCGATGTCCGGCTCCCGCTCACACAGCTCCACCGCCTCGTAGAGCCAACCGATCGCCGGCCCGAACGCGGCGCCCCACACGCCGATGATTCCCTCGTCCTTCATCTCGCGCAGCGCCTGCCAGATCGCAGCATCGCGCACGTGCTCCATCTTAATGTTGTGGAGCTGGAGCACGTCGACGTGGTCAGTGTCCAGTCGCTCCAGACATTTGTCGATCGCGAAGCGCATGTAGTCGCGATCGAATTTCTGCGGCAGTTCGCTCTGGCCACGGCGCGCTGACTGGGCGGCGGGGTCGTAAATGTCGTAGCCGATTTTCGTGGCGTAAACGACGTCGTCGCGCCGGCCCTTGAAAGCGGTCGCCAGCTGACGCTCGCCGCGTCCATTGCCGTAAGTGTCGGCGGCGTCGAAGAAGTTGATGCCGTACCTCTCGTACGCAGCTCGCAGCATGTCGACTGCTTCGTCGTCGGACTTTTCGCCCCACCAGCCGGTGGAGAGGGTCCAGGTGCCGAAACCGATCTCGCTGACCTGGATGTTTGTGTTGGGGAAGGTGCGATAGCGCATGCTGGAAAGTAATGGGGTTTGCGGACTTCGAGGCCGGTCTGGTGGTTTGCGCCTACCCTCCAATCACGGAACTAAAGCCGTGAGCTGCCAGCTCAGGGAACCGCGGCTTTGGTATTGTGGATGCAAGCCACTTACGCCGACGCCAGACGGGCAGCCTCAGTTGCGAAGTACGTCACGATGAAATCCGCCCCCGCCCGCCGTATCCCGAGCAGCGACTCGAGCATCACCCGGTCCTTCTCGATCCACCCTCGCTCCGCCGCCGCGCAAATCATCGCGTATTCGCCGCTCACCTGATACGCGGCCACCGGATACCCCGTCTCCTCTTTCACTCGCGTAACTATGTCGAGATACGGACCGGCTGGTTTGACCATCACTGCGTCCGCTCCCTCCTCGATGTCCGCGCGCACCTCGCGCATCGCTTCCTCGGCGTTGCCCGGGTCCATCTGGTAACCTCGCCTATCGCCTGACTTCGGCGCCGACTCCGCTGCTTCGCGGAATGGGCCGTAATAAGCCGATGCGTACTTCGCAGCGTAACTGAGAATCGCAACGTCGGTGAAATCCTGTTCGTCGAGCGCCGACCTGATCGCCTGCACTCGCCCGTCCATCATGTCACTCGGCGCCACGACGTCTGCGCCCGCGCAGGCGTGAGAGAGCGACGCGCGCGACAACAACGCCAGCGTGGCGTCATTGTCTACCTCGCCGTTCCGCAGCACGCCGCAGTGGCCGTGCTCGGTGTACTCGCACATGCACACGTCGGTGATCGCAACCAGCTGCGGAAATTCTTTCTTGAGCGCTCGCACGCCGACCTGCACTGCTCCCTTGTCGTCCCAGGCGGCTGAGCCGGTGGCGTCCTTGGTCTCCGGAACGCCGAACAGAATTATTCCCCCGACTCCCGCCTTCGCCGCCGATTCCGCATCGCGCAGCATCTCGTCGACCGAAGTCTGACTGATGCCCGGCATCGACTCGACCGGCCGACGCAGATTTTTTCCATCACGGACGAATACTGGCAGCACCAGCTGCGACGGGGCGAGATGAGTTTCGCGCACGAGATTCCGCAGCGCGGCAGTGCGGCGCAAACGGCGAGGGCGATACTGCGGAAAACGGGACAAGACTACTCCGGCTGGGGCGGTGGAACCTTGGAAAGCTGGCGCAGCTCGACCAGCAAACTGCCGCCGCCACGCGAGCGGACTTCTGCAGCCAAAGCTTCGCCAGTTTCTTCGGGCGCATCGGCGTCCAGGACGCGCGATCCGCGCACGATGTGCCGGCCCGTGAGGTCGGCAACCATACCATATAATGTAGGCTGTCCGCTGACGGCGCTCACCAGTGCGCCGATCGGCACCTGACAACCTCCTTCGAGCGCGGCAAGAAAGGAACGCTCGGCACGCGTTGCGAGCGCCGTGCGCGCATCATTCAGCTCGCGCACCAGATCGTGCATTCGTCCGTCGTCGCTCCGAATTTGAATCGCGATCGCACCCTGCCCCGGCGCCGGAAGCCAGTCCGGCGGCTCGAGAAACATCGAGATTCGCTGCTGAACTCCCAGTCTGATCAAGCCGGCTGCCGCCAGCACGGCCGCGTGAACACTTCCTTTTTCGACTTTGTCGAGCCGCGTCGGAACGTTCCCACGTAACTCGACGACTTCCAGATCGGGCCGCCGCGCCATCAACTGGGCGCGACGGCGGAGACTCGACGTCCCGACCCGCGAGCCCGCCGGCAGATCGTCCAGACCTTCTGCTCCCGTCTGTCGATTGACGACGAGCACATCGCGTGGGTCCTCGCGCTCCAGCAGTGCCGCAATCTCCAGCTCTTCGGGCAGATCAGTCGGCAAATCCTTCAGCGAGTGCACAGCGCAATCGATCTTGCCTTTCGCCAGGGCAACTTCGATCTCGTGCGTGAACAGACCTTTGCCGCCGATCGCGGGAAGTGGCTCATCGAGCTTCTTGTCGCCCGTCGTTTTGAAGGTGACGAGGTCCGCCGCAATACCCCGCGCCTCGAGCGCCGTCTCTACCAGTCGCGCCTGACGCAGAGCCAATTCAGACGCACGAGTGCCAATTCGAATTTTGTCGGACGCGACTTTCTTAGACGGCACTGACTACAGCGGCAACGAGCCCGTCCACCGTTGACTCCTCGGCCTCTGCTTTCACTTCGATACCGGCGTCGCGCAGAGCAGCGGAAGTCTGTTCACCGATCGACGCCGCCGGCGCTTTTTGGGCGAGGTCGCTCCCAACGGCATCGACGTAGCCGCGCACCGCGGAGCCGGATGTGAAGGTCACGAGATCGATTCTATCCGCCTCCAGCGCCTTTGCCAGCTTCTCCGCGCCTTCGCCATCGGCGATCGAGCGATACGCTTCGATGACCGTGAGATCGGCATTGAGCTCGCGCAGTCCGCGCGGCAGCACATCGCGTGCGCCCTCGGCAGTCACGTACAACACTTTCGATTGCGCGACGTCGTCCCTCGTGCGCAGCAACTCCAGCAGTCCTTCCGCGACAAACCGTTCGGGAACGACATCTACAGTAATTCCGTGCTCGAGCAACGCACCTGCAGTCGCCGGTCCGACGGCGACGATCTTGAGCCCGGCGAGTGCGCGCGCATCTCGACCTTCACCGAGCAGCTGCTCCCAGAAAATCGCGACTGCGTTCTGACTGGTGAGAATCAGCCAATCGAAAGTGGCGAGGTGGTGAATAGCGTCACGCAGTGGAGTGAGATCGAGGCGAGCGATCTGAGTTGCCGGCATCTCGACCACGTCCGCACCGAGCTCGCGCAGCTTGTCCGTTAGTGACTGCGCCTGCTGGGTTGCGCGCGTGACGACGATGCGCTTGCCAAACAGGGGCCGTCGCTCGAACCAGTTGAGCTCGTCGCGCAGTACGACCGACCAGCCAATCACGACAATCACCGGTGCGGTGAGATTCACTTTCTCCGCCTTGTCGGCGATCGACTCGAGGGTGGCGGTGATCGTCCGTTGACGTGCGCGTGTTCCCCACTGAATCGCAGCGGCGGGCATCTCGGCGGGCATTCCTTCGCGAATCAGTGTCGTTGCGATAGTCTTGAGCGTCCTCGTGCCCATGTAGAGTACGATCGTTCCACCTGACTTTGCGAGCGCACTCCAGTTGGTCTGCGAATGCGGTTTGCTCGGATCCTCGTGGCCGGTGACGAAAGTGACGGAGGTAGATAGTCCGCGATGCGTGACCGGAATGCCGGCGTACGCGGGAGCGCCGATACCGGCAGTTATTCCCGGAACGACTTCAAACGGAATCGAGGCGTCGTTCAGTGCCTGTGCTTCTTCGCTGCCGCGCCCGAAGACGAACGGATCACCGCCTTTCAGACGCACCACACGCTTACCTTCCCGCGCGAGCTTCACCAGCAGCTCGTTGATCTCGTCCTGGGTAACCGGATCCTTTTCGCCACCGCGTTTGCCGACGTAGTAAAGCTCCGGCCTCCCCGTCTCTCTCGCTCGCGCAGGCACCAGGGCCATGTTCGCCAGCGCGTCGTACACCACGGCGTCGGAGGAATCGATCAATTGCTTTCCTCTCACGGTCAAGAGTCCCGGATCACCCGGGCCCGCGCCGACGAGAAAAACCTTTCCCTGACTCACGACTGCTTACACGCTTGCGGCGGCGCCGGTGGCGAGTCCGACCTTGCGTGCCCACGCGGCGTAGACCACGGGAGAGATCTCCGACGGCTTGATCTCGCTGCGCCCGCCCCAGAACACGTTGGTATACGTAACGGGAATCTGCGCTTCCTCGAGATGGCGGTCGATCGCTGCCTTGTGCGCGAGCACGAGCTCCTTGTCAGTACCGTGAGCGACGGCCATCAGATTCACGTTCGCGAATTCAGGCCCACCCTCGCGCCAGTACGCGTGCGTGAGAATGTGATGACGGCCGACTTCGCGCCCCGCTTCGATCTCGCGGCCTTCCGCCACCCGCCAGTGAAACAGCGCGTTGTAACGCGTCACTCTCTCGCCAGTCGCCGACGGTTTGACGTGCTCGAGAAAAGTCGAGAATCGCCCAATCACACCACGGTCGTGCAGGGAGCGCGCGACGCGAAGGAACTCATCGTAGCTGACACCGGCTTCTTCCGCGCGCGCCTGCCACGGATGCGGCCGAATCTCCGCGACCTCGAATTCTCTCTTCAATGCCGTCAGCACCTGCCACTCCAGCGACGACAGGTCCACGATGTTGGTGTCGATCACTCGCCCGGGTTCTTCGCTGCGCGAACCTGGCTCCATTCCCCGACGTCGCACGTGGCCGACGCCGAGCGCGAACAGCCGCTTGGCCGGCATCACCCGGAATGCATCCGCGCCAACCTTGCTCGCCAGAAATTCGCAATGCCGCCGCATCGAAAAGCCGACGGGAACCTTGAGTGTCGTCCAGAGTCGGTAAACTGATCCCGGCGTTGTGGCGTCCGTGGATCTGATGACGATGTGTCCCGAGAACGGATCCTCGCGGAACATGTACTCGAACGCGGAATCAAGTCCGTCGTTGGGAACACGCCACGCAACCAGAGCACCCGGTGCCAGATTCGTGGCCATCAACGTCTGCCGAATGCGGCGGATGACACCTGCGTCGAGCATTGCCCGCAACCGCGTGATCACCGTCGCTTCGCTCAAATCGGTCGCAGCCGCCAGATCGGCGAACGGTTCTTCGACAAACCCAGCCAGCCGATCCTCCGAAACAGCGAGAATGCGGGCGTTGATTGGATCGGATACTTCGATCGGAACTGCAGACGGCGATGCCAGATCTGCCAAGGTCACTGGTCCCTCACGCGCTTTCTGCGTAGCCACAGACTGACACCGTAAAGAACGTAAATCGTCAGGGCGATGGTGTAGGCGATATGATAGTACGTCGAAGTCTCAGGCATGCTCGAGCCTCACTGCGCGGGCATCCCTTTCCGTCGCATACGCGTATCGCGTGCGTAGAAACGCAAAGTACAGCAGAGTAAACGAGAACAACGAGATCATCAGCGTCAGCAGCATCTCATTGGGCAGCGACGGCTTGCTCGGCTTACCGACGATCGGCATCGGATGCATCGTTGAAAACAAGTAAACGCTGAGATGGATGAACGGAATCAGAAACGCGCCAAGAATCCCGAGCACGGCTGAATAACGCGCCCGCAGCTCGGGGGCATCGATCGCGCCGCGCAGCACCAGATAAGCGAGATAAATGAACCAGAGAAAGAGCGTCGACACCAACCGCACATCCCACCACGCCCAGTACGTCCCCCAAATCGGCCTCGCCCAGAGCGGACCCGTAATCAGCACCACGGTGGTGAACACGACGCCGACCTCTGCCGAGCTCTCGGCGAAGCGATCGAGCCGCGGATCCTTCAGCCAGAGATAGATCGCGCTGGCGAGGGCGACCAGAAAGAACGCGAAGAATGCAACCCACGCTGCAGGCACGTGCAGGTAAAAGATTTTCTGCGCTGCGCCCTGTTTGGCTTCGAGCGGAGTAAAAAACGCTGCCCTGACAACGGTGCCTGCCACTGCCAGTCCCGCAGCAATCGGCAGCCAGGAGATTTTCATGTGCTGAATTTAACCGGGAGCGTAGACTGATAGCTGGTGCGCCTCGTCGAGATTGCGAAAACCAAAGCCGGCAGTCGCTAGTCCTCGACGGTGAACGGATACGCGAGCGTACAAGCCGCGACGAAAACAATGTCGAACGCGACCAGCAGCTTGATCCACGCTGCGACCTCGATCACGGGTCGTCCCGCAAACAGTTTTGCGGTGGCTTGCGCGGCACCGATCACAATGGGAACGAAGAACGGAAGCGCCAGCATCGGCAGCAATAACTCTGCAAGTCGCGTGTTGACCGCCATCGCGCTGAACAACGTCCCAACGGCAGTGAGCCCAATCGCCGCCAGAATTGCAATCGCGAGCAGCGGTCCCACCACGGTGCCAAGCGGAAGATTGTAGAAGATCACGAGCGCTGGTATCGCGATCAGCTGCACCGCGATCACGAAGATCAGATTCGCGATCGCTTTGCCGAGGAAGACCGCTTCCCTGCTGACTGGCGAGGCGAGAATACCATCGATGGCGTGATCAGCTTTTTCGACGCCGAACGATCGGTGCAAGCCCAGCAACCCGGAGAACGTGAAAATCACCCAGAGTACGCCCGGGGCGAGATCCGTCGTCGTCACCGCCGTCGGATCCCACGCAAAATAAAAGATCACCAGGCCGAGCAGCGCGAAGACGAGCGCGGAGAGAAACGCCGTGCGGGTGCGGAATTCGATCGCCAGATCCTTGCGCGCGATCAACAAGGCAACGGACACGATCTCAGCCACTAACGGCCAGCGCCTCGCGATACAGCGTGCTG
>DATFHK010000021.1:0-8276 GCA_035248505.1 Gemmatimonadaceae bacterium | reverse complement strand
GTCTGCCCACACCACCGCATCGGGCGGGCATTCGACGACGACGAAATCGATCGCCTTGGCCGCCGCTTGTGGAGCAATCATCTGCCGCGCCGCTTCCATTACATCGGCGACCGGCACCGCGGCGAAGTCGAAATGGGTCTGGCCCGCCTCAACGCGCGAAAAATTCAGGATGTCGTTGATGATCCCGAGCAGGTGTTGCTGACTCCGCTTGATGCGGTCGAGATCTTCTTTTTGCTCCTTGGTTACCGGCCCGCGGACTCCCATCGCGATGAGGTCGGCGTAGCCGGCGATGGCGTTGAGGGGTGTGCGCAGCTCGTGGGACATCGCGGCGAGAAATTGGCTCTTGGCGCGGTTCGCTTCGTCGGCACGCGCTCGCGCAGCCCGTTCGGCCTGATAAAGGTTTGCGCGCTCCAGCGCCTGCGCCGCCTGCTGAGTGAACGCTTCAGCGAACTGAATGGTGTCTTCGGTCAGTGGGGCCTGGTCGTCGAAATGGAGCGCCAGGGCTCCGACCATTCGTCCCTGATCGGCGAGCGGAAGAATCATGCTCGCGCTGAATGGAGCGAGAACGGCGGACACGGCAGGAAACTCCCGATCGCGCTCTTCGCGGGTGCGGCAAATCACCGGTTTTCCGGTACGTACCGCTTTCCCCATTGGGATATTGGAGTCGACGCTCATCGAGCGCGCGCTCCCGGGGAGGTGGGGGTAGCCCCGATCGCCGATGAGCGTGACGATCTGTTCGGATTCGTCGAGAAGCCCCACCGCGCCGGCGGCCGCGCCGACAGCGGGAATGCCCTCGTCGACGATCACTCGAGCGATGGCGTCGGGGGTGTGCGCCGCCGACATCGCGGCGGTCAACTTCTGCAGAGTCTCAGCGCGCCTTCGCACAACTTCGGCGATCTGACGCGCGCCTTCTTTCTCAGCGGCGGCGCGCGCTGCCTCGAGCTCCCGCTCGCGGGCGGCTTTACGCTCGGTCAGATCACGGGTGACCTTGGCGAATCCGGCAAGCTCCCCGCTTTCATTGCGGAGCGCCGTGATGACTACGCTCGCCCAGAATCGTGAGCCATCCTTCCGCAGGCGCCAGCCTTCTTCCTCATAGACGCCCGTTGATTTCGCGATCTCCAGCTCGCGCTCCGGTTTCCGCGACTCGATGTCTTCGCTGGGATAGAAGATTGAAAAGTGCTTGCCGATGATTTCCTCGGCGGTGTAGCCCTTGATGCGCTGTGCGCCGTCGTTCCAGGTCGTGATATGGCCAGTGGGGTCGAGCATGAAGATCGCGTAGTCCTTGACGCCCTGGACCAGCAGCCGGAAGCGTTCCTCGCTCGCGCGCAGCGCTTCCTCTGCCTGTCTTCGCTCGCTCAGGTCGCGGGTGACTTTGGCGAATCCGACCAGCTTACCCGTCGGATCGTGGAGCGCGGTGATGACGACGTTGGCCCAGAAGAGAGAGCCATCTTTCCGGACGCGCCAGCCCTCGTCCTCGAACCGGCCTACCCGAGCCGCTTCGCGGAGCTCGTATTGGGGGAAGCCTTCCTCGACCCGCTCGCGCGGATAAAAGATCGAGAAGTGCTTTCCGATCACCTCGTCGGCGGTATAGCCCTTGAAGCGTTGGGCGCCGGGGTTCCAGCTGAGGATGTACCCGTCGGGGTCGAGTGCGAAGATCGCGTATTCATCGACACTCTCGACGAGCAGCCGGTGAAGGTCACCGGTTTCGTGGGCGATGCCGCCGGGCAAGCGCTGAACGTTGGCCGAGCCTGAATCGAACTTGTTCGCTACCGGCTTCGCAGCGCCTGCGGATCGAGCTGATGCCACCGATCGTCTACGCGACGTACTTCTCTTCTGTTTCGATGGGGAGGGCCGCGCGATGGTGATCGCAAACGCGCTTGAACCCTTCGACGCCCGCCTCGTGCAGAAAATTGTCGATGCAGTAGCCGCAGAGCAGAGAGTACTTGTAGTGATTCGCCAGCTCGTTCCAGAGCTGCTCGACGAGGATCGCGCCCTCGGCGTTGCCATCCTTGTACAACAGATCGACCATCTCACCGTAGGCGCGCACGACCAGGTAGTATCGCTTTTCCACCAACCGCTCGAAAACGCTGCCCACGGTTGCATAGAAAAGCTCGCGATTCGGGATCGAGCTCTCCATGAACGCGTTCAGGGTCTCCCGGGCGTCGAGCCAGACCGAAAGCTGGCCGCTGTAAAGCTTGTCCGGATCGAGACCGCGTTTCTGTAGCTCCTCGACGAACGCCCGGCGGTGCTGCTCAGTAGCGATCACGATTATCGGCTGGCCTGCCCGGATGCCATCGCTGAGGAATCGCACCACGCTTTCGATCAGATATTTGTCGGACGTGTAAAACTGGACATCGTGACCTTCGATTCCCGGTGGAGTGCAGCCGAGCTCGCACGAAGTTTCGGCAAGGGCTTTCGCGAGGTGGATGTGGGATTCCTTCACTGCGGACCTCCATGGAGCAATGGCAAACCGTCAACCTCGACGAGGCGTGGCGAGCCGGGCAACTGCTGAGTTAACCGCTCTCACCGGAATCGGCGAGCGGATCGACCGCGATTGGTACGGCCTCTAAGGATTGTTTTGCAAGGAACGGTCCGGTTTTCCCCTACGGGCCGTGAGCGGGGAGTCCGGATCGAAATCGTAGTCAAGGTGCCCCGCAAAGTATGTAACGGACACTGGCGCCGGTTCGAGTTCAGAGCGACACTATGCGACCCACCCTTCTTTCAATGCTCTAACCGAGGAGGGCCCGTGAAAATAGTTCAGCTTTGGGTCATCGCCGCCGGCACGACGGCCGCGCTGGCTTGCGCGTCGAAGCCGACGCCGATCTCAGTCGCCGGCGATTCGGGCGACCGCGCTTCGTTGGCCGGGAAGTGGGTCGGGGAGTACTCGAGCTCGTCCACTGGGAGGTCCGGTAGCATCGTGTTCAATCTTTCCCCCTCCGGCGAGGCTGCGAATGGAGACGTCGTGATGATTCCGCGGGGCTATGGACGGGCGCTGCAACCCTACAACGTCGGCAACACCGCGCCAGGCGCCGGAGTGCAGAACACCACTCCCTCTCAGGTGCTCACCATCAAGCTCGTGCGCGTGAGCGGTGACACGGTGAGTGGCGTGCTTGACGCTTACCGCGATCCCGAATGCGATTGTCGTGTCCAGACCACATTTGTCGGCCGTCTCAACGGCGATGTCATCGAAGGAACGTTTACCACCACGGGCAGGCAGGCGGCGGGCCCGCAGACGGGCACCTGGCGAGTAAAGCGCTCCGGATAGCTCGGTGGGCGATGGCGCTGGGGCTCCTGGTTGGTTGCACCGCCGGGAGCCCCAGCGCCATCGCCATCACCCACGTCTCGGTAGTGGACGTATTAACGGGCGATATCCACTCCGATAACACAGTCCTCGTGACCGGCACCCGGATCACCTACGCCGGTGCGGCCGCAGCTGCGAGCATCCCGCGCGGCGCGCGCACCATAGATGGGCGCGGCAAGTTCCTGATCCCGGGTCTCTGGGACATGCACGTCCACGCATTCCCCTATCTGTTCTCCGATTTTGCCGGTCCACTGATGATCGCCAATGGCGTCACCAGTGCGCGGGAGATGGGCTACTACGTGGATACGACACTGCGGTGGAAAGCCGATATCGCGGCCGGGCGTGAGGTGGGGCCGCGACTCATCGCGGGCGTCAGGGTCGATGGGCCAGGCAAGGCCCGTTTCGTGAGTCATGTCGTTACCGCAGAAGACGGCGTTCGCGCCGTCGATACTCTGGCGCGCAGGAAGGACCGCTCGCCCCGCGCGGATTTCATCAAGATCTACTCCTGGATCCCCAGAGCGGCGTACTTCGCAATCGCCAGCGAGTCGAAGAAACTCGGCGTCCCGTTCGCGGGTCACGTGCCATACTCGGTGAGCGTTGTTGAAGCGTCGAACGCCGGGCAGCGCAGCCTCGAGCACGAAGACGACTTGATGCGCGCTTGCACGTCGAAGGAGAGTTTCCTCCGCGCCCGGTTTGCCGACAGTGCCAACGTAAATACCGGCAGGCTTCTCGCCGAGATGAGAACCCAGGCCGGGCTGATCAAATCCTCGCATGATGCAAAGCAATGCAACACGGTGATTGCGACGCTGGTGCGAAATCAGACGTGGGTGACGCCGACGCTGGTGTTCTATCAGCCGTATGTGCACGACTTCGACAGCGCCGGTACGCACCCCGAATGGGCGCGCTACGTCCCCGGTCTGGTGCAGGGTGGTTGGCTCCAGCGCAGGCCGGCGATACAACCAGGCGACTCGATCATGATTCGCAGCTACTTCAGCTTCGACCTCACCCGTCAGCTGCACGACGCCGGAGTGAAGCTGCTCGCCGGCACCGACGCGTCGCAGCCGTTCGTGTTCCCGGGCTTCAGCCTGCACGAGGAGCTTCAGCTGCTGGTCCGCTCAGGGCTCACTCCGCTGGAGGCGCTCCGCACCGCCACCTACAACCCCGCCGAATACTTTTCCGCCACCGACTCCCTCGGAACGGTCGGGAAAGGAAAAGTGGCCGACCTCGTCCTGCTCGACGCCAATCCGCTGGTCGACATTGGAAATACGCGTCGGATTTCGGCGGTCATCGCGAACGGCCGTCTGTTCGACTCAACGGCTCGGGCGCGGCTCCTGACCCACGTGCAATCGGCGCTCAAGCACTAGCCGCCGCGCCAACATCGGCCTCTTGCGGCCGCCGAGTCCGGATTCGTACCACCGACCTCTGTTTAAGCCGAGACGGAATCCGGAGCAGCACACAAAGGGCCCAGCACCACGCACAACAGGAAATGCGGTCTGCCATGCTCATGGTCCGCAGCATCACGAGGGCAACGGCCAAGCCGGAAATCGCGACGCCCGCAGCCGTCACGGGGATCGGCGCCGTGCGTCTCGCCACGACCTCCACGGCGCGCGGACCTTCATCGATCAGAGTGCGCCGGATTGCCACGTCCAGCTCGGTAGGCGTCATCGTTTGCCAGCCTGGAATTCGCATCACACTCCAAGCCGGGGCCGTGCGTCCCCAGCCATGATTGTCCGATCCTGATACGGTAGCCACGCCAGTTCTGCTCGCGAGGGCTCGTATCATGTCCCCGTCCCAACCGGCCTGCGCAATTCCTCGCGGCGACCCATCCGACATCTCTATTCCGGCGACGCGAACCCGGCCGTCTGTCATCTCCTCGGGAACGCGAACCAGGTCTCCCGGAAGGGAAAGAAGAAGAACAGCGGGCGTCGGATCGTTGTCACGACCAACCAACGCTGGCTGCCAGTCGCCCGACGTAATGCGAGTGCGCCGGAGATCGATTCCAATCAGAATGGGATGTTCATCGCCATCCCGGAGCTCCACACCTGGCAGCAACGTCGTGCCTCTCCCGGCCAAACCCGGATTGCTGTTGGCGCCACTCACTGCGCCCTCAAGAGTGCGGTGATCGGTGACGTACGCGGCCGCGAACCCGGCGCTCGAGTGCCACTCTCGATTCTCCTCTGCGCCGAAACCGGCCCTTCCATCGTGGGAGGCAGAGGTATGGCTGTGGAAATCGACCGCAAGCAGATCGGGATCGCCGAGCGTGAGGGACGCCATGGGTCTTTTGGCGACGAGAGCCAGTTCAGCAAGGCCCAACGCACTTACAATCAGCCGGAATCCAAGTGTCAACAGCCCGCGAGCCTGGCGACCGCGACGTGGCGAGCTTCGAAGTGTGACGCACAAGATAGACGCCAGCGCACCGAGCCCGAGGGTGCCCAGGTACTGCGCCGGCGCCAGCAGCGTCAGGGTGTCGAGCGCCGCCGACGCCGGAGCGACCAGGTGATAAGCGATGCTGAAGTGGAGCGTGGCCGTCGGTGGCATAGCTGGGTTGGTGAGGTCCACAAGCGGCGGGAGCTGGAAAATCGACGAGACGGCCAGCACTGTGCTGACCGCAATTGGCCAGGTCCAGCGCCGAAACCTCTTCGCGGTCATGCGCCGGATCTCAGAATGCGCTGCGAAACTCGCATTTTGCAGCAGTCATTCGTTGCTACGATGCCGGATCAGTATGCGCGCGAGCAGGGAAGCTGATCCGAACAGTTGTGCCCTTGCCGGCGTCGGATGTCAGTGCGATGTCGGCGCCGTGTTCCCTCGCAATCCAATTCGCGATTGATAGCCCGAGCCCGGCGCCGTCGGTACGGCTCCGCGCAGTCTCGCCACGAAAGAATCTCTGAAAAACCATCGCCATCTCGTCGGGCCTGATACCAATTCCCGTGTCACGGACAATGATCGTCGGCGCTCCCTGCTGCATTGACACCCCAACCCGGACTTCCCCACCAGCGTCGGTGAATTTCACTGCGTTGTCGAGGACGATCATGATCAGCTGCCGGATAAGCGTTGGATCTCCCCTGATCGGAGCCTCCTCGAATTCGTCGATCGTCAGGTCCACGTTCTTCTGCCGCGCTACGAGCCGCGCGGCTCCCGCCGCATCGAGCGCGATGTCGTCGAGAAAAAGCGACTGCTTCTCGATTTGTCGCTCGCCGGCGTCTGCCCGCGCGAGCACCAGCAGGCTCTCCACGATCCCGCCCAGGCGCCTCGCTTCCGCCTCGATACCGCGCAGCGCGTCCACGTAAGTCGATTCTTCGCGCGGCTGCTGCAGCGCGATCTCGGCGCGGGAGCGGAGAATGGTGATCGGCGTCCGAAGCTCGTGCGCCGCATCGGCCATGAATCTTCTCATGAACTCGATCGACCTTTCGATCGGCGCGGTGGACTGCCGTACGAGGATGAATCCGCCCGCGGCGACCAGAAACAGCGCAGCAAACGCGAACACCACGAACGCAGTTATCAGATCGGCGTATTTATCCTCCAGCTCTTCCTGGTCAGCTACCGCGACCGCGATGAGGTCCCTCCCCGAGGCGAGTCTGAATCTCACCGCGTGTAGCCTCAGGGTACTGTCCGGTGCTATTCCGCGCTGAACGGTCGCCTGCCCATTCTCGGCGGCCTCTCGCGCGGCATCACGGATCCAGGGATCGGCATCGGTAGGCTTGATCGGGACGCCCTTGGCGTCGAGCAGGTAGAGCACCCGCTCTGGAATGTTGAGCTCGTCAACCGCATCGAGGACTCTCGCGCGTAGATTCGCGCCCTCCTGCTCCCGGATCCTGGCTGCGCGTACCAGCTCGAGGGTTGCGTTCCGCAGCGACTGGTCCAGTTGCTCGGACAGCTGGTGACTGATCGCCGCGAACAATCCGGCGCCGAGCAGGAAGATGATTAGTGCGAAGGTGGCGACGTACCAGATCGTGAGCCGGAGCCGCAGCCGGACGAGCCGGCGCAGCTCGATTCGCGACGAGCTTCCCTCAATCGCCAAAACGATATCCGGCGCCGCGCACGGTCTGAATGAGCTTGACCGGATACTCGTCGTCGATCTTGCGGCGGAGGCGTCTCACCAAAACCTCCAGAACGTTCGTGAACGGATCGTGGTTTTCGTCCCAGACGTGGGCCGTAATTGCGGCGCGGTCCACGACCTGACCGTGGTGCAGCACGAAGAATTCCAGCAACGAGAATTCCTTTGCCGTCAGCTCGATCGATTTGCCCGCGCGCCGTACACGCTGCGCATCGAGCTCGACCTCGAGGTCCGAGACTTTCAGCGTCTCCGGCAGCGGCGCGCCACGACGCCTCGCGAGCGCCCGCACCCGCGCCAGCAGCTCGCGAAACGCGAACGGTTTGGTGAGGTAGTCGTCGGCACCGACGTTCAAACCGGTCACGCGGTCGTCCACCGTGTCGCGCGCGGTCAACATCAGAATCGGTGTCGCGACCTGCGCCGCGCGCAGCTCCTGACAGAGATCGAATCCACTTCCGCCCGGCAGCATCACATCCAGCACGATGACGTCGAAGCTTCCGAGTGTCGCTTTCGCCTTTCCTTCCGCGTACGTGGCGACCGTCACTACCTGAACGCCATTCTCGGCGAAACCGGTCTTGATGATCGACGCCAGCCGCGGATCGTCTTCAACCAATAATACTCGCATGGCGCCAATCTAAAGCTTGCGCGTGGAAGAGCTACAACCTGTAATCATGACGACAGGTTTCGTGTCTATGATTCGCGTGCAATGGACGCCCCGCACGACCGTGCGGAGCTCAAAACATTGAAGGAGGAAGCATGAAGAAAGTCATGGCGGTGGCGCTGGCCATCGCTGCCACCGCGGCGATGGCGGGCGCACAGGGAACTGCCAAGACCACCAAGACCGCGGCAAAGACGACGATGCAGGCGACCAAGTCGACGAAGCCACACAAGAAAGTAAAGACTGTCGAGACGCAGGCGACGCTG
>DATFHK010000020.1:0-68414 GCA_035248505.1 Gemmatimonadaceae bacterium | reverse complement strand
TTCCTGGTTTTACACGGAACACTACTTTAACTGCAAAAGAACAGGGTATCGGGTATCGGATGACGGGCGCGGGGCATCGGTGAAACCCACCCGATACCCGATGCCCAGTACCCCGCACCCGATACCCTGTTCTTCTGCAGTTCTATCTAACGGCTCGAAGCCATTCGGCCGGATCTACCGCCGGCCCTCCGCGACGAATCTCAAAATGCAGATGCGGTCCCAAAGCGGGATCGCTCACTCCTACCGTCCCGAGCGCCTGACCTTTGATCACCCGCGCCCCTTTGCGCACATCGATCCGGCCGAGCGAGCCGTACACCGAGTAATCGCCGCCGCCGTGCTCGAGGATGACGGTGTTGCCGTAGGTACCCATCGCGCCGGCGTAGGCAACGGTCCCTGCTGAAACGGCTTTCACCACGGTGCCTGCTGCCGCAGTTATGCCGACGCCGTTCCAGCGAGTCGTCGTGTTGTTGGGATTTACCTGGCGGCCGAATCTGTAGAGGAAAGTGCCGTTCACCGGCCAATCCAGGCGACCGATGTCGGTGGTGCGAATCGAGCTCGGACTGGTGTTGGCGGCGCTGCGCGAGCCGGCGCGGCGACGCTCGGCTTCGATCGACGCGATGACGTTGTTCAGGCGAGCTTCACTCTTCTCGAGCTCGGCGAGTCGAGCCTTGGTTCGTTTGGCGTCCTCCTGCACGCGCTGGAGATTCTGGGCCTGCAGTCGCTCCAAATCGGCGAGGCGCGCCGCTTCCTTCTCTTTCTCGGATCTGTTTTCGGTGACGCTCAGCTGCAGCCGCACCAGTTGGCCGTGCTGCGCCTCGATTTTTTCGTGAAGCTCGTCGAGCCGCTTCACCAATCCTTTGTCGCGAAGCGCAAGCAAGTGCAGGTACTTGTAGCGCGCGACTAGTTGTCCAACCGACTTGGAGGAGAACAGTACTTCGGCGGAATAGAGCGGACCGCGCTTGTATATCTCGATCAAGCGATGCTGCAGCACCTCGCGCTTGATCGCAGCTTCCTGCTCCGATTTCGCCAGATCGTTGCTGGTATTTGTCACTTCCTCGGTGATCGACACCAGCTGGTCGTCCAGCGATTTGACCATGCGCGCAGTCGCGTCGTGCTGCTTGTCGAGCAGGTTGACTTCATCTCGCAATTCGTGAGCGGTGTTCTGCAGGCCGCTCATCTTCGCCTCGAGCTCGTCACGCTCGGCGCGGATGCGCGCCAGCTCCTCGCGCTGCGCGTTGATTCGCGCTTCGGGATCAGCTGGCTGTTGTGCGACTGCGACTGCGGGAAGGAAAATCCAGAAACCAGCCAGAACCGTGACGAACTTCAAACGCGGCGTAGGTGCCTCCCTACGGAAACCAGGCTGCCCAGCACACCCATCATCGCGCCGCCCAGCACGCCGACGAACATCATTTCGCGATCGAAGAAGATCGTGTCGATAAAATATTCGTTGACGATTCGATTTGTGATCCAGACCAGTAACAGCGCCAGCAGCCCGCCGAAGATGCCCTTCAACAAGCCGTCGATCAGAAATGGCATGCGAATGAACATGTCCGTCGCACCGACAAGTCTCATGATCGAGATTTCCTTGGCGCGCGCGAGAACCGTCATGCGAATTGTCGCGCCGATGATGATCACCGCCACTGCCGCGAAGGCAACGCCCAGAGCGATACCCGCGACAGTCGCGATGTTCCTCAGTTTGTAGAGTTTCTCGACCCACTCCTCGCCGTAGCGAACGTCGTCGACGAACTGGTAAGTGCGGATGCGATCTGCCACCGACTTCACGATTGCCGGACTGCGCATCCCCGGCCGCAGATGAACCTCGATCGAAGCGGGCAATACGCCAGCCTCGAAAACATCAGCGAACTCGCCCATTTCTCTTCGCGCGCGCTCGAGCGCGGCTTCCTTCGACACGTAGTCGACGCGCAGCACTTCCGGAAACCCCCCAACGTCCTTCATTGCCGCGGCGACGTTCTCGATATCCGCGCTGTCGCTGAGAAACGCGCGTACTTCCACTCGCTCTTCGACCTGCTCCAACGCTCGTCGGATGTTGATCGCGACGAGGCCGAACAATCCGAATGCAAAAAGAGAAAACGCGATGGTGATAACACCGAGCGCACTCAATAACGGCGATCGGCGCGAGGCCGTCATCGCTTCACGAGCCGACCGCATCTAAATGGCGTCCGCCGAGCTGGTGGGCGTCTCGGGGATCTGGACCTCTTCGTCGAACGGCGGCGGTGGCGTGCCCGGAGTCTCCGCGGAATCAAAAACCAGACGGCCGTGATTCAGCTCGATCGTCCGATAGTTGGATCGACGCACGAGGTCGAGGTCGTGCGTTGCCATGATCACCGCCGTTCCCGACGCGTTGATGTCGCGCAACAGCTGGAAGACTCCGCGCGTCGCGCGCTCGTCGAGATTCCCGGTCGGCTCGTCAGCGATCAACACGAATGGATCATTGACCAGCGCTCGCGCTATTGCCACGCGCTGCTGCTCACCGCCGGACAGCTCGCGCGGGAAGCTGGTTGCCTTTGATGCGAGTCCCACCTGCGTCAACACCCGCGTCACCTTGGAACGAATCGTCGCCTTGGGCGAGCCGGTAACTTCCAGCGCGAAGCGGATGTTCGCTTCGGCGTTCCGATCCTCGAGCAAACGGAAATCCTGAAACACGATTCCGATGCGGCGACGCAGGCGCGTGATCTCCGAGCGCGTCGCCGTCTTCGAGCTGACGCCGTTGATCCACACTTCTCCCGCGGTCGGCCTGTCATCCATGTAAAGAAGTTTGAGAATCGTCGTTTTCCCCGATCCGCTCGGACCGGTTAGAAACACGAACTCTCCTTTTCTCACCTGGAAGCTGACGTTGGCGAGCGCCACGCCCGACCGTGGGTATTCCTTACCGACCTCGGTGAGCCGAATCATTACTGCCGCAGAGCCTGTTCGATATCTGCGATGAGATCGTCGGCATCTTCGATACCGATACTTACTCTCAGGAAGCCATCAGGAATGCCAATGCGCGCGCGCTCTTCCGACGACATGTGCTCGTGCGAGCTGTAGCGGGGCTCGATGATGAGTGAATCGCAGCCGCCGAGGCTGGACGCGTGCGCGAAAATCTTGAGACCGTTGATGAAACGAATGGCAGCCGGCCCACCGCCCTTGAGCTCGAGCGCCATCATCCCGCCGAATCCGTCGAGCAGAGTTTTCGCAATTTCGTGGTCGGGGTGGGTGGGCAGGCCGGGGTAGTGAACCTTGGTGAATTCCGGACGCTTCGCGCACCATTCGGCGACGCGCATCGCGTTTTCATTCTGCCGCTTCACCCGCACTTCGAGAGTCTTGAGTCCGCGCTCCAGGAGCCAGCATCCGAACGGATCCGGTGCCTGACCCCACACCATCATCTTGCGGCGCACTTCGTCGATGAACGGCTCGTTGCCGCACACCACGCCGGCGAGCAGATCGTGGTGGCCGTTGAGGAACTTCGTCGCCGAGTGAATGACGACATCTGCGCCGTGTTCGATGGGGCGGAAGTTCACCGGGCTGGCAAACGTCGAATCGACGACCAGCGCGATCCCTTCCGAATGCGCGAGACTCTGCAGGGAATTCAGCTCGATGACCCTGCACGTCGGATTCACCGGAGATTCCAGAAAAATCGCGCGCGTCGTCTTGCGCAAAGCCTTCCGCCAGGCGCGAGGCTCGAGCGGATTGACGAAGGTGACCTCGATTCCCATTCCGGGAAGATCCTGGGTGAACAGCGTCCGCGTTCCGCCGTAGATCCAGGAGCTGGTCACGAGATGATCGCCGCCTCGCAGCAGCGCGAGCATTGCACACGCCGTCGCGCCCATGCCGCTCGATAAGACGAGCGCCGCCTCGGATCCTTCGAGTTCCGCGAGCCGCCGTTGCACGATTTGCGCGTTGGGGGTGTTCCCGTAACGCGTGTACAGCAGGCCTTCGCTCGTGCCGGTTTCCTGAGCGAAGTTGACCGATTGTACGAGTGGAGAGGTGACGCCGGTACCGGGAGTCGGCTTTGGAGTGCCGCCGTGCACGGCGGTCGTCGACAGTCCCAGTTTGCGTGTCCCTTCAGCCAAAGAGATCTCCTATCCGAGGTTGCGCGTAGTTCGTCCGGCGTCGAAATCGTGCTTGACGACGCGCACTTTTTCCGCCGGTGCGACGCCGAGAATGTCACGAGCGACAGCATTGCCTGGACTTACCGCATCATCGACGACCAACAGTGCCAGCTCGTGACGCCTCGGGCCATATACCCATACGAGCTCGCCATCTTCGAGCAGGCGTTTACGTGCTTCGCTGGGATGAAGCCGGATCATCGGACCGCGGTCGGAGTCGCCGGATCTCGTTGCGATGTATTCAGTGACCAGCAGCCAGGGCCGGAACTCTTCGATCATGCCTCTAAGCTAGGGCGCGGCGCCGCGATTGTCGCGCTGCCCATCGCCACATAGCCGTCATCGGCACGGATGAGCAGTCGCCTCCGCCATAGCCTGTCCAGCGTGCGCTCCGTGTCGGCGGGCGACAATCCCGTTCGCTTCGCCACGTCCGCCACCGCACCCGCACCCAGCTCGGAGATGATTTCCCAGGCGCGCCGCTCCTCGAGTCCGAGGATGCCGAGCAATCTCGTTCCGCCGTCCGCGTGTTGTGTGACGAGGGCAAGCTTGTGCCGCTCGAGGACGGCTTCGATCGCTTCCATGTGAGCTTCGCTGATGCCGCGGAACACGAAGTACACCTCACGGCGCGGGGCGTCGGTCGCGATGTACTGGAGAAGGAGCTTGGCGACAATCTCATCGGCACAGGAGAAATCGAGCAGTCCGACGTGCGAGAAGTCGATCACAGTAAGAGCACGGTCGCCGATGCGGTCGAGCTCCTGTTCGATCTCCGACCGGACCGCAGCACCCGTCGGGCGCGTCACCAGATTCGAATACAGCTCGCATACGCTTTTTCTCAGCATCGAGCTCACGTCGATGTGATTGATCAAGCCACTCTCTCCGGAATCGTGATCTGGACCTGTGATCCTGGGAAGTAAGGAAGGTTCTCCAGCAGCGGCTCGTCTTCGTCCCAATCTCCCTTGGGAAGAACAGCGATGCGGGCGGTGCCGCTTCTGATCGAAAGTTTGCCGTCCCAGTTTCCGACGAACCGCCTCACTCCGGCAAGGCCTTGACCGCGGCCCGGATCCCTGAACCGGGAAGCGCCGCGCATGACCGTTTCCTCGAGCGCCTGGCCATCGTCCCAGCGATCTTTTCGCTGAAATCCGGGCGCGGACTCGAGGGATTGCCGGAATCCAATTCCCGGATCGGCAACTGCGATGACTACGACGCGCCTTCCACCGAGCCGCACCCGCCAGGTGTAGGTCTGAACCGCGACCCAGCCACCGCGTCCTGCATGCTCGACGATGTTCTGGCAAACTTCCGACAACGCCATCGTGAATCGCATGGTGATCTTCGCGTCGAGGTTCAGGTTCTTTACTAGTGCGTCCTGCGCCCGCTGCTGGATCTTGTCCACGACATCGTGAACGTCGTCACTTTTCGAGATCGACGTGACTTCAAGAAGTACGCTAGTCTCGGTCGCTTTGGCAGACTTGACTCGCCCCTGAATTTCGTACAGCTCAGCGGCGTGCTTGAAGAAATCCATCCGCGACCAGTAGCTGCTGACATTCTCAGCTTCCGGAGCATACAGGATCGGGCGCTCCGCTCTCGACTGTGCGAGCGCGAGTAAAGCGGTCAGTCCATAGGGAGATGCCCAGCGAGCGTGCCTCGTGTCGACGATGATTTTCTCGTCGAGCGGCAACGGCGCGACCTGCTCCACCACTTGTTCGAACGATTTGTCTTCGAGCGAGTGTGGAACGTTGATGACAGTCGTCACTTGATGCTGAGCTCTCCGCGGAGGTAGTCGGCGAGGCCGCTTGCGCCTCGATGATCCACATTACGAGCCGCCGCCTCCAGCGCGCGGTCGATTGCCGCGTCTAACTTATCACCGGCGAGCAGTCGCGAGAAATACGTAGCGCCCCACACATCACCACAGCCTGTCGGATCGCCGCGGCCATGCCGCGTTGGCTTTGCTGGGACCCGCGCCGTGCGAATCGCTCCCGACGGTTCCTTGAGAGTGCCACGGCGCAAATCGCGAATCGTCTCGAAACCCGGCGCCGCGAAATAGACGACGCCGCGACTGCCAAGGGTAATCGCCAAGGTCTTTACGCCATTGGCGAACGCGATCGCGGCGAGACCCATCGGGTCCGGCGCCATCATGCTCATCTCGTCCTCGTTCACCTGGACGAAGTCGAAGCACCGCATCCACGCGGGCGCGTTCGGCAGCGGTTGCAGCGTGCGCATGCCGTTGGTCTGGATCGCCAGCAGCAACGAATGCAAGTCACAGTAGATGGGACCGCTGAAATTCTGGCGAATGAGCTGAGCGACCTCGAGGTCGAGCTCGAAACCGCTGATCAAGTTGATGTAGAGGGCGTCCAGCCCCGCCAGCAGCGGTTTGAGGCCAAGCCAGTGCCAGCTCGGCACGCCGCCACTCAACATCTCGCAGCGCCGCTCGTCGCTCTGGTAGTAGAGAGTGACGCGATTGTTGGGGTAGGGAACTTCGATCGGAGCCGTGCCGGGCGCCCCGCGATCCAGATGCGCGATGAACTCGCGCGCCTTCTGCCCGAGATCGCTGCCGACCTTGAGTACTGGAACGAACTCCCAATCTGCGCCGAGCGCGGCGTCGAAAGCGCTCAGTGCGTAGGTGATCCCGCCCCACTCCTCGACGGGGACGTCTCGCGGATCACGTCCGTGAATGACGTCCCAGACGAAGCTGCCAATTACTCCGACGCGCTTCTTAGAGGCCACCAAGCTTCTGCTGCTTGAACGTCGCGATGGCTCCAACTACTCCCGCGGAAAGTTGCAGCTGGCCGGGCACGATCTTGCAGACCTGCCACGCCGGCTTGAACGCGCGCCGCCGAACCTCCGCGCGCAAAGGTTCGAACAACGCATCGCCGGCCTGCGTTACACCGCCGGCCAAAACGACGATGTCCGGGTTAAAAATGTTGAGCAGATTGGCGACGGTCGTTCCCAGAAAACGCGCCGTTTCGCGCACCACTTCGCGCGCAACCACGTCACCCCGCTTCGCCGCCTCGTACACCGTCGCCGCCGTAATCTTGCGCTGATCTCCCTCGGCCAGATTCACGAGGATCGATTCGCCCTCATCGCCGCGCAGCGCCTCGCGCGCACGCTCCGCAATCGCCGGCCCCGACGCGTACGCCTCGATGCACCCATAGTTGCCGCATTTGCAGCGGCGACCGGTGGAATCGATCGACGTATGGCCGATCTCGCCCGCGACGTCCGAGGATCCGTGATAGAGCTTTCCCTCGAGAATGAGCCCGCCACCGATGCCCGTGCCGAGCGTTATCCCGATGACGTTTCGGCCGCCGCGCGCTGCGCCACACCAGAACTCGCCGAGGGTCGCGCAATTCGCGTCGTTGTCGAGCGTCGCTTCCATCTTCACGCGGCTCGAGATCTCGTCGCGCAGAGGATAATTCTTCCAGCCAAGATTGGGCGTCACGATCACAATGCCTTTCTGGCGATCGAGCGGCCCGGGCGAGCCAATCCCGACACCGAGAAAATCGGAACGTTTGGCACCCGTTTCTTCCATTGTCTCGGCGACGACCCGCTCGATCAATTCGGCGATGCGATCCGTCACCGAGTGCGCTCCGCCCTCGGCGCGAGTCGGAATCGTGTGCATTGCGATTTCGCGACTGCCATCGACAGGCATTGCGCCGGCGACTGTGTTGGTGCCGCCCAGATCCACACCGACGATGTACTTCTCTTTTGTGCTCATACGGGAACCGGTGGATGAAGAACTTGCGGGAGCAAACTCGAGATGTACTCCGCCGACAACTCGCGCATGCAGCGCCAGTGACCGAGCGGACAACGCTGTGGCCCGTGGCGATGACATGGCCGGCACGACAGTCCATGGTGGCCGGCCACAATGTGACGCTCGGCGAGAGGGCCAAACCCGAATTCCGGAACCGTCGGACCGAAAATCGAGAGTGTCGGCGTCCCCATCGCCGAGGCAAGATGTTGTGGTGCCGAGTCGTTTGTCACGATTACCTGAGCACGCGCGATCAGCTCGGCGGAGGCAAGCAGTGACAGTGACCCGGTGCCGTCGATTACGCTTTCAGCCGGAACCTCGCCGGCGATCTCTCTGGCGATTCCGGAATCGGCGTTGGAACCGATGATGGCAATTCTAAAATCATCCGCAAGCCTCTTCGCCAACTCGACGTAATAAGGCCAGCGTTTGGTGCCCCACGCACTGCCCGGCGCCAGCGCTACGATCGGTTGAGAAAGTGCATCTTTTTTTCTCAGCAGCCGATCGACGGTGTCTCGATCAGCGTCAGAGGGATAGAGCCGCGGTCGAATCTGCTCACGCATCGGCGCGCCCGCACCCTCCGACATTGCCAGAGACCAGAGTCGTTGCGCGTGATGCTGATCGGGTCGATAGGCGATTTGTTTGGTGTAGAGGACGCGGCCCGTGGAGCTCGCAAATCCGATTCGCTCCTTCGCCCCGGTAAGGATCGCCAGCAAGCCGCTGCGGAAAGATCCCTGGGCCAGATAGGCGGCGGCGTACGGGCGCCGGCTGCGAATCTCCCTGATGATGCTCCACAGACCGAGCGCAGATCCGTAAGTGCCGCGCTTGTCGTAGCGAATGATCGCGCGAATGTCGGGATTGTTTGCCAGCGCTGTCGCGCCCTGCGGTGTGACCAGGACGTCGACCGGTCCGCGCCCGGCAAGCTCCGCGATCAGCGGCGTCGTCAAAATGACGTCGCCAAGGAAGCTTGTCTGGACGACCAGCGCCGCGGTCACTCAGTCGACCTGCAGCACCGCGAGGAAAGCCTCTTGTGGGATTTCAACCGATCCGACCTGCTTCATTCTCTTCTTTCCTTCTTTCTGCTTCTCGAGCAGCTTGCGCTTGCGCGTGATATCGCCGCCGTAGCATTTGGCGAGCACGTCCTTGCGCAGCGGCTTCACAGTCGTGCGCGCGATCACCTTCGCGCCGATCGCCGCCTGGATCGCCACCTCGAACAGCTGCCGCGGAATCAGGTCCTTCAGCTTGTCCGCGAGCTTGCGTCCCCACTCGTACGCCTTGTCGCGGTGAATGATGACGCTGAACGCGTCGACCGGGTCGCCGTTGATCAGCATATCGAGCTTCACCAGATCACTCCGACGATACTCCAGCATCTCGTAGTCCAGTGATGCGTAGCCGCGGCTCACCGTCTTCAGCTTGTCGAAGAAATCGAGGATGATCTCCGCGAGCGGAAATTCCCAATCGAGCTCGACACGCTGGGTGTCGAGATACGTCATGTTCTTGTACACACCGCGCCGCTCGGTGCCGAGCGTCATGATTGGCCCGATGTATTCAGCCGGCACCATGATCCGTGCTTTGACGTACGGCTCCTCGACGTAGTCGACGATCTGAGCATTCGGCATCAGCGAAGGGTTCTCGATCAACTTCATCGTCCCGTCGGTGAGATAGACTTTGTATTCGACCGATGGAACAGTGGTGACGAGATCGAGATCGAATTCACGACTGAGCCTCTCCTGCACGATCTCCATGTGCAGCAAGCCGAGAAAGCCGGCGCGAAATCCGAAACCGAGAGCAGTTGATGTCTCGGGCTCGTAGTTGAGCGACGCGTCGTTGAGCTTGAGCTTCTCCAGCGCGTCGCGCAGGGTCTCGTACTCCGTCGTATCGGTCGGATACATTCCTGCGAACACGAAGCTTCGTACTGCCTGGTATCCTGGCAGCGGCTGCGTGGCGCGATTGTCGGCGTCGAAAATCGTATCGCCGGCGCGAGTTTCACTCACCGAGCGAACGCTCGCTACTACATAACCGACTTCACCCGGGCCCAGTTGATCGGTTGGCACCTGACGCAGCTGGTTGTAACCGACTTCGTCGACCTCGTACACCGATTCGCTGGCACCGAAGGTGATGTGCGTCCCTTTCCTGATCACTCCGTCGACGACGCGGATGCTGGGAATCGCACCTCGATACTTGTCGTAATAGGAGTCATAGATCAGCGCGCGCAACGGCGCGTTCTCGTCCCCAACCGGCGGCGGAACCTTGCGCACCACCTCTTCGAGCAGCTCGTTGATGCCAATGCCTTCCTTGGCGCTGACGAGGAGAATCGTGTTCTCCTCGATTCCGAGCAGGTCCGCGACCTCCTTGCGGCGCTTCTCGGGCTCGGCACCCGGCAAATCGATCTTGTTCAGGACGGGAATGATCTCCAGACCCGCGTCCATCGCCAGAAAAAGATTGGACAGCGTCTGTGCCTCGATGCCCTGCGACGCATCGACGACGAGAATCGCGCCCTCGCACGCGGCGAGCGATCGAGAGACTTCGTAAGTGAAGTCGACGTGACCCGGCGTGTCGATCAGGTTGAGCTCGTATTCCTGTTTGTTGCGAGCGACGTAGGTCATGCGCACCGCGTTCAACTTGATCGTGATGCCCCGCTCGCGCTCGAGATCGAGAGTGTCGAGCACCTGCGCCTTCATTTCCCGCTTCTGCAGCATCCCTGTCGCCTCGATCAGACGGTCGGCAAGCGTCGACTTGCCGTGGTCGATGTGCGCGACAATACAGAAGTTGCGAATGTGATCGAGCTTCAAACGATATCTCTGACTTTTTGCGGGAAAAGGAGGGGAGGAACGTAGAAATATAATCCTCGTCTTCGAGGCTCCCGCCAAAAGAAAAGGGCTGCAATCGCAGCCCTTTGTCAGATCGTATTTAGTGTCCTCGCGATGGCGGAGGAGTTCGCGCCGGCTCGCTCTTCGTCGTCGACGTCTCGACCCTCGGCGGGGGTGGAGGCGGGTTGGAAGGCCGCTGGATTACCGGCGGCGGCGATTCACGTGGACGTTCGGGTGCTCTCGATCCGGTTGCTTCGACACGCGGCTCCGGGTGGTACTGCGGAACGGTCCGCGCGCCGCCGGCGGAAACGGGTCCGCGAGGAACGGTCACCCGCTCCACCGGAATCCGGCCCTGCGGAATTGCAACGCCGCCGCCGTAATCCTGGAGAAATTGCCGCGGCTCGCTGCGACGTCCGGTCGGGGCTGCCTTGATCGTGACGTCACCCATCTGCGGAACGCCACCAGCGCGTGTGCTCGGCAATCCCGCGTCCAACGTATTGGCGAAGACCGTCGTGCCGCGTGGTACCGGACTGCGTGGCAGTCGGGATTTCGGGAAGACCGTTGTGTCACCCCTGCCGCGCGGCGGCGGGAAATGACCGATCGGCGTTTGCTGACGGTTCTTGAAGAAGCCAGGGCTGAAAATCGGCAGACCGCAGTAGTCGTAGCCGATTATGCGCGCACCACGACCGACCGAGCGGAATCGGCTGAGCACGGCGAAGTTTTGCAGCTGACTGAGCCCAAATCCAGGAAAGACACTGAAACCGTAATACGCGGAGCAGGGCGAGTAAGCGTCGTAGCCGTACGCGTAATAGGGATTGTTGTAGTTCCCGCCTTCGAAGCGTAGATAATCGCGGCCGATCGGCTCACCCGGCTGGCCAAGATATCGCGCTAATGCGTCGGCTGCGGAAAGCGGTGATCGGTTCTCGATCAGTTGACGAATCGCGCTGAGATCCCAATCACCGTAGCTCTCGATCCTCTCGAGGTTAAACGGCGCTCTCGACGCGAGAGCGATGATCGTCCCGCGCGAATCATCGCCGTTGTAATAGCTGTAGTAGTTACGGTCCATCGCGTCGGAGACACCGCCGTACCGCGAGCTATTGAATCCGACGAAGAAATTCGGCAAGCGCAGCGATCTGTTGGCGGCGATCCGAACGGAGATGCCCGGCATGTCCGGGTGGAGCACCTGAATCTGCCCGTCCATGTCCATCTCGACGGCGAACACGTAGGCGTTTTCGGACAGCTCGATGCGCGGCGTTATGTAGGTAGAGGTTCCCACATAATCGACGCCGTTATCCGAGTAAATCCTGATTACCGGCGGTCCGCGGCGCGCGCCCTGCGCTTCGACGGCAGACGTGCTGAAGCCGAGCAATAAGGCTAGACCACCGAATACAACTCCAGGCTTCATCGCTCGCATATCGCCTCCGAGGTTTGTATACAATTTGAAGCTGTGTAGCAGGGAGCGTCAAGAGCAGACCAGCTACCGTCTTTACGCAGCGGGCCAGCTACCTGCTGCCTCGAGCGCGGTTTAGCTTGCGCCATGCCGCTCCCACAACTGCTCTCGCTCGTCGAGTTACTCCCGGAATTTCGCGAGTTGCAGGAGAACGTACCCGGGCCGGGCGCGCGATGCGTCGTCGGCGGGCTGCACGGGTCGAGCGATGCTGTCGTCATCGCCGGTCTGATGACAGTTCTACCCCAGCGCCTGTTCGTTGTTGTCTCCGACGATGTGTCCGATTCCGAACGCTGGCTCGCCGATTTCACGACCCTCGTCGAGCCCGAAGCAGTCGCCTTCTATCCCCCTCGCGAGAGCTTTGGGGAGGCTGAGGCCCACGCCGAAATCGCCGGCGAGCGAGTGGAAACGCTCGAGCGCATTGGCCGAGGTGACCTACGTATAGTAGTGACGACGAGCCGCGCGCTGATGGAGCGCACTCAGCTACCGCGGGCGCTGGCATCCGCCCGTCTCGAGATTCGCAAAGGCGACACCCGCCGTCCCGAAGCCCTTGCCGATCACTTGGAGGCAATCGGGTTCGAGCGCGTACCGATGGTGGAAGACGTCGCGCAGTTCAGCGTTCGGGGTGGGATCTTCGATATCTACAGCTTCGGCATGGCGGAGCCGGTCCGCCTCGAATTCTGGGGCGATGAGATCACCGAGCTCAGACACTTCGATCTTCTGACCCAGCGGTCGACGCGCGACGCCGAGCTCGCCCTCGTGCTTCCGGTCGACGGCCAGATCAAAACCGGTGACATGGAACCCGAGCGTGCCTCGATTCGCGCGCTGTTTCCTCCCGACACGCTGCTGGTGGTGCCACAGGGGACTCATCTCCGCCCCGAGATGGAACGGACCTGGACCGAAGCGCAGCACCACATCGATCTTGCCCGTCGGCGCGGCGAGGACACCCCGAGTCGCGACGAATTGTTCGAAGCTCCCGATGTGACTCTGCGGGCTGTTACGGCGCTCGGCACCATCGATCTGTCCGCAGAAAATGCGTCGATCGTGTTCCCGTTCCGCGAGCCGGAGGAAATTGGCCGCGACATCAAGCGGTTGAAGCAGGTTGTTGCCGACGGAATCCCGACTGTGATTCTGTGCGACAACGCCGGGCAGGCCGAACGTCTCGACGAACTCCTGAACGACGATCGGGTCTCTCCGGCGAGCCTCGTCATCGGCGTTCTCAACGGCGGCTTCGTGATTCCGCCGCGGGGCGAGGCCTTCTCCGGTTATCGGGTTCTAACCGACCACGAAATCTTTCGCCGCGAGCGCAGATTCCGGAGAGCGCGACGTTACGTAACGGGCAGCACGCTTGAAAGTCTGACCGCACTCAAGCCCGGCGACTACGTCGTTCACCTGGAACACGGTGTCGGGATCTATCGCGGCATCGAGAAGATGTACGTCCGGGAGAGCACCGTCGAAGTTGCCGTCATCGAGTACGAAGGCGGCGATCGGCTGAATGTTCCTCTCTACCGCATCGATCAGATCGAGCGCTATCGCTCCGCTGACGACATCAGCGCGGACGCGCCACCGCCGCGCCTGCATTCGCTCGGCGGGAAGCGCTGGGCATCGCAGCGCGACAAGACCCGCGCCGCGATTCAGGAGATGACCGTCGAGTTGCTCGATCTTTATGCTCGCCGGAAGGTCGCCACTCGGCCGCAGCATGTGCCGGACACTGTCTGGCAGCGCCAACTGGAGTCTTCGTTTCTGTTCGAGGACACGCCGGATCAGCGAACCGCGACGACGGATGTGAAGGGCGATATGGAAAAACCGCGACCGATGGATCGGCTCCTCGTCGGAGATGTCGGTTACGGGAAGACCGAGATTGCAGTGCGTGCTGCGTTCAAGGCCGTTCAATCCGAGCGGCAAGTGGTGGTGCTGGTACCGACCACGATTCTCGCCGATCAGCACGCGCGGACCTTCGGCGACCGCCTCGCAGACTTCCCGGTTAACGTGCGGACGCTCAGCCGCTTTCAGTCTGCGAAGGAACAGTCGGAGATCCTGGCCGACCTAAAGGCGGGGAAAGTCGACATCGTCATCGGCACTCATCGGCTGCTCAGTCCCGACGTGCACTTCTCGAATCTCGGATTGATCGTGATTGACGAAGAGCATCGCTTCGGTGTCAAACACAAGGAACGCCTCAAAAGGCTGAGGCTCGAGACTGACGTGCTGACACTGACCGCTACTCCAATTCCGCGTACGCTGCATTTGTCGCTCGCGGGTTTGCGCGACATGACGCTGATGCAAACACCGCCCCGCGATCGATCGCCGGTTCTGACTTACGTCGAACCCTGGGACGACGGATTGATCGACGAAGGCATCTCGCGCGAGCTGGATCGAGGCGGCCAGGTCTTTTTCGTTCACAATCGGATCGAGACCATCGACGGTGTGGCCGAGCATATTCGCCGCGTCGTCCCGCGCGCCCGCGTCGGCGTTGGACACGGGCAAATGCGCGAGCGCGAGCTCGAGACGGTGATGCGCAGCTTCGTCAACGGCGAAATCGACGTGCTGGTCTCGACGATGATCGTTGAATCCGGTCTCGACGTTCCGAATGCCAACACCATGTTCGTCAATCGCGCCGATACGTTTGGTCTGGCGCAGCTTTACCAGTTGCGCGGTCGCGTCGGACGGTCGCACCGCCGCGCGAGCTGTTATTTGCTGGTCCCGGATTCGATCGACGAAGACGCCAATCGGCGTTTGACGATCCTCGAGCACCACACCCAGCTCGGCGCCGGCTATCAAATCGCGCTCAAGGACCTGGAGCTGCGCGGCGCCGGCAACCTGTTGGGGCCTGAGCAGTCGGGGTTCGTCCACGCGGTTGGATTCGATATGTACCTCCGCATGCTCGACGAAACCGTGAAGCGAGTATTACGCGGCGATGACGCGCCGCGGCTGCAACCATCTGAGGTTTCAGTCGACCTGCCGTCGTATTTGCCCGACGAATACATCAACTCGCAGGACGCGAAGCTCGATATCTATCGTCGTCTCACGCACATGACGGACATTGCCGAGATCGAGGCGCTGCGCGAGGAGGTGCGCGACCGCTTCGGCGTGCTGCCCGAACCGGCGCGCGTTTTCTTTGCCGTTGCGTTGCTTCGCATCCTGGGTGGGGCCTCGGACATTGAATCCGTGCTGGTGCGCGGAAATGAGGCGCGTATTACTTTTCGCGAGCACGCAGTGCCCCGGATGAAGGGGATTTCGGCGGCGTTCCACGAGGTACAGTTCCAGGCGGAGGTGCGACGTGCGCATCCGCTTTCACTCAAGCTCACCCGACTTGGAGGAGCTGAGATGCTCGATGGACTTGTCCGTGCGCTCACCACACTGCGGCCCACCTGACCAAACTCGCACGACGGAAACATGAAACTGAAAATCGCAGTGGCCGCGGTTGCGGCTGTCAGTCTTTCGGCTTGCTCCGGGCTGAAGGATGCGCTGAATGCGCATACGGATTGGGTCGCCCGCGCCGCCTCCACCGAGCTCACGGTTACCAAGCTCGCCACGCTGCTCGGCAAATCACGCGCGCCGATCCGCAAGGACATCGCCAAGTCGATGTCCAACGTCTGGATCGATTACCAGCTGCTTGGCAGTGCTGCCGCGCACAACGATTCGCTCAACGATCCCAAGACCATCGACGAGGTCATGTGGCCGGCGATCGCCAACATGAAGGCGCGGAAGTGGTACGAGATCGTCTCCAAGAACTGGGGGGTCGAAGACACTGCCGCAGCGCGACGTCAGTTCGAGTCGGGTCAGATGCTGGCCGCCCAGCACATTCTGCTGCTGACGCAAGGCATGAATGACACGCAGAAGGCGGAAGTCAGGAAAAAGGCTGACGCGCTGCGCGCGCGAGTGAACGCTTCGAACTTTGCAGCGTTGGCCACGGCAAACAGTCAGGATCAGGGAAGTGCTCGTCAGGGCGGCAACCTCGGCGTTTTCCCGCCTGGCCAGATGGTGCCGGAATTCGAGAGAGCCCTGGTCGCGCTGAAGCCGGGTGAGATCTCGCCGGTGATCGAGACCCAATATGGTTATCACATCATCAGACGGCCCACCTACGACCAGATCAAGGCTCAACTCGGGCAGGCAGCGCTCCAACGTTCGACATTCGTCGCGGAAAGCACTTACCTCGCGAAGCTGGAGCAGGCAGGAAAGATCGAGGTCAAGAAAGACGCGGTAGCAACCGTGCGCGCACTCGGCAACGATCCCGATGCGTATCGTAATGACAACACCGTCCTGGCGACGTCGACCGCAGGGAAGTTCACGACGGCGCGTCTGGTCGGTTGGCTGGAAACTTTGCCACCGCAGGCACGCGTGCTCGACCAGATCAGACAATCACCCGACTCGCTGCTCGTCCAGCTCGTACGAAACTTCGTCAAGAACGAGCTCGTGCTGAAACAAGCCGACAGTGCGAAGGTGACGATCCAGCCCACCGAGCTTGCCCAACTTCACGCGCAATTCGTGAATGCGGTGACGACTTCGTGGGCGCAGTTGGGGGTGACTCCGCAGTCATTGCAGGACAGCGCCAAGACGGAGGGCGATCGTGAGAAGCTGGCTGCGAGGCGGATCGACGAGTACTTCGCGCGCATGATTCAGGAGCAGGCGCCGTTCGTGCCGGTTCCGACTCCGGTGTCGAACACTCTCCGTCAGAAGTACAAGTATTCCCTGAACGACGCCGGTTTCGAGCGCGCTGTTCAGGAGGGATCCAAGATTCGCAGCTCAGCCGATTCTGCGCGCAGCGCGCAGCGACCGGCTACAGCGGTGCCGTTGAATCCGGCTGCACCACCGGCCGCGTCCTCGACTCCGAGATAATTCCTGAGAGAACCGAGGCGCATGGCCGGGGTAGGATCACTGATGATGAAAAGATTTCTGACGATTGCTGCTTTGCTGCCGATCGGTCTTGCCGCACAGACTCCGGCGACCACTTCGCGCCCGATCCCGCCCACCCTTCCGATCGATAAGGTCGTCGCCATTGTCGGCGATCAGCCGTTGCTGTGGAGCGATGTTCTGACTGCCATCAATCAGCGTCGCGCGCAGGGAATGCAGCTTCCGCCCGATTCCGCCGGCCAGGCCGCGCTCGCGCGACAGGTGCTCGGCGAATTGATCGACGAAGAGATTCTGGTGCAGAAGGCGAAGGAGATGAAGCTCGAGGTCGTGGAGAGCGACATCACCTCTGCCGCGGATAGACAGATCAAATCGGTGCGGGCGCAGTTTCCGACCGACGAGGATTACCGCAACGAGCTCCGCAAGGCGGGACTCGGCACGCCCGACGAATATCGCAAGTCACTGATCGACCAGTACCGGCGTCAGCAGTACCAGCAGAAGGCGTTCGCCGAGTTGAAGAAAACCGCCAAGCCAGTCAACGTCAGCGATGAGGACATCACTGCTGCGTTCGAGCGCAGCAAGACTGAATTGCAGAAGCGTCCGGCGACGGTGACGTTCCGCCAGATCGTCGTCGCGCCTCACGCGTCAGATTCGGCGAAAGCGAAAGCCAAGGCGCACGCCGACTCGCTGCTCGCCGAGATACGAAAGGGCGGCGATTTCGAGCAGATCGCGAAACGTGAGTCGATGGATCCCGGCACCAAACAGCTCGGTGGTGATCTGGGCTGGAATCGGCGCGGCGGCGGACTCGTTCCCGAATTCGAAGCCGTGATGTTCGCGCTCCGTCCAGGCGAAGTCAGCCCGGTCATAGAGACGCCGTTCGGTTACCACATCATTCGCGTCGACAGAGTGCAGTCGGCAGAAGTCAAAGCCCGCCACATCCTGATCGCGCCGGTAATTGATTCCGCTGACGTCGCTCGCGCGCGCGTTGAGGCGGATAGCGTTGCCGCGCAATGGCGGCGCGGGGTGCCGTACGATACGCTGGTCAAAAAGCATCACGACCCGACTGAAGAGAAAGGCGTGCTGCAGCCGTTCCCGCGCGACTCACTCCCCGCGTCGTATAGCGCAGCCCTGGCGGGAGCGAAGGCCGGCGATATCACGCAGCCGTTCGAGCTCGCCAATCCGCGCGGCGCGCCAAAGTTCGCGGTGCTGCAGGTGGTGACCATGACCGACGCCGGCGAATACAAGGAGGCCGAGATTCGCGATCAGATTCGCGAGCAGCTCTCCGATGAGCGTTCGATTCGCGCGTTGCTCGATGACTTGCGGAAGCAAACCTACGTAGCAATAAAATTGTGAAGACGAGGCTCGCGATGACCGTGGGTGATCCCCGCGGCATTGGACCAGAGATTGTCACAAAAGCGCTCGCTGACCCACGGGTTGGCGAGCGCTGTGACGTTGTGGTAGTTGGACCGACGAATTCGTCCGCGCACATCGACATTTCAATCGGCGAGTGGGGACGCACCGGTGACGCGGCTCGCGCCGGCAAGCTAGCCGGACTTGCCATCAAACGCGCGGTGGAGCTGGCTCAGAGTGGAGAAGTCGAAGGCATCGTGACGGCGCCAATCGACAAATCAGCCCTGCTCGCCGGAGGCTACAACTATCCGGGCCACACCGAGATGTTGGCGGAGCTCACGCACTCGAGAGTGGCGATGATGCTGGCCTCGACGAAACTGCGGGTCGTGCTGGCGACGACGCATCTGCCGCTGCGCGACGTCATCGACGCTCTGAACGAGCAGGTGATCGTCGACGCCGCGGAGACCACGCGCAGGGGTCTGCAGGATTGGTTCGACATCGCGCAGCCGAAGATTGCGTTGTGCGCGCTCAATCCCCACGCAGGAGACGGTGGACGGTTTGGCGACGAAGAGAGTCGGGTGCTGGAGCCCGCGGCGCGCGAAGCCGGTATATCCGGGCCGTTTCCGGCCGACACGGTGTTCGTGCGCGCGATGCGCGGCGAATTCGATGCGGTGATCGCGCCGTATCACGACGTCGGCATGACCGCGATCAAAGTCGCCTCGTTCGGCAGCGCTGTTAACGTCACGCTTGGCCTGCCGTTTCCACGCACTTCACCCGATCACGGCACTGCCCTCGACATCGCCGGTCAGAACAAGGCCGACGCGTCGAGTATGATCGAGGCTACCCTTCTGTGTGCGTCGATTGCGGCTCGCGTTCAGTCGCACGTCGATCGCCCAGCGAGTGGAGATCGACCGCGAGCGTCTCGATCCGGCGTCCGTCCATCTCGCGCACGGTAAAGATCGCACCGCCGGCGATGACGCGGTCGCCGACGACCGGAAGTCTGCCGAGCATTCCGAACACGTAGCCACCGATGGTCGTGTAGTCCTCTTCGGGGACCGACAGCCCGAAGTGCTCGTTCAACTCGCCGATGTGGGTGCTGCCTGGCACCATCGTTTCACCGGCGCGCGTGTGCATTTGTGCTTCGGCGTCTTCCGGAGTGTCGTATTCGTCGAGAATTTCGCCGACGATTTCCTCCAGCAAATCTTCCATCGTCACGACGCCGGCGGTTCCACCGTACTCGTCGAGGACAATTGCCATGTGCTCCTTGAGTCGCTTGAAGTCGGCGAGAACTTCTTCGACCTCGCGCGAGCCGGGTATGACGTGCACCGGACGCATGATCGAAGGCAGGTCGAAAGCCTCCATATTCGCGCGCGGGGCCAACAGCTTCAACAGATCCTTGGCGAGCACGACACCGACGATGTTGTCGATCGACTCGTCGTACACGGGATAACGTGACAGTCCACTTTCCTGAACGACTTCCAGAACCTCGGACAGCGTCGCCTCGACTGGCAGCGCGACCAGCTCGGTACGCGGTGTCATCACTTCGCGTGCATTCTTCTCCGAGAACTCGAACACTGCGTCGATGAGATCGGCATCGTGCGCCTGGATCTCGCCGTGCTCGGTCGATTGCTCCACCAGCAGCCGGATCTCCTCCGGTGAGTGGACTGCTTCTTCAGTGCTTCCTGGTTTCTGGCCGAGCGCGCGCAGAATTACCTGCGATGATCGGTTGAGAAAGAACGTGAACGGCTTGGTGATCCAGGCGAAGAAGAGAAGCGGTGGTGCGAGCCACTTGGCGAGGACCTCGGGATGATTGAGCGCTGCCGCTTTTGGTGTGAGCTCACCGAACACCACGTGCAGGTAGGTGACGATGATGAGCGCGATCGTCGCTCCAATCGCCAGGCGAGTCGAGACGGCGATGCCGGCCGGCAGCGTGGCGAGCAGGCTGGCGAACATTTCGCCGACAGTAGACTCGGCAACCCAGCCCAGCCCAAGACTGGCAAGGGTGACGCCTAGCTGGCTCGCCGACAACACGCGCGAGATATTTGAGGAGGCGCGCAGCGCGATGCGGGCGAATCGGTCTCCGCTGCGTGTCATCGCTTCGAGGCGCGTCCGTCGCGAGCGGACAAGAGCGAACTCGGCGCCGACGAAGAACGCGTTCAGGAGCACCAGCAGAATTATGGCCAGCAGCCGACCGAGCACGAATACAAGTTACCACAGTGCCGGGCACGGACACCAGCACGACGGCGCGCACGAACACCACCACGGCGTCGGTCATTCGCATTTCGGTGATGCGTCAGTGCCTGCTCTGCGCATCGCACTCGTCATCTTTGTCGTCTTTCTCGTCGTCGAGGTCATTGCCGGCTTTGTCGCGAACTCGATCGCGCTGCTGGCAGACGCGGGGCACATGCTCACCGATGTCGCCGCGCTCACCCTGGCGTTGTTCGTGGCGTGGTACGGCAAGCAACCGAGCTCGCCACAGAAAACGTACGGCTACCTGCGCTGGGAAATTCTCGCCGCGTTCGTCAACGGCGGAACTTTGCTTTTCATCTCGGCGTGGATTCTGTTGGAGGCCGTGATGCGACTGCGCACCCCCGAACCCGTCGGCAGTGGTCTAATGCTGATTGCCGCGGCTACCGGCCTGCTCGCAAACATCGTTGCCGCGCGCGTTCTCGTGGCCAGCTCAAAGGTGAACATCAACGCGCGTGGCGCGTACCTTCACGTGCTGGGCGACCTGCTCGCGCTCGTCGGCACGCTCATCGCCGCGCTGCTGATTCATTTCACCGGTTGGCTGATTGCCGATCCTCTGGCGTCAATTCTCACGACCCTGCTGATAATGGGCGGCGCCTGGCGATTGGTGCGCGAGTCGGTCGACATTCTCCTCGAGTCCACCCCCGCCCACATCCCAATGCCGGCGGTTCGGAGTCAGCTCGAAGCGATTCCGGGCATCGAGTCGGTGCACGACCTGCACGTTTGGGCGGTGACACCGCAGTTCGTCGCGATGAGCGCGCACTGCATCGTCCGCGAGCCTGATCAGCATCAGCACGTTCTCGAACACATCCATGACGCGATGCGACTGTTCGGTATCCAGCACGTCACGATTCAGCTCGAGCGCGACGATATGCTCGATCGGGAGAGACACTTGCACGCCTAGCTAACTTACAAGGCTATGGCAGAGCAGGAAATTCGTAACATCGCAATCATTGCGCACGTCGATCACGGCAAGACGACGCTTGTAGATAAAATGCTGCGGCAGGCGGGTGCCTTCCGCGAGAATCAGGTGGTGATGGAGCGGGTGATGGACTCCAATCCGCTCGAGCGCGAGCGCGGAATCACCATTCTCGCCAAGAATACATCCATCCGCTGGAAAGGCACCAAGATCAACATCGTCGATACGCCGGGACACGCCGACTTCGGTGGTGAAGTCGAGCGCATCCTGCGCATGGTCGATGGCGTGTTGCTGGTCGTCGATGCGTTCGACGGGCCGATGCCGCAGACGCGTTTCGTGCTGCGCAAGGCACTGGCGCTCCATCGCACGCCGATCGTCGTCATCAACAAGATCGACCGGCCTGGCGCTGATCCGCTGCGCGTTCACGATGAAGTGCTGAGTCTATTCATCGAGCTCGAGGCAAATGAAGCACAGCTCGATGCGCCGGTCGTTTATGCGTCGGCGAGGGAAGGGGTAGCGACGATGGATATGGATGTCGCGCCCGTCGATCTGAAGCCTCTATTCGAGGCGATCGTCAAACACGTCCCTCCGCCCCCCAGCGATGTCGACAGCCCGTTCCAGATGTTGATCTCCACCATCGATCACTCGCCGTATCTCGGTCGTCTCGGCATCGGTCGTATCGAGCGCGGCACCGTCCACGTCGGCGATCCGGTGGCGCTGGTGCCGCTCGACGAGTCGCAGCGCATCGAGCAGTCGCGGGTCACCAAGCTGTTCACGTTCGAGGGGCTCGACCGAGTCGAAGTTCCGCAGGCATCGGCGGGCGAGATCGTCGCGCTTGCGGGACTCGAATCGGTCGAAATCGGTCTCACCGTCGCCGACAACGAGCATCCGGAGCGTCTCGAGGGAATCTCCGTCGAGGAGCCGACGATCTCGGTCGACTTCCTCGTCAACAACTCGCCGTTCGCGGGTCGTGAAGGGAAGTTCGTCACCTCGCGCCAGCTGCGTGAGCGCCTCTATCGCGAGCTCGAGCGCAATGTCGCGCTGCGCGTCGAAGACACCGAGTCTACCGATACATGGACGGTCTCCGGACGCGGCGAGCTGCATCTCACCATTCTCATGGAGACGATGCGGCGTGAGGGTTATGAGTTTCAGGTCTCACGTCCGCGTGTGATCACGCGCGAAGGACCGAAGGGCGAGCGGCTCGAGCCGTACGAGGAACTTGCCATCGATGTTCCCGAAGAATTCCTCGGCGTCGTCATCGAGAAGCTGGGGCCACGTCGCGCGGGGATGCTGGAGATGAAGAATCCGGGCCAGGGCATGGTACGTCTTCTTTACCGGATTCCGGCGCGCGGATTGTTTGGCTATCGCTCGGAATTCCTCACCGATACGCGCGGCACCGGCATCATGCATCATCGTTTTCTCGAGTACGGTCCATGGGCGGGGCCGTTGGCTGGGCGCACGCGTGGAACGTTAGTCTCGATGGAAGCTGGAATCATTGTTGCGTTCGCGCTTGCAAATCTCTCCGAGCGCGCTACCCTATTCGTGTCGCCGGGTGATCCGGTCTATGAAGGAATGCTAGTTGGCGAGAACTCGCGGCCGGGTGACATGGATGTCAATCCGACCAAAGAGAAAAAGCTGACCAACATGCGCACGAAGGCGAGCGACGAGAACATTCAGCTCGAGCCGCCGCGGGAGTTGACGCTCGAAGGGGCGCTGGAGTATATCGAGGAAGACGAGCTGATCGAGGTGACCCCGCAGTCGATCCGGCTGCGGAAGCGCTTCCTCAGCGCGAACGATCGTAAGAAGTTGTCACGCGAGGCGAAGCGCGAGCGCGCTTCTGTCTAACAACCAGGAGATTACGGTAATGTGCGCCGAGCTGGAGTCCGCGGGGAGCTTCCTGAACGAGGACGCAGGGAAGCCTGAGGCGTGGCTGGCGAAACGGACACCGGATGACGACCCCGAGGATGAAGACCTCGAGGACGATCTGGAAGACGACGACGAAGATCTCGACGATGACGAGGATTGGGACGACGAAGACGAGGATGATGACGACCTCGACGACGACGATCTCGATGACGACGATCTCGACGAAGATGATGACGATCTGGATGACGACCTCGACGACGATCTGATCGATCTGGACGACGAGTTCGACACCGAGGACGAGGAGCGACCCCACCCCTCGCATCCCCGCAAGTACGAAGACTGAGCTTAGGTCCAGTTAGCCGGAGTTGAAGCCGGCGCTTCGGCCCGCGGCAGGGTCAGCACGAATTCGGAGCCGACGCCTTCCTCGCTTGTCACGACCAGGTCCCCGCCCATCGCACGCGCAAGCTCGCGACTGATCGGCAGGCCGAGCCCGGTTCCGCTTTCCTTTTGCGTGAGCCGGTTGTCGAATTGCACGAACGGCTCGAACGCGACGGCAACCTGCGCAGCGGTCATGCCGATTCCGGTGTCGGCGACGGTCACGACGACTTTTTCATCGCGCGCACAGGCAGCGGTGCTCACTCGGCCGCCGGAGGCAGTGAACTTCACGGCGTTAGAGAGCAGGTTGAGCAGTATCTGAACGACTTTCTGTCGATCGGCATGCAGCCAAAGGTTTCTGTCGCACTGCGAGAAATCGAATTCGATTTGTTTCGCCTTGAGCTGCGGAATGATCAACGTCTCGACAGGATCCAGAACCTCGCTGAATCTGAAGTCGACCAGCTCGTAGGTCATGCGGCCCGCCTCTAGCTTCGCGTGCATCAGGATCGCCTCGATCACGCTAAGTAGATGCGATTGCGCCTTCACGATGCGACGAAGGTAATCCTCGTGTGCGTCGCTCACCGGCGTCGGAATTCCCTCGAGCATCAGCTTGGCGTAGCCGCCGATCGCGTTCAGCGGGGTGCGCAGCTCGTGACTCATCATCGCCAGGAAATCAGACTTCACTCGATTCGCCCGCTCGGCCTCCGCTCTCGCCGAGCGCAGCTGGTTCTCGACCCGGGCGCGGATGATGATGGTAGATGCGAGCTGCGCTGCGATTTCGGTCAACTCCAGCTCCAATTTCGTCGGCACTCTCGGCGAATCGTAATACATCGCGAAAGTGCCGATCACCGACCCGTTGTCATCGAAGATTGGAGTCGACCAGCACGCGCGAAGCTCGTGGGGAAGCGCGAGGTGCCGGTATTCTTGCCAGAGCGGATCGCTCGCGATGTCTTCGACTATGACCTGCTGGCCGCGGTACGCCGCGGTTCCACAGGATCCGGCTGCCGGTCCGATCTGTAAGCCATCGATCTGCGCCGAGTAGTCGGCGGGAAGGCTGGGAGCGGCTCCGTGTCGCATCGTCATGCCGTCCTCATCGAGGAGCAAAACCGAGCCACGCATGGACGGGATCTGGTACTCGATCAGATGGATGAGATCATCCAGCGCGGCTTCTAGAGTGGGGCCCTCATGGCCAGCCCGCGCGTCGTCATCAGGAGTGACAGGCGGCTTTGATCGCGCAAGGCGGGCAGGGGACGACGATGAGTCTGTGGCAATATCGGCAAACCGCTCAGTTCCCATGTCCCCTCACTGCACCAGATACCGGCTACCATGAAAGCTACGCCCGACCCATCAGCAAGCATAGTGCTGAAGGCGCGGACGAGTCATGTGCGCGATCGCGGGCACAAGTATCGCTACGGTAACCTCATTGTTTCGGGTGGAGGCAACCTATGGAAATCCAATTCAGACACGACGTCGACAATGCGCTTCGGGAGGCAGCCGCGCAAAACAAACCGGTGCTCCTCGACTTCAGCGCCGCGCCGATGTGAAGCGGCTGCGCTCGGCTGGATGCCGAGGTGTGGCCGGATCAACGAGTGGTGAAGTTCGTCAACGAGAACTTCCTGCCGGCGCGCGTGCACGTCAAAGATGATTCGGCGCTGTTCCAGAAATACGGCGAGAAATACAACGCCCAATGGACACCGACGATCCTGGAGCTGGACCCACATGGTGTCGAGCGGCATCGGATCGAAGGCTTTCTTCCGGCCGACGAATTTCTCGCGCAGCTAATGCTTGGTCGGGCACAGATCGCGTTCGCGCAACAACAATGGCAGGAAGCCGAGCGAAGGTTCCGTGAGGTAGTCGACAAATTTCCGGATACTGACGCCGCGCCCGAGGCGCTTTATTGGGCGGGTGCGACTTCGTACAAGGGAACCAACAACGCCGGTGCGTTGAAACAGACCGCCGATGCCTTCAAGGAGCGCTATCAGGACACGGCCTGGGCCAAGAAGGCTTCAGTCTGGACCTAGTGCGGCCGGATCGTGCCTGTGACGGCGCCCTGGTCGGTCGTGCAGGTGATGACGCCGCTGCGCATCTCGCAGTTTTCGGTCGATTGACCGTGATGCGCGATCGCGATCCAATCGCCGAGCTGGCTGCCGAGGATGTTGAAAGCGGTGAAGGTCACCGTCACGTCTTTTGACGGAGTGAATCCGTTGAGGGGCGAGTCGTTCGTCGCGGAGCCCGAGAAATACTGGCCGTGATTGTCGGCGGCGTATTGTTCCTCGAGCAGGGCAGCCGTGCGCAGATCCGCCGCCATCGCCGCCTGATAAGCCTTGGTCTTGGCGCCGGTGTAGTGTGGAACGGCGATGGCGGCGAGCGCGCCGAGCACGACCACCACCACGAGAATCTCGATTAGCGTGAATCCACTTTTCTGATTGACCATCGACACAGCCAGCGGTTGGATTTGGGATCCGGTTGGGATTTTCCCGGCTTCAACACTCACTTCCAACGATGACTGAATCGTGAAATGAGCATTACGGCGTAGTCATGAAAGCACGGGTTGGTAGATTGACCGCCGCTCGGGGCTCGGCTAAGTTGCAAGACTCGATGTCACAGCGATTTACGCTGCGGTTGCGGGCCTGTAGCTCAGGTGGTTAGAGCGCACGCCTGATAAGCGTGAGGTCGGTAGTTCAACTCTACCCAGGCCCATCCAGTGCGCCGCCGGACTTACTGTCCGGCGGCGTTTTGCTTGGCCCATTGTCAACGCTGGCGTGGCCAAGCTCTAGCGCAGGCAAACGGCGGATGCCATTGTCAGCGCGTCCTGCTGTAACGTCATTTCTTCGCTCGCCCAGTCGGTGATGGTGATGAACTACGGTACAACCGGCCGGCGCTGGGCACTTCGACTGCTGTTCATCGTTCTGGTGCCGTGCCTGCTGTTGCAGTTGAAAATTCGCGATGACACAGAACCATTTCCGGCGATCCTGCTGCCGAGCGGTGCGAGCCTGATCAAAACGCGAGGCTCCTATTCGGGGATCGAGACCGAATGCGTCGCCGAAGATTCGACAGGCCGTAAATACGTTGTCCCGGTCGCAGCTCTCCTCAACGCAGTTCCCACCGACTATCACCCGTACGTGTTGAACGCAGGGTTTGGCATTAGCAGGAACCGCATGGTGCGGCACCTCCCGATCCCCTTCCTTGCAAACAGAGTCAGCATCGGGCGGCGAAGAACGCCCGAGCAAATCGACGAGACGCGAGCGTGGCTACGCGAGAGACTCCGCGAAACGCTCGGAATTGACGCCGTTCGAATCCACGTTCTCACGTACGAAGTTACGACGTATTACAGTGAGGTGCCGGTGCGGCAACGCCGCGAGCTGCAAGGCGACAACACCATCGAGCTCCGGGCAGGCGGAGCATGAGCCAGCTTGGCAGCAAGATCGATCGCTGGATCCACGGATTTTTGCCGGCGACGGCGCAAGGCCTCGCCCTCAGCCGCATCTTCTTCGCCGCTTTTTTCCTGATAACCGGCATTCCAACCTTTTCATGGGTGAGTCGAAACCCACCCGGCTTTTTCGACCCGCCAACGCTAAGCGCTGTCACGTTCCTGCCGACATTTCCTCCAGCGTGGGCGATGCAGGCGCTCGACGTCTTCATCTGCGTGCTGCTCGTCTTCGTGCTCGTTGGTTTCAAGACCAAAGCATCCTCAGTTCTACTCACTCTGACGTGGCTTCTGGGAAACTCATTCCGGTACTCCTTTGGCCTGATCGATCACACGATTCTTACCGTCATCGCGCCGCTGGTGATGGCCTTTTCGGGTTGGGGAGCCGCGTACTCGATCGATTCCAAAATGAGAAAGGCCACCGGCGAGATCGAAGCGTGGCCGCTCAGCTTGCTGGCGCTGCTGGTTGGTTTTGGCTTTTTCAGCGCGGGATTTCCCAAGCTGTTCGTCTGGGCGGACTTCAATCTGTCCACTCAGGGAGCGCGTAGTTGGCTCGTTACGGGGTGGTACCGACTCGGTCGCAACAGGCTGCTGGCACCATTGTTCTTGAGCATCAACAACCCGTATTTCTGGGAAATGATGGATCTCACGGCGGTTACGTTCGAAACGACGTTCATCTTCTCGCTCGTCAAGCGTGGTCTGTTTCGAACGTACTTGTTCATTGCCGTGATGTTCCACCTCGCCAACCTGTTAATGCTCAACATTGGCTTCATTACCATCCTTCCTGTCTATGTGATATTTGCCCCGTGGGAGCGGATTGTGCCGCGCCTGCCGCGCGGATTGTTGAGGGCGGTGGACCGCCTTACTTCGGTCAAGGGAATGGTAGCGGTTCTCGCTCTCTTTCTGCCGCTGTATTTCTTCGAAGACTCCGTTTCCATCAACACCGCCGCTAACGCGTTCTCCCATTTGGGGATCGCCTTTGACCGTATCGGTGTGCTCGATTACAACTGGGTTCTTGGACTCATCCTGCACCCGCTCGCGGCTGTTGTCGCTTTGATACTGGCGGGAATGCCGCGCGCGCTAGCGCAACGCGCCGCGCCAATGCAAGGAACCGCGGGAAACCCCGTCGTTCTCTTCGATGGCGTGTGCAACCTGTGTAACGCGTACGTCGACTTTCTCATCCGTAGGGATCGGCGCCATCGGTTGATGTTTGCGTCTCTTCAATCGGAGGCGGGTAAACTCGTCACCCAGGCAGCACCAGACGCTGCCGTGCCGGACACTTTCTACACGATGTTTCTGTTGGACAGCGATGGCCTGATCTACGGGCGGTCGGACGCCATTCTGAAATCCGTCACGTTACTGGGCGGCTGGTATCGAATCCTCGAGTTGTTATGGCTCTTCCCCCGACCTTTGCGAGACATCGGCTATCGCGCCATCGCTCGGTTGCGCTATCGCCTGTTTGGCACCCGACAATCGTGTCGCGTTCCCACTCCGCAGGAACGGGCGATGTTTCTGGTCGATTTTTCCGGCTCCGCGCAACCGAGCGGCTGACGTTACTCGGCGCTCAAAAGCTCACCCCGCACGCTTGCGAACTCCGCGCCTGGCTGTATACTGTATACAGTGCACAGATTAGTCCGCGACAATACCAGCCAGTCGGTCGCCGACGCCGTTCGCCGCATGATTCTGGACGGCGAGCTCGCGGAGGGCGAACGCATCAACGAAGTACATCTATCCCGGCAGCTCGGCGTCAGCCGCACGCCGCTCCGTGAAGCGCTCGCGCGCCTCGCTCATGAGGGAGCGCTGGAAACGATCCCGCACATCGGACACTTCGTCCGTGCACTCAGCGTCAGCGAGTTCGAACAGATGTATCAGATTCGTCCGCTCATTGAGCCCTCAGCCTTACGACTCGCGGGGCTCCCGACGAAGGAGAAAATCGGCCGGCTGATCGATCTGAACCAATTGATCGCGAAGGCCGAGGATCCTGACGCACTGATCGGCGCCGATGATGAGTGGCACATCGAGCTTATATCCGACTGCCCGAACAAAGTTCTGATCGAGCTCGTCAAGCAGTTCATGCGGCGCACTCACCGCTACGAGGTGCCGTTGATGCGGGAGAGAGGCAGCGTTTTGTCTGCTACGAATACTCACCGAACGATAATAGCTTCGCTCAAAAGGGGCGATCTCGAGGCAGCATGCAATGCGCTTCGAGCCAACCTGCAATCGGGTGTCGCGCCAATCGTCGCGTGGCTCAAAGCGCGCGAAGCGCGGACCAGAAAATCGTGACGGGACGCCCTTGGCTCTTTCTTCTTGCGTTTGTCCCTGCGGCGGCGAGCCCGTGGGCGCAGCAGATACACCGCGCCGACGATGCGTTGATCGGCATCTGGGGAAGCGAGTCGCTCATCGGTCCCTATCTTCGCGGGCCGATCACCATCGCACATACAGGCGACGGATGGAAGGCGATCATTTCTAGCGTCGAAACGAAATTCAGCCCGCGTGGCGACAGTGTTCGCTTCGCGTTCGCAGGCGATCTCGGAGAGTTCCGAGGCAAGTTCGCAGCTGGCCGCACCGCGATCGAGGGATGGTGGGTTCAGCCGGATGGAACGAAACAGGAAGGCCCGCACGATCCGGGAGGATTGAGCCAGCCGTTCGCGAGTCGCGTAACACTGACGCTCGCTGAGCCAGACATCTGGAGCGGAAATGTCGTTCCCCTCGAAGACACCTTCACACTCTACCTTGAAATCTGGCGAGATAGCTCAGGCCTTCTCACTGGCGCATTCCGAAACCCGGAGCTGAATCTCCGCGGAGGTTCATCGCAATTCCGTGTGACACTCGAGAACGACTCCGTTGTTTTTTCGGCGCGGCCGGATTCGACTGAGCCAGAAATCCGGCGAGTCGCTTACTTCGATTCAGAGCACAAGCAACTGGATCTTTGGTGGCCGCAGATTCAGCGGCGGCTGATCTTGTTTGCGCGCACTCCGCAACAGGCAGTCGGCTATTTTCCGAAACTGCCGCGCGGGATCAGGTACTCGTACGTGGTGCCACCCCATACCAACGATGGGCTTCCTTCCGCCAACGCATCGTCTGTCGGATTCGACGTGCCGCAGCTCGAGCGCTTGATTCAGCGGTTGATAGACACCGTTCAGACCTCGGGACGAACTCCGCATATCCATTCGCTTCTCATCGCGCGAAAGGGGAAGCTCGTCCTCGAGGAATACTTTGCCGGATTCAATCGCGAGAAGCCCCACGATACTCGCTCAGCGTCGAAGACGTTTTCATCAGTCATGCTTGGCGCCGCGATGCAGAAAGGGTTTCGCCTCAGCGAATCGACACCAATCGTCCGACTTCTCGCGGCGCGTCGACCCTTTGAGAACCCGGACCCGCGCAAAGATCGGATCACCCTCGCTCACTTGATGACTCACGGATCGGGACTCGACTGCGACGACAACGACGATTCCTCGCCGGGTGGAGAGGACAAGATGCAGGCGCAGACCGCGAAACCCGACTGGTGGAAGTACATGCTCGATTTGAAGATGCTCTACGAGCCGGGAACACACTTCGCTTACTGCTCGGGCACGATGAATCTCGTCGGCGCCGCGATCGCGGTCGGCACCAGGACCTGGCTGCCTGAGTTCTTCGATCGCACGATAGCGCAGCCGCTTGAGTTCGGGCGCTACTATTACAACCTCATGCCGACGGGAGAGGGCTACACCGGCGGGGGCGTTTTTATGCGCCCGCGTGATCTGCTCAAAATCGGCCAGTTGTATCTAAATGGCGGCGTCTGGAAAGGGCGGCAGATCATACCAAAGGAGTGGGTCGTTGAATCCACGAGCAGGCAAACCCCGGCACCCGGAGCGCCGGCGGATACGTTGAGTGGAACGGACGGCTTTGCATGGCACCTTGGGTACATGAAATCAGGCGCGCGGCGCTACCGCGTCTACCAGTCAAACGGGAACGGCGGGCAGCTACTGATCGTGATCCCGGAACTTGACCTGGTGACAGTGTTCACTGCAGGCGACTACGCCAACTTCCGGGTATGGGGCGGTTATTATGGCCTTGTCGCGAACGCGATCATTCCAGCGTTGATGAAGCCGTGAGGGCTCTCTCGTCGGCGGGCTTCTTTGTGCTCATTCCCCGCACACAGCGCGAAAACCTGGGGAAACATTGCGCCTCGCCGACCTGATCTTCACGTTTTGCGGATCTAACGCAGCGCTCAGAAGAAACGTTCCGCCCAGCCGCGAGGCAATCCAATGACCGACCAGCTTTCCCGCCGCTCGTTCGCCAAAGCCGTCGGCGCCGCCGCACTCGGCGCATCTACTGCTCCGCTCGCCGCGCACGCCGCTCAGAGTCCGCAGTCAGCGCCGCTGCAATCTCCGCCGGGGCGGACCTTCCCGACCGGATTCCGCTGGGGTACTGCAACCGCGTCGTATCAAGTCGAGGGCGCCGTCGCCGAAGACGGACGCATGCCATCGATCTGGGACACTTTCTCCCACACGCCGGGCAAGGTCGCCAACAACGCGACGGGTGACGTCGCCGACGATCACTACCATCGCTACAAGGGCGACGTCCAGCTCATGAAAGCACTCGGCGTCAAGGCGTATCGATTCTCCATCGCCTGGCCGCGCGTCTTTCCGCAGGGCAGTGGCGCGCCCAATCCCAAAGGGCTGGACTTCTACAATCGTCTCGTCGACGAGCTACTCGCGAACGGCATCGAGCCCTTCGCCACCCTCTATCACTGGGACCTGCCGCAGGCGCTCCAGGACCGCGTCGGCGGATGGGAATCGCGCGAGACTTCGCAGGCGTTCGGCAACTACGCGGGTTACGTCGCCGACCATCTCAGCGATCGCGTTAAGCATTTCTTCACTATCAACGAGTTCGGCGCTTTCATGGAGCTGGGTTACGGCATCGGCATCCACGCACCCGGACTCAAGCTCCCGAAGCCGCGCTTCTACCAGGCGCGACACAACGGCGTGCTGGGACACGGACTCGCCGTGCAGGCAATCCGCGCGAAAGCAAAGCCGGGAACCAAAGTCGGCATCGCGGAAAACCTGACCGTGGGTGTGCCGGTGATCGAGACGCCCGAGCATATCCGGGCGGCGGAAACCGCGACGCGCGAGCTGAACGCGCAGTACCTCACCGTGATCATGGAAGGGAAGTACACCGACGCGTATCTCGCCCGGATGGGCGCCGACGCACCGCGCATCACGCCGGAGGATCTCAGAACGATCTCAACGCCGATGGATTTCGTCGGCACCAACATCTATCAGCCGACGTTCGTCCGCGCCGATGCATCGCCCGCCGGCTTCGCCGTTGTTCCGAATCCGCCGTCGTATCCGCACATGGCGTCGCCGTGGCTATTCATCGGCCCCGAAGTGTTGTACTGGGGACCGCATCATGTCGCGAAACTCTGGAACGTGAAGGAGATCTACATCACCGAGAACGGCACATCTTCCTCGGATGTCCCCGCCGGCGACGGCCAGGTGTACGACACCGACCGCATCATGTTCCTCCGAAACTATCTCAGCCAGCTCCAGCGCGCGGTGTCCGACGGCGTCCCTGTGAAGGGCTACTTCCTCTGGAGCCTGATGGACAACTTCGAGTGGGCCGACGGCTACGGAAACCGCTTCGGACTACACTACGTGGACTACCCGACACAGCGCCGCACCCCGAAGTTGAGTGCGGCATTCTATCGCGAGGTCATTGCCCGAAACGCCGTGGTGTAGTAGTGCGCGGTCCCCGGCGGGCTTTTTCGACCGTCGTACCGGGACGCGCGTGCATCGACAATGACTGGTCTTGAGCTCGTTTTACTGTGTCTGACGGTTGCGGCGGCGCTCCGCATTATCGCCGAGCGACTCAAGATTCCCTATGCGGCGATACTCGTCGTCGGGGGTCTGTTGCTGGCATTCGTACCGGGCCTGCCCGAAGTCACACTCGAGCCGGAAGTGCTCTTTCTCCTGTTCATTCCGCCGCTTCTGTACGCGGGCGCTATCGTATTTCCCCTCCGAGAATTTCGGCGTGAAATAGGCCCGATCGTCCGTCTGTCGGTGGTGATGGTGCTGGTGTCGACGGTGGCAGTCGCTGTCGTCGCTCACGCACTCTACCCCGCCTTTACCTGGCCCGCGGCGTTTGCGCTTGGCGCCATCATCTCCCCGCCGGATCCGGTGGCGGTGCTGTCGGTGATGCGCTCGCTCCGGATGCCGCGCGAAGTTCAGACCATCCTCGAGGGCGAAGGGATGGTCAACGACGCCACTGCGATCATCATCTATCGCTTTGCCGTTGCCGCCGCCGTGACCGGTGGGTTCTCGCTGGCACCGGCGGTGCTCAGATTTTTCGTCGGCGGTGCAGCCGGCGTGTTGATCGGAGTGCTGGTGGGCCTTGTCGTGACGCGGGTGCACCGCGTGGTGCGCGCGGTGCCGGTGGTCTCGAATATGGTATCCCTACTGACGCCGTTCGCTTCCTTTCTGCTGGCGGACACTCTTGGCGCATCGGGTGTCCTTGCCGTAGTCACCACTGGCCTTTACGCCGCGAGGAAAGTCCCCAGGATCATCGGCGCCGAGGGACGGTTGCAGGTTTCCGGAATGTGGACTGTTATCACCTTCGTTCTGGAGAGTCTCATTTTCATTCTGGTGGGACTCGAGCTTCCGTACGTGCTTCGCGCACTTGACCGCCTACCGCTCTCCACGCTGCTTCGCGAATCGGCCATCGTGAGTCTGGTCGTTATCGGAATTCGCATTGCCTGGGTGATGCCGAGCAGCTATGTGTTTCGCGCGTTCTTCAGGTGGCTGCGTCGGAGCGGCGAGCCGTTGCCGCCGTGGCGAACGGTGGCGTTCATCGCCTGGTCGGGATTGCGAGGTGGAGATTCACTGGTGCTTGCTCTGGCAGTCCCGCTGACAACCGCCTCGGGCGCAGGCTTTCCGGCACGCGAGCAAATCATCTTCATCACCTTCTCCGTGATCTTCATCACGCTGGTGCTGCAGGGCCCGACGCTGGCGCCAGTGGCGCGCTGGCTGCGAATCGGCAGCGGTGATCAAGGCGACGAAGGCGCGGAAGAAGCGCATGCGCGGCTGGCAGCCGCTGAGGAAGGCCTGAAAACCCTCGACGACCCGGCAATTGCCGGCTCGCGCTATCCCGAGGTTGTGCGCTACCTGAGGCAGCGGCATCGACAGCGTGCGCGCCGGTGGGCCGCGCGCGAAGAGGATGAGGATGCCCACCGCGCCATCGCGGCGGGCGAAATTACCCACGAGCATTTTACTCTCGCCCCCTCGCACGACGCCGCGCTAATTGACGAGCGACGCGCCGAGGAATACCGCCGCGTACGCTCGGCGATGATGGATGCGGAGCAGAAAGCGGTGACCAGTCTTCGCGATCGGGGCGTGATCGGCGACGATGTCATGCGCCGGATTCAGCGCGATCTTGATCTGGAGACAATGCTGCTGGAGACCAGCGAGCCAGTAATTGAAACCGTAAGCGAGGTGCCGTCAGCGATCGATCGGGAGCGCAGCTAGTCCGGGACGCGGCTGGTCATGGGCTGCACGGAGACATTGCGCACTTCGGTCACCTCACGTGCTAGCGAACTGTGATTATACCCTTCATGCCGAGCGCAAGGTGTGGCGTGCAGTGGTAAGGGTACTGACCTGACTTGATGTTGCCGAACGAGATGGTGATGGACTCGCCCGGATTAATCTTCATATTGGACGAGAGCTCGCCCATCCTGTCGGCCCCCATGTTCGCATCAAGCTGAGGTCGGACGTCGGGCGGAATTGTAGCGGGATCAAAGGCCACGTTGTGTGGGCCGCCCGAAACCATGATCCACTTGACGCCATCGCCTTGCTTCACGGTAAGATTGGCGGGCTCGAAACGATAGCCTTTTGCGTCTCCGACCATCTTTACTTCGTGAGTGGTGCCGGTGATCGGCGCCATGGTTCCCGTTGCTACCGGTGTTTCAGGACTTGTCGTGCTAGCGGTCACGATCGTTGATGTATCAACAGCAACTGCCGCTGGGTCGTCAGCCCGTTTATCTCCGCCAGCGCAGGCCACGAGTCCCGCAACCCCCGCTATTACTGCCAATCCGCGAAACCACATATTCAAAAGGCCTCCAAAGCCGTTCCGGTGATACCGGATGTATTGTCCAATCGGGAACTCGCATCTATCGCGGGATCCCATCCTTACTTCTTCCAGGGCGCGAGCGGCAACGACAAGCCCGATAGCAAGACCATGCGATCCCGTGACTCCACACCATCGGGCAATCCGCTGACTACGTACGCCAACATCGCGTAGGCGCTCAAGTCGTTCCAGTTGCTCTTTGCGTTCATCATCTTTCCGAGCTTCAGAGAGAAGTCTCCCTCGAACAGGAATTTGTGGGTGTAGTCGCTTTTTCCAGTCGCCGCCGGGCTATAAGAGAACAGCCCGTCCACGTCAAAGCCCCAGTACTGCTGATTGAACACGTTGACGACCGGCCCGTAGACGAACGCCGGAGCATTCGCTTTGCCGCCAGCGGCGTTGTCGGCGAACGGCGTCCATTGAATGATCCCGACCAAAGTGGTTCGCTCGATTGCGAGCGGGATCGCTGTCACGAAGCGGGCGTTGAATTCAGTCGGCGCCCCCTCGCTAAAGGAATGGATAATCCCTGGCTGTGCGACGAACACGGGGCTGTGGAAGAATCCCTCGTCCTGCGCCGTTGCCGGACTCGTTGCGCCCAGCATCAACGCCGCACCTATCACCGCAGTCCCTAACATCCGTTTCATGATCTCGTTCTCCGAAAAATTGAAAATCACACGGCCTCAACGGCTCGTGCTGTTATTGAGTAACCGCTGATTGATGGCCGACAGGGCCAGATACAGCGGAGTGGGAACGTGATTATCCCACCAGTAGAATTCGTCGAGCTGGTTTGCATAGACCATGTGACCGAACGGGAATTGCAGCGCACCCGTCCGGTACAGTGAGTCGACCGTCGTGCGGATCACAGCGGTATCGCTGCTACTCGCCGCCGCATTGGCGGCGCCGGCCAGAAAACCTGCGACGTACGCCTCCTTCTCCTTCGGCGCGAACTGCGTCCAATCGCGGCCATCGAGGGCCGTCCAGCGGCGCGGCTCCTCTGCCGCGCTCGCGCCCACGACCAGTCCGCCGCCGAACAACGCTGCACCGGCTATTACTGCAATCGCCGCCGCCCGACGCACGGTCATGGAAGTGAGGCGTTTCACTTACTTAACCGCCTTGGGAAATCCGAACACGAACACCGCGCTACCGAGCGGGAAACCGAGCTGGAAATTCCCGCCGGCAGCGACCGCGACGAACTGCTCACCGTCGACCTCGAACACCGACGGAGCGGCGTTGACGCCGGCTCCGCAGTAGAAGCTCCAAAGCGCTTTGCCGGTGCGCGCGTCGTATGCCTTGAACCAACCGTTGCCCTCACCGGTGAAGACCAGCCCGCCCGCGGTGGCTGTCGCGCCGCCGATCATCGGCTGCTCGGTCTTCACCTGCCACGCGATCTTGCCGGTTTTGAGGTTGATCGCCGACACGTGTCCCCACTGTTCCTCGCCCGGAATGGCGACGAACGCGCTTCCCAGCCACAGTCGGCCGCGCTCGTTGGGCGCGTAGTGCGTCTTGTAGTTCATTGGCTGATGCAGCGCGACGCTGTACGCGTACTGCAGCTCCGGATTCACCGCGACCGGAGACCATTCCTGGCCACCGTTTGCACCCGGCAGCATCCGAGTCCCTTCCGCAGTTGGCTGCGCGAACATGTTTTCCTGCGGGACGAATGCGTCGGAGCGGCGAATCAATTTGCCGGTCGCGGCATCGAGCACGTACATCCATCCGGTTTTCCCGGCGTGGACGATTGCCTTGCGACCGTCGACCATGGTGATCACGGGTGGGCTGGTAGCATCCAGATCCCACACATCGTGCGGCACCATCTGGTAGCCCCATTTGAACTTGCCAGTCGTCGCATCGAGCGCGACGATCGATTCGACCCACAGGTTGTCGCCTGGGCGAACCGAGCCGTCCAGATCGGGCGATGCATTGCCGATCGAGATGTACATCGTCCTGGTGTCCGGATCATACGCGGGCGTCATCCACATCGACCCTCCGCCAGTCTTCCACGCATCCGCGTATTTCGCTGAGTCGGCTTTCTCCTTGGCGATGTTGCGGTGCAGGGGAGTGCCTTCCGGCGTGGTCGGCGACCAATGTCCGTACCAGCCGTTGATACCGCCCTCGTCGGCTCGGGCATCGGGTGCCGGGATCGTGTAGAAGTTCCAGACCAGAGCGCCGGTGGCGGCGTTGTATGCCCGCACGAATCCGCGGATGCCGTACTCGGCGCCGGACGAGCCAATGATCACCTTATCGTCGATGATGAGTGGCGCCATCGTTTCCGTATATCCGTCGGCCGGATCTGCTATCGTGGTCGCCCACTTCTCCTCACCAGTCTTCTGGTCCAGGGCGACCAGCTGAGCGTCGAGTGTCGCGACATACACATTTCCGCCCGACACTGCGACACCGCGGTTGTTGGGTCCGCAGCACGCCGTGCTGACTGGGGCGTTCTTGTGCTCGTAGCGCCACAGCGTCTTCTGCGTTCGCAGATCGACCGCGACGACGACGTTGTTCGGGGTCGCCGGCGACGTGAAGTACATGACGCCGTTCACGACTACTGGTGTCGTCTCGAGACTGCCGAGCCGCTCCGTGCCTGTCTGGAAAACCATCCGCGGCACCAGATTCATCACGTTGGTGGTGTTGATCTGTTTCAGCGGAGAGTAGCGGTTATTCGAGTAGTTGTGACCATACATCAGCCAGTCACCGCTCTGCGCCGCCTCCCGAAGCATCGACGAGGTCACGTTCGTCTGCGGTGACGCCACTGGTTCAGTCGTGAAGACCGAAACCGATGGCGGTGACGCCACTGGGTCAGTGGTGCCGACGGAACGCGATCCCTGCGCGACCGCGAGCTGGGGCGGGGACGCCGCGCAGATGACGCCGCTCGCCAAGGCCATTCTCAATATCTTCCACTTCCTCATTACTACCTCCATAAAGGGTGCGACTAACGGCCAGCTCCGATGGACATTCCGAGATAGACATTGCGGCCCGGCGCGGGCTCGTAAAAACGACCTCGCGCCGCGTTGATCACGACCGAGCTGACGTACTGTTGATTGAACGCGTTGTTGATGCCGATGAACGGCGACAGACGCATGCTGCCCGCGCTACCGTCCCATCCGGCGCGGACATTCGTCGACCACCACGCTGACGTGCGCGTGTTCGCGACGTCGCTCACGAGGTATCCCGACGAATAGGTTGGCTGCACCTCGGCCCAGGCGCCCGCGAATGCGCCGGGCCGCGCACGGATCGTCAGGTTCAGCCAGTTATCTGGAATCCCGGCGAGCGGTCGTCCATCCAGCACGTGCGTTCCGGCCGTGTCGGTGAACGAATAGTTTCGGAACCGATAGTCCGAGTAAGTCCAGGTGGCGCCCACGCCCACTCCGGGCACGAGGGACAGATCGGCGCCAACTTCCAAACCCTGGTGGCGCGTGCTCCCAGCGTTCCGATAAAAGAATCTCGGTGCCGCGATCTCATACGGAACGAGCGCGTCACGCACGTCTGCCTGAAACAGCGCAACGCTATACGTTAGACTTTGATCCAGTGAGCCACGGGCGCCGAGCTCGAAGGTCCACGCGTGCTGGGGCTTGAGTCCGGTGTTGAATCCGCCCGCGCCCGACTGTGAGTTGGCGAGCTCTGTGGTAGTTGGTGTCTCGAAGGACGACCCGACGTTGCCGTACACCGTCAGATTTCTGGACGGATTGACTGCAATGCCCAGCGACGCGGACAACGCGCGCATCAACCGTTCGCCGCTATCGTCGGGATTCGTTTCCGTGATGAGGCGGTCGTGAACGCCGAAGTGCACCCAGTCGTAGCGCAGTCCAGTCATGATCGTCGCTCGTGGCGACAGGTCGAGGGCACTCTGCACGAAAGGACCGAGCTCCGTCACGTGCTCCAGCTGATTGAGCGAGCGCACACCGCTGCGCGTCGCGGAATCGCCGGGCGTGTTCAGATAGATGAAGTTCTCGCGATCGTCGCGCTGCCGCTGGAAATCGAATCCCGCCGTGAGCCGGTGTGCGAGCGATCCCAGCGGCACCGGGTACGTGACACTGCTGCGCGCACCGTAGGCGACGCGATCCAGATCGATGTAGGTGGTCGTGATCGGATTCTTGAGGTCGCGCGTCAGACCGAAGACGGTGAAGGTCGCTTCACCGCCGTTCGCTATCGCGCGGTGCAAGGTCGCGCCGCTCTGGATCTGAGTGACATCCTTGCCGGCATTCCGGTTCGTGTTCAGTGCCGGCACGGTGTCGCGATTGGCTTGCAGCTCGGCCAGTGTCAGTGAGCCCGGGTTGTCGGCGCGCGGATTGTAGCCGACGTCGGTGATCAGTGTTAGCGACCAGCCGTGGGCGATTGGCATTCGCAGCTGCGCGTTGAGCACGCGTTGATCGGCGGCGCTGTGGTCACGCTCTCCCTCGTAGTCGAGGCGCGAAACGGTCACCTGTGCGGTGGCGGCGCCGACGCGCATTGCCGTTGTGGACTGCCACTTGTTCCAAGTCCGATCGGATCGCTCACCAAAGCGGCCCGCGACGAAGCGCGCGTCCTGGAGCGCGGTCTCGATCGCTGGTGGCCGCGTCCAGATGCTTATGACGCCGCCCGACGCGTTACCAAACAGCGCTGATGCCGACCCGCGTAGCACCTCGATGCGGTCTACCTCACCCAGCTCGAGATTCGTTAGCTGCCCTTGTCCGTCCGGGAGCGTCTGCGGGATGCCGTCGAGCAAAATCTTGATGCCCCGCACAGCGAACGCCGAGCGCGCGCCGAATCCTCGAATCGAGATTCGCTGGTCCTGCGAAAAATTGTAGCGATTGGCGACAAACACGCCCGGAACAGTGATGAGCGCTTCATCCAGTCCCCACGTCGGCCGCGCGCTGCTGATTTGATTGCGATCAACGCCCTGGATCGAGAGCGGCGTTTTGGCGAGAGGAAGTTCGTTTCGTGTGACGGAAACAGTGACAGTAGGCAGCGTGTACGGCTTTGCTGTATCTGGGAGCGGTGAAGCTCCGGACGTCTGGCTGTAAAGCGCCATCGGCGCCACGCACGATGCCGCCATTACACAGATCGCCCATCGCATTTGCCATCTCATGATGGAGCGAGTCTACCGCTGGCTCCGTGAGTCTATCGGGAAGAAGGTGTGAAGCCTCCTTCACAGTCCTGTGCCGGCCTGCGGCGTTCGGCGTGCTGGCGATGGATGTTTGACTGATAACATCTGTCTCGGCTCCGGAATTGCGGCAGCTTCGCCTCTAGGCGGCTTGGCAGAATTGCAGCTACCTACGCTTGTAACGCGTGAATGACAAACGCTGAAACGGAGCGCAAAATGACGGCGACGACGAAAATCCTTTACTCAGCGGGCATTCTCGTTCTCCTCGGTGGTTTGGGTTTCGCGTGCGCTCCCCGACAAAGCCCTGATCCCGCTTCCATGCCCCCTTCGAGCGCCGCGCCACAGGGCTATGATCGCCAGATCCAGGATTACGCCGCAAAGCTGCTGAGAGAAGGCAAGCAGACTTTCCGATACGCCACGTTTGGGTCCGAAGACTTTTGGGGCGGCAAGCTGAGACTCCATGAGGCGATCGAGGGCGCAAACCTCGGCGGCGTCGGCGGCGGCGTCAGCCCGAAAACGGCGCTTGCACTCGGCCTGAAGGTTGACGCCGAGGCGTTGCCCGCCGCTCTGGTTGCGCAGATCAAGTCGGGACAGGTGAACCTCGATGATCCGGCGACCACCCTCGCGCTCTTGAAGCTGAACGCCGTCGTTGGCGTCACCGGCTTCTTCAACCCTGACGGCAAACTTCGGACGGTAGGCATTCAGTGCGCCCTCTGCCACTCGACCGTCGACGACTCGTTCGCGCCCGGGATCGGAAGACGTCTCGATGGCTGGGGCAACCGCGATCTCAATGTTGGGGCAATCGTCGCCACCGCTCCCAATCTCCAGCCATTCTCCGACTTGTTGGGGGTGGACGTCGCCACCGTCAAAGCAGTGCTCAATAGTTGGGGGCCGGGCCGTTACGACGCCGAATTGAACATGGACGGCAAGGCGAAGCGACCAGACGGCAAACCAGCGGCGACGCTAATGCCGTCGGCCTTCGCATTGGCCGGCGTCAATCAGCACACCTGGACCGGCGGGTGGGGCACTGTGACTTACTGGAACGCCTACGTCGCCAACACCCAGATGTACGGCAAAGGAGTGTTCTTCGATTCGCGTCTCGAGAATGCCGCGCAGTATCCGGTGGCCGCAAAGGCCGGCTGGGGACACAAGCGCGACGCGATCGATCTCATCACGGCGCGATTGGGCGGGTTGCATTTCTATCAGCTCGCGATGCCGGCGCCAAGAGTGCCCGAAGGCAGCTTCAACAGGGAGATCGCCGCGCGCGGGCAGATGTTGTTCAACGGAAGGGCCCGTTGCTCTACCTGTCATGTTCCGCCGATCTTCACCGAGCCGGGCAACAACCTTCATAAAGGCTCCGATATAGGTATCGACGATTTCCAGGCCGATCGCGGGCCGGGACGCAGCTACGTCACTAGCGTTTTGCGCGCGCTTGCCGACACCAACAAAATCCACAAACACGGCTATTATCATGACGGCCGATTTGTGACTCTGCGCGACGTCGTGAACCACTACGATAGCTTTTTCAAGCTTAATCTCAGCGAGACGGAGAAAGCCGACCTGCTAGAATACCTGAAGTCGATCTAGAGTTGCACGCCGCCGCCATTACGGAACGACCTGCGGCAACGCGGAGGACTAGGCCAGCAGGATATCTTCGGAGTTGCCGCGGCGGAGCGTGAATCCAACGCCGCGTACCGTGGCGACCAACGGCTCCCCCGCCGCCTGGATCAACTTTCGACGCAGGTTGCCGACATGGACATCGACGACGTTGCTATCAGGGTCGAAGTGCATGTCCCACACCTTCTCGAGAAGGGTCGTGCGGCGAACGACCTCTTCGGGGCGGAGGAGAAAGTACTCCAGCAGCTGAAATTCCTTGGGCGTGAGATCGAGACGCTGATCGTTCACCACCGCAACGTGACGCAGCCGATCGAGCGCGACGGGCCCGTAGCGTAGCACCTCGAGCCGTTCCGCGCCGCCTCGTCGCAAGAGCGCGCGGATGCGGGCCACCAGCTCATCGAATTGAAACGGCTTCGCGAGGTAGTCATCGGCGCCGGCGTCAAGTCCGCGAACTACATCTTCGGTTGCGTCACGCGACGTCAGCATCAGAATCGGCGCCGTTCGGCCCTCTCGTCTCAGCTCGGCGGCAATCTGGAAGCCGTTCTTCTTCGGGAGCACGACGTCGAGCAGGATCGCATCGTAGTCGTTGACGTGGGCCATCGTCGTCGCCTCGTCGCCGTCGCGGGCAAGATCCACGACGTAGCCTTCCTCCCGCAATCCTTGTTCAATGAATCCAGCGACCTTACGATCGTCTTCCACGAGGAGAATCTTCATCACCGAATGAATGTTGGTGCCGGTCGATGAGAGTGATGCGAAGCCAGTGTGAAGATGGCTTCATGATTGGCTGGCAGGAACCGCCAGAATGAAGCGGCCGCCTTTCCCCGGCAGTGAGACTGCATGGAGCTCTCCTCCGAGCAGCCGAGCAAGTCGCCGTGAAAGCGGAAGTCCGAGCCCCAGGCCCTCGGCTTCCTCGCCTGGTCTCGTCACGTAGATGTCAAAAATGCGCTCCACGTCGCTGGGCGCGACGCCAGGCCCTTCGTCCTCGACGCGGTATTCGACGCGCCCGTTAACGGCCGCGATGCTGACCTCCACGGAACTTCCTTCGGGCGCGTGCCGGATTGCGTTGCTTAGCAGATTGACGAGGATCTGCTCGACGCGGCTAGCATCGGTTTCGCAATTGGGCAGTGGAGGACGAGGCTTCAGGTGCAGTGCGACCTGCTTCAGCTGCGCGGCCGGCGTCACTCGGCGCATCGCATGCTCGGCAATTGATACGGGATCGACGCGCCGCACGACTGGCTTCAGCCGATCCTCGTCCAATCGGCTCAAGTCGAGCAGGTCATTGATAAGGGTGATTGCATATTGAGCTGAATCGAGCACCTCGAACGCCGCACGCGGTACGGTCGAGGGATCTTTTTTCCGCACGAGCATCTCCGACCACCCGTAGACAGCCGCCAGAGCATTGCGAAGCTCATGATTCACCATCGCAAAGAACCGCTCGCGGGCCCGCTGGAGCTGCTGCACTTCGGCCAGCAGCCGCGCGCTGTCCTCATGATGACGCGCATTCTCAACCGCCGCTGTTGTTTTGGCTGCCAGCAGAATGGCGAGGTGCTCATCCTCCTCGGTAAACGCCTCGCCATCGGTTTTCTCGGTCAAGTAGAGGCTTCCGCAAACTCGACCTCGGCCGAAGATCGGAACTCCAAGAAACGACCGCATCGGCGGGTGATTTGGCGGAAATCCGCACGACTCTGCGTGCTGGGTCAAGTCCTCTAGCCGGAGTGGCTTCGCGTCGCGGATGATAACGCCGAGAACGCCATGGCCCTCTGGAGGGTGGCCGATTCTCGCGCGCAGTTCGTCATCGATGCCGTAGGTCGTAAAGTGTTCGAGCACCTTCCCATCGGACCCGAGGACCCCGATCGCAGCGTATCGCGCGCCGATCACCTCCGCGGCTACCTGCGCCACGCGCGACAGGACTCCGTCCAGGGAGACCTCGGTGATCATTACCGAATTCGCAACATCGAGAAGTCGCTTGAGGCGATGCGGCATCGGAGAAGCATGAGTGATCACTGGCGCGGACACAACAAGAAGATAACCGCGGAGAAAGAGCCGATAGGCTAAGTAAAGGTTCGTCGCTTATTCACACTTTCTTCACAAGCGCTCGGCTAACCTCCGGCACAGGAGAACAAAACCTTTCACACGGAGATTCACATGAAACACCGCGCGCCTGCCATCCTCATCGCTGCGTTGGGCGTTGGGATGGTGTTCGCTATCCCCACTACGGCTGCCGCGCAGCGCGAATCGCCCCTGCCCGCCGCGTCGTCGAGGATGCACCCCGACTCGTCCACAGCGGTGCTCCACGAGCCGCCAGGCGGTAAGTACAAGAAAGTCAGCACGCTCGTTCCGCTCCCCGACTTCATTCCCGGCATGGGGACACTATATGTCGATCCGACCACCCTGCCCGCCGGGCCGTTTCTCGCGTACGATCACCAGGGTAATTTGGTGAGCTCCGTCTACATGATTCCGCTCAAGGACATGAACGCCCAGAAAGCGTTCAACAACTTGAAGATCGCTCATGCGCGCGCCGATCACGTGGACATCGTTTACAACGCGGGACATCCCGGTGTAGCAGAGCCGCACTACCATATAACCGTGTGGTACGTCTCGCCGCAGCGCGCCGCACAGCTCGCGAAATGACGAGCGGCTCGCGGCGTGAGTTCCTGAAAGCCGGCGGGCTGGTGCTCGCCGGCGTCGGAATGGCGCCACTCTTCGAGACGCGGCTCCTCGCCTCACCTGGCCCCAAAGTGATCGAGATGCGCAGCGACCCGCTCGGTTCACGGGTGTGGTTCGATCCAATCGGGCTCTATGTGCAGCTCGGGACAACGGTGCGCTGGATTGCACGCGAAAACGTGCACACGACCACCGCGTATCACCCGAAGAACGATCATCACTCGCTGCGGATTCCAGATGGTGCCGCGCCGTGGAACTCGGGCTTCCTCGTAAAGCCCGGTACAACCTTCGACGTCACGCTAACCGTACCCGGAGTCTACGATTACTACTGCGTCCCGCACGAGGCGGCAGGGATGGTTGGTCGCATCGTCGTGGGAAAGGGAACCGGACCGGGATCGCAGCCATTCGATTACTGGGTCGGCAAACCAGGAACCGACGGTTGGCACCGCGTCCCCGATGCTGCGCGCCAGGTATTTCCAAGTGTCGCGCGCATTCTTGCCGAGCACGTCATACATCCGAAGGGCCAGAAGTGAGACATCACGTCGTCGCGCAAGCGATAGAACCCGGCTGGCGTCGGTGGATAACTATGAGGAGTACTCCAATGTTTCGACTCGCTGTCGCATTGTCGCTGGTCTGCTCGCTCGCAATTCCGGTGAGAGCGCAGCAACAAGCGGTGGATTCTAAATGGCTGAGTTTTGACCCGGCCACCAGGACGGCGAAGTTTCAACTGATCGCCGGGCTCACAGGCTTGAACGGCGCCTTGAACTTCAACGGCTTCCGTGACGGCGGACTAACACTCGTCATACCCGTTGGATGGAAAGCCGAGATCGCGTTCAAGAATCACGACGGAATGCTCCCGCACAGTGCCGAGGTAATCTCTCCGCAGACTCCGCTTCCAACGCAGCCCGTGAGTCCGGCGATCCCCCGTGCCTTCACGCTCAAGCTTGCGGAAGGGCTGCCGCCACAAGCAACGGACGTCATACGCTTCGCAGCACAGCCAGCGGGTGAGTATCTCATCTTCTGTGGCGTGCCCGGACATGGCGCAGCAGGAATGTGGATCCGACTTCGCGTGAGTGCGACGGCGCATGCGCCGACACTGCTCCTCACGCCATCCACAAACGCAAAGTAAAATGACAACCGACCTGGATCGTCGAGCTTCATCGGTGCGCCGAAAGGCGGCGCCTCCGATTCCGCGCTGGCTGCATCTAATCCTCGAGGTTCCGCTCGAGATGAAATTGCTCGGCGCGAATCTGATCATTGTCGGCGTGGCGGGCCTGCTTGTGTTCGGACCGGTCCAGCTACAGACCACACGGCTGACCGACGCTTACATCGTCATGGTTGCTCTGATTCTTGGGGCGACCGTGAATCTCGTGCTCGTGAGACTTGCGCTAGGTCCGATTGAATCTCTTGAGCGTGTTGCGAGGTGGGTTTCCGAGGGGCGGCTCGCCGAGAGAGTGCCCTCGTCAATCGTGGCCGACCACGAGCTGGCACGGCTCTCCAAAACCATTAACGAGATGCTCGACAATCTCGCAGCCGGCCGCGAGCGAGTTGAAAGACTCGGTGCGGAAGTGATCTACGCCGAGGAAAGGCAGCGCTCGCAAGTTGCTCAAGAACTTCACGACTCAGTGGGTCAAAAGCTCGCTGACGCGAGCTTCGAAATTGCCGCCTCGACGAACGAAGTGACGAGCGAGGCGCGTGCCGCCCGACTCGCCAGGGCGAGAGAGCTGCTGCGCGCGGCAATCGAGGAAATTCGCAACATCTCTGGCTCATCGCACCTGCACTTTCCTACTGGCCCTGGTTTGCCGAGAGCGCCTGACGCGCGTGGTGGTGCAATTCCGCCGCGTTCCAACAACAATGTGCGATCGACGCTCGATGTAGCCGGGGGATTGGTGCCAAGTCGTCGCGCTGTCGCGCTGCCTCTAACCATTCGATGAAGAGAACGTGCGGAGAGATGAATTGTGTGTCGCGGCTCCGTTCCGACTCGATCTCACAGTTAGCGCGCTGCGGAGGTTGTCGACAAATACTGTCGATATCCTGACGTCCGATGGCCAGTATGTCCGAGCGCTTGAGACCCCGCGTGGCCCAGTCGTCACTCGTGTTGACCAAGTGAATCCGGGAGCGCTCAGAGTCACCCTCGATGGCGATCCGCGCGAACATAAACTGGCGCTGACGCTCGTAAAACGGATTCTCGGTACTGAGCGCGACGTCCAGCATTTCAACCGTGCAGCCGAGGCAATACCGTGGCTCAGGCCGCTCGCGCAGCGGATGCGCGGCGTGAGACCGCCACGTTACCCAACGCTATGGGAGGCGTGCGTCAACGCGATTGTCTTCCAGCAGATCAGCCTGCATGCGGCGAGCGCGATTATGCGCCGCCTGATCCTCGCCTCGGGTCACTCCGTCGAACGCGAGGGCGTCACAGTCTATGCGTTTCCGACCGCTGAACGCTTTCTCGCCACCGAAGACGATGTTTTGCGGACAGCCGGTCTCAGTCTCGGCAAGCTGGCGACGCTTCGACGCGTCGCGGAAGCGCTTGCGTCGGGCGCGCTCGTGGAGGCGATGCTGGAGGAGCGGGCGAGCCCCGATGCGATTGCGCTTCTCCGCGAGATCAAAGGAATCGGGCCGTGGACCGCAACGCTCATCTTGCTGCGCGGACTCGGGCGACTCGATGTGTTTCCGATGAACGACACCAGCGTGGCGAGAAATCTTTCGCTCGTCTCAGGCTCGGATCGGATCGACGTTGAAAGTATTCTCGATTCCCTCAGCCCCCAGCAAGGGATGTTGTATTACCATCTATTGCTTGCGCGCCTCGAGGCCCGGGACGAGTTGGGACGCGCTTCCATGGAGAGCGCATGACCGAAACCGCCACGACACGCGTTGAGCCCGACCTCGCCATGGGCGTCCCAATCGCGGAGATCGGTGATGGGGCGATGTTGCTCGGCCAGGTAAATGGAGAAGCGGTGGTTCTCGCCCGGCGCGGGCCCGAGCTCTTCGCGTTTGATGCGTTCTGCACGCATTACGGCGCGCCTCTCGCTGACGGCCTGTTGGTGGATGATACCGTGCGCTGCCCCTGGCATCACGCGTGCTTTAGTCTGCGCACTGGCGAAGCTGTACGCGCTCCGGCCCTCGACGCTGTTTCATGCTGGCGCGTCGAACAGCGCGACGGCAACGCATATGTCAGAGAAAAACTGGAGTCGCGGAGTCCCCAACCGTCGGCAGGTAGCGCCGTACCGCAAGCAGTCGTGATCGTCGGTGGAGGCGCTGCCGGCAACGCCGCGGCGGAGATGCTGCGCCGCGAGGGTTACGCGGGTGGAATCACGATGCTGAGCGCGGACCAGTCAGAGCCATGTGACCGTCCCAATCTCTCGAAAGGCTATCTCGCCGGTATGTCGCCAGCGGAGTCCAATCCGCTCCGACCGCTCGATTTTTATAAAGAGCAAAGGATCGAGCTGAAGTTGAATGCGCCAGTCGCCTCGATCGATTCGGCGAACCGACATGTACACCTCGCCGACGGGACGAGCCAGGCCTACGACGCGCTGCTGCTTGCGACCGGCTCGGAGCCAGTCCGGCTCGATGTACCCGGCGGCGACCTCCCGCACGTGCACTACCTTCGGACACTCGCTGACGCGGAGGCTCTGCTTGCCAAAGCCCTGACTTCGCAGCGTGCTGTCGTCATCGGCGCGAGCTTCATCGGACTGGAGGTGACAGCGTCGCTCCGTGCGCGAAACATCGCCGTGGACGTTGTCGCGCCCGATGCAGTGCCGATGGAGCGCATTCTGGGAAGAGAGGTTGGCACGTTCATCCGTGAGCTTCACGAACGGCACGGGGTGGTCTTCCATTTGGGCACTACTGTGACCGCGATAGACCAGCATGGTGTCACGCTGAAGACGGGAGAGCATCTCGCAGCTGATTTCGTGGTCATCGGCATCGGTGTCCGGCCGGCGCTGTCACTGGCGGAACAGGCAGGCCTCGCGATTGATCGTGGCGTCAGCGTCGACGAATACCTGGGGACCAGTGCGCCGGGCATCTTCGCAGCCGGTGACATTGTTCGCTGGCCAGACCGGCTCACTGGCGAGCGCATCCGCGTCGAGCATTGGGTGGTCGCCGAGCGTCAGGGGCAGACCGCCGCGAGAAATATTCTGGGCCGGCGCGAGCGCTTTGACGCAGTGCCCTTTTTCTGGACCGAGCAGTACGACTTCAGCCTCGCATATGTGGGTCATGCCGAGCGGTTCGACAAAGCGGAAATCGATGGACAACTCGATGCTGAAAACCCCGATTGCAAAATCACATATAGCCGCGGTGGGAAGAAGTTGGCGGTAGCAGTGGTTCACCGGGACCTGGAAGGCTTGCGGGCGGAGGTCGAATTTGAGAAGGCTATGCAAGCTGCATTGGACCGATGACCCGCGCGCGCGCGAATCATGACCCCCGTGAATACGTGCCGGGAAGCAGCGATGATCCGAGCGTCCAAGCCGCGGCGGCGAAGGCACTTGAGCTGGTGATGGACGGCGCGCGCGTCGGGCTGGGCTCGGGCCGCGCGGTGGGGGTGTTCATCGCGAAGCTAGGCGCACGCCAACGCGATGGCTTGCGTATCACAGCGGTTACAGCGTCACGGGGCTCAAGCCGCGAGGCACGGCGTGCCCGCATTCCTCTCGTCAAACTGGAAGAGGCCGCCCCACTCGATCTCACGATCGATGGCGCGGACGAAGTCGCGCCGAATCTCGATCTGGTGAAGGGGCGCGGTGCCGCAATGGTTCGCGAGCGGATTGTGGCGGCTGCGTCGGCGAGTCAGGTGATCATCGTCGGCGAGAACAAACTCGTGCGGGCTTTGGGCGAGCGAGGACGCGTTCCAGTGGAGGTGATCCCTTTTGCCGAGTGGCTTGCGATGCGAGAGCTCGAGGCTCTCGGGCTTGCCCCTACCATCCGGTTGGATCCGAGCGGGTCCCGACCGCTCATCACCGAGAACAAGAATCTTATTGTCGATTGTGCGCTCACCGCACCGATGACTGACGGGAAGGCTGCACGGGAGCTAGAGCGGGTGCTGCTCTCGATTGTCGGCGTGGTCGATACTGGCCTGTTTCTGGGCACGGCGGACCGTGCAATCGTCGGCCACCCTGATGGCCGTTCGGACACAATCTTCAGCCCGAGATCCGACTTCCGCGCTACAACCGCTCCACGCATACCATGAAGAAAACATTCAGACCACATCGCGATGCGTTGACGCGGAGCAATATCTCCGGCATTCTTGTGCCCCAATCACACTCGTCGGAGCTTGCATGCGACACCTTTCAGCGGCAAACAATTTTGTACGTTGGCTCGCAGTTGCTCTTGTCGTCGGAGTCGTACTTCCTTCCGCCGTACGCGCGCAAATGGCGTCGAGCGCGACACTCTCTCCCGATTTGCAGGCGGCCAAAACCGCTTTGGCCAAGTACAGTGATCCGATCGTGGCGATAAGGGATGGGTACCTGTCAACGGTCGCCTGCGTCGATTTTCCGGAAGCAGTGCAGGATGGTCCGGTTTCGTATCCGGCAGGCTCGATGGGCGTTCACTTTCTCAATCCCGCGAACATCGGACCGAAGCTCGATCCAACCAAGCCGCAGATCCTGATCTACGAGCCAGTGGGCGATAAGCTCGTGCTCGCTGCCGCAGAGTGGTTCGTCCCCGAGCAGATCGCAGGCAACACTCCACCGAGCATCTTCGGTCAGCAACTCGCTGGTCCGATGGAGGGACATGAGCCAATCATTCCGGCGAGTCTCCGTCACTACGACCTGCACGTTTGGCTCTGGAAAGACAATCCAAAAGGGATGTTCACTTCTACCAACGCCGCAGTGAAGTGCGCTGCCGGTTCGCCGTACACGCTGGCGATGGGACAGGAGCATCAGCACTCACACAAGTAGAGATGCCGCGATAAAACAAAACGCCGCACGATTCCGTGCGGCGTTTTGTTTTTGCGAGGAGTCGCCAGAAACTATTGCGCCGCCGTACGCCTCGCTGTCGGCGGCATTAGCCCGTTGAGACGCAGGTAGTTGGCGTATTGGCTGTAGTGATCCGCCCAGTCGCCTGTCGTCAGCGTCATGACCGCGGCGCGCGTCATCTTCCTGCCGCCAAAGAATGGCAGCTCCTCGCCGAGCCCCGCGTCGGTGAGTGACCCAAGTGCCTGATCGCAGAATGCGAAGGTTTCGCGCAGCCGGGCTATAAGCGCTTCCTTGCTGTCCGTCGCGGCGATTTTCGTACGGTCGGGTGCCTTCATGCCGCCGATCGTGCCGCACAGATAATCGTTGCCCTGAGCAAGATGCACGACGATATCGCCGACGCTCATTTGCGCTGCGGTCGGCTTATACGAGTACTTGTCGGCGGGAAATGCCTCGGCCGCGGCAATCAGATTCTTCGCCGAGCTTCGCGCGTAATCGCGAAATGCCTCCGCGACCGGATTCGGCTGCTGCGCTGCGGAGAGTCTTGGCAGCAGCGCGAGCGTGACCAGCGCCACTGAATAAATGCGAGCCTTCATTTGGGACGCTCCAGAATTGAGACGCCTCAATTCTGGCCTTAGTCGAGCTTGCTGTCCAGCGAGTGGTGTGCATCGCCGTCCGTCGCGTCGGCCGGCTTGCCGGGGTTGGGCGCCATCATGCTCAAATCCAGCATCCGTTGCTCTCCAATGTAGGCGACCGGATGCGGGTCGTCGACTTTGCGCAGGCGCCGGAGCGTAAACGCAATGCGTCGTGCCGCCTTGAAAACCTCGGTCGCGAATTCGCGAATGTGCTCATTGTGCGCGTGCTCGACGATGAGCTCGGTGTTCACCATCAGCGGCGTCAGCGTGTTGCCGATCTCGTGAACGGCGGAGAGTGTGGCGTCGCCGAACTCGCGCAGTTTCTGGTCCTCAACCTCCTGCACTTCGGCACACCGTGGTGGTGCGACTGCCTCAACCTCGACGACGAAGTGCACGAGCTGGGAGAATCGTCGAGTCGCGGATACCGATTGCTTCACCCACACCGTTTCGCCGAGCTTGCGCACGTATCGCTGCGTCAATTCATATCGGCCGATGTTGGCGCGGGCGAGCCGTTGCCGCTGCTCCCATTCGGTTTGCAGATCATCCGGATGTGTGATCGAGCTGATATTGGCGTCGATCAATTCCTCGCGCGTGAAGCCAAGCATCAGACAGAGCGCCCGGTTCACATAAAAGAGGGTCCCATCGGCGGCGACGAGTGCCATCGCATGCGGTGCGTTCTCGAACGCATCGAAAAACGAAATTTCGCGCCCGGTGGCGAGCGCGGGGACTGAGCGGAGTGATTTCTCCGGACGACTCATGCGTCGCTCCCGCTGGGTGTCTTACTCGGTGCCGCAATTTGTAAGACTTCGCGGTTCACTCAGAGCGTCACAGCAGAGTCGCCAGCGCTGTCACGACCGGGGAAGTGCACTTCGGGCGTTATGGCTGTGGGGCGCCCGCCGTCAGAGCCAGTGACAGGCGCTCACTCTGGGTTGGATTATCCGTCAGAAAAACCGCGATCAGATTGGCGGATCGGACGAACGTCGGTTGGACACCGATCCCCCATTGATTTGGCGCGCCGCGCGGCCCTGCAAGCGCAGTATCCAACCCGCTCACTTCGCGCGCGACTGCATCCGCTGTGGGATAAAGAAACACATCGAGTCGCGCGTGGCCGAGGATGTAAGGAATTGGCGTGACACTGAACCCGCTGCGCCGCTTGGTGCTGTCGGGGATGCGCCGGACCACAAAACCGGACTGCGAAAGCCGTTTCTCAACGCTGCACTGCGCCCACAGTCCGGTGCGAGGGCAGGGAGTCGCCGTCTTGCCACTGTCAGCCGTCGTCGCCGTCGTGACCGTCGTGCCCGAAGCCGGAGCATCGGCTATCTGAGGATCCTGATCCCGGTTCGACGATCCCTTACAGGCAACGCTCACTAGGACCACCACGGCCCAACGGAGACTTTTTGTCATTGGCGCGAAACATAGGCGAGTTACGTGCCCGGTCACCGCCTCCCGCCTCCCGCCAAGGCACCGCGATTGCTCTTATGACCCCCAACGAGGAGGGCTAAAATGACCAACTTGCAAACGTTACGGCGTGGCGCGGCAGCGACGCTCATGGTTCTGACGACTGGCGCATGCGCCGGCAGCCAGCTGGGCAACGTACTTGGCAGCGTGCTTGGCGGTGGAGCAGGCGGCAACCAGCTCAGTGGGACCATTCGCGGCGTCGATACCCGCTCGCAGCAGATTTCGATTCAGACATCGAACGGTCAAACCGTGCCGGTCTCTTACGATAACCAGACCCAGGTTGTCTACCAGAACCAGAACTATCCGCCGACCGCACTCGAGTACGGCGACATGGTCACCGCGCGCGTTCAGGCAAACGGCAACAACTACTACACGGACTACATCCAGGTCGATCAGTCGGTGAACGGCACCGGCAGCGTCTCCTCCGGCAACGTTCAGCAACTGCAGGGTACAGTGCGCAGCATAGATCGACAGAACGGATTCTTCACCGTCGATGTCGGCAACTACAACACAATCACGGTGACCTTGCCCTACAACGTCAGCAGCAATGACGTCAATCGCTTCAACAGTCTCCGTACCGGCGACTTCGTGCGATTCTACGGCGTGTACACAGGCCAGTCGCAAGTGCAGCTGCGACAGTTCAGCTGACGACTTCGTAGCACGCGGTTCACAGACAAAAAAAAAGGGAGAGCGCGAGGCTCTCCCTTTTACACTTTCAGCTTTCGCCGAAAGTTTAGAACATGATGCCGACGGTAACCGGCACGAACTTCATTGAGCCGGCATCGGTCGAGATGTTGTTGTAACGCGCCTCGACGAACGCCTTCAGGAATCCGAGCGGCAGGTTGACACCAGCGCCGGCGTTCCAGCCCATGTGGTTCTCGTTGCTGGCGCCATCAAGGTCGGAACCGACCATGTACAAGCCAGCGCCGCCGATCACGTAAGGCGAGAAGCCGGGGACCGGCAGACGCCATACGAGGTTACCCGTCGCGCTGATCGCGTGGAGCTTGCCAGCGCCGGTGATCTTCTCACCAAACGAGTTGTACGCGCCATCGACGCGCAGACCAACCGGGATGAACGGCATGTGAATCTCCAACGCCGCGGTGGCGTTGTATCCGAGCTTCGCGGCATCGGACAGGTCGCTCATTGGCTGAGCAACGCCGCCAGCAATTCCAAGGCTGAACGGCTTGAGTGCGCCAAGCTGCGCGTGTGAAACGCGCGGCATCGCGACAAGTGCGATCGCTGCGATCGCGAGGTACAGTGAACGCTTCAAAGCTTCTCCTTGTTCGAGAGTGCGTCCGCAACTGTGCCATACCTCTGGCACCTGGACGCTGATCTGGTTACGGGAGGGCTTCTGAACGCCGTGCCTGACCTCGAAGGGCCTGGCAGAGGAGCGCTGACGTCCCTCGCCGACACAACGACGAACTTCCGGGCTGAGCAGTAACGATTGTGAGATTGCCATCGAACCGGGCCCGCCGTTACCTGGCGGATTTGTGATCAATGCGCGAACCGATCGTCAGACCTCGCAACCGCGCGTCGCCTCAGACGCCATCCCGATCACCCCCTCGAGATCACGACGATGAAAAAAGCTCTCGTACTTTGCTCGACCGCACTTTGCCTTGCCGCGTCGAACGCCTTCGCCCAGCGTGCGCGCAACGACGGCGCAATCGAGCTCGGCGTCGATGCGGGCATTACCTTCGGTCTGGACGATCCGAACCTCACGGTCATCGCCATACCCGTTCAAAGCTTTCGACTCGGCTATTTCGTAAGCGACAAGCTCGAGCTCGAGCCTCGATTTCTGGTGAACTCGCTCCACGTCGGTGGTGGAGGAGGAACCCTCACCACCTATTCATTCGAGATCGGCGCGCTGTTCCTCCCGTCGGGCGATCGCGTCGGACACGGGCTGTATATTCGGCCGTTTGGCGGATTCGCAGGCGTAAGCGCCTCGGGCATCGCCAGCGACAGCAATGGATTCCTCGGCGCCGGCGTCGGCCTCAAGATCCCGTTCGCCGATCGTCGCCTGGCGACAAGGATGGAAGCGAACTACGCGCACTCATTCGGGGACGGCGGAACGAATCAGATAGGCCTGCTGGTCGGTCTTTCGTTCTTCACGCGATAACTCGTCGCGATAGCTGCGCACGGACTGAAACAAAAAAGCCGCGTCGACGACGCGGCTTTTTTTGGGTCTCTTCCCGAACCCGTTGCCGGGCTTCGCGATCCGTCCCCTTTTACGGAGCGACGACGGTTAGCATCAGCGGCTCGGAGTCCGACGCGCCGCCCAGGTCGGGCGAACGCTCTGATAGCTGGTTGCGGTACAAGACCACCGAAGACATGCGCTCACCGTTGCTCGCTACCCATTGAGCTTTCGGTGTAGCCTGCTTCTTCGATCCAACAACGAGAGCCCATCCCCTCGTCGCGTTAACATTGACTGCCAGACCTGATTGAGCCGTTGCCGATTGCTGCTGATTCGGCGCCGGCGAGACCTGCACCTTCACACGCGGCGGAACCGTGACGACGACCGTATGCGTGAGACTCACCGAGGCGCTCTGCGCAGTCGACGCACGCGATACCAGCGCGAGCGCCAGTGCGACTGCAACAGTTGTGAATTTGGTGATCGCCATCTTCAGAGCCTCCGCGTGATCCGGGCGGTGAACCCGAAACCGCTGCGTTATTGATGAGGCACAATTTGCGCCTCGCTCTGTGACGGCTTTATGAAGCGATCATGACGAGATCGTCACGATCGATAAGGAAGGCTAACCCGTGGCTTGGTGGGTGGTGACTTCTCCGGATAACGAGAAGCCGATTCCGCGGCGAGTTGAAATCTCGGTAGTTGCCCCGGCAAGACGGAGCTTCTTGCGCAATCGGGCGACGTGCGCGTCGATGACGTTGGAGCTGGGATCGAAATGCATGTCCCATACTTTGTCGTGCAACTCGCTGCGGGTGACGATTTCGCCGCACCGCAACATCAGATGCTCGAGGAGCTTGAGCTCCATCGCAGTCAACGCCACTTCGTTTGCATTGCAGGTAACCCGGCGGGTAAGTCGATTGAGCACGAGGTTCCCGACCCGAATTTGCTCCTCGGCGCGCGAGCGCACGCCGTGTCGCGTGAGCGTGCGAACTCGCGCCCGCAGCTCCTCGTTCGAGACGGGCTTCACTACGTAGTCGTCAGCGCCAGCGTCCAGTCCGCGCACGATCGACTCGGTGTCGGCGCGCCCCGAGTAAAGCAGCACCGGCGTGTGCCGGCCATTGCGACGCAGCTCCTGCAGGATCTCGAAACCGTGCCTGTCGCCTAGCTGCAAGTCGAGGATGATGCCGTCGTACTCGTTCACGAGCGCCAGCATCCGCGCTTCTTCGCCCGTTGAGGCGGTGTCGACCGCGTACGCCTCATCGCGCAGCACGCGCGCGATCAGCTTCAGAATGGAACGATCATCATCAACTACGAGAATTCGCATCCGGTATTGGAGTTGGTCCTACCGGAGACGACTAAAACGGCGGTCTCTTAACAAAAAAGGGAGGGAGCAAAAGCTCCCTCCCCGCGTTCGTTTGTCTGAAGGCCGATTAGAACATCACGCCGAAGGTGATCGGGATGTACTTGACCGAGTTGCCTTCAGTTTGAATCTGGGTGTACTTCGCTTCTATGAAGGTATCGAAGCCGCTCAACGGCATGCTGATTCCGCCGCCGACGTTCCACCCAAACTTGTTGTCGGATCCGCTGAAGAAGCCGGGCACCGACGCGCCCACATGGTACCAGCCGGCGCCGCCGAGCAGATACGGCGAGACGGTCGTAGCAGGGATCTTGTAAATCAGGTTACCCGTGACGTTGCCGAAGTGAATGTCGCCGTCAACACCCTGCTTGAATCCGAAGCGGCTGTAGCCACCGTCGACTCTGATGCCGAGCGGGATCATCGCTGGGTTGAACCCGACGTGCCCGGACACATTCCAGCCGGTGTTGGAAATGTCGGACAAATCGCTTGTCGGAAGCGAAGCGCCACCTGAAACTCCGAACTGAACGGGTTTGGTGGCGGCCTGCTGGGCGTATGCCGCGAACGGCACCAACGCGATGCCCGCCAGGGCTGCTGCAAAAAGGGAACGCTTCAAGACAACTCCTGTGTTGTGGAAGCGCCTCCGGCCACTCGGCCTGATGCAGACGCTATTTCCAGTTACGCCTCAGGACGCAGCGGTCGCTGGTCCGATGCGTCCCTCGGACGAAGCAAATATGTAAGGCGTAACCCTGATGAGCTTGGGTTTTTTAGCGACGCCGGGGTTTGTTTTTGATGAGATAGCCTGGATCGATGCGTTTGAGGCGGCGAACCTGCGCCGAGTCGAGCGCCATGATGCAGTCGGCCTTCGCTGAACGCAGTGTCGTATCTGCAATGCTGGCGAGTGCCTGGGTGGCGTCGTCGTAGTATTTGATCACTTCACTCGAGTCCGCTTTGAGGAAGGGGATGCTGCACACTTCTTCGGCTGTGTACTTGTGGTCCAGCAGCGAAAGAACGGTGTGCGGTGAACGCGGCAGTGCAGATGCAAGCGCGATGTCGACGCTGGCTTCCGACGTCGCCGACGTTGGTTGGAGTGCAGCGGCGACATCGAGCCACACGCTGTCTCCGCTGGCGATCCCGTCCATCACCGTGCGGCCGAAATCCTCGTCGTTGTCAATGCGGCGGGATACAGTCGGCGCCCCGCGCAGCTTTATCTCCGACAATACGAGCTCCGCGCGGCCACGCGGGATCAGCCGATTTTCCTTGCACCCACTCACAGCGGCGATCGAGAGGAGTGCTGCCGCCGCTATTTCCCTGCGCACTCTTTGCGCACGCGAGCAGTGTCACTCGGCATCCAGATCGCGATGACCCGCGCTTTCCGCTCGGCGTCCTTGGCACCGACGGCCGCGCCGAGCACTTTCACTGTTGCATGCGTCGCCCCGAGCGAGTCAACGACAACTCCGTTGGCGCCGACGCTTGACGCCTGGTTGCGCACGGACTTGAGCAAGTCACCGTTTCCGACGTATACCGAGTTTCCCTCGGCGGCGATCAGTGCGACCTCGTAATAGTCGTAAGGTATTTTGTCCCGACTGGGGAATACCGTGACTGCGTCAGCGCACGTCGGCGCGAGAGCAAGCTCCGAATTCCGCGCGACGATCTGTGATCTCGTTGCACAACCGAATGTCGTGGCGGCGCCGATTCCCAGCGCCACTATGCGCGCAAGTTGTTTCATCGCGCTTCCAGTTGTGCAAGCGAGGGGCCGAGCTTCAACCGCGGTGCACGCTGGCCCAAAGTTCGCCATTTATGATAGTCGAGTTGGACGGAGATCTTGCCATTCTTCGTCAACACCGGCATCACAGCCTAAGCTTGCAGGAGCCTATTCCCATTGGCGCTTAGCCTGACTGCACAAGTACAGCGGCGTATTCTGGCCGTGGTGCCGGCGCTGCTGGTTCTCGTCGTCGGTGCGCTCGCTTATCAGCAGGCGCGACGCGTCATTGCCGATGTACGCGAGGTGGAGCGTAGCCACGCCATCATCGAGCGATCGGGGGAACTGTTGACGCGCGCTGTCGACGCGGAAACGGGGCAGCGCGCTTACCTGTTGTCCGGCGAGCAAACTTTCCTCGATCCTTATCGGGGTGCGCGAGCAGACGTCGTGATCGCGATCGACTCCCTGCGCCGAATGCGGCGGCGCGAGCCAACGCAGCTCGCCCGACTGGATACGGTCGCTGCCCTCGTCGCAGAACGTTTCGAGTTACTCGACACTGCGATCGCCATGCGCCGCCGAAACGACCTGGTGGATGTTTCCGATCCTCGGCGTTTGCTGGCTGGGAAGCAGAAGATGGACTCACTGCGCCAAGCGGTCGCTTCGCTCCAGAGTCAGGAGCGTCGCATGCTCGCGGTGCGACACGACATCGAGCAGCGCAGCCTGACCAATGCCACGATCACTGTCGGAGTGGCTGCGCTTGTGGCGCTGGTGTTGAGCGGGCTTGTAACGCTCGCGTTCTCCTCCGCCATACATGAGCGTGACGACGCCAATACGGAACTGCAGAAGGCAAATGAAGATCTGGAGCGACAATCACGCGACCTCGAGCTCCAGGCGACGGAGATGGAATCTCAGGCTGCGGAGCTCGAGGCGACCGCCGACGATTTGCGCGAGACCAACGATCAACTCAATCGCGCTACGCGCGGGGCCGAGCAAGCGCGCGACACGGCTGTTAGCGCCCAGAAGCAATTGGAAAGGATGGTTCAGGGCGCAAAGTTGCTCAGCGACGCCAGTCAGGTGCTCTCTTCGTCCCTCGACTACGAGACCACGCTTGACAGTGTGGCCCGGCTCGCTGTTGAAGTGATCGCCGACTGGTGCGCAGTCGACCTCGTGGAGGACGACGGCAAGATCAGACAAGCAGTTGTGGTGCATCGCGACCCTGAGCGCGTTCGATGGGCGAAGGAGCTGCGCACGCTTTATCCGCCGGACTACAGCGCGCCGACCGGAGTCGGCGAGGTGATTCGCAGCGGCAAGCCGGAATTCTATCCAGAGATTCCGGAAGAGATGCTCGCAGCCGGTGCTCGCGATGCCGAGCACTTGTCGATTTTGCGCGAGGCTCAAATTAGGTCGGCGCTCATCGTCCCGATGATTGCGCGCGGGCGAAGCCTGGGTGCGCTGACGTTGATCAGCAGCGACCCGGCCCGGCTTTACAACGACGCGGATCGGGATCTGGCGATGGAGCTCGCGACGCGGGCCGCGGTCGCGATCGACAATGCGCAGCTCTATCGTGCGGCACTGAGGGCGAGTGAAGCCAAGTCGGCGTTTCTCGCGAGCATGAGCCACGAGCTGCGCACGCCGCTGAATGCGATCATCGGCTACCAATCGCTGATGTTCGAAGGTTTGTCGGGCCCGCTAACCGATGCCCAGAAGGGTCAACTGTCGCGAATTCGCGCCAGCGCCGACCATTTGCTCGCGCTGATCGATGAGATCCTCACCTTCAGCAGGATCGACGTCGGCAAAGAGCTCGTGCAGAGCGAGAACTTCCAGCTGCGCGCGATCGTGAGCGAGGCAGTGAGTATGGTCGCGCCGATCGCCGCCGCGCGCGGACTCAAAGTCCGCGATGAATCGGTGGACACGCCGATGTACACCGACAGCTTCAAGGTGCGCCAGATTCTACTCAATTTGTTGTCGAACGCGGTCAAATTCTCCGATCACGGCGACATTATCGTGCGCAGCAAGGTCAATCACGATGCCGTGGAGGTCTCAGTTACCGATTCGGGGATTGGCATCGCCGAGCAGAATCTGGAGCGCGTGTTCGATCCCTTCTGGCAGGTGGAGCAGCGATCTACGCGACGCGCCGGTGGGACCGGGCTCGGTCTCAGTGTAAGTCGAAGTCTCGCCCGACTGCTCGGCGGAGACATTGTCGTCGACAGTCAACTCGGCAAAGGGAGCACGTTTACGGCGATCATTCCGCTCCGCACGCCGAGCTAAAGATCACACTAGCGGTTTACGCCGGTGGTGAGGCTCTGTGCGGCTTCGCGCTGATCGGTGAGCAGCCTGGTGGTGAATCGCTGACCTTCTGAAATTCGCTCGACCTCGAGCGCGATTGCATCGACGGCGCGATTGAGGTGCTCGAGCTGCGCGGAAACTTCCTGCGGCACCTGCGCCGGTCCGGTTCGGCGATCCATGCGCCGTGCGAAGGCGCGCGCGAGCGGCAGAAAGATGATTATCGCCGCCACAGTGAGGAAGAACGCGACCGAAATATCGACTGCTTCGGGCGGGATCCTACCCTCCGCACTGCCGCGTGGCTGAATGATTGTCGTCTTTCCATCGGGAGTCTGAATAGTCAGAGGGCCACCGACCGGACCGAAACCAGACGGACCCTGCGGCACTCCCGGAGTCGTGACGACGACACCCTGCGCACGAAGCGCTTTCGCGGCCGCCGCACTTGCCCGAGCGTTGATCACCTGCTCATTGACGTTTTGTCGGATCGCGTCGCGAAGCTGCCGCGCAGCATCCTGCAACTCTTGCTGTTGCTCCCTGGTCGGAGTGGGAGGCGGCGCCGGTGTCTGCGTAGTCGCCTGACCGCCGGTCGCACCCTGAATTGTCACGAGTGAAGTACGCGTCGATGTCGTCATGGTTGTTGTTTGGCTCTCGTAATCGCCACCCATTCATTACGGGAGGGGATTCGTTTGAGTTCCGAAATACGTGTATGAGAACAAGGAGGGTCGTCCGTTTGTCATGTGTCCATCACAATCGGTGGTTCGTGCGTAAACATCTCGTCATTGATCGGCGTCGGTTATGTCGTTTGCAACAAATCACTCTTGCAAATTCGTGTGTGGTGCTTAGTGTGGATGGGCGCGCGAGTCATTTGTTTGCGTAAAAACTAATGCGGTTCCACCGCCACAATGCCTCGGAAATTGACAGAGCCGCCGCCGACTAGGGAAGACATCGATCGTTTGACGACCTTCGTCGATCTCGCTCGCGAGCGTATGAGCGTTCACGTCGATCCGGCTACGCCGTTGACGGCTCGCGAAAGTTACGAGCGGTTGCTCTCGGCGTACGAAGAATTGAGCGTCGCCGAAGAAGAATTGCGCGCGCAGCACGAAGCAATCCTCGACGCACAGACGCAGCTTGATATCGAGCGCCGGCGCTATCAGACGCTCTTTGAGTTCGCGCCCGATCCGTACCTTGTCAGCGACGAAGACGGTGTCATCGAACAGGCAAATACCGCGGCGGCGGAATTCCTCGGCGTTCCCCCGGCACTCCTTATCGGCAAACCTTTAATCAATTTTGTCGACGTGCGTGCGCGGGCTGACTTCCGGGCGTACGTGCGCGGACTCGCGAGCGCGTTACGGACCGATAAACTGCTCATCGAGCTCACCGTGCGGGATGGCCGCACCGTACCGGTGGAAACATCGATCGCCGTGGTACAATCGCAGCGCAATCGCCCGCCGTCATACTGCTGGTTGCTGCGCGACATGAGCACGAGGCGCGACAGCGAAGAGAGCATGTTGGCGCTCAATCGTTCGCTCAACGCGCGGGTGGCGCAGCGGACGCGGGAATTGGAAATAGCACTCGCTGGCGAACAGGCGGCACGCAGGGAAGCGGAGACGGCGAATCGCATCAAGTCCGAGCTGTTCGCGCGCCTCAGTCACGAGTTCCGCACGCCGCTGCATGCAGTCTCCGGCTACCTGGAGATTCTACAGCAGAACATCCACGGCGGGTTGAACGAAGATCAACGCAAGGATGTCGATCGCATTCATCAGGCGCAGGAGCACCTGATGGCGCTCGTCAACATGATCCTCGATTTCGCCAAACTCGAGGGTGGACTCATCGAGCTGTCGATGGGGGAGATCCCGATCGAAGAGACGTTGCGCGGAGCGGAGGCGCTGCTCATTCCGCAGTTTGCCAAGAAAGGCGTCACCTACACGCACCGCTCCGGCGATCCGACGCTCACCGTTTTTGCCGACCGCGAGAAAGTGCAGCAGATCATCGTAAACCTGTTGGCAAATGCGGTGAAGTTCACGCCGCCCGGCGGTTCCGTCGATCTCGAGTGGCGTGTCGAAGACGAGAATCTGATCGTACGCGTGCGGGACACCGGGTCGGGTGTGCCCGAAGAAAAAATCGAAGAAATCTTCGAGCCATTCGTGCAGGTCCGCGCACCGGGCTCGCTGCCAAGCGGCGGTACCGGACTCGGTCTGGCGATCAGTCGCGATCTAGCGCGCGCGATGGGTGGCGATGTGCGCGCGACGAGTCGGCTCGGTGCCGGTTCGGTTTTCATCGTCACGCTGCCGCTGCGCAAGCATCCAACCAAGCTTTCAGCCCCCGCGACCGAGAATTAACTTTCGGATGCGCGTAATCGCACCGAAAGAGAGGGGGCTAACTTTGCAACAGCACTCCACCGCGGAACTCTTCGACCTTGTAGAAGACACCTCCGTTTTCATCAAGCAGGATTGGAACTCCTACACAAAGGAGGACCACGAAGTCTGGGGCCTGCTCTACGAGCGCCGCATGAATCAGCTGCGCAAGAACGGCAGCCGAATCTTCCTGAAAGGCGCCGACACCATCGGCTTGAAGAAAGAGACGGTGCCCGATCTCGCTGAAGTGAATCGGCGACTCGCACCACCGACGGGTTGGGAAGCAGTGCCGGTCAACGGCTACATACCGGCCAAGGCTTTTTTCCAGTGTCTGTCGCTGAGAAAGTTTCCAACCACCGTCACGATCAGAAAACGCGAGCAGCTCGATTACCTGCCAGAGCCCGACATTTTCCACGACGTGTTCGGGCACGTTCCGCTCCACGCGGATCCGGTATTCGCCGACTTTCTCCAGCACTACGGTCAGGTCGCCGCGGCCGCCGAGAGTGAAGAAGACACGACTCGCATGGCCCGACTGTTCTGGTTCACGGTGGAGTTCGGCCTCATTCGCGAGGAAGGTGAGGTAAAGGTCTACGGTTCCGGTCTCATCTCCTCACACGGCGATGCCGCGAACGCTCTCGGCCCCAAATGCGATCGCCGGCCATTCTCACTCGACGCCGTATTCAATCAGCCGTTCGAGATCGACCACTTCCAGGATGTGCTTTTTGTGGTCGATTCGTTCGAGCAGCTTTTCCAGGCGGTGGAAGAGGCGGGCAGACGGATCGGAGTACTGCGCTGAGATAACTACAAAAAGAAGACAACCAGCCGGCGGCCATGGGCTGCAGGGCCGGCAGCCCCGAGCTGTTTTGTCTCGCAAGTAGGAGTGGCTCGGGGCTGCAGGCTCGAGGGCCCATGGCCCCCGGCTGGTAGTCTTCTTTTTTGTATTTGCAGTTTCTCTGGTTTAGACGTAGGTGCAGCCGGCTCAAGGGTGTCTTCTAGTAGTTCGACGCGCGAACGCGATCGAGAAGATTGATCAGCGATTCGAGCTCGGATGGGGGAAGCACGGCCACCGACTGTACGTCCCAGCGATTGACAGGGTCGTCCAATTCCTTGAGCAGATCGAGACCTTTTTGCGTGATGCGACAGAATACGCGGCGGCGATCCTTGGGGCACGGCGTTCGAGCGACGAGTCCTTTGCGCTCGAGTCGATCGACGAGGCGGGTGACCCCCGGCGTCTGCTCGATCATCCGCTCGCCGATGCTCAAAGTCGGCAAACCGTCGGCACCCGCACCGCGAAGAATGCGCAGCACGTTGTACTGCTGCGGGGTGATGCCGTGAGGTTCGATCACCTGGGCCAGACTGCGCTTCATGGCGTCGGCTGTGCGCAGGAGGCCGAGCGTCGCCTGCTGCTCGCGAGAGCGAAACGTCTCGGGCGGCTTCGGCGGGTGCGGCTTTTGTGCGGACACCATGCTCAGAGTCTATAAATGACTCCGACATTCAGCAAGCAAATGGTAACGCTCGCAGCAGGATCGGTGTCGCCCGCTCGGTGTGGCGCTTTCACGATTCGCCACGTCTTTACATTGCCTGCCAGGCGGACAGGCCCTTTTTCTGCTTGTATGGGTATTAAACCAGACATTTCGGGCAGAGTTTTCCGGCCGCGAACTACGACGATTAGGAGCTACGCGTGATCAAGAGAATTGCACCTGTTGCGATGCTTGTTACTGCTGCCTGTGGTGGTGGAGACGGGGGCACGGGTCTGAATAAACAACCCAGCGATATCGGTACGATGGGGGTCGGAGAGGTGCGCGTACTGAGCCCGACGGACATCCCGAACGGCATCACCCTGCCGGCCAACTCCGGCAATCGCGACTACGTCATCATCGTCGGGAACACCAGCAACGTCCACGACGTCGCTGCCAACTACACGGTGAAAGCCGATCGTTCGCCAACGACGACATTCGGCATCGAAGTGGCGTCCGATCTGGCGGCCCAGTCAAGCCGACAACTCGGCGATTTGCCATTGGCGCGCACGGCGCAGCAGGCGATCGACAACAAGGTGCGGGCGTTCGAGAGATCGAATCTCACGCTTCGCAACCGGTCGAGAGTCGTGATTCCGAACGGAAGCTTTTCCGTCCGTCGCAACGCGCAGGTTGTCGCGTCGCCGGTACCAAGCGTCGGCGACAGTTTCAACGTCAAGATTCCGGACGGCAACAGCGACGACCTCTGCAACAACTTCATCTCGTCGCGCGCAGTCGTAGCCTCGGTGAGCAACAAGGCGATTCTCGCAGTCGACACTCTTGACCTGCAGGGCCTGCCACCGACCGCTCTCTTCCCGCAGGCCACGCTCGATTCGATTACGCAGGAGTTCGACAACATTACGTATCCGACGGACGTCGGCTATTTCCAGACCCCGACTGACATCGACGCCAACGGCCACATCGTGCTGTTGTTCACGGGCCAGATCAACAAGCTGACGCCTCCCAACACCCAAGGCGGCTTTGTCGGCGGGTTCTTTTTCGCCGGCGACATTTTTCCCGCCACCGATCAGGGTGGCGGCGCGGGCTCCTTTTGCCCTGAAAGCAACGAGGGCGAGATCTTCTACCTGTTGTCGCCGGATCCCACCGGTCGTTTCGGCAACGTTCGCTCGACAGGCTCGGTGCGACAGGGAACGCGTGGCACCATTGCGCACGAATTCCAGCACATGATCAACGCCGGCAACCGCTTCTTCAATGACCAGGTGAGCAGCTTCGAGTCTACGTGGCTGGACGAAGCGCTGGCGCACTTCGCCGAAGACGCGGTTGGGCGAGTGTCGAGAGGCTTTGGAGATCTGCAGACCCTCACGTTCAACGATGTCCTCCCGTGCAACACTCCGTGCGCCGAGGCGAACGATTTCAACGCCTTCTTCTATCAGAACTTCGCTCGACTGACTTACTGGATGGAGAGTCCGGACAAGTACGCGCCGTTCATGAAAATGGCCGACACCAGTCTCGCAGTTCGCGGCGCGGCGTGGGCGATAGTGCGATACGCCGCGGATAACTATTCGAACGGAACTCCACGCGCTCTGACCAAGATGCTCTCGATTGGCCCCGACACCGGCGTCAAGAACTTCGCGGCGGCGACAAAGCAGCCAATCGACACCTTGGTGAAGGGATGGTTGGTGTCGATGTACGCTGATCACCTGAACATCGCCGGTCTCGATCCCAAGTATCAGTATCGGACCTACAACTTCCGCAGCATCATGCCACCGGTCGCCAAGGCCGTTCTCAGTCAACAGACGGCGTCGTATCCTTTGGCGGTGCAATCAATCGGCAGTGGCACAGACAACTTCTCGGGGACAAATCACTCCGGCAGCGGCACCTACTACCGACTCACGGTGTCGTCAGGCGCGGGAGAAAAGACCGTGAAGGTCACGGACGCGTCCGGGAATAACGCGAGCTTTACGGGGGAGCACATCTACGTGCTCAGAGTACAGTAGGCTTTCCAGTCGAGATCGCGGGGCAGTCAAGCCGCGCGATCTCGACTGGAATCACACGTCGCGCAGCGCCGCAACCGGCGTCTCCCGAAACACATCCCGGCCCGCCAGCAATCCAATCAGCAGTGTGAGTGCGACGACGACGAACGCTATCGACAGCACCGGTCCGACCGGTGTGCCGAATGGCGTCTTGAAGATGTAGCGCACCACCGCCCAGCCCCCCGCAATCGACAGGAGCATCCCCGTCAATCCGCCGAGCACGCCAAGCAGTGAGTACTCGGCGAGGAGAATGCGGGCGATTTGGCCCCGCGTCGCGCCGAGAGTTTTGAGCAGTACGCCCTCGCGCACGCGCGCGCGACGGGTGGCGGCGACGGCGCTGAACAAAACCGGAACCGCCACTGCCAGACTGAACAGGGCGATGAAGCGAATCGCCAGCGATACTCGGGCGACGATCTTGTCCACCGTTTTCTTGATCGCCGTGAGGTCGAGACTCGATACGTTCGGGAATCGATTAACCACCGCGCGCTGAAGTAGCGGCACCGCGTTGGGATCCGTTACCTGCGCCAGCAGGATGTATTGATTCGGCGCTCCCCGAAGTACCGGCGGTGGGAAAACGACGAAAAAGTTCGGTTCGAACCGCGTCCAGATCACTTTGCGCAAACTCGTGATGCGTGTTGGAATGTCGACGCCCTGCACGTTCCAGGTGATCACGTCGCCGAGTTTTACCTTGAGCTCGTCGGCGATGCCATCCTCGAGCGAAATCTCGCCGGTGTCGCGCTGTTGCTTCAGCGAGCTGTCGCTGAACCACTTGCCCGCGACAATCGTCTCGCTCGAAGCTGGTTTGTCGCGATAAGTCGAGCGGAACTCGCGACGCAGCGCCCAACCCGCGCGACCACCGCGCTGTCCCGATGTCGGCGTCATGGCAGCGACGCTTTTCCCGTTTATCGCTGCGATCCGCATCGTCACTACCGGCGCAGTCTGCACGACTTCGTAGCGATTCGCCCGAATGATCGAATCGACACCCGGCGCCTGATCCTGCTGCACGTCGAAGAACACTACGTTGCCGCGCGCTTCGGCCTCTGCCCGCGTAAAACGTCGCAGAATGTTGTGCTGAACGAGGTATAGCGTGCTGACGAGAAACGCGCCGAATCCGAGTGCCAGCACGACGGCGCGGGTCTGATTACCGGGCCGGTACAAATTGGCGACGCCCTGACGCACGACATACGGCCATCGCGTACGCAATCCCTTGCGGGCTGCCCACGAGAGAACGGCGGCGCTGACCGCGAGCGCCAGAATGGCGACGCCCGTCGCCGCACTCATGCTGATCGCCTGGCGCGCGGTATTGGCTCTCGTCAGCGCAATCGCCACCACACTGAGAACCAATGCCGCATTTACGATGAGCCGCGGCGCATCGCTCCAGCGCATGCGCAGCACATCAGCATCGGTGTCACGACGCAAGGTCTGCAGCGGCGACACGTTCCTCAGAGCGAGCAGCGGTCGCAGTGCAAACACGAGGGCAATCCACCCGCCCACCGCCAAGCCCGTGAAAACCGCCGACGGTACCAGGGACACGTGCACGTCGACGGGCAGGAAATCCTTCATCGCGTGCGGCAGAATGAATTGAACAGCAACGCCGAGGGCGGCGCCGACGGCGGCGCCAATCAGTCCCATCGCCGCTGCCTGGGCGACGTAAATCGCCAACACTTGCCCACTCGACGCACCGAGGCACCGCATCACCGCTACCGTGTCGATCTTGCGTTCCACGAATGCGCGGACACCGCTGGCGACACCGATCCCGCCGAGCAACAGCGCGACCAAGCCGACTATTCCAATGAAGTTGGAGAGATTTTCGATCGCATCCGACGTCGCCGCTTCACTCTGCGTGACCGTGCGCACGCGAATCTGTTGCTGACTAAATGGTTTGCGGATTGGCTTGACGAACTTGTCCGGATCAGTCCCCGCGGGAAGCTTCGCCAGCACGATTCGATCGGCCGTGCTGCCGAAAACGAGCAGCTGTGTCTCGGCGATGAATCGCGCGGGGATGAAGATGCGCGGCCCAAGCATCTCGGCGATGCCGGCTGCACCCGGCAGGTCTTTGATCGACGCGATGATGGTAAAAGTGCCGAACCCGAGCTTGAGGGTATCGCCAACGTGTGCGTTGAGCGACGTCAGCAGCGACGGATCGACGATCGCGTTCGCGCCATTCTGCAGCATCTGCCACCGACCTGCCGGCTCGGTGACGATGTTGCCATAGAACGGGTAGTTGTCGGTCACGCCTCGCACCTGCGCGAAGCGTGTTCCTGCCGTGCGCGGCACCACGGCCATCGACGGGAACGTGGTCACGCGCGCGAATGACACGCCGTGTCGGGAAAGTGAATCAAAGATCGAATCGATGGCGGGCGGAATCGGTTTCGACGAATTGAACGAGACGTCGCCGCCCATCAGCGCGCGCGATTGATCCTTGACCGACTGGGTGATGTTGTCGGCGAAGGAATCGATCGCCACCAGCGCGGCGACGCCGAGCGAGATCGACGACATG